>NZ_CP011373.1:2163219-2884293 GCF_001430865.1 Nonlabens sp. MIC269 | reverse complement strand
ACAGATTGATCGTGGATATCAAAATATTGACTCTAGACTTAAAGCTATTGGAGCTAAAATTGAACGCGTTGGTTCTCAATTTTAAAACTAATTAACTTTATTAACGTAAAGTGTTGGTGATTAAAAGACTAAAAACCTTACCTTTAAAAAAAGGCAAGGTTTTTGGTATTTAATTGTTATGAGAAGATTCCTATTTTTATTGTTATTAGTCGCGGTTCCTTATGTTCTAAATGCACAAGAACTACCGGAGTCGACTAATAAAAAAATTAAACCTGTTCCAGAAACGGAATCAGGAGGAAGTTTGTTATTTCCAGAAAATGAGGAGTCTACTGTATTGAAAAGACCTAAAAAGGAACCCAAAATTAATCTGAGACAGGAAACAGACCTTACTAATCCCGGTATTAAATTTAAAGAGAAGACAAAGCTTAAACAAGATGCACCCATGGGACCAGGTTTTGTAAGTGATACCTTTCTAGGGGAAATAAGAACTGGGGAAACCATCATAAAATTGATGTGTAGAGATCATGGTTATCAAGATGGTGATCTAGTACGTATATGGGTAGATGATAAGGTGGTAATTGAGAAGATTTATTTAAAATATGCTTACCAAGGTGTACGAATTCCGCTTAAGCAAGGATTTAATAAAATAGAGATAGAAGCTCTTAATCAAGGTGAGTCAGGTCCTAATACGGCAGAGTTTGTAGTGATGAACGATAAAGGTGAGGTTATTCAAAAAAATGAATGGAATCTTGCTTCTGGTGTTAAAGCTTTGCTTGTTGTTCTAAAAGAATAGTTTCCAGACGATCAGTTACATCAATTACCTTTTGATTTTTAACATCATTTAATTGAAATGGGCCTATTTGTGTGCGTACAAGTCTTAAAACAGGAAAACCTACCTTACTACACATTTTTCTTACCTGTCTAAACTTTCCTTCGTTTAAGGTGATAGAAATCCAACTCGTAGGACCGTGTTTTTCGTCTCTAATATAGGTATGAGTTAAATTGTAATCTGGTTCTTGGCTTATAGCAGCTTCACATGGATTTGTGTTATAAGGTTTACCGTTTACAGTAATAACTACACCATTTTTTAATTGTTCTATTACGGATTGAGTTATCTTCCCATCTACTTGCGCGTGATAGGTTTTTGACCATAGTTTTGATCTGTTGATAATATCACTTGTTTTGCCACAAGTGGTTAGTAAAAGTAAACCTTCAGTCTTTTCATCTAGTCTACCTATTGCCATTGTGTTATCGGGAAACGAGCCCAACTCTTTTAAAAACCTTTTTCTTTTTTGTTTTCCATCATTAGTAAGAAATTGACTCACCATGCGGAACGGTTTATAAACTAAAAAATGTTGAGCATCCATAATAATGTAGATGCACAAAGATATCTGATCTAAGTAAAATTTAAGAATTTGATAGTTTCCTTTTTTGAAAAAAGGGAAAATAACTTCTAGCTTCTATAGATTTTTTTCTTAGATAGTTTAATTGTCTTGAAAGTCCAAGATTACAAGTATTGTAGCGACTTAATAGTTCTTGTTTTTCCTTTTCCATAACGCAACATTTTACTAGAATAAAAGTAAAATAGTTCTAGCGTAACCCATTAAATTTAATGAGAATAATTAGTTAACTGTTTGTAAAATTTACAATTCTAAGAATAGGTTTCACCATGTTGCGAAGCGTCTAGTCCTCTCTTTTCTTGATCTTCTCTCACTCTTAATGGGATTATTTTATTTACTATCCAATATAATATCCAGCTGCCAGCAAACGTAAATATAGAAACGCCTACAAGAGATATCATATGCCATGTAAAAGTAGTTGTCTCTCCATAAATCAGCCCAACTTCTTTGGCAAAAACAGCTGTAAGGATCATTCCTACAACACCACCAACACCGTGAGAAGGAAAAACGTCTAGTGTATCATCAAGATCGGTTTTGTTTTTAAATCTAATAGCCCAATTACTTATTAGTGCTGCGATAAACCCTATAAAAATAGACTGACTAAGTGATACAAATCCAGCTGCTGGAGTTATGGCTACTAATCCTACTATAGCTCCAATACAAGCATTTAAAGCACTCATCTTGCGGCCAGAAAATCTGTCATAAAAAACCCAAGTAATCATAGCGGTCGCACTTGCAAGATTTGTATTTGCAAATGATATTACCGTATCCATATTTACACCTAGAGCAGATCCTGCGTTAAAACCAAACCAGCCAAACCATAATAAAGCTGTTCCTAAAATGATGTAAGCTGTGTTAGTAGTCTCGTGTGTAATCTTTTTACGTTTACCTAAGAAAACTGCACCAGCAAGTGCAGCAAATCCAGCGCTCATATGAACGACTGTCCCGCCTGCAAAATCTAGTACACCTAGATTTCTTAACAATCCATCCGGATGCCAAGTCATGTGAGCTAAAGGAGTATAGATAAATAAAATGAACAGAATAATATACAGATGTAAGATCTAAATCTTATTCTACCAGCAAAACTACCGGTAATAAGAGCAGGAGTAATAATGGCAAATTTTAATTGAAAAAAGGCAAATAATAAAAAGGGAATAGTAGAACCAAATTTGGGATTAGGTGATAGAGTTACATTTTTAAAATTGAAATAAGTCATTGGGTTACCTATTATTCCTCCTATACTATCACCAAAGGCTAGGCTGAATCCGACAATCACCCAAAGAACACTCCAATACCCAAGGCAATAAAACTTTGCAACATCGTGGAAATCACATTTTTTCTTGTTAACCATTCCACCATAGAAAAAGCTAGTCCAGGAGTCATAGTAATACAAACGCACTAGCAACTAACATCCATGCAGTATCACCCGTATCAATTTGAGTATTTAATTCCCCTATCTCATAAGGTTTCTCCCAAAATAAGTGAGATAATAATAAGTACAAGTAAAACGATAAAGTTCCATTTTTTTCCATTCTTAAAACGTATTAAATTATGGTTTTAAAATTAGGAGTACTTCAAATTAAATTAATAATTAATAAAGAAAATTTTCAATTCAATTCTATTGGTAAATTATTAAGTAACTATAAATCAAACACATAATTTAGTGTTGTAGAATTGGATCATAGCAATTAAATAGAAATATCTCAAAAGAAGGATAAATTATCAAGAATATGATAAAAGTAAAACCATCGTTGCCGGAATTGCATAAAGACTATATCGTTTTCGTTTAATTCTTAATAAACTAGAAATAAAAAAACCGCCTTCAAAAGGCGGTTTTTTTATTTGCATTTATGAAAATTTAAGCTAGTAACTTGCTGTACTTTATCTGCAGCTTCTTGGAATTCAACTGCACTCTGTACGTCTAGTCCAGAGTTATCTATTAATTCCCTTAGCGATTTCTGCGTTAGTACCTTGTAATCTTACGATGATAGGTACATTGATTTCATCACCCATATTTTTGTAAGCGTCAACAATTCCTTGTGCTACTCTATCACATCTTACAATACCACCAAAGATATTAACTAGGATAGCTTCTACTGCTGGATCTTTAAGAATAATTCTAAAAGCTTCCTCTACACGTTTAGCATCTGCAGTACCACCTACGTCAAGAAAGTTTGCTGGTTCTCCACCAGCCATTTTAATTAAGTCCATTGTAGCCATTGCTAGTCCAGCACCATTTACCATACAACCTACGTTACCATCAAGATCTACATAGTTAAGACCAACTGCTTTGGCTTCTACTTCGGTTGCATTTTCTTCACGAGTGTCTCGCATCTCTGCGATGTCTTTGTGACGATAAAGCGCGTTTTCATCAAGAGAAATTTTACAGTCTACAGCGATTATGCGGTCATCACTTGCTTTTAATACAGGGTTGATTTCAAATAAAGAAGAATCAGAACCTACATAGGCATTGTAAAGAGCATTAACAAATTTTGTCATTTCTTTGAAAGCTTTACCACTTAGACCTAGGTTAAAAGCTATTCTTCTAGCTTGGAACCTTGTAAACCGTGAGCAGGATCAATAGTTTCAGTAAAAATTAAGTGTGGAGTTTCTTCAGCAACAGTTTCAATGTCCATTCCACCTTCTGTAGAATACATGATCATATTTTTACCAGCTGCACGATCTAATAAAACAGACATGTAAAACTCTTCTGGTTCCACTGTCTCCAGGATAGTAAACATCTTCAGCTACAAGGACCCTGGTGAACTCTTTTTCCTTCTGGCGGAGTTTGAGGAGTAACTAAGTCCATTCCTATAATTTGACCTGCAATTTCATTAACTTCATCTAAGTTTTTTGCAGTTTAACTCCACCACCTTTACCGCGACCACCAGCGTTGAACTTGTGCTTTATTACATGCATCCAGTTCCGGTTTCTTCGGTAAGTGCTTTTGCTGCTTCTACAGCTTCTGCAGCAGTAGTTGCTACTTTACCTCTTTGAACAGTTACACCCGTATCCAGCGAGTATTTCTTTTCCCTTGATATTCGTGAAGATTCATATATAGAATTTAATGTCAATTAATAATTTGTAGCAAAAATAAGAAATGAGCCTTAGAATTGATAGTATAATTTAGGCCTATTTTATTAAGGTTTTATCAAAGTACTTTGTTATTTGATCTACGCTTTCGCGAAAGCGTAATAAATACATCCCAATTTTAAAAGATAAGTTTCTAATCCGTTGTAGTTATAACTTTTTCTACTCTTGCAAAACGATCACAGTTGCGCACCCAAAGTGCGGTTTTTTTTAAATCTTCTCTACCAGAAATATGATAAAAATTACAAGGAATAGTATCTGTATTCGATTTTGAAAAATCAACATTACCATATTTAAGAATAAGCTGGATACTTAACGTGTCTAATTGTTCACTTTTAAGTAATTCTCTAACTTCTGGGGACAATCTTATAGATTTTTTACCTATATCATTTATAACCCTGGCTTCAGGCATCCACGTGCATTGAGTGCGTTTTCCTGTCCAAAAAAATAGCAGAAAGACCATTCCAATTGCAAATCCACTCATGTACAGTCCCCATCGTCTTATTTTTCTCATAACTTATTTAAAAGATGAGCAAATTTACATCGCTATATGGTAAGTCATACCATTGTCCAACGGATTTATTTGTAAGAATACCGTGGTATAAATAAACGCTACATTTTAGACCTTTATCAGTTCGTAATGTGTGTTCAATGCCACCATCCCCACCAATATTAAGAAGATAGGGTTTAAAGATATTACTTAGGGAGATCGTTGCTGTACGACTATATCTACTAGGTAAATTAGGTACACAATAATGTGTAATATTAAATTTATCATAGGTAGGCGAGGAGTGAGTTGTTAATTCACTGGTTTCAAAACATCCGCCCATATCGATACTTGTATCAATTATGACAGCACCTGATTTCATATTTTCTACCATAGGCTGTGATACTACCACAGGTGTACGATCTTCACCACTTAATGCTCCAATAGCAACGTCACATCGACGCAAGGCTTTGGCTAAATATTTAGGTTGAATAGTGGACGTATAGATATGATTTCCTACACGATCTTGAATTCTCCTCAAATTGGTAATGGAATTATCAAAAACCTTTATCGTAGCACCAAGACCTTGAGCTGTTCTTGCGGCAAATTCACCTATTACACCAGCTCCTAGAATTACAACGTCAACTGGAGGAACACCTGTAATATTACCAAATAACTGGCCGGTTCTATTTGACCCAGTTGCTAGTAGCTCCGAAGCTATCAATACTGATGCAATTCCTGATATCTCCCTAAGCGCATTTACGGCTGTAAATCTTCCCGATTCATCGGTTATGAATTCGTAAGCAAGAGCTGTGATTTTTTTTGAGGCAAGTTTTTTGAAATATGCTTTACTTCTAGTTTTTAATTGAAGACCAGAGAACAAAGTTGCATTAGGCTTTAATAAGTCTATTTCATCTAAAGATGGTGGAGCAACTTTGAGTACCATGGGACAAGAAAAGACTTTATTTTTGTCTGATGTAATTTCTCCACCAGCATTTATGTAATCTTGATCGGAAAATTACTTCCTAATCCTGCACCTTTTTCTATAATTATTTTATGTCCGTGTGCTGTAATAGCAGCAACAGCATCGGGAGTGAGACATATCCTTCTTTCAATTTCTTGATTTTCTTTAGGTATACCTATGATTAAATCTCTACTAGTTCTAGTAATTTCTAATCGTTCCTCTTGAGGTATAAGTTGATCTTTTGTAAAAGGTGTAGAGATATTAGACATATGATAAAAACTATTAGATCCACTTATCGGATGGCTTGTGCATTTCCTCGTCTAATTTTGAACCTTGTTCATCAAGTCTTGCTCTCACGATGTCTCTTGCTGTATAACTTAAAAAGATGGCACCTATAACTACGGGTACCATAAAATATAAGTCTCTTTGATCTACAAACTCAATGGATGGGTCTAATACAGTATATACTTGAATGGCATATTCCCATTGGTATTAATATGGCATGATACCACCAATGTTTACAGATATGTCAATCTATATAGTAACCTGTAAACATTGGTGGTATCATGCCATATTAATAACAATGGGAATGTATTGCCATTCAAGTATATACTGTATTAGACCCATCCATTGAGTTTGTAGATCAAAGAGACTTATATTTTATGGTACCCGTAGTTATAGGTGCCATCTTTTTAAGTTATACAGCAAGAGACATCGTGAGAGCAAGACTTGATGAACAAGGTAGACGAGGAAATGCACAAGCCATCCGATAAGTGGATCTAATAGTTTTTATCATATGTCTAATATCTCTACACCTTTTACAAAAGATCAACTTATACCTCAAGAGGAACGATTAGAAATTACTAGAACTAGTAGAGATTTAATCATAGGTATACCTAAAGAAAATCAAGAAATTGAAAGAAGGATATGTCTCACTCCCGATGCTGTTGCTGCTATTACAGCACACGGACATAAAATAATTATAGAAAAAGGTGCAGGATTAGGAAGTAATTTTACCGATCAAGATTACATAAATGCTGGTGGAGAAATTACATCAGACAAAAATAAAGTCTTTTCTTGTCCCATGGTACTCAAAGTTGCTCCACCATCTTTAGATGAAATAGACTTATTAAAGCCTAATGCAACTTTGTTCTCTGGTCTTCAATTAAAAACTAGAAGTAAAGCATATTTCAAAAAACTTGCCTCAAAAAAAATCACAGCTCTTGCTTACGAATTCATAACCGATGAATCGGGAAGATTTACAGCCGTAAATGCGCTTAGGGAGATATCAGGAATTGCATCAGTATTGATAGCTTCGGAGCTACTAGCAACTGGGTCAAATAGAACCGGCCAGTTATTTGGTAATATTACAGGTGTTCCTCCAGTTGACGTTGTAATTCTAGGAGCTGGTGTAATAGGTGAATTTGCCGCAAGAACAGCTCAAGGTCTTGGTGCTACGATAAAGGTTTTTGATAATTCCATTACCAATTTGAGGAGAATTCAAGATCGTGTAGGAAATCATATCTATACGTCCACTATTCAACCTAAATATTTAGCCAAAGCCTTGCGTCGATGTGACGTTGCTATTGGAGCATTAAGTGGTGAAGATCGTACACCTGTGGTAGTATCACAGCCTATGGTAGAAAATATGAAATCAGGTGCTGTCATAATTGATACAAGTATCGATATGGGCGGATGTTTTGAAACCAGTGAATTAACAACTCACTCCTCGCCTACCTATGATAAATTTAATATTACACATTATTGTGTACCTAATTTACCTAGTAGATATAGTCGTACAGCAACGATCTCCCTAAGTAATATCTTTACACCCTATCTTCTTAATATTGGTGGTGATGGTGGCATTGAACACACATTACGAACTGATAAAGGTCTAAAATGTAGCGTTTATTTATACCACGGTATTCTTACAAATAAATCCGTTGGACAATGGTATGACTTACCATATAGCGATGTAAATTTGCTCATCTTTTAAATAAGTTATGAGAAAAATAAGACGATGGGGACTGTACATGAGTGGATTTGCAATTGGAATGGTCTTTCTGCTATTTTTTTGGACAGGAAAACGCACTCAATGCACGTGGATGCCTGAAGCCAGGGTTATAAATGATATAGGTAAAAAATCTATAAGATTGTCCCCAGAAGTTAGAGAATTACTTAAAAGTGAACAATTAGACACGTTAAGTATCCAGCTTATTCTTAAATATGGTAATGTTGATTTTTCAAAATCGAATACAGATACTATTCCTTGTAATTTTTATCATATTTCTGGTAGAGAAGATTTAAAAAACACCGCACTTTGGGTGCGCAACTGTGATCGTTTTGCAAGAGTAGAAAAAGTTATAACTACAACGGATTAGAAACTTATCTTTTAAAATTGGGATGTATTTATTACGCTTTCGCGAAAGCGTAGATCAAATAACAAAGTACTTTGATAAAACCTTAATAAAATAGGCCTAAATTATACTATCAATTCTAAGGCTCATTTCTTATTTTTGCTACAAATTATTAATTGACATTAAATTCTATATATGAATCTTCACGAATATCAAGGAAAAGAAATACTCGCTGGATACGGTGTAACTGTTCAAAGAGGTAAAGTAGCAACTACTGCTGCAGAAGCTGTAGAAGCAGCAAAAGCACTTACCGAAGAAACCGGAACTGGATGGCATGTAATTAAAGCACAAGTTCACGCTGGTGGTCGCGGTAAAGGTGGTGGAGTTAAACTTGCAAAAAACTTAGATGAAGTTAATGAAATTGCAGGTCAAATTATAGGAATGGACTTAGTTACTCCTCAAACTCCGCCAGAAGGAAAAAGAGTTCACCAGGTCCTTGTAGCTGAAGATGTTTACTATCCTGGAGACAGTGAACCAGAAGAGTTTTACATGTCTGTTTTATTAGATCGTGCAGCTGGTAAAAATATGATCATGTATTCTACAGAAGGTGGAATGGACATTGAAACTGTTGCTGAAGAAACTCCACACTTAATTTTTACTGAAACTATTGATCCTGCTCACGGTTTACAAGGTTTCCAAGCTAGAAGAATAGCTTTTAACCTAGGTCTAAGTGGTAAAGCTTTCAAAGAAATGACAAAATTTGTTAATGCTCTTTACAATGCCTATGTAGGTTCTGATTCTTCTTTATTTGAAATCAACCCTGTATTAAAAGCAAGTGATGACCGCATAATCGCTGTAGACTGTAAAATTTCTCTTGATGAAAACGCGCTTTATCGTCACAAAGACATCGCAGAGATGCGAGACACTCGTGAAGAAAATGCAACCGAAGTAGAAGCCAAAGCAGTTGGTCTTTACTATGTAGATCTTGATGGTAACGTAGGTTGTATGGTAAATGGTGCTGGACTAGCAATGGCTACAATGGACTTAATTAAAATGGCTGGTGGAGAACCAGCAAACTTTCTTGACGTAGGTGGTACTGCAGATGCTAAACGTGTAGAGGAAGCTTTTAGAATTATTCTTAAAGATCCAGCAGTAGAAGCTATCCTAGTTAATATCTTTTGGTGGTATTGTAAGATGTGATAGAGTAGCACAAGGAATTGTTGACGCTTACAAAAATATGGGTGATGAAATCAATGTACCTATCATCGTAAGATTACAAGGTACTAACGCAGAAATCGCTAAGGAATTAATAGATAACTCTGGACTAGACGTACAGAGTGCAGTTGAATTCCAAGAAGCTGCAGATAAAGTACAGCAAGTACTAGCTTAAATTTTCATAAATGCAAATAAAAAAACCGCCTTTTGAAGGCGTTTTTTTATTTCTAGTTTATTAAGAATTAAACGAAAACGATATAGTCTTTATGCAATTCCGGCAACGATGGTTTTACTTTTATCATATTCTTGATAATTTATTCCTTCTTTTGAGATATTTCTATTTAATTGCTATGATCCAATTCTACAACACTAAATTATGTGTTTGATTTATAGTTACTTAATAATTTTACCAATAGAATTGAATTGAAATTTTCTTTATTAATTATTAATTAATTTGAAGTACTCCTAATTTTAAAACCATAATTTAATACGTTTTAAGAATGGGAAAAAAATGGAACTTTATCGTTTTTACTTGTACTTATTATTATCTCACTTATTTTGGGAGAACCTTATGAGATAGGGGAATTAAATACTCAAATTGATACGGGTGATACTGCATGGATGTTAGTTGCTAGTGCGTTTGTATTACTTATGACTCCTGGACTAGCTTTTTTCTATGGTGGAATGGTTAACAAGAAAAATGTGATTTCCACGATGTTGCAAAGTTTTATTGCCTTGGGTATTGTGAGTGTTCTTTGGGTGATTGTCGGATTCAGCCTAGCCTTTGGTGATAGTATAGGAGGAATAATAGGTAACCCAATGACTTATTTCAATTTTAAAAATGTAACTCTATCACCTAATCCAAATTTTGGTTCTACTATTCCCTTTTTATTATTTGCCTTTTTTCAATTAAAATTTGCCATTATTACTCCTGCTCTTATTACCGGTAGTTTTGCTGGTAGAATAAGATTTAGATCTTACATCCTGTATATTATTCTGTTCATTTTATTTATCTATACTCCTTTAGCTCACATGACTTGGCATCCGGATGGATTGTTAAGAAATCTAGGTGTACTAGATTTTGCAGGCGGGACAGTCGTTCATATGAGCGCTGGATTTGCTGCACTTGCTGGTGCAGTTTTCTTAGGTAAACGTAAAAAGATTACACACGAGACTACTAACACAGCTTACATCATTTTAGGAACAGCTTTATTATGGTTTGGCTGGTTTGGTTTTAACGCAGGATCTGCTCTAGGTGTAAATATGGATACGGTAATATCATTTGCAAATACAAATCTTGCAAGTGCGACCGCTATGATTACTTGGGTTTTTTATGACAGATTTTCTGGCCGCAAGATGAGTGCTTTAAATGCTTGTATTGGAGCTATAGTAGGATTAGTAGCCATACTCCAGCAGCTGGATTTGTATCACTTAGTCAGTCTATTTTTATAGGGTTTATCGCAGCACTAATAAGTAATTGGGCTATTAGATTTAAAAACAAAACCGATCTTGATGATACACTAGACGTTTTTCCTTCTCACGGTGTTGGTGGTGTTGTAGGAATGATCCTTACAGCTGTTTTTGCCAAAGAAGTTGGGCTGATTTATGGAGAGACAACTACTTTTACATGGCATATGATATCTCTTGTAGGCGTTTCTATATTTACGTTTGCTGGCAGCTGGATATTATATTGGATAGTAAATAAAATAATCCCATTAAGAGTGAGAGAAGATCAAGAAAAGAGAGGACTAGACGCTTCGCAACATGGTGAAACCTATTCTTAGAATTGTAAATTTTACAAACAGTTAACTAATTATTCTCATTAAATTTAATGGGTTACGCTAGAACTATTTTACTTTTATTCTAGTAAAATGTTGCGTTATGGAAAAGGAAAAACAAGAACTATTAAGTCGCTACAATACTTGTAATCTTGGACTTTCAAGACAATTAAACTATCTAAGAAAAAAATCTATAGAAGCTAGAAGTTATTTTCCCTTTTTTCAAAAAAGGAAACTATCAAATTCTTAAATTTTACTTAGATCAGATATCTTTGTGCATCTACATTATTATGGATGCTCAACATTTTTTAGTTTATAAACCGTTCCGCATGGTGGAGTCAATTTCTTACTAATGATGGAAAACAAAAAAGAAAAAGGTTTTTAAAAGAGTTGGGCTCGTTTCCCGATAACACAATGGCAATAGGTAGACTAGATGAAAAGACTGAAGGTTTACTTTTACTAACCACTTGTGGCAAAACAAGTGATATTATCAACAGATCAAAACTATGGTCAAAAACCTATCACGCGCAAGTAGATGGGAAGATAACTCAATCCGTAATAGAACAATTAAAAAATGGTGTAGTTATTACTGTAAACGGTAAACCTTATAACACAAATCCATGTGAAGCTGCTATAAGCCAAGAACCAGATTACAATTTAACTCATACCTATATTAGAGACGAAAAACACGGTCCTACGAGTTGGATTTCTATCACCTTAAACGAAGGAAAGTTTAGACAGGTAAGAAAAATGTGTAGTAAGGTAGGTTTTCCTGTTTTAAGACTTGTACGCACACAAATAGGCCCATTTCAATTAAATGATGTTAAAAATCAAAAGGTAATTGATGTAACTGATCGTCTGGAAACTATTCTTTTAGAACAACAAGCAAAGCTTTAACACCAGAAGCAAGATTCCATTCATTTTTTTGAATAACCTCACCTTTATCGTTCATCACTACAAACTCTGCCGTATTAGGACCTGACTCACCTTGATTAAGAGCTTCTATCTCTATTTTATTAAATCCTTGCTTAAGCGGAATTCGTACACCTTGGTAAGCATATTTTAAATAAATCTTCTCAATTACCACCTTATCATCTACCCATATACGTACTAGATCACCATCTTGATAACCATGATCTCTACACATCAATTTTATGATGGTTTCCCCAGTTCTTATTTCCCCTAGAAAGGTATCACTTACAAAACCTGGTCCCATGGGTGCATCTTGTTTAAGCTTTGTCTTCTCTTTAAATTTAATACCGGGATTAGTAAGGTCTGTTTCCTGTCTCAGATTAATTTTGGGTTCCTTTTTAGGTCTTTTCAATACAGTAGACTCCTCATTTTCTGGAAATAACAAACTTCCTCCTGATTCCGTTTCTGGAACAGGTTTAATTTTTTTATTAGTCGACTCCGGTAGTTCTTGTGCATTTAGAACATAAGGAACCGCGACTAATAACAATAAAAATAGGAATCTTCTCATAACAATTAAATACCAAAAACCTTGCCTTTTTTTAAAGGTAAGGTTTTTAGTCTTTTAATCACCAACACTTTACGTTAATAAAGTTAATTAGTTTTAAAATTGAGAACCAACGCGTTCAATTTTAGCTCCAATAGCTTTAAGTCTAGAGTCAATATTTTGATATCCACGATCAATCTGTTCAATGTTATGGATAGTACTAGTTCCTTTGGCGCTTAGTGCGGCGATTAATAAAGATATCCCAGCCCTAATATCTGGACTTGTCATTGTCGTCGCTTTTAAAGAAGACTTAAAATCATGACCTATCACACTCGCTCTATGAGGATCGCAAAGAATTATTTTTGCTCCCATGTCGATTAATTTGTCTGTAAAGAAAAGTCTACTTTCAAACATTTTTTGATGAATAAGAACACTACCGCGAGCTTGCGTGGCTACTACCAGAACAATACTTAATAAATCTGGGGTAAAACCTGGCCATGGAGCATCAGAAATAGTTAAGATACTACCATCTATATAGTTTTGAATTTCATAACCATCTTCATGGGCAGGAATATGAATATCATCTCCTACTCTATTTATCGTTATACCTAATTTTCTAAAAGTATCTGGAATTATTCCCAGCTCATCATAAGCTACATTTTTGATAGTAATTTCACTTTTTGTCATGGCAGCAAGACCTATCCAACTTCCAATTTCTATCATATCAGGTAGGATTCGGTGTTTAGTTCCTCCTAATTTTTCAACTCCCGTAATTTTTAATAGATTGGATCCTATCCCATCTATTTTGGCACCCATACGCACCAGCATGTTACATAATTGTTGTAAGTAAGGCTCGCAAGCCGCGTTGTAAATAGTTGTGACACCTTTAGCTAGTACTGCTGCCATGACAATGTTTGCGGTTCCAGTCACCGATGCCTCATCTAATAACATATACGTCCCATGCAACTCTTCGGCCTCAACCCCATAAAAGTATTCTTCTCTATTGTATCTAAAAGTAGCTCCCAGTTTTATAAAACCTTCAAAATGAGTATCTAATCTACGTCTACCTATCTTATCACCACCTGGTCTAGGAATGTATCCTTTACCAAATCTAGCGAGCAATGGACCAACTAGCATAATGGAACCTCTTAATCCTCTTCCTTGAATTTTATAATCTTCAGATTGAAGAAAATCTAAATTGATTTCATCGGCTTGAAAGGTATAGGAGTCTGAACTGTTTTTTGTGACTTTTACACCTAGATTATTTAATAGAGCTATTAATTTATTTACATCAATAATATCAGGAACATTATCAATACGTACAGGTTCATCAGTAAGCAGTACAGCACATAAAATTTGAAGTGCTTCATTTTTGGCTCCTTGCGGTTGTATATCTCCTTTTAATTGGTGTCCTCCTTCTATTATAAATGTTCCCATATTTTAATTCTTCTATTTCAGTAAAAATAAGTCGATAGAATTACATAACTAATAGATTTTTAATCAAGTTTACACTTTTAGTTAACAGTAAAGGGTGAATCATTTTTACGCTTTCGCGAAAGCGAATCATCAAAAACACTCTTTTCATCGTATTTTCACACCTTTAATCTACTAATTTTTTTAACAATTAATATTTTTGAATTCCTTTCACCATAAATCGTAATTTTAAAAACAAATCAAATTAATAAACAATGGCTTCAATTTTAGATCTTTTACAATCTGACCTAGGTCAGACTTTGATACAAGGCGCATCTCAAAAAACAGGACAACCAGCAGATAAAACTGCCAATGTACTTTCACAGGCTATGCCTTTAATACTGGGCGCAATGCAACGTAATGCAAGTACTCCTGAAGGGGCAGCTGCTTTAAATAATGCGCTAGAAAATCCTAAACATAGCTCTGGCAGTGTTCTCGATATGCTAGGAGGAATTTTTGGTGATGGTCCAGGTTCTCCAGAGGAGTTAGAGAACGACGGTGCTGGTATATTGGGACATGTTCTAGGTGCTAAACAACCTAGAATTGAAACTGCATTATCACAATCTAGTGGGATGGACATGCAGTCGGTAAGTAAAATTATAAAAATTGCAGCTCCTATTTTAATGGGTATGCTAGGTAAGCAAAAACAGACTTCTCAAACGCAATCGAATGGTATAGGTGATTTACTGGGATCTGTTTTGGGACAATCTGGATCACATGATCAATCATTTATTGAAACTTTATTAGACAGTGATGGCGATGGAAGCATTGTTGACGATGTAGCCGGAATGGTGCTAGGTGGCAATAAGAAAAAAGGTGGTCTAGGTGGACTTCTAGGTGGACTATTTGGAAAATAAATCCCTAACTATTTTCTCATAATCAAGCCCTACTTCTATAAGTAGGGCTTTTTTACTCAATAAAATGCAGTCTTTACTAAATGGTACTTTAATAGCTATATAGTTTCTATCATTTTTGTTTAAAATTATTACCATGAAAAATATTATAACAACACTAGGACTAATAGCAATTCTTATCTCTTGTAGTGCTTTAAAAGAATCAAATCAAGTAAAGAATAATAAAAATGTAATTACTAACGATACCATACGTATTGCCAATGATAGCCTGGACTATGAAATAATAATTATTGAACCAGGGTTTTATGGATGGCTGGGTACACAACCTCAAAGAGGATATTACACCCAATCCTCAATGGAAATTACTAATCAATTCAAAGTAAGGGAATATAATTTAAGAGTTCTTAATCCGACAAGATTTGATCCTAACCTGTACGTATGGAGAATCGACTATGAAAGTAAAATTGATTATGGGTATGAAGTAAATTGGTTGCTATATAACTACTTCCTATTCTTTGAAAAAAAGTATAATCAAAAATTGATGTAAGCCTTACCTTTGCTCCCATGAATAGGATAAAAAGCAATTGGGATATCGAGAAAAATTGGCAACTTATTTATATCGTATTAGGTGTAGTTGGATTACTATTTAGTGGATACTTTGTAGCTATAAATTTGATACCAAATATATTTGAAGATGCTATTTATGAATTTGTATTTGTCTGTTGTGTTACCTTAATACTTGCTTATTTGTTTTACAGGTTGTGCTTGTACTTTTTTGGTAGATTGTATGACAAATGGGGTATAACAAAAAAATACCGCATGGTAGCGATATTCATTGTTTTTGCAATAACAGGATCCTTATCTGCAAGACTTTCAAGTCCATTATTGCATTATATTGGGCTAGATCAATTATCCAAATGGATATACTGGCCTGCCAGACTGCTCATCATTTTTCCTATTTACCAAATATTATTAGTAGCCATGGGATGGCTTTTTGGTCAATTTGAATTTTTCTGGTGGTTTGAAAAGAAAATGCTTAGCAGGTTCGGTATAAAACTTTAATTACCTAATTCAACGAGATTTTCAAAGTACTGATATAATTGTCCTTTGGTTATCACTGCTCCAGATTCAATAATTTTGAATTTATCCTCATTTGGAAATTCTCCGTAAGCTTTTGTAGCAGTGAATAGTTTAACTGATTCATCCAGTAAATTATCTTGCAACCATTTATACCCTTCGGTAGTGGTAATGTCAATTTCTTTATTATCTATAATGATAGATATAAGACTCATTTCCTTTTCGCCTGTGTGAAAAAGATTCATTGATTGGGCCGATATGTGTTCTAGGTATTCTGCTTTATTTAATACACCTTCCCAAACTAGATCAGAAAATACATCAATCTCTTGTTCTGCAACATGAGGCTGGGTATTTTTTATATCATCCCATTCTTTTTTATCAATGGACTGAGCAGCAAGAAAATTAATAAATTCCTCGTGCATTTCTTCCAACTGTTCTTTTGTGAGTCTACGGTATTTCATAAAAAGACTTATTAAAAAAGCCGTTTCAATAAATTGAAACGGCTTTTATGTTATTAATTTGAAAGATTACTTTGCCTCAACCACGTTAAAACTAAAGTTAGACTGTACTTCTCTGTGGAAACGTACAGTTGCCTCGTATGGGCCTAATCTTTTGATACTACCACCTGCAATAGAGATGAATTTTTTATCGATTTCTATACCTTCTTTAGCAAGATAGTCTGAAACATCTGCAGTAGTTACAGAACCGAATAATTTATCACCATCACCAGTTTTAGCTGGGATACTCAATTCAAGAGCGTTTAATTTATCAGCTTGTGATTGTGCGTTCTTGATATTGTTTGCTTCTTTATGAGCTCTTTGTTTAAGAGTTTCTGCTAATTGCTTCTTTGCACTAGCTGTAGCCATTACCGCAAGTCCATTTGGGATAAGGTAATTGCGACCATAACCAGGCTTAACAGTCACTACGTCATCTGTAAAACCTAAATGTTCTACGTCTTTCTTTAATATAAGTTCCATATTGTTAAACTGATTAATTATTTAAGTAAATCTCCTACGTAAGGCATTAATGCAAGGTGACGAGCTCTTTTTACTGCAACTGCCACTTTACGCTGATACTTTAAAGAAGTTCCTGTAAGACGTCTAGGTAATAACTTACCTTGTTCGTTTACAAATGAAAGTAAAAAATCAGCATCTTTATAATCTATGTATTTAATACCGCTACGCTTAAAACGACAGTATTTTTTTCTAGATTGAGTTTCTATATTAAGAGGAGACAAGTAACGGATGTCACCATCTTTTTTACCTTTAGCTTGTTGTTGTAATGTTGCCATGATTAAGCTTTTTGTTTTTTAGACATTCTACTTCTTCTTTTCTCTGCCCACTCGATAGCATACTTATCAAGTTTTACAGTAAGATAACGCATAACGCGCTCATCACGACGGAATTCAACTTCAAAATCGTTGATTACCTCACCTTCAACTTGGAATTCAAAAAGAGAATAAAATCCACTTTTCTTGTTTTGGATTGGGTAAGCTAACTTTTTTAGTCCCCAATCTTCTTTTGATACCATTTTTGCTCCACGGCTAGTAAGGAAATCTTCGTATTTCTTTACTGCTTCCTTTACCTGATCTTCAGATAAAACGGGATTCAAAATGAAAACAGTTTCGTATTGATTCATATTAATTGTATTTAAACGGCTGCAAAAGTACACTTTTAATAATATTTATACAACTTGTTTTTATTATTGCTTTAAAAAGTTAACAATTGATTATAATTATGTAAACGCTTGAAAATAAAAGTTTAAACAAAATTTTATTAACAATGTTATCATTAACAACTGATTAACAATGATTTAGAAGTCAAGTTTTTAAGATGCAATTCGTTTAAATATCAAATTTATTCGATAAAATGTACTTTTTTTTTGCATTTCATCAGAAAAGTGTGTAGAATTGTCCAAGAAATCAAAAGTAATAAGTATGAGTAATGCAGTGCTTAATTGTTTTGTTGTGGATGATTCAAGTATCCAACGACTTTCAATCGTCAAATTAATAGAAGGTCACCCTAACCTTAGATTAGTAGGTGAGTTTAGTAATGCAGTCGAGACTAAATCTGCTCTAGAGAATCAATCCGTTGATCTCATATTCTTAGACATCGAAATGCCTATACTTACAGGATTTGATTTATTAGATGATATCGCAGAAAAGCCGGGAATTATTTTTGTAACTGGTCAAACTAAGTATGCCTTTAAAGCATTTGATTATGCAGCAATCGATTACTTACAGAAACCAATAAAAAAGGATAGGTTTTTATATGCTGTAGAACGCGCACTACTTGCGCACAAGGTGAAAAACGAAATGATTGAAGATCGTGGAGAATTCATCTTTGTAAAAAGCAATCTTAAAAAACGTAAAGTGTATCTTAAAGAGCTACGATACATACAAGCTCTTGGAGATTACGTAAAGTTGATTACAGAGGAAGATAACCTTGTGGTACTCTCAACCATGAAGTCTTTTGAAAACCTTCTTCCAGAAGAAGATTTTATGAGAATTCACAAGTCTTACATTATAAATCTTAGAAAAGTAGAAAAGTTCAATTCCAAAGCGGTTGAATTAGGAACCGATGTGTTACCTCTTTCCCGCAACAGGAAATCAGAATTAGTTGAGGCGTTGTCTCAATTTTAAATAGTAGGTTCAATTAGGATAAAGAAGCATCTCATTTGAGGTGCTTTTTTAGTTTACGCTTTCGCGAAAGCGTAACAGAACTCCATTTTTTTAATATGGGTCTACATCTATTACACACCTCACTGATCTATATGGAGCTATAGATTCAAAACTGGATTTGACTTTATTGATATGATTTTTAATAGAAGCAATACTGTGTTTTTTATCGGCCTTGAGAAAAATATTCATCAAATATTGATTTCTTATCCTGGCAACAGCAGGAAATTCTGGACCTAACAATTGACCTACACTTTCTAAAGTTTGCAGACCTTTGTAAAACCAATTGGCAGCCTCTTGCACTCTAGTAATATCTTTGGCTTTAAAAGTTATTTTTATCATACGATAGTACGGCGGATATTTAAACTGATACCTATCCTCTACTTGTTGTTTGTACATTGTATGATAATCATAAACACTTACTTGTTGTAAAATTTGATGATCTGGTGAATAGCTTTGAATTAATACTTTACCTCGCTTATTAGTGCGACCACTGCGTCCTGCTACTTGAGTGAGTAATTGAAAACAACGTTCATGCGATCTAAAGTCAGGGAAATTAAGCATACTATCTGCATTAAGAACACCAACTAGCGCTACATTTCTAAAATCCAATCCCTTAGTGAGCATTTGTGTTCCTACTAGACAGTCAACCTCTTGATTTTCTACTTGATTTATTATGGTTTGATAACTGTTTTTTCCTCGAGTAGTATCTAGATCCATTCTTAAGATACTATGATTAGGAAACAATTCTTTAAATTCTTGTTCAACTTGTTCTGTGCCTAATCCTTTTGTTGATAAATCATTGCTCGTACATGAGGCACATTGAGTAGGCGCTGCAGTATGAAATCCACAGTAATGACACCTTAACTGTCCTTTATATTTATGATACGTAAGAGAAACATCGCACCTAGGGCATTGAGGAGAATGCCCACATGTATTGCATTCCATAAAGGGTGAATATCCTCTCCTATTTTGAAATAAAATTACTTGCTCTTGATTTTCAAAGCACTCTTGAATGGCCGCTATCAAGGTGTCTGAAAAATGTCCTTTCATTTTCTTTTTACGGTGTTTCTGTTTAAGATCCACCATATTGATCTCTGGCATTAAAACATTATTAAACCTTCTTTTTAACTGGGCTAAATGATATTTTGAGCTTTTTACATTATAATAACTTTCTAATGATGGTGTAGCGCTTCCTAATAGGATTCTAGAATTAAAAAGTTGACCCAGAACGATTGCAGTATCTCGCGCATTATATCTAGGTGCAGGATCAAATTGTTTAAAACTTGATTCATGTTCTTCATCTACTATGATCAGGCTTAATTTAGAAAATGGTAGTAATACAGCACTACGTGCACCTATTATCACGTAGGGTTCTTTTGAAGCTAGAATATGATTCCAGGTTTCTAGTCTCTCGTTAGTAGTATACCTAGAATGATAAACGAGTACTTTGTGTTTAAAGTAATTTTGTAATCTAGAAATTAATTGAGTGGTTAAAGCGATTTCAGGTAGCAAATAAAGAACTTGATTTCCTTTTTCTAATTCTTCAAGTATTAAGCGTACATAAACTTCGGTCTTACCACTTGAAGTTACACCGTGTAATAAAACGGGTTTAGAATTCTCAAATCCTAACTTAATATTATCTATAGCTTTTTGTTGATCTGTGTTTAAAGTTTTTAGTTCACTACCCTTTTCTTTATTTGACTTAACTCTATCAATTCTAAATGCTTCTTGTACAAGAATTTCTTTATCCAATAAGGCTTTGATGGTATTACTAGATGATTGTGAGCGTTCTATTAAAACACTTCTTTTTATAAAGTCACCATATTTAGCCCTAAGGGTAAACAAGGCTAGTATAACATCTTTTTGCTTTGGAGCTCTTTCTAGAGTATTTAAAAGGGTTCTTAAATCATTATCATTAGCATAATTTTCGTGAAGTCGTACAAAATTTTCGGTCTTAGGCTTATATCTTTCTCTTACTTCCTCCTTTAAGGTTAGAATATCCTTTGCGATCAAATTATTGATGATAGGCATCACAGTTTTACGTTCTGTAATACTCATAATATCTTCTATTTTAAGAACTGCCTTGTTCTCTAAGGCCTCAACGATTAAAAACTCATTATCAGTAAGATCTTCTTGAGAATAGATAGAATCCTCCTTTAAGACCAAGGTGGTTTCAGATTCAAGCAGAAAGGATTTGGGTAATGCTGCTTTCATTACTTGCCCCATGCTACACATGTAATACTGGGAAATCCATTTCCATAATTTTAATTGTTCAATCGTAATGATAGGTTCTTCATCTAAGAAAAACTCAATAGATTTCACCTCATATTCCGTTGGGACATCATCAGTATAACCAACAACGATACCGGTTTGTATTTTATTCTTCCCAAAAGGTACTGCCACTCGTATTCCAATTTGGGCTAAATGAAAGGCATCAGAGCTCACCTCATAGGTAAAAATGCGACTTAATGGAAGAGGCAATAGAACCAGTATATATTGTTTCATACAAGATGTAAAGATAAAATTCTTACAGTTAACCTGAGTAAAAAAGAAGCTGTTGACAAACAATGGAAAACAACCTTAAAGCTTTTAAGTATTCATTTAGATTATCGTCTAATTTTAAACAAAACTACACTTATGAAAACAAGAGACGCATATTTGGTTGCTCTAAGACCAGAAATACCCAATGCAAAAATTACGGAAGGAATGAGTGCAGATGAGTATTTTCAAAACAAAACATTACGACCAATTTCTAAACTACAACATGACTTATTGATACTTGTTTTTAAAAATTATGTCAAAAAACATAAAAACGTGTTCTATGGGCTTGATGTACCTAAACGTATTGATTATATTGAAAATGCGGTAAATAAAGATCAAAAATTTAGAAACTCATTAAAAGGTATCATAATAGGTCAATTTACAACCGAAGAATATAAAACCTACATCACAAATAGTAGTGCTTTAAATAAAAGAATGATGAATATAGTTAGAGAACGATTGATCAATAGTCTTCAGGAGTTCTCAAATTCTGAGGTCTCACTGTAAGATATGCACCATAAAAAAAAGCTGACTATCAAAGTCAGCTTTTTTTATTTCTAAAAGATGGGTAACCATTATTCTATAACTAGCTTTTGAGAAGTAATAGATGAACCATTACTTACTCTAACAATATAAATACCGCTATTTAAATTAGATATATCGATAGTTTCATCTAGTGAACCATTTACGTTGTAGTTTTTACTAAAAACTCTTTGACCTAGCATATCATACATGTCTACAACAGCTTTTTTACTGTCATTTAATGAAGAGGCTAATATAGTTATAGATGATGTTGCAGGATTTGGGTAGATTTGGAATTCTGTTCCTACTACTTGAGATGAAGATAAAGTACCTGTATCGGCTCCGGTAATAACCATTGAAAAATCCAACCCATTAGTAGGTAAGTTATTTTTATGATTTACGGTTATCGTATAAGTCCCATTAGGTACATCTATTTCAACTATTTCAACATTATCAACGTTGTTTATTCCTTTAGTGGCTGCAGCAAAAGGAATAGAAGGATCTAATTTCCAAGGAAAGAAATCATTACCATTACTATCAGTCAACTTTATATCTAAATCGTAAACAAGAGCTGGCGTCGAGTCATCTTCTGGACCGTTATTTTCAGTACCTGCTGCGTCTGTCCATGAAATAGCTACTTTTAAAGGACCATTGTTTGAAGTTACAGAAGAGGTATAAGTTCCTCCATTTGCTAAATTCAACTCTTTGATATCAGAATCTCCATTAGCATTAAGAATAGCATACGCCGCATTTTCAACACTCATATGTCCCCAACCGAATCTATAATCTGGACCAGGATCATTACCCGCCTCTAAAGCTGTATTCAGAACTAAAGCCTTAACAGTTGCCGACTTCATAAAAGAAGTGTTTTGCTGATTGTACAATTGCTGTAATAGAAGAATACCACCAGTTACCATAGGCGCAGACATTGAGGTACCTTGTCTAACTCCGTAGCTCGTGTCGCTGTTAGCCGTTGTGCTATTTACACTAACCCCTTTGGCTACGATGTCTGGTTTAATTCGACCATCATCAGCAGGACCCCACGTGCTAAAATTACTCATTTGGACAGAACTAGGACCGTTATATGTTACAATTGTATTGACAGCTCCTACCGTCAAAACGTTTTTAGCTAGTGATCTATCTGTCAACAAATCATAACCGTTGTCATTAAAATTTAGTCCACTATTCCTATCATTACCAGCGCTTACTACCGGTAAATAATATTCATTGAGAAAACATAACAAATCAAAGGATCTAGCAAAATTGTCATATTTACCATAAACCGAGATTGGTGTAGAAGATGAAGAATCTAAACCATAGCTATGATTAGAAACTAGCATTCCAGATAAAGCTTGTTGTAACATTTCATTTGTATCAGAATCAAATCGATAGGATACAATACTACCTTGCGGAGCAACTCCTCTCCTAGCTATACTATTATCACCAGAACTAATTATCGTTCCACCTACGTGTGTAGCATGATCGCTTAAAGATTTGTTAGGCTCCCCATATGTTACTCTATTAATAAGATCTACGTGTGTTTGGCGTGTATATCCGCCATCCCACACACCAGCTAACATTCCTTGACCTTCAATATTAAGCCCCAATGAACCTCCATTATACAGCTTTTCAGCACCCATCGCTCGAGCTCCAGTGAAATTCTCGGTAATCGTGTAAACTGGAATTCCTTCAACAACATCAGTTATCATCCTAACATTACCGTCTTCGGTAGTTTCTATTTGCTTTACATTATGATCAACAAGGTATTGCTCAACACGTTGTTGCGCTTGCTGCTCTTTTTGTAAAAGTTCTGTATACAATTGATTAATAGCTTGTTTATCATAATCTTTAGTAATTTGAGCACGCTGTTCTGGTGTTTGTGCTATCATTACTTGTGATATGCAAGCTACTAAAAGTAAAAAGGAGATTTTTTTCATTTGATTTTTGATATTTGTTGATAATTTAAGAAAACATAATTGGGTTATTAATTGTAACTTAGTTGCTTCTTATATTAAGTTCGCAATTTAATGTATAAATTACATTATTTTAAATAGTCCTTAATATTTATATAACAAAATAAGAGTAATCTTATCACGATTTAATCACAAATAAATATGAAATTCATTGTTTCTAGTTCCTATTTGCAAAAAAACCTTCAATTAATAGGCGGTGTTATAAACAATAATAATACACTACCCATATTAGATAATTTCCTGTTTGAGCTTTCTGGTAACACGTTAAAAGTATCAGCTAGTGATATGGAAACTACTATAATAACCAATTTAGAAGTAGAAAGTGGAGAAGATGGTAATACTGCACTTCCAGCTAAGCTTGTTTTAGACACTCTTAAAACCTTTCCTGAACAACCCTTAACCTTTCATGCAGAAGATCAAAAAATGACTATCAGCCATGACAAAGGAAAGTCTGAAATAGCCTGTGCTAGCGCTGATGAATTCCCTAAAGCTGTTTCATTAGAAGACCCTTCTAAAACAGTCGTTATGGGCGATACATTAGCCACTGCAATAAACAAAACATTATTTGCAACTGGAAACGATGATTTGAGACCTGTTATGAGTGGTGTGTTCTTTCAATTCAACAATGAAAGCTTGACATTTGTAGCTACTGATGCTCACAAACTTGTACGTTATAGAAGAGAAGATCTAAAAGCTGATCAAACAGCAGAATTTATTATGCCTAAGAAACCATTGAATCTTTTAAAGTCAATGTTAATGGGTAATGAATCTGAAGTGGATATTGAATACAACGACAGTAATGCACAATTTAGCTTTGAAAACACTACAGTCATTTGTCGATTAATAGATGGTAAATATCCAAATTACGAAGCTGTTATCCCTAAAGAAAACCCTAATCGTTTAACTATATCAAGAACTCAATTCTTGAACTCTGTAAGACGTGTAAGTATATTTTCCAACAAAACAACGCACCAAATTAGACTTAAAATGGCTGGTGCCGAACTTAATATAAGTGCCGAAGATCTCGATTTCTCAAATAAAGCCGATGAGCGCCTTACTTGTGATTACCAAGGCGATGATATGCAAATAGGATTCAATAGTAGATTTTTGATAGAAATGCTTAATAATCTAAACTGTGATGAAGTATCTCTCGAAATGAGCTTACCTAATCGAGCAGGTATTTTAACACCATTAGACGGACTGGATGACGGTGAGCAAGTAACCATGCTGGTTATGCCAGTAATGCTTAATCAATAGTAATCAAACATAAAAAAATCCCGCAGTTGCGGGATTTTTTATTTTAATAAGGTAATGTGATTAGGCATGTTGCTCTTCATGCTTACCTTCCATTACCTCTTCGACTAATTTGTCATTAAAAGCGTCAAGATCATCTGGAGTTCTACTGGTCGTGAATCCTTCATCTACTACAACCTCTTCATCTACCCAGTTTGCTCCTGCATTTTCTAAATCTTTGCGCAATGATGGATAGCTTGTCAATTTTCTTCCATTTACCACTCCTGCATCAATCAACGGTTGTACACCATGACAAATCGCACTTACTGGTTTCTTTTGTTCAAAAAATGTCTGAATAAATTTTAGAGCGTCTTCATTCATTCTTAACTGATCTGGATTTATAACACCACCAGGTAACATGAGTGAATGATAATCACTCGCATTTACTTCTGATAGAGTTTTGTCAACCTTATAACTCTCAGACCAATTACCATCTGCCCATGCTTTAATCTCTCCTGATTTAGGACTTACAATGTCTACTTGTACACCTGCATTTTCTAGCGCTTGTTTAGGACTAGTTAATTCTACTTCTTCAAAGCCATCTGTGGCCAAAATTGCAACTTTCTTCATTTTTTTTGTTTTTTTAGTTGTTACAAAGTTGACAATAGCACATGGTAATTCACACTAAGAGCCTGCTAAAATTGCTTTAGCAGACTCTTAAAATATATTGATTTACATTAATTTATGTTAATTACGCTTTCGCGAAAGCATAATAATTAAAATCTAATTATAAATCTTGAAAAACTTTGTGCAGTAAACGCTTTTTATCATTAATACTTTCCTCTAAACTTATCATAGTTTCAGTGCGACTCACTCCATCTATGTCATCTAGTTGAAATATGATACGTTTTGCATGGGTAGTATCTTTGGCTCTTATTTTACAGAAAATATTAAATTTTCCTGTAGTAATATGTGCTACGGTAACAAAAGGAATCTCCTTTATCCTACTCAACACAAATTGTGTAAGGCTCGTTTTTTCCAAATAAACTCCTATATAAGCGATAAAGGTGTAACCTAACTGATGGTAATCAACAGTTAAAGAAGAGCCCTTTATAATACCCGATTCTTCCATTTTCTTTACTCTTACATGTACGGTTCCAGCTGATATGTTTAATCTTTTCGCTATATCCGTAAATGGAGTTCTAGTGTTTTCAATTAAAACATCAAGGATTTGCTTGTCTATTTCGTCTATTTTAGCCATTTTATTAGTCTAACGTTATTCTTTTCAGGCAAAATTAATAGAAACAATACAAATATTCTTTCAAAATGGAGTTTTTGTTAAATAATTATCAAATTTTTAATACCTAAAACTTCAGATTTAACGATATTATTCTCGTCAATCTTCAAATCTTCAGGAAGTTGACCATCAACATCCATTATCCTATGTGCATTGCGCACCGTTTCTGGATTAATATCATTAACTCGCGGCAAGAGAATTAGTTGACCTTCTTCCAAAACCTCTTTATACATTATGGATGTAAATACTGTTTTATCGTCTTGTTCATAGCGTAATACAATATCACAAAAGGTTTTAGAAATTTGAGGGATAGATAAATATGATTCAACTAGTTGATTATCTGATTTATTTTCTTTTTCATACAGTGATTGTAAAGCTGTAAGTATGGCTTTCTTAATAATATTGGTTATTTCATCTCTATGATAATCTAATCCGGCATGTCCGGCCTCAAAAAGCACGGTAGGAATATTTCTTGACGTTAAATAATCACCAAAACAATTCTCATTAAAATCATCAGAATATCTGCAGATGGCAGTATTTAAATCTGGTTGTAGTTGAGAATAAATAGAATTAATAACTTTTACAGCTTTTAGCCTAGGTGTATTAAAAGACTTTTCATGATTCGAGGCAGGTGCCAAAAAAGATAATTGACATGGTTTACTGCCATCTTCAGTACCAAATATGGTGCGCTGCCCATGTAAATTAAAGGCCATGTCGGGTTTTATAAGCTCAAGTTGTTCAAAGAAAACCATGGTTTCTGGTTGATCCTTTAAAACAGCATTTCTATTTAAATCAACTTTATTGGCATTTTCTCTTGTCCAATTTTCAGCACCATCTGGATTCAAAATAGGAATAATATACAATTCTATTTTATCCAACAATGAATTAAAATCATCCTGATCTATCAAATCCAACAAGGCTCTAGTGGTTGTCGATTCATTACCGTGCATTTGAGACCACATAAAAACCTTAATGGAACCTGACCCAGCTTGAAGTAAATAAATAGGTTTTTTAAGTACAGAATATCCGATGGTTTTTAAAGAAAAGGGAGAAGATTCTTTACGCACAATACGATCGAGTTCTTGTTGGAACAATTCATATTTATAGTATCTAGTTAACAATGTATACAGCTTTTAAAGATTATATCAAAAGTAAGCATCAAACAGTTTACATAAGTAAAAACAGGCATCTTTACATTTGTAAACAATGCTATTACACAATTGTAAACAAGTAATATTTGATTATCTTTTACATTTGTAAACTAATAGACATTTTTAGATGTATAAATGCTTCTATTTTTCGTTACAATGATTTAAAATGCATCTATATTATTATTTACTAGTTATTTATACATATTTATATAAAGTTTTAATTCAATGTTTGACTTATGATTTTAATAAGATGTGATAATTAATTTCTTTTGTTTACATTTGTATAATCTAAATCTTCAACAAGATTGTTTACAATTGTAACAAATGAATGACCCGACAAGTATTGCTGAAAGAATTAAAGAGATTATTGAAAAAAATGATCTTACAGCTTCAACTTTTGCAGAGAAAATCAATGTAGGTCGTAGCAGTATCTCGCATATATTATCTGGAAGAAACAAACCTAGTTTGGATTTCATTCTAAACGTTATGAAAGAATTTCCCGATGTGGATTTATATTGGTTGATGAATGGACAGAAAGCCAAAGCTTCCAAAGAGATCAAATCAACCTCTGCTCCCATTATTAATAATTCTCTTTTTGATCAGGACGTAGTAAAAGAACAATCTGTTCCAAAGGATGAAGAAAAGAATGAAATAACTCCTTTACCATCTCCAGTCAATTCACAAAAATTAGGGAAAAATATACAAAAGGTAATTTTGCTTTTTTCTGATGGAAGTTTTGAGAGTTACGAACCCTAAGATTTTTTTAAGATAACTGGGTAGTATTTTTGAATTATGAAAAAACTCATTTATTACATTCCTCTTCTATTACTCTTTTCAGCTTGTTATGAAAACCAAGTAGACTGTGAATCATTTAAAGAAGGTACCTTCATTTGGGAACAAGAATCTGGTGGAAAAAAATTTAAAACTGAATTCACCAGAATCGGAAATTTGCAAATTGAAAAATTTGAAAATGAAATAGACAGTTCTCGCGTTGAATGGATAAATGATTGTGAATGGCGTATAATTCCTATTAATCCAGATTCAAACGCCGATTCTCGAGCTTATCTTTTTAAAATATTGAACACATCAAAAGATTCTTATACCTTTGAATTTAAACAATCTGGTCGTGAACAAGTATATTCAGGAACAGCTACTAAAATCAAATAAAACCCATTATGTTTGAAATCTTCCAATCTGCCGATGCCTGGATGGCATTATTAACCTTAACCTTTCTTGAAATAGTATTAGGAATTGATAATATCATTTTCATCTCACTAGCTTCTGAAAAACTACCAGACGACAAACGTAAAAAGGCAACCAATATTGGATTAATCCTTGCCATGGCATTACGTATCGTATTACTTTTTGGAATAAGTATTCTTATTTCATTACAAAGTAGCTGGTTTACCTTTGATTATGGCTGGATATCAGGAGCCGTTACAGGACAGTCTTTAATTTTATTTGCTGGTGGTGTTTTCCTTTTATATAAAGCCACACAAGAAATTTATGAAAAAGTAGAAGACATAGGACACGATCAACGTGAACTTAAAAAGAAAAGAACTGACACTTTAAGTAAAGTAATCTTCGAGATTACAATGATTAATATCGTTTTCTCATTTGATAGTATTCTGACCGCAGTAGGAATGACTAGTGGATTAAGTGACGATCCCGATGGGGCTTTAATTCTTATGATAATTGCCGTTGTGCTTTCAGTAATTATAATGCTTCTTTTTGCACATCCAGTAGGTAAATTTGTAAACAAGCATCCATCGGTTCAAGTGCTAGGTCTGGCATTTTTATTACTCATAGGATTTATGCTTATTGCAGAAGGTGCTCATATGGCCGATCTTGTCGTGTTTGGTAATGAGAGTGGAGTAATTCCTAAAGGATATTTATACTTTGCCATTTTCTTTTCCATGTTTGTTGAGTTTCTTAATTTCAAATTACGCAGTAAATCAATTAAGAAAAAGAAAACAACCGATCTTCTGGAAGACGATGAAGTGATTAAATAAGTAGTAAGAAATAAAAAACGGGCTCTAGGCCCGTTTTTTATTGTTTATTTTTTAGCAATTCGTTTTGCTCCTTCATCAAAAGTTTAAGATCATTAAGAAGTTCAATATTTTTAGGAGTTGATACTTGTTTTTCTTCAGGGTTGTGCGACTTGTTTCTCAGTTTATTCAACATCTTAATTACAAAAAACACAGTAATACCAATTACCAAAAAATCAATACACACTTCAAATAGTTCGCCGTAGTAGATAGCTATTTCACTAGTTTCCTTGCCAGCTCCGTTAGTAGCTGCAGCTTTTAACACATATTTTTTGTCCTCGAAATTCAACCCATCAGTCAAATAAGCTAGTGGTGGCAATGCAACCTTTTTAACTAGGGTTTGAACTACATTATTAAAGGCAGTTCCTATTATAATTCCCACGGCCATATCGACCATGTTGCCTTTAATGGCAAACTCTTTAAATTCATCAATTATTTTCATCGGCTAGTAGGGTGCTATATTGTTTTTTTAATTTTCTTATTTTGGGATCTATTATGACTTGACAGTAACCTTGTTCCCTATTGTTTTTATAATAATCCTGGTGATAATCCTCAGCTGGATAAAAATCGGTTGCCGGTTCAACTTTTGTCACTATGGGATCTGGGTAAGTTCCATCATTATTTAATTGTTCTATATAGTTTTCGGCGATTTGTTTTTGATTCTCATCCAGGTAAAATACGGCGCTCCTGTAATGTTCACCTACATCATAACCTTGTCTGTTTAATGTTGTAGGATCATGAGTTGCCATGTGTATTTTCAATAACGTTAAGTAATCAATTGTATCTGGGTCATAGCTTACAAGTATAGATTCTGCATGGCCTGTGCGACCTTGAACTACTTCCCTATACGGTGGATTTTTTATATGACCACCACAAAATCCAGATACCACCTTCTCTACTCCTTTTAATTTTTGGAATACCGCTTCAGTACACCAAAAACAACCACCTGCAAAAATCGCTTCCTCCATTTTTTTTACAGCAAGTTACTCACAATCCTTATATATGGCTGCATATTAACAAGTCTTTAAAATAATTAATGGATTCTGCGACTAGTTTTGCGATTAGACATGAAAAAATACCTCTTTTATACTATTATAATAGTTTTTGTAAGTTCCGCTTTCGCGAAAGCGTACTCACAAGAAACCCTAGATACATTAAAAATTCCTCGTAAAAAGTACCGAGCAACACGTATATATGATGCTCCTAAAATTGACGGTAAACCTTTTGAAAAACAATGGGAAGGCGTGACTACCGGAGCTAATTTTGTTATGGTGGAACCTGTAAATCTACAGCCTGAAAGACAAAATTATCGTACCGAATTTAAAATTGCCTATGACGATGAAGCGGTTTATGTGGCTGGTTTTATGTATGACGAGAATCCTGAGGAAATATTGAGACAATTCTCCCAGAGAGATCAAATAAATGTTCAGGCAGACTTATTTTCTATTTGGATAAATACTTACAATAACGGTATTGATCAAACTAGATTTTATGCGACCAGTGCCAATGCGCTAGGTGATGCTAGATCGACAAATGGTGGAGAAGATTTTAGCTTTAATGTTGTTTTTTTAAGTGAAACCAGTATTGACGATAATGGCTGGTATGTTGAAATGAAAATACCTTACCGCACCTTAAGGTTTCCTGAAGTAAATGTTCAAGATTGGAGTTTCAATATTTTTAGAAGAATTAGGCATTTGAATGAGGACTACAGTTACAATCCTATTAATATTACTGAAGGAAACGTAAATCAATATGACGCATTACTTACTGGTATTGAAGACATTGATCCACCATTACGATTAAACTTATACCCTTTTGTAAGTACCCAAACCGACTGGAACAAGCTACAGTCAGAAACTGTCTTCAACGCTGGTATGGATATAAAGTATGGAATTAATGATGCTTTTACCCTAGATGCTACATTAATACCTGACTTTGGCCAGGCTGCATTTGATAGAGTAGTTTTGAATTTAGGACCGTTTGAACAAGTTTTTGGAGAAAACAGACAATTTTTTATTGAAGGAACAGAACTCTTTAGAAAAGGAGATATTTTCTTTTCACGTCGTATAGGACAACGTCCTACGCAAAGAGGTAATTTGGGACTTGAACAAGATGAAACAGTAGTAGAAAATCCAAGATCTGCCGATCTATTAAATGCAATAAAAGTTTCTGGTCGAACTTCCAAAGGACTAGGTATAGGTGTACTTAATGCTATTACAGGACCAACTGATGCTATTATTGAAGATTCTAATACAGGTGATATAAGAGAAGTAAGAACTGAACCTCTTGTGAATTACAATGTACTGGTTCTTGATCAAACCTATGGAAATAATAGCGCAGTTTCACTTACTAATGCATCTACCTTGCGAGATGGTAGTTTTACTGATGCTAATGCCACAGCTATTGAAGTAACTCATAACAATAATCAAAATACAGTACGTTATTTTGGTCGTGCACGCATGACCAATCGTTTTTTAAGCGATGACACATCTACTGGATTTTCAACCAGCGCAGTAGTTCAAAAAATTACAGGAAACTGGAGACCTAGAATTGAACATTATTTTGCCGATACTACATTTGATCCAAATGACCTCGGACAACAATTTAGAAACAACTATAATAATTTCTCATTTGAGTTAGAATATAATAGATTCTTACCTCAAGGTATTTTTAATAATTGGAATATTGAACTAGACATAGATCACAATAGAGCCTATAACCCTGGAATTCATACAGGTAGTAGATTTAATATCAATCCATTTTTCTTTACTAAAGAGCGTTTTGCATTTGGTGCAAATTTCACCTACGCTACAGAAAGTAAGGATCTTTTTGAAAGCAGAATTGATGGATTGTTTACCAACTATCCAGCTCGTTTTTTTATGGGTGGTTTTATTTCTAGCGATTATCGTAAAAAGCTGGCAATTGATGCTAATGCAGGAATTAATGAACGTTTGAATGACGAGCAGCTTAGTTACGATTTTTCTATTTCTCCTCGTTATAGATTTTCTGATAAATTTTTACTGGTTTATAGGATAAATTGGTTTAAAAATGATGGCCGTTTAAGTTACGTTACCCTTTTAAATGATGGTAACGGTACACGCAGTATTTTTAGTAGACGTTATGACCACAGTGTAGAAAATACGCTTACCGGTAATTTAAATCTTAGCAATCGATTGGCATTAAATCTAACATTTAGAAACTTTTGGCAACGATCAGATTTTGCCGAGGATTTACAAGAACTGCAGGCAAGTGGCGATACCGCACCTTCAACCTTTAGACTAGACGAGGAAGACAATCCAGATAGAGACTTTAATGTTTGGAATTTAGATTTAAGTTTCAGATACAGGTTTGCTCCAGGTAGTGAAGTAAGTGTTTTATACCGTAATAGGCTTAATAATGTTGAACAACAAGCACAATTAGGATTCAATGACAGCTTTGACAATTTATTAAAAGAAGATTTTAATCACACCATATCAGTTAGGCTATCTTATTTCCTTGACTTCAATAAAGCGCTACAAGTGATCAACAAAAATGCTTAAAGCGTTACATTTGTTGTACTATGATTGAAGCAAGAAATATTCAAAAAACTTTTGGAGACCTAAAAGTACTCAAAGGTGTTGATCTTACTATAGAAAAAGGTGAAATTGTAAGTGTTGTAGGTAGTTCTGGAGCTGGTAAAACCACATTACTACATATATTAGGAACGCTAGAGCAACCTGATAAAAATAAGAACACCTCTTTACATATAAATGGCACCGATATTCTAAAACTATCTAGCAATCAATTGAGTAAATTTAGAAATGAGCAATTAGGATTTATATTTCAATTTCATCAATTGTTACCCGAATTTACTGCTATCGAAAATGTATGTATTCCAGCATTTATCAAAAAAACAAGTAAAAAAACAGCCGAGAAAAGAGCTCAAGAATTATTGGAATACTTACAATTAGGTGATCGACTACATCATAAACCTGGTGAATTATCTGGTGGAGAACAGCAACGTGTAGCGGTTGCTCGTGCATTGATGAATAGTCCCGAAGTCATTTTTGCCGATGAGCCCACAGGAAATTTAGATACATCAACTGCTGATAATCTACATCAATTAATTTTAAGTTTACGAGAAGAATTTCAACAAACCTTTGTAATCGTAACACATAATCAGGAGCTCGCAGATCTGGCTGACAGAAAGTTAACCATGAGCGATGGACGTTTTTTAAATGAATAAAAAAGAGCTTAAAGAATTCTTAGATAAAAAAGTAGAACAATATAATGTTCCTGACTTTATACCTCTTGATCCTATTAAAATACCCCATCAATTCTCTGATAAAAAAGACATTGAGATCGCAGGATTTTTAACTGCTACTATTGCCTGGGGAAATCGCAAGTCTATTTTAAACAACGCAAATAAAATGATGCAACTGCTCGATAATTCTCCGGCAGATTTCATTAAAAACTTTGAAGAAGCAGATTTAAAATCGATTACAAACTTTGTTCATAGAACCTTTAACAGTGAAGATTTGAAGACTTTCTTGAGAGCCTTGCAACGTTTTGAGAATGAATACGGTGGTTTGGAGTTCGCTTTCGCGAAAGCGTTAAAATCTTCCACCAACCTTCTAGAAGCTATTTCCTTGTTTAAACATGATTTTTTTCAAATTGAACATTTAAATCGAACACAAAAACACGTGAGCGACCCTATGAAAGGCAGTGCAGCCAAAAGAATTTTAATGTTTTTACGCTGGATGGTAAGAAAAGATAACGCTGGTGTGGATTTAGGAATTTGGAACGAGATACGAGCGCGAGACCTATATTTACCATTAGACGTTCATACTGGGAATATAAGTAGGCAACTTAACTTGTTAACTCGTAAACAAAACGATGCTAAATCGGTGATTGAAATCACAAATGCGTTGAGAAAATTTGACCCAACAGATCCTATAAAATACGATTTTGCGCTATTTGGATTAGGAGTGTTTAAAGAATTGTAATTTTATTACAATAAGAACAAACAAAATATTTGGTTATCTTTTCTTGTTAATAGAAAACTAATGAAACTTATTGTTGTACCTTTACTTAGTTTTTTTAAACAAATAACCTGATGGCACTAGCACCACTACACACCGACGAGAAAGCAAGAATAGAGGTGCTTAAATCGTATCACATCGATCCTAGCAAGCAAAAGGATCTTGATGAACTTACAGAATTAGCTTGTAAACTGACCGATGTTCCTAAAAGTTTGATAAGCATTGTTGACAAAGACGAAGTTTGGTTTAAATCACAACATGGCTTACAACTTAATTCTTCTCCTAGAGAGCTGAGCTTTTGTTCTCATGCAATCAATTCTAATCAAGAAGTATTTCTTATAGAAGACACAAGAAAAGAGCCAGAATTTGCAGATCATCCATTTGTAAAAGCGGCAGATCCTCTCATTTTTTATGCTGGAGTACCGTTAAGAGATGAAAACGGTTTGCCATTTGGAACTATTTGTGTTTTAGATAATGTTCCTCATAAATTTAGCGATGAGCAACGTAAAAACTTACTAATGGTTGCTGATCTTGCTCAAAGACAATTTGAATTAAAACGAGCTAATTTAAAATTAAAAGAAAAAGCAAGACAATTACAGGAAAATAATAAAATGCTTGAAAATTTTGCACACACTGTATCGCATGATTTAAAAATGCCTTTGGCTAATATAATCATGACTAGTGATATGCTTAAAGCTTCATTGAATGGCAAGTTGAATGATAAGGATTCTCAATACCTTTCTGGAATGAAGGAGGCTGCTTTTTCAATGAGTGATTACATTGAAAATATATTAAATCACTATGAAAGTGAGCAGTTGATTATCAATACTCAAGACGAGATTGATATTTATAGCTTGCTTGAGGATATAGAGGATATGATCGGGCAACGAGAGGATTTTAACTTTAAAATGCCTGAGAAAAATTTGCAGTTAAAGTGTGATAGTTCGGCCCTACGACAAATTCTACTCAATTTGATAGGAAATAGTATCAAGTATAATGATAAGGACCTTATTGAAGTTAAAATTGAAACTAAAGAGACTCCAAAATTTTATTGGATAAGTGTAGAAGATAATGGCGTGGGAATACCTGACGACAAAAAAGATAAAATATTTGAGTTATTTACTACACTAAACACTGCCGATAGAGCAGGTAAAAAAGGTCATGGTATAGGACTTTCTACTGTAAAAATTTTAGTAGATAAAATGGGTGGTGTTATTAAATGTAGATCAAAAGTCAATGAAGGAACTACATTTACCTTTTCGATAAAAAAATAAAGTAATATAGAACAAGATATTTATTTTGGTTTAAGGTAAAGAATTATCTTTGAACCAAGGTTATAATGAATGGTATTTAAGAATCCTACACTACTCTGGGCACTTTTATTTTTAGCAATACCTATTCTTGTTCACTTATTTCAGTTAAGAAGGTTTAAAAAAGTATCTTTTACAAATGTTGCTTTTCTCAAACCATTAATTTCTCAGACTCGTAAAAGTCGCACCATTAAAAAATGGCTTACCTTATTAACGAGGCTATGCGCTGTTGCTTGTATTGTCCTTGCTTTTGCACAACCATTTATACCTGGAAGCAAAACGGCTATTAAAGAAAAAGAAACTTCTATATACTTAGACAACTCATTTTCTATGCAACGAGAGGCAGCTAATGGTAGTTTATTACAACAAAGTGTTCAACAGCTTATAGAAACTATTCCTAGCTCAAAATCTTTTAATTTAATTACAAATGACAGTGAATTCAAGAATGTTACTTTAAAAGAAGTAAAAAATAATTTACTAGACCTTAATTACTCCAAAAAATCATTTGATATAAATCAAGCTTTACTCAAAGCGAATAGCCTTTTTAGTGATAAAAAAAATGTAAAGGAGATCATATTAATCTCTGACTTTCAAAAATTAAATGAAGAACCTTTAGACACGTCAAAATTATCATCTGTAAGGATTATTCAGGTAAATGCCCCAGATAAAATTAATATTGCAATTGATAGCGCGTTTATTTTTAAGGAAACTGGTATAAATAAAGAACTAAAGGTTCTATTATCTTCAAGTTCAGCTATTGAGAACGCTATTTCCATAGCTCTAAATCATGAAGGAAAACTTATTGCAAAAACATCCGTTGAGTTTGAAAACAAAAAGGCGATAGCTCAATTCAATTATACTCTTGGTGAACCTTTAACAGGTCAACTTAATATACAGTCAAACGATTTAGAATTTGATAATACGTTGTATATAAGTGAACAAGAAAAGCAACGTGTCAATATTCTTGCAATTAATAATGAAAAGGATGATTTTCTTAAAAAGCTATACAAGGGTGATGAGTTCAATCTAACAAGTGTTAATTTAAATCAACTTAATTATAATCTTATACCCGATCAAAATCTGATAATATTAAATGAACTAGACGACTTCTCTAGTGAATTAGAATCGGCATTGAGACGTTTTAAATCAAATGGAGGAAAATTGGTAATAATTCCTAGTTCAGAAATGACAACAGCTTTTTTAGGTATTACTCCTTTAGGCCAGCAAGTAAATGCAGACAAGAAAATTACAAATATCAATTTTGAGCATCCTTTATTTAAAGGAGTTTTTAATAAAAGAGTTTCAAATTTTCAATACCCAACGGTTTCAAAAGTTATTTTACCATCAAAACCTGTTCCTTCCATTTTAACCTATGAGGATAATTCTTCCTTTTTGTACGAGGACAACGGCACCTATATTTTTACTTCTAGCTTAAATGAGTCCATTTCAAATTTTAAAAGCTCACCTCTTATTGTTCCCATATTTTACAATTTTGCAATAAGTAGTTTGTCACCTGGACGACTGTTTTACAAAACAAATCAATCGGATAAAATCACTATTCCTGTAAATGTAAAACAGGATGAGATTGTTACTATAAGTAATCAAGAAATCGAAGTAATTCCTCTACAAAAGGCTTTTAGTAATAAAGTAGAAATTCAAACTGATGGAATTGACTTATCCGCAGGAAATTATACCCTAAGATACTCAGGTGTTGCTGTTGGAAATATTAGTTTTAATGATGATAGATTAGAAAATAAACAAAGTTTTTACGAATTACAATCTTTAGATACCTACAGCTCTGTCAAAGATTTAATGAGTCAATTAAGCAGCGAGGAAAATATAACCTCATTATGGCAATGGTTCGTATGCGGTGCATTACTTTTCTTTTTACTTGAAACCTTGATATTAAAATATTTGAAATGATACTGATAAAGCAAGCAAAAATTCTTGATGAATATTCTGATCATCATGACACAATTCAAGATATTCTTATTGAAGATGGAATTATAAAAAAAATAGCTTCTAATATTAGTGAAGATCAACAAATTGAACATATCATAAACGTTGAAGGATTACACATTTCTATAGGCTGGATAGATAGTAGTGTATGTTCTGGTGAACCTGGTTTTGAAGAAAGACAAACGCTTAAAAACCTTGTAAATGCAGCATCAATTGGTGGTTTCACAACAGTATTGCTTAACCCTAATAATCAACCTAATCCAGAAGAAGGATCGCAAATTAAATCCTTGAAAAACTACTTGAGTGATCAGCCAGTAGATCTTATACCTATTGGATCTTTGACCTTATCTCAAAAAGGTGAACATCTAGCAGAACTATATGATATGAAAGAAGCTGGTGCAGCAGGGTTCTATGACTTTAAAAAATCAATAACCAATGCCAACCTGATGAAAGTTGCTCTTCAATATAGTACAGGATTTAATGCTGTGATACAATCATACCCTGAAAATTCAGACCTAGCAGGAAAAGGTATGGTAAATGAAGATTCTACAACCGCCTTATTAGGTTTAAAGTCTAAACCAGCCATGGCCGAAACCGTTCAAGTGGCTCGAGATCTTCAAATTCTATCCTATACGGGTGGATTGCTCCACTTTCCAACGGTCAGTCTATCTGAGAGTGTAAATTTGATTGATGAAGCACGTAGTCAGGGATTATCGGCTTCTTGTAGTGTAAGTATTAATAATCTTCTTTTAGACAGTCAAAGTTTATTAGGTTTTGAAGCCAATTTCAAATTAGATCCACCACTACGTAATGAAGAAGAAAAACTAGCACTAGTACAAGATGTAAAATCTGGTAAGGTACAAATGGTTACATCTGATCATATACCACTAGATATTGAGCATAAAAAACTAGAATTTGATCGAGCTAAATCGGGTGCTACGGCTATAGAAGTAACATTTAAAGCATTAAACGCTGTCATTGATACCTGTACTAGTGTAAAGCTTCTCACAGGAGCTTATGATGTTTTTCCAATAGAGCGACCTCGAATACAAGTGAACCAGAAAGCTGTAATAACGATGTTCACAGATTCAGAAAACGATACAATAACTAGTACCGACCTAGTTTCAACATCAAAGAATTGTGCTTTATTAGGATGTAAAACGCGTGGTCGCGTTTTAGGAATAATTAATGGTAAAAAAATAAAAATATATGAGTAATCCTCCTGGAAAAGGCCTTGCTATACTAGGCTATTGTAGTGTATTTGGCCTATTTATACATATCTTCTTGTTCATAGCAATTTTAGGAACTGCCATATTACTGAATAATGGTAAAGGTCAACAATTTGCTGCCTTTCATTTACGACAAATGTTTGGTATAGGAATAGTTGCAATTTTAATTAACGCTTTTACACCTATAATAGAACAGGGCTGGCTTGCACTGCTTATCATTTCGCTTATTGTACTTGTAGCGGTTTTAGGCTTATTGAGCGCATTGCGCAATCAAATGATAGCCTTGCCTTTTATTGGTGATTACTTTCAAAAATGGTTCAGTTTTATAAAATAATATGACAAATACTTCTCTTTCCATCAAACATATAATACGTCCAGCAGTTCAAGAAAATGCTCCTTTACTCCTATTACTTCATGGATACGGTAGTAATGAGGAAGATTTATTTTCCTTTTCTTCCGAAATAGATCCTAACATCTTTGTAGTGAGTGCCAGAGCTCCTTATGAAATCCCACCTTATGGTGCTGCATGGTACGCCATTAATTTTGATGCAGCAGGAGGAAAATTTAGTGATCTCGATCAAGCAAAATCAAGCATGGAACTGTTAGATACATTTATAGAAGAGCTTAAGAATTCCTATTCTATAGATCCTAATAACATTAATTTACTTGGGTTTAGTCAAGGTGCTATTTTATCTTATGCATTAAGTTTTAAACATTTGGGAATGTTTAATAATGTGGTTGCAATGAGTGGCTACTTAAATAAAGAGCTTATTGAAAATGAGGATAATGTGGTGGCACGCTTTCGCGAAAGCGTAAAAAAGACCAATTATTTTATCTCTCACGGAACTATGGATCAAGTAATACCGCTGGATTGGGCCAGTGAAGCTCCTAAATTCATGAGTGAATTAAAAGCTGATTATCTTTATAAAAATTATCCAATAGGACATGGAGTTTCTAGAGATAATTTTTACGATATGAAGGAATGGTTAGAAAAACGCATCTTTTAGCCACGGTTTTTGGTATATAAAACTGTCTCGATGGTTTCAAACGTTACTTCCTGATCTTGATCAATTTCATATTTAAGTAAAACATCACCCCATTGATCACCATCAGTAAAATTAGCTGCTATCCATTTATGGTTTAGGGTTTGTATTTGGTCAATAGCAAATCCTCGATTGGCTCCAATGTAAGGGATCAAAGGGTTACCACCATCTTTAATATTGAGCTCTAGTAATTTATCATAAAGTATTGCTTCAACTTGAGAACTTGTAAGATTGTATTTAAGAAAATAATTTTCGGCTTCAGGATTGCCTTTTATCGTGATAAAGTCGGCTATGGCAATTTGGGCCTGAACTATTTCTAGCTTTTCTTCTTGTTTATCAGCTTCCTTTTTTAGTTCTACTATTTTTTGTTCTAGCTGGGTTTGATATTTTCTACCGTTTACATAAAAAATAAGAGCTATAAGTGAAGCAAAAATGAATAAATAGAGATAGAGATTCTTTTTCATAGATCAGGTCGTAATTTCTAAATTATCGTAAGCAAGGTACACATTATCTGGTAATGTGGGCTCTACTTCGGCATGAAAACCAAGATGATGACTTATATGAGTAAAATAGGTTCTTTGTGGTGATATTTTATTAATTAACTCCAAAGCTTCATCCAAATTAAGATGCGTATTATGAGGTTCGTGGCGAAGCATATTAATTACAAGAATATCTAAGTTTTCCAATTTTTTTAATTCTTTATCGGTAATGGTTTTTACATCGGTCATATAGGCAACATCATTAATTCTAAAGCCATGAACTGGAATGTAACCATGATCTGCAAGAACAGGAGTTACCCTAATCCCTTTAACTTCAAACTCGTCTTTATCAAATTCATGAACATCTAGTGTAGCTACACCAGGATATTTATTGACGGTTTCAAACATATAGGAGAATCGTTGTTGTAAGGCCAGGTGTACGCGATGAGTCATATAACAATCAAGGTCACCTTGCCTGAAGTAAAATGGCCTTAGGTCATCTAGACCTGCTGTATGATCTGCGTGCTCGTGAGTAAAAAGCACAGCATCAATTTCAGTCACTTTATTGGTTAGCATTTGTTGTCTAAAGTCTGGACCTACATCAATGATAAATCTTTTTCCTTCTGTCTCGATCATAGCGCTCACGCGCAATCTTTTGTCTCTAGGGTCATCACTTAAACATACTGGATGTGTACTTCCTATTACGGGAATTCCTTGTGATGTACCTGAGCCTAATATGGTAATTTTCGTTTTCATAATTTGGCTTAAAATTAGAGATAATTTTTTTGAGTACTACTGTGGTTTCATACCTTTGTACTAACAGTTTTGTAATCGTACTAATATGCCTAGCAGTTTACCTGGAGATCAGGATTTTGAATCCATCCCATCGTTGAAGAATAAAGCCTTAAGAATAAATCTTAACAAAAACATCTACGGAACTTTTGCCGAAATAGGTGCTGGTCAAGAAACAGTTCGCCATTTTTTTAGATCTGGTGGCGCTAGTGGAACTATTGCAAAAGCTATGAGTGCTTATGATAAAGACTTCTCTGATGCTGTTTATGGTATTCAGGATGATGGTCGTTATGTAACCGAGGCTAGATTGCAACGTATGTTGGAATACGAAACAGAGCTTATTGAGGATCGATTATCTAGAGAGAAGCATCCTGAGAAAATGTTTTTCACCTATGCTAATACAGTTGCAACCATAGACTTTGCAAAAAAATATCTAGGTCATGGTTGGGTTGGTATTAAATTTCAAGCTTCGCCTGGTGAGGAATATTCAAAGATTATTCTGCACGTAAGGTTTAAGGAACGTGATGCTAGACTACAACAAATTACTTTAGGTATATTAGGAACTAATCTTATTTATGGTGCCTTCTATAAATATGATCAGCCTAAAAAATTATTGAAATACCTATACGATCACATTGATATGGATAAAATTGAAATTGATATGATCAATTTCTCTGGTCCTAGATTTGAAAATGTAGACAACCGTTTGATGAGTTTACAACTTATCAAAAACGGAATGACGGAGGCTGTTGTTTTTGGACCAGATGGTAATAACATTCTAGCTGCCCGCATACTTTATAAGAAAAATGTACTTTGTTTACGAGGTTCTTTCCGACCAGTGACCAAAGTAAATATGGATATGTATGAAACTGCAAAAAAACGCTTTATACAATCTGGAACAGTAACTGAAGAAAAGCTACAAACTTTATTTGAAATCACCCTTTCCAATCTTAAAGCTAGTGGTGAGATTGATGAAGAAGACTTCTTACATAGAGCAGAATTGCTTTGTTCACTAGGACACACAGTACTCATTTCAAACTTCAAAGAATATTACCGATTAGTAGAATATCTTAATAATTATACCAAAGCTAGAATTGGACTAGTTATGGGTGTGAATAATCTGGTCGATATTTTTGACACCAAATACTATACTCATTTAAGTGGTGGAATTCTAGAAGCATTTGGTAAATTATTCTTTAAGGATTTAAGAGTCTATCTATATCCAATGAAAGACGCTGAAACCGGAGAGATGATTACCAGTGAAAACCTAAAAGTTCATCCTAGAATGAAAGAGTTGTATAAATTCTTTAAATACAACGGAAAACTTAAAGACATAGAAGATTATGATGCCTCAATCGGACATATATTTTCTAGAGAAGTTTTACGTATGATTGAAAATGGAGAGGATGGATGGCAAGAAATGCTACCTAATGGTGTTGCAAAACTTATTGAAAATCAACATTTCTTTGGACACGAAAGTTCAACAAAAGAGCAAAATGAAGATGCTCCTGTGTAACTGAAAAGATTTGATAAAAATAAAAAAGCCTCAATTTCATTTAAATTGAGGCTTTTTTATCCTTGTACAATACTTAATCGACTAATATTTGAGCCGTGTGATCTTTAGTTTTCACTTTTGATATCACATCCTCAATAATTCCTTCTTCATTTATTACAAATGTTGTTCTGTGAATTCCGTCATACTCCTTACCCATAAATTTTTTAGGACCCCAAACACCATAAGCATTTAATAGCGTATGATCCTCATCAGATAAAAGGTCGTAAGAAAGTTCATGTTTATTTTTAAAATTCAATTGTCTTTTTTGACTATCGGCACTTGCTCCTAAAATTTCGTATCCGCTTGCGCGAAAACGATCTACGTTATCACGTAAATTACAAGCTTCGGCAGTACATCCAGGAGTACTTGCTTTGGGATAAAAGAATAGGACAAGCTTTTTTCCTGCAAAATCAGATAAAGAAATTTCCTTTCCGTCTTGGTTAGGTATAGAAAAATCTGGAGCTTTATCTCCGGCTTTTAAAGTGGTCATAATCGTATTTTTGTTTAAGCTCTAAATTACAACAATGAACAAGGCAGACAAAGTTAATTTCGTCATAAATAAACTCGAGGAATTGTATCCAGAAATTCCTGTACCCTTAGACCATACTGATCCTTATACGTTATTAATTGCTGTATTAATGAGTGCTCAAAGTACAGATGTGAGAGTTAATCAAATCACACCTTTATTATTCGATAGAGCTGATAATCCATATGATATGGTAAAATTAAGCGTAGATGAAATAAGGGAAATCATTAAACCAGTAGGTTTATCTCCTATGAAATCCAAAGGGATTCATGGATTATCGCAAATCTTAATAGACAAACATAATGGTCTTGTACCACAAACCTATGAAGAATTAGAAGAGCTTCCAGCTGTAGGTCATAAAACAGCTGCCGTAGTTCTTTCCCAAGCATTTGGGATACCAGCTTTTCCTGTTGATACCCATATTCACAGATTAATGTATCGTTGGAACTTATCTAATGGGAAGAATGTGGTACAAACTGAAAAAGATGCTAAACGCTTATTTCCAGAAGAAAAGTGGAACGACCTACATCTTCAAATAATATGGTATGGCCGTGAATACAGCCCTGCTAGAGGATGGAATTTAGAAAAGGATATCATAACAAACACCATAGGTAGAAAAAGCGTATTAGATGAGTATTATAAAAGCTTAAAGAAGAGGAAGAAAAAATAATTTCTTCTAATTAGTTTAAACTTAATCGCCTTTTTATAGTCAGAATAGACAAATACCTCTCATGAAATATTTACTCTTCCTCCTATTTCTATCTTTTTTAGCTTGTTCTAGTGATGATAATAACGTTGATGATCAAATTCAAGAAACTGGAATGTATTTTCCTCCTTCTGATTCGAATGATTGGGAAACTCAATCTACACAATCCTTAAACTGGAACGATCAAAAATTAAACGACTTGTTTACTTTTCTAGAAAACAATGAAACAAGAGCTTTTATAGTTCTTGTAAACGGTAAAATAATAGTTGAGCAATATTGGAATACCGACCTACAATCTCAGCCATTCACGGCAAATTCCAATTGGTACTGGGCAAGTGCATCAAAATCTCTTACGGGCACTATGGTAGGAGTTGCTCAAGAAGAAGGATTTCTGAACATTGCCGATAAAACAAGTGATTATCTAGGTCCAGGCTGGACAACCATGCCTAGTGATAAAGAAGATGAAATTAGCTTATTTCATCAATTAACGTTCACTACAGGAATAGATTATAATGTCTCAAATTCCGATTGTACTGATCCTGCATGTTTGACCTATTTATCAGATGCTGGTTCACAATGGTATTATCACAACGCAACTTATACCCTACTCAAGGATGTTTTAGAAGTAGCTACTGGAACGTCGTTAAATAATTACACTGATAGCTCTATTGAAAATAAGATTGGGATGAATGGATTCTGGCTACCTTTAAGTGGTGGCTATGGAAGTACATATTATTCTACAGCAAGAGATGCGGCTAGATTTGGCCTATTAACTCTTAACGAAGGTCAATGGGATTCAACAACTGTATTGGGTGATTCTACTTATTTTAATGACATGGTATCCACCTCTCAAAACCTAAATCCCTCTTATGGCTATTTATGGTGGCTTAATGGTAAAAACTCTATTGTTTTTCCTTCATCACCAAACTCATTCCCTACTTCATTAACTCCATCAGCTCCTGACGATATGATCTGTGCATTAGGAAAAAATGGTCAGATTATCGATGTTATTCCTAGTCTGGATATGGTTGTTGTGCGTATGGGAGATAGTCCTGCCAATGAACTAGTACCTATAGTCTTTCACGATGAACTTTGGGAATTACTAAACCAAGTAATTAACTAAGTAAGAATAACGCTATTTTGATTGTCAAAAGCACGCCTTTTACATTCATTATTACCTCTTAAATTTTTATCTTCACACCGTATGAAAAAGATCCTCCTTTTTGTATGCGGTATTTTGATTGCATACCCCATAATTGCACAAGAAAATCGACTTACTCCTAAACCAGTTACTACATCCCAAATTTTCCACGATATTGAAAAATTAGGATTTCTGGGAACAGTACTTTACGTAGCTGCTCATCCGGATGACGAAAACACAAGACTTATTTCTTATTTAGCCAACGAGAGAATGGCAAGAACTGCTTATCTATCTCTTACACGTGGTGATGGTGGTCAAAATCTCATTGGCCCACAATTAAGAGAACAACTAGGAATGATACGAACTCAAGAACTACTTGAGGCAAGAAACATAGATGGCGGCGAACAGTTTTTTACCAGAGCAAATGATTTTGGGTATTCAAAACATCCAGATGAGACGATTGAAATTTGGAACAAAACTCAAGTTATGGAAGATGTTGTACGTATTATTAGACAATATCGACCTGATATAATTATCAATCGTTTTGATCATAGAACACCAGGCTCCACTCATGGACATCATACAACTAGTGCTATTTTTAGTGTTGAAGCTTTTAAGGCTGCAGGAGATAAAAATGCCTTTGGAAATCAGTTAAAAACACTCGAAACTTGGCAACCTAGCAGACTGTTTTTTAATACGAGCTGGTGGTTTTATGGTAGTCAAGAGGCTTTTGAACAAGCAGACCAGAAAAATTTACTCGCTATAAACTCAAATCCATTTTATGATTATAAAGGTTTGTCAAATCATGAAATTGCAGCATTAAGTCGAAGTGAACACAAGTCACAAGGCTTTGGTAGTAGTGGAGACAGGTCTCCACAAAAGGAATATATAGAGTTTATAGATGGTGATTTCCCAACAGATAAATCTGATTTATTTTCAGGAATAAATACCACTTGGACAAGAGTTAAGGGAGGAAAAAAGATTAAAGATTTACATGAAAAACTGGTTTCAAATTACGATTTTAAAAATCCAGAAGCTAGCATTCCTTCACTACTAGAACTGCGATCAAATATTTCAAAAATTAAAAATGATCACTGGAAAACAATTAAATTAAAAGAAATTGATCATATTCTGAATAATATTCTTGGAATTTATATGGTGGCATCTACCAGAAATGAACAAATTGCTATTGGTAATGAAAGTGATGTTTATATCGAGATAACTAACAGGTCTAAAATTGATTTTTCAATTGAATTCATCCCTAGCAACCTAGTAGAAATTAAAGAAAACAATATTGTACTTTCAGAATATGAGTCAAAGCAACTAACCGGAAAGTTGAAGGTTCCTTCCTATTATGAAACTACTACACCTTACTATCTTAAACAAAAAGGTACTATAGGTATGTACGTGGTAAATAATCCAGAACAAATAGGAAAACCAGAATTAAATAGTCCATTTTTAGTAAGAGGAATTATAAAGATTAAGGATCAAGCCATTCCTTTTAAAATACCCGTGATTCATAAAAGAACTGATCCTGTAAGAGGTGAGGTTAGAGAACCTCTTCAAATTACTCCAGAAGTATCTTTATCCATAGATAATCCTGTTTTTATCTTCACTCAAAGCCAAAAACAAGAGATAACTGTAAATGTACACGCCTTTAAAAATTTCAGAAATGCGAAACTTGAATTATGTGTACCTACTGAATGGAAGGTAACGCCAGAGCATATCACTATTGATGACCTTTTAAAAGGAGATCAAAAACAATATAACTTTATTGTAACTGCTCCATCACAAGCAAGTAAAGGATTAGCCAGCGCTATTTTAACCGTAAATGATAAATCCTATACCCAAGAGGTAATTTCCATTAATTATGAACATATTCCTAATCAACAATGGGTGCGTAATAACGAAGTTCAACTCGTACAACCAGGTATAACTAACTTTGCAAACTCGGTTGCATATATTAATGGTGCTGGTGATCAAGTAGGTCAAGCAATAGCTGCGATGGGCAGCCAGGTAAGCTTTTTTGATCCTTCAGAAGTCCCTGCAAATCTTTCAGATTATGATGCCGTAGTAATTGGAATAAGAGCCTTTAACGTTTACAAACAAGAAATGGCAGCTTTAAAGGATATCCTTGACACTTATGTAGCCTCAGGTGGAACACTCATCATGCAGTACAATACTAATCGCGGTATTGGTGATAATGAACTAGGACCGTTAGATATTACGCTTTCGCGAAAGCGTGTAACAGATGAAAATGCTGCTGTGACTTTTCTTGCACCAGATCACAGAATCATGAACCAGCCTAATCGCATTACGAATAAAGACTTTGAAGGATGGGTTCAAGAAAGAGGTTTGTATTTTCCTGAAAAATGGAACGATAATTTTACACCTATTCTAGGTATGAATGACGCTGGTGAACCTATGACTAAAGGAAGTTTACTAGTAGGTAAATACGGTGATGGACATATCGTTTACACGGGTTTGAGCTTATTTAGGGAATTACCTGCCGGAGTTTCTGGAGCTTATAAATTGCTTGCAAACATGTTGAGTTTAAGTATTGATAAGGAACCGATTAAACAGCAAGATGAAGAAAGGAAATTCTAAAAAATGGAGCAAGGTATATATAGGTCTTATAGCTGCAAACATTGTTTTTGCGGTGATTTTCTATTTAATTAGTATGAGGTATGGGAACAATTGATTGGTTTATTCTAGCCTCTACTCTAGCCTTTATCGTATTTTACGGTGTTTATCAAACTAGAGGAAAACAAAGTAGTGAACAATATTTAAAAGGAGGTGATGCCCGATGGTGGACTGTTGGGTTATCAGTCATGGCAACACAAGCCAGCGCTATCACTTTTTTAAGTACTCCAGGACAAGCATATACTGAAGGAATGGAATTCGTTCAGTTTTATTTTGGTCTACCGATAGCGGTTGTGATAATTTGTATAAGTTTTATTCCTGTTTACCATAAACTCAAAGTTTATACGGCCTATGAATTTTTAGAGAATAGGTTTAATGTACAAACGAGATCTCTAGCCTCTATACTATTTCTTATCCAACGTGGTCTTGCGGCAGGAATAACGATTTATGCACCGGCTATTATCCTAAGTTCCGTACTTGGTTGGGAACTCAAATACCTAAATATTTTAATAGGAATACTAGTAATCATTTATACAGTGTCTGGAGGTACCAAAGCGGTTAATGTTACTCAAAAGCAACAAATGATTGTGATCATGGCAGGAATGATTACAGCCTTTGTTTTAATTGTAACAGCATTACCAGAGAACGTAACCTTTGACAATGCGTTGCAAATGGCTGGTGATGCAGATAAAATGAAAATTCTAGACTTTGATTTTTCGTATCAAGATAGGTATAATGTGTGGAGTGCGTTATTTGGAGCTACCTTTCTTATGCTTAGTTATTTTGGGACCGATCAATCTCAAGTACAGCGATATTTATCTGGAAAATCGGTAAAACAAATGAGAATAGGCTTGCTTTTCAATGGCTTACTTAAAGTCCCGATGCAATTTTTTATTCTACTAGTAGGTGTGATGGTCTTTGTATTCTATCAATTTAATGCTACACCACTAAACTTCAATCCAGCAGGAGAACAAGCCGTGTTAGAAAGCGAGTATAAGCAGGAATACATTAAGTTACAGAATAATCACAAATCCATACTAGAAGAAAAACAACAAACTCAAAAGCAATACGCTGCGATACTAGCTGATGGTTATGAAAATGACAATCTAAAAGTAGAATTAAACCGACTGCGCGCCGAGGAAGAATACAATAGAAGTAAAGCAAGAATTCTTATTGAAAAAGCAGATGAAGGTATTGAAACAAATGACAAAGATTTTGTATTTATACATTTTATCCTCAATCACTTACCTAAAGGTTTAATAGGATTATTGCTTGCTGTTATCCTAAGTGCAGCGATGAGTTCTACTGCTTCAGAATTAAATGCCTTATCGTCCACCACGGCTGTTGATATTTATAAACGATTTAGTAAAACAGAACGTGATGATGATCACTACGTGCGTATGTCAAAGTGGTTCACACTGGCATGGGGAATTGCAGCTATAGGATTTGCATCAGTTGTATCATTATTTGATAATTTAATACAGCTAGTAAACTTTATAGGCTCCATTTTTTACGGTACTATCTTAGGTATCTTTCTTGTTGCTTTGTATATAAAACATATAAAAGGTAAGGCTATTTTTATTGCAGCATGCCTGTCACAAGTAATTGTAGCCACTTGTGCTATTTTACATGAATTTGTATCAGGTATCGAGATTTTACCTTTCTTATGGCTTAATCCACTAGGTGCAATATTAACGATTGTATTTGCTTTCCTAATTCAATTAGGCGATTATAATAATGAACCACACTTAAATAGAATATAAGCTTAATGGAACAGTCAGAAGACCACAATCCTTTTAAGGATAATGAATTAATATCGTTACCTAAATCTAGAGTAAACCAAATAAAAACTAACCTCACTAGAAGTAGTTATATTTTAATAGGTGTGCTTATTTTCATGTTGATACACCTGATTCTTATAAGCTTACTCAATTTAAAATTTAATAAAACTACTTACTTAATTCAATTTGCCGCAGGCATAGTTTACGGTTTTGTACCAATTGCACTTGCACTAGCAGTTACTAAGAAAAGTTTGAAAATTCCTGCTTTAGTTATAAGTATTTTAATTTGCCTTTTAATGATAGCTACTAGAATTATCACGCTTGTCGAGATTTACCCATCTCTTGACACGATGTTTTATAATTAAAACTTGTTATAACTATAAAGCGGTAAAAAAAAACGCTGTTCAGTTGAACAGCGTTTTTTATTTAACAAGATCCAACTTACATCGCGCCCCAGCGCTTTAAGTTGTCTTCATTTATTTTTACATAATCAGCATTTTTCTGATCCTTTGCTAAGGCTAGGGCTGTTTTAGCAGTCTTTACAGCGTTTTTCTTTTTACCCAGTTTCTCTTCTATTAAGGACTTCCTAGTGAACATCCAGAAAGCCTTATCATTCATTTCTGTTGCTTTAGTAATCCATTCTAGAGCTTGTTCTAGGTTCGTTCCCGCTTCATAATAAAAAGCGGCTGCACTATAATAATCATTAACCGATGGTTGTGCCTCGCCAGACATTACTTTCATGATACTTTCCTCGGTTTTTTTCTTAGTAGGTACGGTAATTGGAATAGCTACTAATGAATTTTCCCAACTAATTTGCAAATGAGCGCTATCCATGGATAATTCATTAATCCCTATTGTAAAACTTTCTCGAGTTAAGTTCATTTCTTGAACTGGCACTGTTGCAGTTGCCACGACTAATGATTCGTCCCAAGATCTTGGTGCACCCCAATTGTCTGTTTTACTGTACAGGTAAACATCCCATTGTTTTTTACCAGGTTTAGTAAATACAGCATAAGTTCCTGCCTTAACATCTGTCCCACCAAAGGTAAAATCGTCTCCAACTGTGATAGTCGTATTTGCATTTGCACCTGTGCGCCAAAGTTTATCAAATGGTACTAAGTCTCCAAATATAGTACGACCTCTCATTGCTGGTCTAGAATATTCAACAGTAATATCTGTTAGACCTACCTTTTGCATGACCTTTGCCGCAGGACTAGGTTGCGGAGTTTGTATTTGTGCTGTAACAGCTGTAGTTGCACAAATTAATAAGAATAAAAATAAACGTTTCATGTATTTTAATATTTTGATGATATAAAAATACGAGTAATTAAATCTTGAATTGGCATTTAAGATACTTTTAATATCTATTCGGCTGGCTTTGCCTGCGAGAAGAAAATCATTTTAATAGCAACAATTATTAAAACAACCCCAAATATTTTTTTTAAAGTTTGCTGGTCTATTTTGACTGCTATCTTTGAACCAAAATAACCACCTATTACAAAGGCTGCTGCAATTACTAGGGCATATCGCCAGTCTAATCCTTCACCAGCTTTATGATAATTATAAGCTGCCAGAAAGGTCACTGGAACCGCAAGAACTGCAAGACTTAATCCTTGTGCATCATGTTGATTATAACCTAAGAACCAAATAGCTAATGGCACCATGATAACACCACCGCCTACGCCCACACTACCGCTCAATAATCCAGCAAGTAATCCTAAAAGAAGTAATAATAAAATAGTTGTAAGAGACATTTTGGCTTTTGGTTTCATGTTATAGTAATGGAGCCCACAATCTACAAAAAGACTCTTTAAATTTGTTTAGTTTATTTCTTTTTTCCCACCTTTCTAGTATAATTTGTTCACTATCAAGCAAATCCTTATCAAATAAATCATTCAATTCCTTACTTATTCGTTCATTATACATCAAAGCATTGATTTCAAAATTTATATCAAAACTTCGGTAATCCATGTTTGAGGTTCCTATCGTAGCAAAGTGATCATCAACCACCATAGTTTTTGCGTGTAGCATTCCTTTAGTGTACCAGTACAACTTAACGCCACTTTCTAATATTTCTGTGAAATAAGACCTACTAGCATATCTTGCAGCCCAACTATCACCTTTTCTAGGAACAAGAATTTCTATTTCAATTCCAGATCTTGCAGCACTTTTTAAAGCGGTTAAAATGGATTCGTTAGGTATAAAGTAAGGAGTGGTAATCCTCACACATCGTTGTGCAGTATTGATCGCAATAAAAAGTGCTTCCATTATATTGGCCCAATCAGTATCGGGACCGCTTGCAGCTATTTGAACAGCGACATCTTCTACCTCATCAATTTCGGGAAAATAACTTGATGGTATTTCATGTGGCAGTTCCTCTTTGTCACATTGACAAACAAAATACCAGTTTAACAACCACTGTACTTGTAACGATTTTACCGCATGACCTTCAATACGACAATGAGTATCTCTCCAGTATAATCTTCCAGTATCTCCTTTCTTATTTACGTAACTATCGCTTACGTTAATTCCTCCTAGATAACCTATATGGCCATCTATGATACATATTTTACGATGGTTTCTATAATTGGCTTTTCTCGTAAAATCTGAAAACAACACTGGCATGAAAGAATGATAATCAATACCAGCATCTTTCATACGATTTTTACCTGCTCGTGATAAATCACTACCTACTGAATCATAAATAAGCTTGACCTCTACCCCACGATTTCTAGCCTCTATTAACTTATCAATAAACGCATTCCCAATATTGTCATCATTGAAAATAAAATATTCTAGATGAATATGGTCTTGTGCTTCATCAATATCTTTAAATATGGATTCAAAAGTGGCATTTCCATTAATTAAAACCTTGACGTCATTTTTGAGAGTTAGATAGGCGTTTTGGTTATGTTTGAGTAACTTAACCATTTTTAAACGATCCATAAGGGCTTGATCATCCAGCTCATGAATACGTTGATCTGAGATTTGTAAACGCTCATTCCATTCTTTTACTAAGGCATTAGCATCTAAGTCTTTACGTTTAAATATTTTAGACTTCCTATATTCTAAACCAAAAAAGTAATAGATTATAAGACCAATAAATGGAAGCGCAATAAGAAAGAGAAGGGATGAAACCGTTTTACGTGGGTTTTGATTGCTTTTTATTAAAAAAAAAGCACCTGTCAACGCTACTACATAATTAAGTACTAGTGCTGTAAAAAACCAATTACGGTAAACCCAATCTAAAATCATCAGTTATAATAGCCTGCCTCAGGAATTTTAATTTGGTACACTTTTCTAGATTGATTGTTCAATTTGCCTTCTCGCAACCACGGATTGTGAATCTTTAAAATTTTGTAGTTGATATTTTGCGCTTTCGCGAAAGCGGACAAATCTTCAATTTCATAATCAACTGTTACATCCTTTGTAGGAACTAGTTGATACGCATGATCTGGTTCAACATTGAAACCAAACTTTTCTGGAGCTTGCAAAATCTCTTTGATGGCCATTATTCTGAACATATAGCGACCCGTTTCTGGATTAAGTGCAAGGTCATAATAATTATCCACTTGTTGTTTTTCTAACTCTCGATTAATACCTGCATTACCAGCATTATATGCTGCTGCAGCAAGAGTCCAACTTCCAAAGCGCTCTTTACTATTCTTAAGATATTCACATGCTACACGTGTTGCTTTTTCAATGTGAAAACGCTCATCGACATTACTATTTACTTCTAGACCATACTCCTTTCCTGTTGCCTTCATTATTTGCCAAAAACCGCTGGCGCCAGCAGGTGAAGTAACTGGTTGTAGACCACTTTCAATTACGGCTAGATATTTAAAGTCATCGGGAATATTATATTCACGTAAAATGGGTTCAATGATTGGGAAATATTTTTGAGCTCGTTTAATTAACAAAATCCCATTTGACTGCCAGTAGGTATTTACAAGGAATTCTCTATCGGCACGTTCTCTAATATCTGGCATATTTAAAGGAACTGTTTCACCTGCAAAATTCAGATTTTCAGGCAAATTGAAACTGTAAACATTGTAATCATTTACCAGTTTTTTATCCGTCTTTAGAGTCGGTGTTTTTTCAATTGTTACCGATTCGTCGCTATCGCTAGTTTGGATCATGCTTAATCCAATAACAGTAACCATACCTAATCCTATACCTAAAAGTAGTTTCTTCATCTTCAAAATTTTGTTTAAAAATATAATTTTAACCAGACTAGTGGTTAATCGATAGTGTTAATTATCCAAAATAAGTTGGGGTAAATGCTCATTAAACCATCTAAATCTATTTATAATCATAACGTGTGTTCCTCCTTCAACAGTAATACAGTTTTCAATATATTTAATGGGGAAAACTGGGTCACTATCACCATGGATATGAATTAAGTTATTTGGTGCTTTTTCTTGGTCCCAGTTAATGATTGTGTTCAAGGCCCAGTCCATATACAATGGATCATTTACAGATAGGTATTTATTATACATTTCTATCTTTTTGGGTGCCAATATTTTTGAGTAAGAAGCGATAGTCCCAAAATGCTTTATGAGAGTTGTAGGTAATGCCTTGTGAAGATGAGTAACTTTACTTAACCTCATGCGTCTAGGGAACTCTTTGTTAGATTTAACGGAAGAAATGATAATCATTTTTTTTACAGGTAGCAGTTTTGAAAGTTCTTGTACTATCACACCACCAAATGATACTCCTATTAAAACAGGGTTTTCATGCTTTATTTGATCAAGAAGCCTGATACAATAGTCCTTAATAGATTCATTTTTAACAGGCAGAATCCATTCCATTAGATGAACATCAAATTGTTTTGATGGCAATTTTATGTATTCAAAAATTTGAGGTGATGCTGCCATTCCAGGCATAAAATATACCGAACACTTCATTGATACTTATATATCTGATTTATAAATAATTACACAGACCTTAACTTGTATATGTCTGTTTTTTAGTATATTTGTAATTCAACTATTCAAAAAGCTTTTACTAACCTACCAGTAATATAATCAAATATAGGTAGTAAAACGATCAGAATTTCTTCTGATTTTAAATAAGAGAGAATGAGTACAAAGGTAAATTTAGAAATTACTGACAATGAGTTTTTACGTCAGTATGAATGTATTGTGGATGGAGAAATGGCTCGTATCGAGTATGCTCAACAGGATCGCAAAATATTTTTAACCAAATTAATTATCCCTGAAGTTCTAGAAGAGAACTTTTCTTTTAAGGATGAATTTCTTACAGCAGTTTTTGACAACATTAAATTTGAAAAAGAATTAAAAGTTGTACCTACTCACCCTAAAATTGCTGGATTTGTGAGAAAAAATAGAATTAAATACAAGGAAATGTTACCTGTAGGTATCGCTATTTAGAGCAGTCCCACAATTTATTTGCTTCAATTAAATCATCTGGTGTGTCAATTCCAATACTAGATTTTTGAGTGCGCACCATTTTAATCTTTTTACCTTGCTCTATATAGCGCAAGCATTCTAGTTTTTCTAACAACTCTAGTGGTGTTGCCTTACTGTGATAAAATTCAAGTAACGCTTGTTTCCTAAACGCATAAATCCCTATATGCTTATAGTAGGTAGCTGGTAATAATTTATCTCGATGATAAGGTATGGGCGACCTTGAAAAATAAATAGCGTGATCATTTTCATCAACTATAACTTTTACATTATTAGGATTAGTTATCATTTCCTCACCTTTAATTTCATGCATTAAAGATGCGAGTGATATATTTTTTGAAGGGTCATTCTTGAACACTTCTATTAATGAGGCTAAATCTTCTTTATTAGTAAACGGTTCGTCGCCTTGAACGTTGATAACAATATCGGCAGGTATGTTTTCGACTGCTTCAGCAATACGATCACTACCACATTCATGATTTTTGGTGCTCATTACCGCTTTACCTCCATTCTCCTCAACAGTTTTGTAGATGGTTTCACTATCGGTTGCAACCATTACATCATCAAATAGGCCTGTTTGTTGAGTGGCCTGCATGGTGCGTATAATTACAGGTTTACCACCTAGATCTTTCATTAATTTACCTGGAAATCTGCTTGCTTCATAGCGTGCAGGTATTACGGCTATTGTTCTCAATTTGTAAGTTTTTTGTTAGTATGCTTTCGCGAAAGCGAACTTCTTTTAAACAATTTTTTATATAACTTTCTCATGGCGAGAAAGATTAATATTACAATAATGACAGCGACAACTGGAGCGAGTAAGGAGAGAATTGATAGAATACCGCTTAATCCAGCCTCGGCTGTGCTTACTACTGGATTACCTAATCCACCAGTAGTTGCTGTGCTTGTTGCGCGTGCTGCGGTTGTAGTGCTTGATATAGCAGCTGCTGTTCCACCACCAGCTATAATGGCCAAAGTCCACGTATAAACAGGATCCAAATCTCCTACGACACTTACCATTACTGCAGTACCTGCAATAGTTGCGAGAGGAACCGAAATAGTGTCCAAAAGATTATCTACATAAGGTATGTAATAAGCAAGAAGTTCTACTACGGCTGCAACTGCTAGGACAATTACAGCTGTTAAACTTCCTGCCCAGGACCAATCTTCATTTAAGGGTATCCATCCCATGTATCCGGCAAAGCTCAAAAATAACAAAGGAACGAATACTCTAAATCCTGCACTGGCAGACAATCCTATACCCAAACAAACGCTGGTGAAAATGCTAAAAAATGTTTCCATAACTATGATTCAATAAAATGATCCTTATTGAAGCCTATAAGATACAAATTTGTTTTGGCTCTTGTACATGCCGTGTACAACCATCTTAAATAATCCTTGCTAGGTCCATCTGGTAAATAGGGTTGCTCAACGATCACATTTTCCCATTGTCCTCCTTGAGATTTGTGACAAGTAATCGCATAAGAAAATTTTACTTGTAGAGCATTAAAATACTGATTGGCTTTAATTTCTTTATACTGCTTCCATTTAGGTAATTTAAGATAATCCATCCTTACCTCTTGATACAATTTGTTGCTTTGCTCATAGGTTAAACTAGGCGATTCTGATGTTAATGTATCAAGTAATAACGTGGTTTCAAAGGGTTTCATGTCAGGATAATCTACCATACGCACTTTAACATTAGCAAATTTGAAACCATAAAGTTCTTTAAATGAGAATATCTCTAATATTTCTATGATATCACCATTTGCAATAAATCCAGCATCACTTGTAGGTTTGAGCCAATGGTAATTATTTTTTACGACCATAAGGAAGTCGCCGGCACTTAGCTCGCTTTCTCTGAATAAAATTCTAGATCTTATTTGTTGGTTATAAAGGTTTGCCCTTTTATTTGATCTTACAATTATTGCTGTTTCTTCATGACCGTTGATGTCATAGGCACTATTAATAGTATCAATAATTTCATGTCCATCAATTAATCGTTTAATATCATTATAAGGCTGTACGTTAAATTTAAAATTATAATCTTGTTCCTCTATATGATTACGTATACCTGTGGCATTATACAAGATACCAGATTTATCGGTTTGTCGTTTAACCTCGTCTAATTCAATACTTGTGACTTCTTTTAAATAACGTTGTTCAATTATTCTTTCATCAAGAGCTGGACTTACTTCTAGTTTTACTGGCGGTAATTGTGCTGTATCTCCAATGATCAGTAATTTACAATTACTTCCCTCGTAGACATATTGTATAAGATCGTCCAGTAATGATCCTGTAGCTCCAAATAATTTCCCTTCGGAGACTACATCTGGTATCATAGATGCTTCGTCTACTATAAATAAGGTATTACGATGTTTATTTTTTTTAAGTGTAAACTCTACACTGCCGCTACCTTGACCTTTTGGATAATAAATTTCTCTGTGAATGGTGGCTGCCTGTCTGGATGAATAATTGCTTATTACTTTGGCGGCTCTACCTGTAGGTGCTAGAAGTACTGTTCCTACTCTTACTTTCCAAATAGCCTTAACTAATACACTAATAAGAGTGGTTTTTCCTGTACCTGCGTAACCTTTTAATAAAAAAGTACGGTCTTTATTTTTTTTATCTAGAATGAAATCACTTAACTGATGAAGCGCTATATCTTGTTGATTTGTAGGCTCAAAGGGAAATTGATCTTTTAATTCTTTGTAGAAAGAGGATACGTCCATATAAGGTTTGTAGAAAAACTGTGGGTAAACTTAACCCAAATTTCACACTAGTCGTTAGGACTAGACGAAAAATATTGTAGATTTGTTTGCTTTGAAAACAAGTAAAAACTTTTGAACATATGTTGACTTTTGTACTATCAGTATTAGCAGGTTTAGTCGTTCTGATACTGTTTGCTGTATTTATTAACAAAATTCCTAAGAAAGCACACCCTATATTTATTCTTATACTTTTAGGTTTAAGCGGATTCTTTGGATACAAGCTGTATCAATCCATTGCCGAACCCGTAGAATTTGAAAAAGTAAAAGAAGAAAGGTATAAAAAGGTAATTAGTAAACTTATAAAGTTAAGAGAAGCTCAAACAGCTCACAAACTGATTACTGGTAAGTATGCAGAGAACATCAATAACCTTACACAATTTGTAGATACTGCTCAATTTGCTCTTACTACTAAACGAGATAGTACTGTTGTAGATAGAGAACGTAACATCAAATTTAGATTAGATCCTGAAACAGGTGGATATACTAAAGAGGTTACTATTATTGACACGTTAGGCTTTAAATCTGTTAAAGATTCATTATTCAAAAATACTGACGTTGCAAAACTTCTTGATTATGGTATAGAAAATGCTCCAGGTAAAATCAAATTGGAAACAGGTCTTGTACCAGATAAAGACCAAATGATACCTGTATTTAAAGCTACAGCCGATAAAAAAGAAATTCTTTTTGATCAGCCTGAAAAGCTCGTAAAAGCAGAACTTGAGGTAAAAGCTGTTGAGGCTGTAAATGGATCTACTATCTATGTAGGTAGCTTGGATGAAATTACAACAAGTGGTAACTGGCCTAGAAAGTATGCAGATAACTAATAAGTCTGAAAATATTTTAAAAGAGTTGTCCGTTCTGATTCATCAGAATGGACTTTCTTTTTTTACTCATATAGGTAACCGCATAGAAAACAGTTACGATAAGAGCTTTAAATACTCCAACAATCCTATAGAACTTTTACAAGAGATAGAATCAATTTATAACAAAGAAGAATTCGTAAACAAATCTTTTTCTAAAGTAAATATCTATTACCACCACCCTATTTTCACCTGTGTTCCCAATGCCTACTTTGATCCTTCAAATAGCGCAGACTACCTTAAATACACAACTCAATTATTAGAAACTGATGTGATCAGTCATGATAATCTCAAAGAACTAACTACTGTTTATATTGCATATAGCAATTTGAATAACTTCTTTTTTGAAAAACACGGCGATCTTAACTACTACCACTTAAGTACTCAAATATTGAAAAAAGAAGAAAACATTGAAAGGCAAAACCATGCTTATTTAAACCTTCTTCCTAATCATTTTTACTTAAGTGTTTATAAAGACGATAAATTAGTTGCCCATAACAGCTACCCTTATGAGTCCAAAGAAGATTTACTATACTATACCGTATTTTCATTACAACAGTTTAATTGCGATGTAGAAACCACAGTAGTAACCGTAAAAGGTGAAAAAATTGATGAAGAATTATTTGATGTGCTGTATAAATATATACGACATGTGAAAAAAAATGAAAACATCAATTATCTCAAAGAATTAATATGCGCATAATTTCTGGAATACATAAAGGAAGAAGAATACAAGCTCCAAAAAATCTACCTGTTCGTCCTACGACGGATATGGCTAAGGAAGCTCTATTTAATATTTTAAGACATCAGATTGAAATACATGATGCCAGAGTATTGGAGCTATTCGCAGGTAGTGGAAACATGAGTTATGAATTTTGTAGTCGTGGAGCAAGTAGTTCACTAGCAGTTGATAAACATGCTGCATGTACTAGTTTTATCAAAAAAACAGCAACCGATCTCGACTTAAATATTGACGTTGTAAAGGCTGATGTGTTCAGTTTTTTAAGCAAACATAAAGGTAAGTACGATCTCATTTTTGCAGATCCTCCTTACGGTTTCAGTGATGAGGAATTTCTTAAAGTACCAGAATTAATCTTTCAGCAAGAATTATTAGATACTGATGGAATGCTTATCGTAGAGCATTCAAAACACTCAGATTTAAGTACTCATTCATACTTTAAAGATAGTCGTCGATATGGTGGCACAGTTTTTAGTTTCTTTTATCATGAAAATGAAGAAGAATAAAAAAGCAGGTCTATAAGCCGGATTCTGTATCTCATTATTGAGACCCTTATCATTTATCTGGGATAAGTATTACTACTTACCTCTATCTGCCTACCCATCAAAATCGCGCGGATAACGCTCAAACTCTGACCTACATGACATTGCACCGCATAGAGTTTACCTGGTTTCACTACAGCATTATCTGTACATACTTTCTGTTGCACTAGTCCTATTGCTATTACGATTACGCTTTCGCTAAAGCATAACAACAACGACGGCCATTAACCGTTATGCTATCCTGTGGTGTCCGGACTTTCCTTTCCTGTAAATACTGGAACGATAAGGCGACCTGCGCAGCAAAATTACCTATTTTTTTGTTGATAAATCAATAAAAAACAAACTCAAAATAAACGGCAAAATAATGTTCTACGTATATCTTTGACCTATGGAACCGTTTATAGTAAGCGCACGTAAATACAGACCCGAAACCTTTGAAGATGTTGTTGGTCAAAGGGCAATTACACAAACTCTAGAGAATGCTATAAAAAGCAATCATCTAGCCCAAGCGTTACTATTTACAGGACCTAGAGGTGTAGGAAAAACTACCTGTGCCAGAATTCTTGCCAAAAAAATAAATCAAGAAAGTGGAGATTATAGTCCCGATGAAGACTTTGCTTTCAATATTTTTGAATTAGATGCTGCCTCAAACAACGGTGTAGAGCACATACGTAGTATTGTAGATCAAGTACGTATTCCTCCACAAGTAGGAAAATATAAAGTATATATCATAGATGAGGTTCACATGCTATCAAATGCTGCCTTCAATGCGTTTTTAAAAACCCTTGAGGAACCACCATCTCATGCTATTTTTATTTTAGCGACCACCGAAAAGCACAAAATTATCCCTACCATATTATCTAGATGTCAAATATTTGATTTCAAGAGGATTACGGTAGGCGCTATGAGAGATCATCTTAAAAGAATAGCTCAACAAGAAGGTATAAATGCTGAGGAAGAAGCGTTGCAAATAATAGCTCAAAAAGCAGATGGTGCACTGCGTGATTCCTTGTCGATTTTTGATAGAGTGGTAAGCTTTTCTGGTAAAGATCTTACTGTACAAGCTGTAACAGAAAATTTAAATGTTTTAGATCGTGATACGTATTTCAAGGTAACCGATTTGATTCTAGATGGCGACATCCCTAATCTTCTAGTTACTTATGATGAAATACTAGCTAAAGGTTTTGATGGTCATCATTTCATAAGTGGTCTTGCAAGTCATTTTAGGGACCTCATGGTTTGTAAAGATGAGCGCACTATACAGCTTTTGGAATTAGGTGAAAAAACTAAAGCAAAATACAAAAGCCAGTCTTCTCATACAGATTTAGGTTTCCTGCGTGAGGCTATAGAAATAGCAAACCACGCCGATTTTAACTACCGTGCTAGTAGAAATCAACGATTACATGTCGAACTAGCTATAATGAAACTAGCCTCTATCCTTCAGGATGGAGAAAAAAAAAACTCCAATAGCTACATAGTAGGTCCAGAAAAGTTTTCAGATATCCTAATAGATGATGTAAAACCTACTAAGGAACATAAACAGGAAACAACTCACGTTACGAAAGCAGCACCTTCTAAAGTAATATCTGAAGAGCCATCAACTTACAGGAATTCAGAAAAGCCTATAGAATCAACCAGTCCTGTACCAGAGAAGACACCTCATTTGAATTCCCAAAATTTTGTGGATACCAATGATCGTGAAGCTCAACTAAAAGCTGCTAGAGCAAGATTGTCTTCTAAAACTAAGGAAACTGTAAGTAGTAGTTCTATCAAAGCTATACAGGTAAAAAATGAGCACGTCGCCAAAGCTGCTCAAAAAGTAATTAAACATGATGAATTACCTACAAAACCCTTTAGTCAAGAGGAGTTAAATCTAGTATGGAATAAATACGTGGATTATTTAGAGAATAAAGGGCAGCGTATTTTAGCTAGTATTCTCAATGCAGATGATCCTGAATTGATAGAAAAATCAGGTATACGCCTAAAATTTCCGAACAAATCAATGAAAGAGGATCTTGAAAAAAATCAAGGTACGGTTTTGGAACATTTGAAAAGGGAATTAAACAATTACAACATTTATTTTGATATAATAGTAGATGAGCAGGTAACCAAAAAATATGTATTTACTGAACAAGAGAAGTATCAAAAATTGTCTGAGAAAAATCCCGCGCTAGAATTATTAAGAAAAACATTTGATCTCGATTTTAAATAAAAAAAGCAGCTCTACGGCTGCTTTTTTTATATCATAGGACAACTGATTTTATAACTTGTAAGCTATACCTAATTGAAAGTATCTGTTATTCGCTTCAGCTATTTCACCAAATTCCCTATCAAAAATATTAGCGAATCCATAACTATATCTCAAGTCCAAGGTCCAATTTTCATCTAGGTTGTACCCTATTCCACCTACACCAGCAATATCCCAGTTATAATAATCATTATTATCACGTTCAGTAACGTTTACTCCTGCTTGTGGACCTAGCAGTAAATACAATTTTTCTCCTAAATTTACTTTGGCAAGAACACCTACTTGTAACCAATTTGTTTTAAATTGAACGTTATCTCCGTTTTCTAATCGCAGCTCTTCTTCATTAACACCTATTGCAGAAAGTCCTATTTCAGGCTGTAAACTAAAGGAATCACTTAATGGTACAACAGCAAAGAAATTTGCATGTAACCCTAATCTAGAATCGGCATCCTCAATATCACCCGATAAATTTGAGTAATTAAGACCTAGCCTAAATCCATACTGAGCTTCACCGTTTACCTGAGAATAGGCATTCAGTGAAATAAAAATCACAAATAAGGATAAAATAATATTTTTCATGTGTTCTAATTATTTATTTCAAAAGTACTGTTTAATAGTTTAATGCTGCTTAAATATATTCTTGCCAAGAATTATATCCGATTATCTGCATTATATATCGATTTAATGATACCATCGGACAATCCAATCTTCGGTACATAAATATTTTTGGCCATACTCCATTTCATTGCTCTTAAATAAATTCTACAAGCAGGTATAATAACATCTGCACGATCTTGATTCATATTTAAACTGTATATACGTTCTTCATAAGTATACGATTGTAACTTTTCATAGTAACTAGCTAGATAAAAGTAAGAAAGTGGTTTTCCTTGAGATTTACCGCTACTTTTAAATATGTTATTAATATTACCACCAGAACCTATTAATTCGATTTTGGAATATGGTTTACAAACTTCTTTTACCCAATTCTCTGCCTCTGCCCAAAGAGAGTTATTTACCATATCATTAAGTAGCCTAACAGTACCTATTTGGAAGGAACGAGAAACAACCTCTTTCCCATAGGCGAAAAGAGTAAATTCTGTACTACCACCACCTACATCGACATACAAATAAACCTTTCTTTCGTCTATCACATTATGTAAATCGGTCATTGCAATTATAGCCGCTTCATGGGATCCATCAATAATTTCGATCTCAATACCGCAATTCTCTTTAATATAATCTGCGATTTCTTGGCCATTTTGGGAACCTCTCATGGCACTTGTTGCATAGGCTTTATACTTTTCAACCTTATGCACTTGCATAAGCAATTTGTATGCCTTCATGGCGTCTACCATACGATTGAAATTTACTTCACTTATTTCACCGGTAGTAAATACATCTTGACCTAATCTAATAGGTACCCTTACCAAACTTATTTTTTTAAAGTTTGGTGGATTTCCTGTCATAGTATTTGCTGTTGCGATAAGCAGTCTAATTGCATTAGAACCTATGTCAATGGCACCATATTTAACAGATTTAAAACTCATTATTGATTCTTAAGATAAGTATAGGTTTCGTATTGAGATCTTACAGATTTGTCTTCTAAAAGTTTTACATAATTATTATTTTGATTCTCATCGATCAGTCTAGCTTTTACATTGTCATTCCAACAAATCTCTAAAGTTTCTAATATTTGTCTTTTCACTTCGTTATCATAAATGGGACAAGCTATCTCTACTCTATGGTCTAGATTTCTAGTCATGAAATCTGCACTTGAGATATACAAAAGATCATTCCCATCATTGTGAAAGTAGTAGGCTCTAGGATGCTCTAAATATCTATCTACAATACTTTTGACTGTGATGTTTTCACTCATTCCAGGAACTCCTGGTATCAGACAACAAATACCACGTACAATTAATTCTATTTCAACACCTGCATTTGACGCCTGGTACAATAAATCAATCATCTTGAAATCTGATATCGAATTCAATTTACACCTAATGAAGGCTTTTTTTCCCGCTTTCGCGAAAGCGATCTCTTTACGAATCAATCGTTCAATACCGTTTCTTAAATAATGTGGTGCAACAAGTAAATGTTTATATCTATGTAATTTATAATTAACTTCAAAGAAGTCAAAAACTCGTTCTACCTCTTTGAGAACTTTCTTGTTAGATGTAAAAATGGTGTAATCTGTATAAATCCTAGCGGTTGCTTCATTAAAATTTCCCGTTGAAATGAATCCAAGTCTAGTGTTTTTACCTTTTATAACCTTGTTTACTACACATGCCTTACAATGTACTTTAAGCCCAGGAACTCCAAATATGAGTTTAACTCCTTCCTCTTGCATGAGTTCTGCATAATTGATATTTGCCTGTTCGTCAAATCGCGCTTGTAACTCTATCGATACTGTGACTTGTTTTCCATTCTTAGCAGCATTTATCAATGCAAAGGCTACTTGTGATATTTCTGCAAGTCGATAAATAGTTATTTTAATGGTAGTAACGTATGGATCTAGTGCAGCCTCTCGTAGAAACCTAATTGTATTGGAAAACGTATGGTAAGGCGTGTATTGTAAGATGTCTTTTTCTTGAATTATCTTAAAAATGGAACCTCTTGCTGGTATGTCCAACACCGGTAACGGCGATTTCTGTTCGTACAATAAATCCGTTCTACCTAGACTTGGAAATTTTAAATAATCCCTACGGTTATGATACCTACCACCAGGAATTATGGAATCTACGTCGTCAAGATGTAGTTTGTTTAGAAGAAATTCTAAGGTTTTATTATTTATTTCCTTGTCATACACAAATCGTACTATATCACCATCTTTTCTATCCTTTACACTACGTCTTATTTTCTCTAAAAGGCTTTGTTTTAAGTCAATATCCATTTCCAGCTCTGCATCAAGAGTAACTTTGATCATATGAGCTTCGATATATTTGTAATCAAACATATCAAATGTATAATGTAATCGATGTCTAATTACATCATCCAATAAAATTACATATTGATTATCATCATTTTCTAATCTAGGAAGAACTACAAATCGATTTAAGTATTTTGGTATCTCAATAATGGCATACTGCGTTGTTTCATTTTTTAAAACCATTCTTACTGCTAGATATCCCAAACCATCTCTCAAACTAGGTAGCGGCTGATTCGGTTTAAGAACAATGGTTGAAATTGCGGTACTTATTTTTTCATTGTAAAAATTTCTTATAAAGCCTTCATGTTCTTTTGGCAATTCCTTTTCATCTACAATTAATACATTTTTTTGCTTTAATTCGTTTTCAAGCTGTTCTAAAACGGTAAAACTTCTCGCCTGTATTGATATAACCTCTTTATTAATTTCTTCTAATAAATCTCCGGCTGATATTCCTCCTAAAGATTTAGTTGCATTTTTTCCTGCCTTATATATTCTTTGAATGGTGGCATATCGCACCCTAAAAAACTCATCTAAATTATTGGAAAAAATTCCTAAAAACCTAAGTCTTTCAATTAAAGGCACCGATTGGTCTTCTGCCTCTTGGAGTACTCTTTCATTGAATTTTAACCAACTTAATTCACGATTGTAGTAAGTATTCATTAACGAAGTTGTTTTGGGAAAATATGTGAAATCGTTTTACCAGGATTCAAGTCTTTCCATGAATTAATTGAAAATTCAAGAGTTACACAGCCCGTAGTAGGAACATTATCAAAGTAAATATCTCCAAAGTGATTTACAAATTCAGTAATTCCATGATTATGAGAGAATATTGTAATATGATCAAGGTCGTCATTTGCATTAAGAACAACTGATTCTAATTCTTCCTTGCTAAAAGTATATAAACTCCTATTAATTGAAAGAGAGTTTAAATTATAATCAAGATACTCGCAAACTAGAGTTGCAGTTTGTAGTGCACGTGCTGCACTACTTGACATGTAAATATCTGAATTAAATGAATTTTTTTTCAAATAGCTACCTATCAAATGTGCATCTTGTATACCACGTTCTTTAAGAACCCTATCGTGATCTCTTACTTGATATTCCCAAGTAGATTTACCGTGCCTGATGAGCGTTAATTTTTTCATTAAGGTTGTAGTCTTTTCATTTCCCAAATTGAATCTACCTGTTCAAAAAGTAGTCTATCGTGCAATCTATTTGGCCTTCCCTGCCAAAATTCAAAACTATACGGTTTACAAATAAAACCTCCCCAAAATTCTGGCATTGGAATTTTTGAAGTGTTTTCAAATCTTTCTCTAACAGTCTTGAGTTTGGATTCCAGCTGTTCCCTAGATGCTATCTGTGAACTTTGTTCACTAGCCCAAGCACCTAACTGACTTTCTCTAGGTCTCTTTTTAAAATAATTCTCAGAATGTTCTTTAGATACCTTTGAAATAGTAACCTTTATAATAATTTGTTTTTCTAAAGCAGGCCAAAAAAAATGTAAACATCCTTTTTGATAATTTTTAATAGCTTTTGATTTTTCGCTTTCATAGTTTGTGTAAAAAACAAATCCATTATCAAGAATTTCTTTGAGTAATACAATTCTATTTTTTGGAAAACCATCACTACCTAATGTCGCAATAGACATAGCGTTTGCTTCTTCAATTTTTGGATGTTCTTTAGCCATTTCAAACCACTCCTTAAATAACAAAAAAGGATTATTAGGAACATCTGATTCTATCAATTCACTTTTTTGATAGTTTTTACGTAAATCGTGTAATTCAGTTTTCATGGGTACAATAGTTCATATGCAATTTACAAAATGCATAGTTGAATTATTGAGATTAGTAATTAAAAGAATTTAAAAGAGACAAATAAAAAAGCCTTATCAAATAATGATAAGGCTTTAAGTCGGGGTGGCAGGATTAATGTAGCCGCCCGCAATAACTTATAAATCAATATGATATACTCCAACAAATAATAAGGATAACCGAAATGCTAACCTTCTAAGTTGTTTTAAGATATCCTTGTTTGACAAATCATCTTGAGTAAATTTAAGGAAATGAAATACTTAAACCTAAATAAATAACATCAAATTCTATGAAACTTTTTGAAGGTAATCTATGATGATCTTCTCCTCTATCCCACTATATTCCGAAAATTCCTTAACCGTAATGAATTGATGAGGTTTTTTATCATAATGAACTCTAATATCATTAAGCAGTTTACGACCATAACGTTCACTTCTGCCTGTGAGGCAGTGAACATCTTTAGGAAATATGCAAGCTCTTACAATCTTCATTTTAATACACTATCCATACTTTATCTATACCTCATCCTGGGGTGAACCATATACCTTAATCGGCAAAAACCGTGCTAAGTGGCTGCGGCGGTATGAGTTATTCTGAAAGCTATACAAATCTACCTTGATTTGTTTAATAATCATAAAATTTTCTAAAGATGGCTAGACAAACTGGTATTATCAAGCTGAAAGGAACACTTGGCGACATCTCCTTTTACAAAAGCTCTGATGGGCATCTTGCACGCACCAAAGGTGGCGTGGATGCTAATCGTATCGCTAATGACCCAGCGTTCCAAAGAACGCGTGAAAACGGTTCTGAATTTGGACGCGCTGGTAAAGGTGGTAAAGTAATCCGAAATGCTATCCGAGTGCTTTTGCAGAATGCAAAAGACAAGCGTGTAGTAAGTCGATTGACAAAAGCTCTTGTAGCTGTTACCAAAACCGATACAGTCAACCAACGTGGTGCTAGAACTATCGAAGATGGTGATATGAGCAATTTACAAGGCTTTGAATTCAACTTGAATGGTAAACTTGGTTCTACCTTGTTTGCACCGTACTCTACTTCTCTGGACCGTGCAACTGGTGATGTTGAATTGAACCTAGCACCATTTGCACCAGCGGTACGAATAGCTGCTCCTAGTGGTACAACTCATTTTAAAGTTGTGACTGGTGCTGCAGAGCTAGACTTTGCAGGTGAAACCTCAACTTTTGAGAGTGCCGAAACCGCTATTCTACCTTATGATGGTGCGAATACTGCTGCGATCAACCTTACGGTTGCATTGACTGCTGGTAGTGCGTTACCAATTCTGCAGGTAGTTGGTATCGAGTTCTACCAACAAGTAAATGGACAGATGTATCCGCTTAAAAACGGTGCATACAACGCCCTTTCTGTGGCAAATGTAGATACCGTGTAAGATGGAAATACTACTGAAACGAAGCTACTTTGAAAAGGGTACCAACGGTGCCCTTTTCGTTAATGGCCACCTCATCTGCTTTATGATTGAATTGCCCTGGCGTGAAAACAAACGTAATATTTCCTGTATTCCTGAAGGGCGCTACGAAGTAGTGTCGCGTTTTTCGCCACGATTTAAAAATCATTTACACGTGTTGGATGTTCCTGGTCGCCGTTTGATCTTGATTCATCCAGCTAATGATGCGCTAGTTGATTTGGAAGGCTGTTTGGCACCTGTTTCACAATTGAGTGGTATTAGTAAAGGGTGGAACTCCAAAGCTGCTTTAAACAAGCTATTATCGCTTTGCTATCAGGCTTATGACAAGAAAGAGAAAGTATTTATCAAAATTTCAAATTAAACATGAACAGATACTCGCCTTAGCGAGTACAAAATCTCAAAATTATGACACTAATAGAACGTTATAAAAAACCGACCCCTAAATTCTTTAGAACGCTTAGAAACATCGGTATTGCTTTGGCTACCGCTGGCGGCGCTATCATTGCTGCCCCTGTTGCTCTTCCTGCAGCTGTGGTGACTCTTGCTACTTATATGACCGTAGCTGGAACGGTGGCAACAGCAGTTAGTCAGGCGGTAACTGTTGATGATGATGACGCTTCCGCGAAAGCGAAAAAAGAAAAGTCTCCAGAGACTAAAGAATAATCGGATGCCACACAGATACATTCACATAAAGGCTTCCGTCGTTGGTGGTACACTTTCTTCAGCTTTGGTTCATATTACCTCTGAGGATTTGATTACAACCGCTATATTGGCAGCATTTGGTGCGATTGTAAGTTATTTGGTGTCACTGCTGATCAAGAGGTTTCATAAACGATTGAAACATCGCAAGCAACGCTAGAAAAGAGAGCTTCACTAGAGGCTCTTTTTTATTTTACGAAAGCTTCAATGGTAACACCAAACCCCACCAACATAATTTTAAAAAGAAAACAAAAAAAGAAAACGCTATGTCTGGTGGCGTGGCCAAGCTGTCAAGTTTTTTGGAAAAAATCGTGCGCTTTCGATATGGCAATACAAACGATACAAAAGAAAACAGTAAATGAGGTAGACAGCGCTTTGGCTAAGCCAGCAGTAACCTTTCTAAAATGATAAATTGAGACCAAAGTCTTTGAAATGGTGCGCGCTTTTGGCGCACTATTTTTTTCAAAACCCGCAGGGCCTGAACTTTACTGCTGGTGTGCGGCTGGCCTAAGGAAGCCAACTAAATTTATGACCTTTTTTATTTTTTAATCAAAGTTCTTCCAAAGAAGAATAAAAACATTTCAACTTGATCAGGCTTCGCGTGCAATTCTTTTGAGAGATTGTTGATAATTTCAATATAAAGACAATACTTCTGTAGTGAATTTGAGGGCTTTATACCTTTCAAGGCTTTGAGATCTTCGAACCTACCTAGGTTGACAGTATTCATTATTTGTTGATCAAGAATAACTGCCTTATTATAATTAATAGTTGTGTTTAAAAAATGGCTAAACTTGGTCATAGTGGAAATTGCAAGACCAGGTATGGCATTAATGTCATTAATTAATTGATCTATTGAAATTTCAGCATTTCTATAAGGTCGTAATTTTTTTATCAATAGTGAGAGATTTGGTTTTGACAAAAGTTTGGATATATTGTTACCTCTCCCACCAGTAGAGTAACCCCACATAAGCGTTTTAATAATGAACATTTCATATTCACTATTTATTGAATAAAGCTCTTCTCGAGTTATTGTAATTAATTGCTCGTCTGCAAATATTTCTTCGATGTAGGGATTCAATGGAAAAAATCTTACCCAATTTTTACGTGCAACATTAGTAGCTTGATATTGATAAGGAAATGATTGAATAAACGTTTCAAAGTCTTTTATTTTCATGAATGTAATGTAGCGAAAATATTTCAGCAGGTAATCCAAAAGGCGCGAGCCGCCTGCGAGATGAGCAAGGGTGCCGTGAGTGGCTGCCTGAAGTTCTAAAGGCGATCACGGCTATGTTTACACTAGGTGGCGCAGGTTTTTGATAACTTCATTTGTAGCGGAGTTTTTATTGATTTGGGTAAGTGCTGTCCCGCAACAAACGCAGGATGACAAATCTTGAAGGAATGTTTCTTGTCATATAAATAATTGTTACTTAACTGAGTTAAGGGACAGCTCTTACTTACCAGGACGGAAGCGGTACCAGCTTATCCGCTAGGTAAGGTGGTATGGCTGTAGGACGTTATTTAAGAACAGATTTTGTTGAATTGGCATCAAAAAATGTAACACCGGTAGACCTAAAGTCTATGGCAGTCTTCCTATTCCGAAAACAAAACACGTCGAACTCGACCCCTGCGCTTTCTTAAAATCCTGCAACCGTAGCCCTGCTATGCTTTTGTCTTTTAAAAATCGATTTCTTAGTGTTTTGTTCTCTCATAATGTAATTCTGCTATAGACTTTAGGTCGTAGCCCGCAGCGACACGCAGGCTCGCAAAACATTAAATAGCGGTTGTGCCTTAATAAATTATACGTGTGCATAGCACACACAGGTTTGGATTTTAAGGCACAAGAGTAGCTATGGGTGAGGAATAGCGTAATGTGTGCAATAGTACAAGTAAATAGTGCGACCGAGGACATTTCGCCGCAGTAGTAGTATTTATGGTAAGCACAAAGACGACGATAGGAGTTATTGTGATTATGTACTATGGAACTAAATGGAGCGACTGACGAACACCTTATTACCTGCCTTCCCAAATTTTGAAATCTTTACTGAGGATTAATTGGAAGGTGGATTTATTATAATTGGGATTATAGATGGTATATTAAACTTTTAAGGAACAGTATTGTCAAAGATTTTAAGGCTTGTGTTATTTCTTTAAAAGAGTTAATCTTCATTCTCTTTCTTCTCGTAATTCTGTATTAATGAAGAAATGAAAGCACCACCAGCTGCTGTAGCTAGCCAGCCCCAAATACCCACACCAGTTCCCAGAGCAGCAATTCCTATGCCTCCAGTTCCAAAAATGAATAAGCCAGTGACAGCACCTAGGAAAGCGCCAATAAATAGCTTGCTATTAGTTGATTGATCACTCCACATAATTCGTTTGATTTCTTTAGCTTTTTGCTTAGTCGTAAGATTTGAGGACTGAACTTCATTTACTTTCCTTAGAATCGTCATCAGTTTTTCTTTCCTATTATTGGAAAGCTTTGAGATGTGTTTTATCGCGTTAGCTAGGTATGCTTTTTGTTTATTATTTATCACTTTTAATTAATAATATTTTTCTTTTTATCATTAACCAATTCTATTTGTTCTTGTTTCCATTGCTCAATAGCAACAGCTGCAATATCGGCTTGCGCTTTTGCTATGTTTTTAATCAAATCATCATTGGCTTTGAGTTCTTCTTCAATTTTAAGTTCATTCATAGCAGTATGAACTTTAACAGATGTGTTAACTTCTTGATTTATATTAGATTGAAGCAATAGTTGTTTCACTTTAGCCTCGTGTTTTATACGATCTAAAATATCATCGTAGATGCCACGTTCTGTCATCATTTTAAAAAGAATAGGAGCAATTTCAATAAATATAAAAAGAATAGTAATTAGCCATTTTGCATACCAGACCGTTGTACGTTCAGTTTCGTAATGACTTAAAACTTCAGTACCGTCATCGTTTACTTTCATTACAGCCTTTTTATTATAACATAGATTGCTCAAAGCTGACAGTCGAGCTAAAAGACCATTTCTACTTGAAATTTCTGTTTCAATTTTTGCTACTTGTTCTTCAGCTTCTGTTGTCCTTTTTTGAATTAGTTCATTTAAATTTCCTATTCTATTGTAATCTGCTTCTCTTTTTTTAGAATATTCCTGATTTAATTCTGTGAACTCTTTATTAAGAAGTAGATAGGCATTTTTGGCTTCTCTAAAAACAGGACCTTCACCTGGTTTTCCTGTACCACAAGTTCCATTGAGTTCACACATATATTTATCATATGCCTCATCTCTTTTAATTTTTAACCCAGCTATTTCTTCTTCGTGTTGTTTAGTAATTTCTCTAAGAGTAATTATTTCATTTCTATCGCTTTGATTTAGCTGTTCTGCAACCTCTAATGCATCTGTTTTTTGCTGCTGTATTGTGACCAAATTTTGACGTGCTATTTCAGAATTAATTTCACTTTCAAATAATTTAAGCTCTAGAGGTGTAGAGATTACAAATCCTAATATCATTGCCATTAATAATCTTGGTGCAGCTTCAATAAGCTCCTGCCTTGATATGGTTCTTTTACCATCTCCAACTCCAAAAGTAGAGACTATATACCTATCAAGATTAAATATCAATGCACCCCAAAATAACCCAAAAACAATTGCTAAGTATGGATCTTTAAATGCTGTAAAAAACGCATAGCCACCAGCAAAAGAAGCCATTAACGCAGTAAACAAAATTGTACCACCTATACCAAAATATTTATTATTATCAGTTGGTGCTTGTTTCAAAATATCTAGATCTGCTCCTGAAGCCCAAAGAAAAAGCTTGTAAACACTTTTGAAAGGTTTATTTAGCACTCTTTTTATTTTTTGAATAATACTCATTGTGATTGGTGGATTATGTTTTTAATTTTTTTAAAAATTGTGTTAATAGTGAAATCTTTTGAAGGTTTTGGTATCTCATCAAAATTATCAATCAAACTATTTTTAGTTTCAAACTTTGGTAGTTCTAGGTTTTGTAATGAAGAAATACCTGCATTCAATTTTTCAAATGGAATCTCAAGCGACTTAAAACTCTTTAAGTCTACCGATTCTATTTTTGTGTTTAAGTTCATTTTAGGTGTTTCCACAAATAGTTGTTTAACTACTGGCGCTGGAAATGGATGTGCCTTTATCTCTTCAGTTACATTAGAAAATAATCCCACTGCAGCGATTGTAAATTTGGTTTCTTCTCTTATGCGGACGTGCATAAAACCATTAGGATTTTGAACTCCCACTTTTGGTTTAATTTGAACCTCTTTTGTGTTTTCTGTTTCCCATATTAAATCGATATTATCAATTCCTTCATTTAAATTGATTTCCCAATCGAATCTTTTAATTTTTGGTTTTACTACATCTACAGTCAATTCTTGTTCTAGTAGCTCATCAAAATAACCATAAGCAGATAACTTATATACTAGTTCTTTTTCAGGTTGTATTTTAATTTCAGTATTACCAGAAAACTCACCTTCTACGTTAGATATAACCACTTTCTTAATATTCTCTGTTTCCCAAGAAAGTACTAATGGTTCTAGTGAGTCTCTTAAATTTTTATTGACATTAAAACTTTTTATAAGAGGTTCTCTTAGCAAAGCATTTATGCTGATACTTTCTTTTTGATTACCTATGAGATTATAGGCAATTATATCAAAATAATTTTCTTTTGCTTTGCACTTAACCTTTGAAGAATTATGTAGTATTGGGCTGTAGTATTGTTGATCAATTTCAACATATCTAGAATACTGAGTTTGAAAAGTGATAGTTACAACTTCATCTTTCTCAGATATAGTTTTTTTATCAGTTTCAATATTCTCGATCTGAGGTAATATACTTAAAGAGTATGTAAGCTCCATTAGATGTGAAGCCCATTCGGCTGCGGACATTCTAGCAGAACTATTGGAATAACCATCGTTAAATACTTTAGAAAAATTGTTTATAAGCTCCTTTAAACCAGCATCACTTAGGCTTGACATAACCGCCAGAAGATTGTTATGAACCGTTTTGTTTTCAGCTAAAAACTCTTCTGATTTATAATCTATTGCTGGCCATTCATTCTTTTTGAGGTATTTCTTTTTAGTAGCATCATCTGAATCCTTAAGAAAAAAATAAGGCATTACGTCAAATACCAATTGAAAAATAAAATTTGCTAAAATCCAATACTCTTCTCTTAATTGCTCTTTTACTGAACGTTGTTTATTATCCTGATTTGAATTGATAAGATTTCTTAAAGTACCAGATATAAAATGACCTATAGTTCCTAATGTAGAAGGTTTTTCTTGTGTGTCAAAATGATATCCACTGTCATAATCAATAATAGCAAGCTGTTTTTTTTGTGGATGATACCAAAGAGCTGCTTCCTTTAGGTCGGAATGTATAAATTTTAAAGAATGAAAGAAATCAACCGTATGTGCTAATTGGTGACTGATAAAGATTTTATCAGGAATTTCTAATTGTCGATATTTTGAGTTGTCAGTATTTTCTGCACCATAATCTATAAATCCAAGCGTGTTAAGGTTATACATAATAAAAGCAACAACCTCAATTTCTTCAATCTCATCATAACCTTTAAAAGCGGCAAATGGCAAACCCATTAATTCTGGTCGTTCTATATATGAAGGAATACCACTTTTAAGTTGATTTTTTTTCAGTTTGATATGAAGTTTCTCAATTGTATCGTATCCGTGAGATTCGTTTTCTTTATCAGAAAAAATTTTGATTACATATTGATCACTTTGTATTCCATTAATGCTTTTAACTGAATGTATCTTAGCAAAACCACCTGAACCAATTTCTGTTTCTTCAAAATCAACAGAATTTATAGATGCGATATTGTTACTATTATCTTGATCTAATATGGATAAATCTTTAATTTTAGTAATTGTTCTAACCATTAATTTTAGATTTATAATAGTGCAAAACTTCTGGAGATATTAAAATACCTAAAGCTGCATCATCTTCTAATCTACTTTCAGATTTTAGTTGTTTTAAAATATCTTGATTGAACATAATCAGTTCCTCTTCAAAAGATTCAGGATCTTGATTTTTATTTAAAAGTGAATCAAGACCTTTCAAAATAATCTGAATTACTGTATTCTCATATCTCCAATATCGTTCTTCATCATCCTTTAAAATGAAATTATTTTCTAAGGAACCAATACCGTCTGAAAACAATAGCAAAATATCACCGACTTCTGATATTAATTTTAATTCAATTTCAGAAGCTTTTAACTCTTGTTTACCACTATGATTTGAAATATGCTTGGTTAGTGCTCCTTCAGGAGAAATATGAGGAATCATAATATCTGAATAACGATAAGAAATACCTGAGTTTGCATTTACAGCAAAGTCTCCTCTACATTGAATAATCCCGCCATTACCGAGATATTGAATATTAGTTTTATTGTTTTTTAAGTCAGTTACTAAACTTATAAATGTAGTACCTCCCGTTATCCCTTTCTTTTGAAGTACATTAAGTTCTTTACTAAGGATAATGTTTTCAGTTTTAAGCATTCGTTTATCGATAAATAGTTCTGCAACTGACCTAGCTACGATACCAGAATCCTTGAATTCACCAATACCATCACAAATTATTAATCCTTTTAGATTATTATCTTCATCAATAAAAAAATCTGCATAATCTTGATGAAGTTTAACATCAATATGTGCGGCGCTTAAAAACATATTAATGATTTATTTTAGAAACTGTTGAAATACTTTTTATCATATGATTTCTTATTTCGTCTGGATTAAGTGTAGAGGTAAACAAGGATTCATCAGAAGCAAGCTTTTTCATACTTTCTTTATAGTCATCTAAATCATCTATATCAAAGTCTTCTTGCCAACTTGTACTTTCAAAAAATATTGATGAAATCGTTACTTTATTATGAAGCTTTAGTTCATTACATTTTTTAAGGGACAATTCGTAATCAAACACAACACCATCGCTAAGTACAATTATAAGAGCTTGGGCGTTTTTTTCAGCATTAGCTTTTAGATAATCGGTACATTCGGCTTTTACGGCTTCCATCGTCTCTGCTAGCATAGTAGAATTGTAAGCTGTAATAAATTCACAAGGATTATAGTTTTTATCTAAATTAAAATCTTTTACAGGAATTTGCTTTAAAATATTTACACTTTCATTAGCATAAGCATATAATGAGACATCAAAGCAGTTTTTATTTTTGCTAGTTTGTAATCGTTTTAATGATTCTTTTATGGAATCGCTTAATTCTTCACCTTTGCTTCTTCCTGTTTTACCTGGATAAGTCATAGATCCTGAACCATCCATTACGAACACTACTAATTGATAGAATAATCTCGGAATTGTAAGTTTTGAGAGGCCAGCCGTAAGCGCACTTGTGTTGATTTTTGATAGATCTATTTTAGATGTGCTTTTAAGCGATGTATTTCTGGTAGTCTGTAGTTTGTTACTCATCTTTTGTATATTCTTTTTCCAGTGATAAATATTCTTCTAATAATTTTTCTTTTTGATCTTTAAAATAAAGGTCCCAATCATTTATTGCGATAATCGAAATATATTCATCAGAGCATAAAATTATTTCCAACTCATTTTTAAGACGTTTATATTTTTCTTTTAGGGATTCAAAACGCAGGCTTAACTTTTCTAATTCATTTTCAGAAGAGATATTAGAACTAGGATTTTTGGAGGTGAGGTCATCGTGTATGCTACGTACTAATTCTATATCATTACTCTTATAAGCTTCTGTTAAAGCTGTAAACGCCACAGACGCTTCATCTTTATCTTCAATAACACATTTTAAAGAATCTGGATGACAATATTTTGAAGCCTCTCTATATAGTTCCTTAATACTGCGTGTGTCAGTTTCATTTAGATCCGGTATATTAATCTCCTTTTCTCGTGCATAGTCTTCATTGGTTTGATGAAACGCCTCGTCTACATTTTTAAAATTTTCATCAATAAAGCCAAAACGCTCAAGCTTTTTATAAATCTTACGTTTCAATTGTAAAATTTTAGATATCAAAGGATTGAGTTCTAAAATATATCTATGATTGAATTGCTCTAATATACGCTCTACATCAGCTTTTTTTATCTCTAATGATTCTAACTGAAAAGAAATTAAGTTGATTTGATTAAGTAATTGTTGCTTCTCAATTGCTGTTATATCTACTAGGATGGTTCGTTCCTTTTCAAAAGCATTCATTTCATCTACAGCCTTATCATAATCAGCAGTTTTTAAAAGCTCTACGATTGAAGCTATATCAGGATGGTCTTCGAGTTTATAAATATAAGGTTGCATTTTATTAGCTTCGCCTATATCTAAAAATGCTTTTATAAGTTTAAAATGCTTGTATATTTCTTGTAAAGTAAGCGGCTCTTTAGCATCGTCTATCTTGCTAGAAATTTCTTTTAGCCGTTTAAATTCAGTTACAAACTCATTAGCTCTTTGCAGGTTATCTATTACAATAGTAACCTCTTCATTATTAGTAGAAAAAGCTTTTTTTGACCAATTTGCACTACCACTTATAACTGTATTAAAGTCAATAATGCAAAATTTCATATGCATTAATTTAATATCGTTTCCTATCATAGAGAAATAGCCTCCGTTTTCATCTATTTTACCGTAATCATTATAAGAATTATGATTAAACTCGTGGTTTGTTATAATAACCTCAACACGTATTCCCTTGTCCTGTAATTCTAGTAGTTTTTTGAATAACGTTGTATCTGTAAACCAAGCAACAGCTACAAAGACGGTAGTTTCGGCATTGTCAAGATGTTCTAAAATGATGCTTTTTACATCTGTTTGTTGTGTAAAATAACTATCTATCTGCATATTGGGTTGGTTAGCATAGAATCTATTTCAAAAATGATACATTTATTTATAGGATCAATGAGTAAAACCGTAATTAGTTTTTGTCTGTTGACATTGAAACCTTTAAGATCACAAAATAAAAATATTCTCTTACATAATACCTAAATTGTCCAATATTTGTCAAGTCTCTTAATGAAAACTTTACTAAGTTGATAAGTGAACGCATACGAACGCTGAGAGAAGCTAATGACATCCTACTTAGACAGCTTGCAGCTAAGCTGGATATGGATCAAGCATTATTAAGTAAGATGGAACGAGGTGAGCGCTCTTTTAGAAAAGAAGATATTGATGCACTTGCAAAAATCTTTAAACAACCAAAAAAAGAATTGTATATACTCTGGTTGGCTGATAAGGTTTTAAAGACAGTAGGAGGTGAAAGATATTGCAAGGAAGCTTTGGAACTAGCCTTTAAAAATGTGTGATCAAAATACAATTCATTTTTTATTTAAAAATTGTATGTAGCTAATTACTGGGTGTCTGAGTATTAATACTATGTGTTCTAATTTTTTTTGAATTTGCAATTTGAGCGTTGGCAAAAAATACTGGTTATGGTAATGGAGCGTCTATCCGATAGGCAGGTGCGTAACGGACATAACTGTTGTTGCGCGGAACCGTAGGCTCTTGTTGCTGAAGAGTGAAGGGACGAATGTAGCTTCGCGAAATAAGGTAGTGAGTGATGAAGTGGCAAGTGCCGTAGGTGGGGATTAGTTAATAGTATGTAGTTTATTTAATCACTTTAGAAATTTCATTAGCATAGTTCGCTAATTTTTCTATAGGAGTTTTAGCTACTCCAGATGAAGATAAAGCGTTAAAATCACCAACTACATACAAGGCTGCACGAGCTCGTGTAATTGCTACATTTAAAATGTAACTGTTTTTATTGACGAAATCTAGCTTCGATTTTGCAGCGTTAGTACTTATAACCATGTTGAATATAATGATATCCTTTTCGTCACCTTGAAATTTATGTACACTATCAATTTTTAACATATTATCTGATTCCCCAAATGTTTCTTGCAAGAGTTTTTTCTGACCGGTGAATGGAGTGATAATACCAATCGAGCATGTAGGGTTCTCCTTTCTTAATCTATTATATAAATTAACAGTTGATTCAACTTGTTTTTGATTTGTGTTGCTTTCATTATCCATGTCACCAAGAACATTGACCCAATGAAAACCTTTTTCCTTTGTATCGTATTGCTCTGGAGAGGTTCTTACTGACATTACCTGTCCTAAAGTTAACTTATAGATATTGTCATTAGACCATTGTATGATTTCTGGATGGCAACGATAATGCTCATTAAGCATTACAGATCTAAAATTTGATTTTTTAGAGAGGTCATCGATATAATCAAATAACGACTTACTAGTAAAATCTACCTGGAAAGATCCTACGTCATACTTGCTAGCAACATAGTCAGCTTCAGGCTTAGTAATATTAGTAATGTGCGGTAATTGATTAGGATCTCCTAGGATAACTAATCGTTTTGCTCGATATATTACTGGCAAAAGAGAAGCTAGATCGCATTGCGATGCTTCATCTACTATTACAAGATCAAAAATTGCTGGACTTAAGGTAAATGCATTTCTTACAGATAAGCTTACGGCTGAGAAAAGTTTAAGTGATTCTATCATTCCAAATTGGGCCTTCTCAAGCTCATCAATTTGATTTTGCTGCCATGCATTTTTCGCTGGTAAAAAGTTTCTATAACTAATCAATGCATCACCATCTGCGGATAAAATTCTTTTATCTATTAAGGCATCTAACACCTTCTTAGATTGATCTAAATGTTTATTCTCAAAGGTTTTAAATTCAATGCTTTGTTGCTCTAGTTTGTTCTTTAAATCGGCTAACTCACTAGTCAGTTGATTGTAATTTGTTTTAACCTGATCCAGTTCATTTTGTGCGTTTGATATCTTTAATTCAAAATCTTTCTGCTGTGTTTTGAGCCAATTAATTTCGTTTAAGAATTCTTTAGCAGATGATTTAATGCCTTGATCATCTAACAGTAATGGTGCAGTTTTATCTACAATCTCATCTATGGAATGAGGTAAGCTTTCGCGAAAGCGTAGTAATTTACTTTGTATTTCACGCTTCTTACTTTTTTGAAATAGATTTCCAATAATTCCAGAGGGATATTTTCTAACATGATTTTGAAGGCTTTTTAGCTCAGAGTCTCTATAGGTAAGTTTATTTTCTTTATCAATAAGAACATCCCAATTCTCGTTATCATTGCCGAGATTATCTAATTTCTCTTTTGCTAAAACAATTCTATTTTTTGCTTTGACAATGTTATTCTCTATTTCTGCTATCTTGTTAGGTATATTTTTGAACTGGATATAACTGGATAAGAAATCTTTCAAAAGTTTATCTTGTTTATCAAATTCTGAGTTGATGTTCTCATCCAAAGTTTGCCTTCTATTGGTAAGTGCTGTGATAGCTGGCTTCACCTCTTCTTCGATATTGCCACTACCAGCAAACTTTATTAAATATGGGCTATCGATTAATTGGCTGAAGCGATCGTTCACAGTATCAACTGCTTTATGATTGCGACTTACAAAAAGACATTTGACATCATTATAAAGAGCATTAGCCATTATGTTGAGTACTACTTGGGATTTCCCTGTTCCTGGAGGACCGGTAATAACTGTAATAGGTTGAGAAAAAGCTAATGAGACAGCTCTCTTTTGAGACGCATTTAATTGACTTACCTTCAGTACTGGTTTGGGTAAACCTTCCACTTGGTTAGTGCCAATAGGTTTGTTTAAAAGAATTTTATAGAACAAGCTGTCTTTTGATAAATTACTACTCCCTAGCTTGCGTAATTCACTCATTAGCTGAGCGCTATACAAACCTTCCTGATGGAGCGCTAATGTCACACTCTGTGAAAGTTCAATAACTGTGTCCAATTCTTCTCTAATTGCATCTATCTTATCACTTAGAGAATTGAGTGTTGTTAGCTTAGACTGTATTGTCTCGAGAATATCATCTGCTAGCTGCATTTTTTCAAGACTAGGCACATACAACTCAGTACTTTCTGTGTTAATATCAATTAAATATGTATTTGATATGGTACTTCTGGGAATTACTTTATAAAACAATGGCACTAAACGCGTTCCTATCACTACATTAAGACCTACAAATACATCCTTAGGCCATCGTGATGCACCATCTTCAATGTAGGCAGAAAAAAAATCTGGATAATTATCAAGTTTTACTGTGAAGTCAGGAGAACTATAATCAATATTTTGCGCTATGATGTTATTTTTCAGCTCGCTGGCTTTGTATCGCTCTGACCTGACTAAAGAAAGGTAATATTGTAGAAGCCTTTTATCTGGTTCCCAACCCGAAGTATCTACCATATGCCGTAATATGACACTTAGCCTGGTTGGATCTATTCTTCTTTGCGTTGGTTGATCAAAATTTTCCTCAGGATCAAAGCTCATCGTCTCGTCTATACCAAAACATTCTACGAGCTTTTCTATCTCATGATCTGTGAAATTTAACTTACTGCTGTTCCTGTCTTCCAGTGCCTTAATTATTGAATTAACATCTGTCACTCTAAACCAACGCTCTGCCTGCCGAGGAATTTCTTCCTTGTTAAACTCTACTGGTCGTTGAAAATTCACAAATGTGCTGATATGGCCTAGGTCTATATCATGATTAGTGTCAAGAAAATTTTCTTTACGTTCATTAAGAAACTCTAATAGAGAATATTTATATGCACGAACTTGTTGAAATGGATTGCGCATTCTTGCCCCACCACTTACAAATACCGTTTTAGAGTCTGCTGTATCAATGCTCCACTGGCCATTTTCGCTTAACTTTAGAGTCCCGCTATAATCTTTAAAGTCAATAACTGTTATCTTTCCATGGGCTATGTATACGGCATCTATTTGATGACCGTTAACACTCAAATTGGCAATTAAGATGTGTAAACTCTGTGTTTCCTTATCATTGTGATAAGCTTGAAGCTGACTGGCTAAACTTCTAAAATACTCATTTTCATGAGTCATTTCTTTTCTAACACGGTAAAATTTGATTGGCATGATGATCAGTTAATTTCTTGAGATTTTTGCTTAATTTATTTACTGGCGTTAACTTCCTTATATTGAATTTTTACTCTTTTTAACCAAATAAATTGTAGAGGTCTTAAAGGTATTATTTATTGAGAATATCTAAAGCTTTAACTTTCCTTTTATTTAATTTTCTATAAGCTAAATATTCATGGTAAATATCACTTTCTTCTTTTTTAAAATTAGTAGTAGCTGCACCGGATTGAAAAAAATGTAATAACGGTTGGTGGATTTGATTAATAACACTGTTTCCTTAATAGCTTTGTTTTTAATTTGAGCTGGTTTGCAATCCTATTTTTGAATTGTTCTAATAAATTGAAAATATGGGTCCATCAATTGGTATTCTTGAATTTCATTTATGCTATTGTTCAATTTGAATGATTCTAAATAAATTTTCTCCGTTATGTTAGAGCTGGCAATAAGCTTTTTATCCCATTGATAAATTCCTTGCTTAGGACGATTAAAAAATCCTGCTTCCAAAAACATCGGAACTACACTGTAAATCCCATTTTCAGTTGCACGATTACCACCATAAATGTTTGAGATTGATTTCTTGACGGTATTTGCGTTGATAATTTCTTGAACCGCAAAATACTTTCCGAATATCTTTAAAACATCATAAGAAAATGGAAACGCTGAATTCAATAGAGCTATCAATATTATATCTCTATCTTGTTTCTTTTTGATTACCAATTTTATTGCAGCTTTATTGACATTGATTAAAGGCATTAATGGATTTTTGGGAATGATTCGATTAACTATCCTTAAAGCTTTCTTTAATCTATTCTCACCGCTATACTCAAGCCTTAATTGTTCCATGATATATTCATTGGAATAGTTATCATTTAAATATGCTTCCAATGCAGTATATAAAGTTTCCAAAGGGATTCTCTGATTTATATCTATTGACTTATTATTCATTTGTAATTTCTATAAATGGAATTACCACTTCAAGGAAATGGGCTCCGCCATGTGTTACCAATTCATCTCTTCTTGAAAAACTCAATTCATTTTTGAAATAAAGAGCTTGTCCTTCCTGTACAATTGAATCAAGTAGCTCCGGATTGTTGTCCAGAAACTCATCTTTCAATCTTTTTTCAGAGTATTCAAGATGCCGTTCACTTCTGCTTCCTGATTTGTTGGTTCCTAATTTTTCTTTTCCATTCAAGCCACGCCATCCTTTTGCTTGGATATTACCATGATCGCTTGTGATGATTATTTTAAAATCTTTTGACAGCAATTCCTGAATAGTCTCTTGTATTTTGCTTCGTATAAACCAATTCTCAGTCAGTTTAAAGAGATCATTATAATCCTTGGAACTGTGCATATAGTCATCCAAATCTTTGTAAACAATACCTAACCTTTTGACTCCATCAATATTGGAGAGGCTAATTGTATCATGCTGATACTGTATTTCAAAATCATTGAGGTTTTTAGCTTTCCAGTAATTCTTCCAAAGCTTTGATTCATTATTTGGATTTTGCTTGTAAGATTCTAGTGGACTAGAACCTCTAAAAATTGCCTGTCGTGAGAGTTGTGTAATTGAAGGTATCCAGGAGAAAGTGATCTCTTCTTTTTTGTTTCCTGATAACCGATTTTTAATTAAAGCATACTGCCAAAAACTTAAACCATCAATTACAATAAGTGCAATTGCATTCTGTTTGTAATTGAAGTCTATATAATCCAAAATCTTAGATACAATCTGTGGTCTCTTAATCGGATTTGAATTTTTTATTTGAGGATATTTAGATTGAATATGCTTTTGAAATCTTTCATTTATCTCTTTGATCATTTCTTGAACTAAGGTAAACTCCTTAGAACCTATGGATTGCGAAATTGCATCTCCAAAAAGAGTGGTTATTTCATGCCAGTTGATAGTTGAAGTTGCTAAGCTTTCATTTATTCTTTTTGTAAATTCATCAATATCAAATTTTGGATTCTTTGATTTTGAAACAGCAGACACCTTTTCAATTTCTTTGATTGTTTCACTTTTTGACAGAGAAAACAACTGTTTCTTAATGAATAATTTATCCAATATGGATAATGGTAAATCCTTAACTGATGGGATATGATATTCAGAAAGATATTGACTTAAAAAGAACTCAGAATGAATAGCAATGCTTTCAATATCTTCCAAGTATTGTCGGTTATCCTTATTAATAAGGAACAAGGTTTTAGAATTATCTCTAAGTTCAAACGCTACCCTTTGGGAGAGATTGTTTCCGAAAGAAACATGGATGTTATCTCGCTCAAACGCTTCTATCACATCCAAACGAAATAAAAACCCATCATTGTTCTCGATTATGAGGACAGGAGCATCATAACTGGAAAGTACTTTGATTATATGTTTTATCAGGCTATTCTCCATCCAATCTAAATGTTAAAAGTTGTTTAGTCCCTGGAATAAGCCTTTGATTCTCCTCAAAGTCAGATAACCATTTTTTATGCTCACTTTCAAGTCGTTTTAACTTCGATCTGCGAATATTCTCAATACCTATTTTATTGATTCTTGACTTTTGAAATTCGTATGAATTCAGTTTGTTATCCTTCTTAACTTTCAAAGATTCCATTAGATCGGCTTCCATGTTTTGAAAAGCCATATAAAGAGCATCATTTATAATGTTTGAAAAATCCTTTGATTCGGTTACTCCTTTAAATTCGATTTGATCAGAATTGTCTTCAGAATTAAGTCTATTCCATATATCGTTGGCATAAGCATAAAACAATTTTCCTTTATCAGATATAAAAAAGGGCTGATAATGAATCTTTGTCTCAAACTTGTTTTGGGCTGAAATTTGCCATAATGACCAATAACCAGCTGTTTCATTTTCAGACCTAAACTTTATAACAGGTATTTTTGATTCGGCATTGAATTCACCTATATCGCTCAGAATTTTCTTAATCCAGTTATGTTGCAAGGTGATATGTTCAACATCTGGATTATTCATTGAAACCTCTGAATCAAAAGTGATTTTCTTTTTTTCTTCACCAATAGTTATGTTATGAAAACCAAGTAAGCTTTTCGAAGCAGAGCCTCCATGTAGTTTAGTGTATTCAAATACTAAAGATTCCAACCATTGAGGGAGAGGACTGTATTTTATCTCAGAAGCCTTTTTAGACTCAATTTCATCTTCATCTACTTGAGGTAATACACCTTCCGTACTTTGAAAATCTCGCAGTTTACTTTTTATTTCACTAAGCCATTTTTCTCCTGCAAATTCAAACCGTTCGGGATCTAACAAACTTTGTAAGTAAAGTTTGTTTACCTTTTTCATATCAATTGCAGAATCCAAAACATCTGCCGTCTTATCAATCCCTAATTGGTCTATGATATTATTGAGCTTCTCTTCAATAACTTCATACACTCTTAGATCAACGCTGTTATTTGTAAGCATATTAAATGCCTGGACAATATGCTTTTGACCAATCCTATCCACACGACCAATCCTTTGTTCAATCATCATTGGGTTCCATGGCAAGTCGTAATTTATAATGACATGGCAGAACTGCATGTTTAGGGATTCTCCGGCAGCATCGGTGGCAATTAGTATTTGTGCATCGTTTTTAAAGTTTGACAACGCTCTTTTACGCTCATCTAAATCTTGACTTCCGTTTATGCTTGCACATGAATAACCTTTATTGGTAAAGAAGTCATGTAGCATTTTTTGAGTAGTTCTAAACTCAGTGAATACCAAAATTTTCAAAGAGCTATCGTTTTTTTCTTGTTGTAGATTTTTGAATTTATCCAGTAAAGCATCGGCTTTTGCATCGGCTTCTGTATTCAAACAGTCTTGTGCCTTTTCGATTAAATCGCACAATAGACTTTCTTCATCCACCAATCCTTTATTGTTGCTTTGGTAAAACCCTTCAAAATCAATATCCTCGTAAAACTCGTCTCCAAATTGATCTATATCATCAGAATAGTTTTCAACGTCATTATCATCTCCATACCTCAGTCGTTCCAACCTTCCTTTCATGGCTGAGAGTATCGCTGCGGTAGAACTACTGACTAATCGCTGAAAGAGAATCATAATCAACCCAGTTGCACTGTTTTTAGATCTCTTGGCGGTATTAAACCCTTTTCTCACATAATCAGTAACCGCTCCATATAACTCAATTTGTTTTTGATGCTTGTTCAAATCGAGCAGTACATCAAAACGGTGGGTTTCTCTTTCATTAAATAATTTCTTGCCATCGTAATTCACGGCTAATCGTTTCTCTGTTCGGATTACATAAGGCTCTAATTCTTCAATATCAGGCAATCCTTCTCCTGCAAAGGCATCAGGGTCCAATAGTTGTAATATCCTTCTAAAATGATCTGATTTACCACGGTGAGGTGTAGCAGATAAAAGCAATACATTCGATACAGTGTTACACAGTTCTTGGGCTAAGACATACCTTGATACGGTTGATGATGCACCACCCATTTTATGAGCTTCATCAATGATTACCATATCAAAATCTGCTTCCAGTACAGCTTGCATTCTGTATTTATTGTATTCATTTACTCGCTCTTGAGACCAACCCTGTCTTTTTTCCAAAGGTTTAAGAGCATCCGTTGATACAATAATTTGATTGTGTTGTGTCCAAAAATTAAATTCTTCATCGGCATTAATGTTTGAAAATGTTCGTGCCATTGAAGTAATCATGTCCGAATCGTACAAGTGGAAAACTTCATTAAAATGCTCTTTTAATTCACTTTGCCATTGGAGCATACTTGATTTTGGAACAATAACTAATACACGTTTAATGTCTCCACGCAACTTCAATTCCTTCAGAATTAAGCCGGTTTCAATAGTTTTTCCCATACCAACTTCATCTGCCAGTAGAAAGCGATTTTGAGTGGATTGCATTACTTTTTCCAATACCAATATTTGGTGTGGTAGCGGAATTAAACTACTCTCGTACGGTGCTAGAATATTTTTCTTCGCTACTTCATCTTTAATTTTTGCAGCAATAGAAATGAAGCGAATCAATGGAATGTTAAATTCAATATGCTCATTCTCCAAATCTTCCTTGGCGACCTGTAAGAAAGAACCATCTTCTAAAATACGTATCCAAGCGATCGTTTTTCCGAAAACTTCTTTTTCTCCTAAGACTTCTATGGCTTTTCCTTTGTATAGCATATTAAGCTCTACTACTCCACTTATTTTTAAGTGATTTTAAATTATTGATCATACTTCCTATAAAAAAACCAGTAGTTCCTCCTCCTGTTTTCTTCCATATTGCCAAATAGTCTTCCATCTCTTGAATCAATTTGTCAAAAGCTTTAATTACTTTATTTTTTTGCTCCCATCTATCCATTTTATACTCTCGAACTTGCTATATCATAAAACTGTAATAAGACTTCATCTTCCATGAGCAGTTTGTTAGGGATTTTATCCCCAATGGTTACTATAGATTGAAAATCTTTATCCTGATAACATTGCTTAAAACCAGCACGTAATGCTTCTACACGAACCTCTTTAATGCTTTTCTTTTTGGTGGTTAACGCTTCCTTTTTATACACCTCAAATTGCTTTAACAAACGTTTGGTACGTAGTTTCTCTAAATCTGCTTCGTTTTCAGGATCTGGAACATACCACTTGCCTTGCTCATCTTTTAGGAAGTTTTCTTCTAGTATGGTTGCTAACTCTGGAATGATATCTCCTTTACGAACCCCAGCCAAGGCTTGCATCCATAAAGGTTGAATGTCTTGATATGCCAATGATTTTTCGCTCAATACATTTTTTAACCACAGTACTCCATCTTGTTCCGATGATACTAAAATGGATAATTGAATAAAATCAGGATTCTCCGCTTTCTTTTTATCGTACTCTTGTACTTGTTCGTTGGTAAAAAACATACCGTCTCTCTCGATAAACCGTTCACGCAAACCTTTTTGAAACGCCCCAGCATCTATAGGTACTGGTAAGCCTTTTTGTACATAAAAGGCAATTAATCTATCGAATAGAATTTTTGGGCTTCTCTCAATAATAGCCGTAGTAGCATTATCTTTTACCAAGTGAATTGGTAAGTGATTTAAGTGTTCTTCTACGAAATCCCATACTGCAACATCTGTATTTTGATGTTGTTTAAATTTTTGATTAAACTCTGAAGATGGCTTGTAGCAAGAAATAACTAAATCCTGTTTTACTGCTGTAACTGTTGTTACAGCTTTGAAACTACCTTGTTTTTTATCTATAGAAGCTAAATTAGCAACAATAAATCCAGCATTTTGAAGAGCCGTTTGTATTCCATTCCAAACTCCAGCACTAGTATTAGAAAACTCAACTGTCATCCATTTATTTGGCTTTAATATTCGAAAATACTCATTGAAACTTTTTGACATTAATCTCTGATAGTCAATAAATGATTTTGATTGTCCTTTACTTTCAATAGCCTCTGGGATACTATTAGTTTTAACTTTAATCCATGATTCCCATATAGAATTTAGTTCTGAATACATTATATTCCCGCCAAATGGGGGATCAGTAAAGATATAATCAATTGAACAAGATTCTAATGGGTTTGCTGTTGCAGAATGGGTACTGATAACGTTATTTTCAATTGGCTCATTTAAAGCCTTTAACACATCTCTAAGTTTATTTTCGACAACATTAAAAACATTATTTTCCTGGTGCAAAGAAGCGACATATAATACACCATTCATTATACCTCCTTTACCACTTGTTCTCCATCGATATAATTTAGATGCATTCCACATTGATGCAGTTAACAGGAATTTGGCTAAAGGGTATTTACTTAATTCATTTAAAACTATTAACGCTCTTTTAGAAAAAAAGTCAGAAGCTTTTGTGTAATTATGGGATGTTAAAGGCTGTGATGTATTCGCCCCTTTAGGTAATGTAACATTGAGAATATTAGAAGTATCAAAATCTGAGTCGATTTTATCTATCAAACTTAGGTCTTGATTATCAGGTTTTTTTTCATATCTCTTACCTTTAAAAGTATAATTAATTATTACTGGTTTAGTAAGTGCTACTTTCTTTATTTCATTATTAACAATAGAGGTCACAGTGACTCTTTCTAGTTCATTTTTTTTATAAGAAGAACCACACTTTTCACAAGTAAATTCATTAGCAATTTTGCTTCTCTCATTATTAACAGCTCTTTCAAAATATACTACATCCGAAAGACAGTTTTTACATTGAAAAACATCACTATAAATTATATAATTTATAGTTCCAATTGAATTTTGTTCATGATGTGTATGATAAAACCAAGAATATTTATTTTTTATAAATTCAATTATATTTTCAATTTTTTCTATTTCTTGGACTAAATTTATTTTTTTATTATAATTAGAAGCTATAAATGAAGCGATAGGACTTAAGTCACTACAAATCACATTTCTCTTACCCCATTTAATATTTTCAACTTCATGTTCTAATATTATTTGTAATTGCTTATTAGGATTATTACACATACCTCCTGCAACACCGGTCATTCCTGTACCTGCAAAACCATCAAAAACAATATCTCCTGGCTGAGTGTATTTTAAAATATACCTCATTATTGCTGGGTGCGGCACCTTAGTGTGATAGGAGTGAGCCATGTAAATCGGGTTATTCTTTCCTTCACTCACGTCCGCAGCATAAGGCTCATCTACTTCAAAATCAGCAGATCGTTTTCCCTCCTTTTCCAATTGTTTTTTTTCTTCTTCCCATTCAGCAACAAAGTCATTTAACCATGGATTGGGACAAGCTGTATAGTATGGTGGATCGGATAGGTTTAAAATATCCTCATCTTCACCAATGGGAAAACCTTCCATTTGTTTGAGTTCAGGTAGTTTTTTGCGAAGCTCATCACGGAAATAATTTCTACGTTCTTCTTCTGTATTGAAGGTAAGGCCTAATATTGTTATTTTTTTACTTTCTATTTCCATAAAATTACACTCTTGAACTTGCTATATCATAAAACTGTAATAAGACTTCATCTTCCATGAGTAGCTTGTTAGGAATTTTATCACCTAAAGTAACTATAGATTTAAAATCTTTATCCTGATAACATTGCTTAAAACCAGCACGTAATGCTTCTACACGTACCTCTTTAATGCTTTTCTTTTTGGTGGTTAACGCTTCTTTTTTATACACCTCAAATTGCTTTAACAAACGTTTGGTGCGCAACTTCTCTAAATCTGCTTCGTTTTCAGGATCTGGCACATACCATTTACCTTGCTCATCTTTTAAGAAGTTTTCTTCGAGTATGTCAGCTAATTCAGGAATAATATCTCCTTTACGCACACCCGCCAAAGCTTGCATCCATTGAGGTTGAATATCTTGGTAGGCTAAGGATTTTTCGCTCAATACATTTTTTAACCACAGCACACCATCTTGTTCCGATGAAACTAATATGGACAATTGAATAAACTCCGGATTATCTGCTTTCTTTTTATCGTATTCCTGAACTTGTTCGTTGGTGAAGAACATACCGTCACGTTCAATAAAACGCTCTCTTAATCCTTTTTGAAATGCTCCTGCATTAATTGGCACAGGCAAGCCTTTTTGTACATAAAAGGCAATTAATCTATCGAATAAGATTTTTGGACCTCTTTCGATTACTGGATTAGTCGCATCTCCTTTGTTTATATGAATGGGGACATGGTTAAGGAAATCTTCAACAAATGTCCATATGCCAATATCGTTTCTGACTTCAGTATTTTCAAGTAAAGAGTTTATTTCTGAGGAGGGTTTGTAACAAGAAAGTACAAGTGGCTGCTTTACTGCAATTGGTCCAATTATACCGTGAAGTCCAGGTCTAGAAGTATCCATTATGGAAACATTGCTAACAATAAAACCTGCTTGGGAAATCGCATATTGTATTACATTCCATACTGATGCTTCAGTATTACTGAATATTACTGTCATCCATCTACCCGGTTTCAGTATCCTATAATACTCGCTAAAAGCAAGGGAAAGCATATTTTGATACTCAAAAATTCCTTTATCATGCTTGGCACTCATTATAGCTTCTCTACTAATCTTAGTTTTTACCTTGATCCATGATTCAAGTATTGAATTAAGCTCAGCATAAGGGATATTATCGCCGTATGGTGGATCTATAAACATATAGTCAACAGATGCCTCCTTTATATTTTTAAGACTTGTTGTGTCACCAACCTGAACAAGCGAATTACCTTTTGGTAGTTTGATTTTTTTGAAATGATTTAGTTTTGACGTGAAAAAATAAAAAGGTGAAATTTCAACAGGTGTAGCACTTATATAGAGAGTATTTGCCAATGGTCCTACATGCCTATTGTGATTAAAACTATATCGATTGGTTTTATCTAATCTACTTTGGGAGGATGTGAACCAAAATAATAGCGCTTTTTTTATTCTTTCATCAAAACTGCTATTCATTATTTCATTATAAAAAGCCGATATTAAAATTAGATTTCTTTTTGAATATAGATCATAATACCTATTTATGCCTTTATGATATCCAGCTCGATATGTGTCTCCCCAACTTTCTCCCTTATCAAGAATTTTTTCTTTTGGAAAAAAGGTCGATATTTTTGATGCTTTCGCCTTTTGGATTATTTCTAAGTCACTACTGTTAACCTTTCGCTCTACTCTTTTACCATTTTCAATGCAACTTACAAATACCGGAACTTCTTTTATTCTAGTTCTAGATTCATTCGCTACATCATCAAAATAAGTTTCTTCAGACGGCTCACAATTCCTTTTCCTTGTAACCACTGAACAAGAGGGGCAAGTAAGATTTTCACTTTGTTTAGTTTTCTCTTCATTCATTGAAGCGTCCCAAAATATCATCTCTTCCTGACAATTAGGACATATATAAATTGAGCTCCAAACGCAATAGATTATTTCAGACTTTACACCGGAGTCATTTTTGTATTCAAATAACCAGCCAAAATCTTTTTTAACTTTAGTTAGAATTAATTCTGCTGATGTTACAAAATCTTTAATGGAAAAAGAATTATTGAGATTGTATGAAATATTTGAGGCTATGGGTGATAAATCATTAACAATAGATTTTCTTTCACCCCATTTTGAAAATAGATTTTCTACATCAAAAGTGTGTTTTTGTTCGGGTGTTGGTGATCCGCACATCCTTGAAGCAACGGCAGTCATACCTGTGCCTCCAAACCCGTCAAATACTATATCTCCAGGTTCTGTATAATACATTAAGTACTTAAGAATTGCATTTGGTGGAACTTTGGTATGATATGAGTGTGCATTGTATAAAGGGTCGTTTTTACCTCCACTTACATCAAAAACATAAGGACTCTTGACATTAAAATTAGAATCTCTCTTTCCTTCCCCTAGCAATTGCTTTTTTTCCTCTTCCCATTCGGCAATAAAATCGTTTAACCATGGATTGGGACAAGCTGTATAGTATGGAGGATCGGATAAATTCAAAATGTCCTCATCTTCGCCAATAGGAAAGCCTTCCATTTGTTTAAGTTCAGGTAGCTTTTTACGCAATTCCTCTCTAAAATACTCCCTTCTTTCTTCTTCTGATGAAAAGGATTTTCCAAGTACTTTTATTTGCTGTGTTTCTGTATCCATGTATTAACTTAATTCTTTAATGATTTTATCAATGTCGTTACTCAGTGTGCTTGTCTCATATGTAGTAAGCAGTTTACCAGGAAAGAACTTCTCATACCATACTTTTTTCCTTTCCCAGTGGGCTTTATAATCGGGTAGATCTAATCGACCCACATGCTCTAAGTAATATTCTTCACCTTGCAACATTACTGTGAAGTCTGGTAAATAGAATGATCCGTCAGATGCGAAAAGTGGTTTTTCATACCAGAAGGGAACTTCTCTTTCGGTGAGCATATTGGCTATGATCACTTCTGATTTGGAGCGCACCATGTACTCTGAAAGTGTTTCATGAACCTTTCCTTCTTCATACCAATCGTTCATTACCAACAATTCTTTCGGTAATGGTTTGAAGTCAAACAGTGAAGTATTGATCTTCGCAAGTTTGTTCGCCTCTGGTCGAGTTAGTTGTAGAAAAGCACTTATATCTTGTTCAGCGAAAACGGTAAGTTTTGTTTTCGCTCTAGTAATTGCAGTATATATCAATTCCTTTGAAAGCAGGGATTTCTTGTTCTTAGGGAGTACTAAGAAGACATGATCAAACTCGCTTCCCTGAGATTTGTGCACGGATATAGCGTATGCTAACTCTAGGTTATCCATTGGTTTTTCCTGTGGCAAATCATTCCAATACCCCTTCTTATTTTTGTGCTTGCCTATTTCCTTACCGAAAGGAATGTGAGCACTTCTTCCCTCGAGATTTACGACAAAACGTTGAATTCTATAAAATGGTGCAGTGTGTCTTGGATTATACCATCTATCATTCGCTTCATCTTTGATAGCCTTACTATCATAACCATGAGCTCTTGTAAATCCTAATTCGCCATTGTAGATGTTAATTCGCTCGTTCGATTTAGATTTAGAAACATAGGCGAAAATAGGATTTGACTTAGGTCTGTTCCTGACTTGAATAACTTTGTCGTAAATACAAATCCCATCAACAAATTGCTGCATTTCAAATTTTGTCCTGTTGAGTCTGCTTTGGAAGAATGTGTTTAGGGCATCTGTCCCGAACAGTTCCGATCTGTATGGAGAGATTACCTGGAATTTGTTTGCTCTTTTTGTTTCAGGCTTATTTTCGTCTTGAAAAACCTTCCCGAGCAATTCCCAATAACGTTCTTCATTGTACTCGATACCATGTTCTTCTTCTAAACCTTTTACGAGAGTGTTAAACATCAAATCATTCAACTCTTTTTCAGTATCCCAGAAGTGAACTTCAATGTCTTTTATATCTCCTGAGAAGTCTTGTTCCTGAATGCGCTTGAGCAAGTCCGTTTGCTTTGCTTTTCTAGTTCCGGTTGCCGCGAGGTCTTCATCCGTTACTTGTGTTTGAATAAACACAGATGCAAGATCAAGGATTCCTGTACCTCTTCCTTCTAACTTGTTTTCTCGTTGTCTTAGGTTTTCCTTCAGTTCACCTTTGTTCTCATCCGGTAGCCAAGTAATCAGATCCGCGAAAACTTTAGCATAACCGATTGGCGGCAGCTGGTTTGGATCGCCAACGAATATGATACGTTGCACTGTATTCCAGTTAATGGCTCTAAAAAGAGTAGCCATAAGTGCCTGGTCTATCATGGAGGATTCATCAATGATAAAAATTCTAACATTTTCTTCTTGTATTCCACCTTCTCGCTTGTAGGTGAAATTATCGTTCATCCAATTTCTCTCTGCTAAAAATGAATGAATTGTTTTTGCTTCTTTACCAGATCTTTCGCGTAATCTATCTGCTGCTTTTCCGGTTGGAGCCAACAATAGGAAAGAAGTTCCTGCACCGTGAGCTTTTTCAATACCGCTGATGATAGACTTCACAACAGTTGTTTTCCCTGTACCAGCACCACCTGATATAACACTCAGTCCTTTGTTAAAAATTGAGGCACAAACACTGGCTTGTGCTTGTACAGCTTCTTTGTATTCCTGTGGATTTAGCTCAGCAATCTTTGAAGTACCGTCATACAAAAAGATTTCCCAATTAGATAGTGTTACAGGACTTTTAAAACTGCTGATCTGACGATTTGCAAGGTTTCTAACTTTCTCTTCGATCAAACGCTCATCTTCAAAAACTTCCCTTAAGTATAGGTAGAGATTGTCTTCATCATCTTTGCGTAAAACCAGTGATTCCTTCAGGATGGCTTTATACGATTCAAAATTCTTCATTTTGAATTCGAATTTTCTCCAATCACTGAGATAGGAAATATACTTATTTACTCCATTCAATATGATTTCTGCAGCAGAGAAGGTATGAGGAGGAATCGTTTTCAAGCTGTTTATGCAAAGTGCACGGAATCGAATATCACTTCCTTTTGTGGTTAAAGCTGCAAGTCCTAGATCAGGTGATGGTAACATTCCATGATCAATCTTGGAAAAGGTTATCTGATCATCAGGACCATTACCAACATACTTTTCACATAATAAATAAGGATTTTCACAAAGTGCTTTTAGATCACAATTCAACCCATTCTGTTGTCGATTTTCTGCTAGAATCTGTGAGATCTGTTGAAGTCGATTTGATTCTTCAATTTCAAAACGCGGGAAAATCTCCAGCAGAAACTTAATCTCATAATCTTCTTTTGTTGCGAATTCATCCCGCACATTACCATACCTGATAGGATCAACTGTTAAGCCATCTATCGGAGTCCCTTTAGACAAAAACTCAACTATGTTCTTGAATGCTGTATCCTCATTATCTTTGGAAACTTCATCTCGGAAGTAAGAACTTACCTCTGGAAGATCCAAATAGTTCAGCACTTGCGGTAAGCCAGGATATTTTCCTCGGTTCTCCCATAGCTCAGCAACGAGTCCGTGAAGCCATTTTTTGCGCGCCTCCCAATCTTCTGATGTGTCTTTCAGTTCATTTTGAAGAACATCTATAATTTCTAAAGCTCTTTCAACGATCTCAAGTGCGTCATCATCAGAAATATGACGCATTGCATACTTAAAATTTCTAGAGTTTTCTGGGAAGAATGCAATCTTCTCCATGATCTCAGGTTGATCTTTGTACTTGTGGTAAGGTATTCTAAATCCTTCCTCTGGATAGTTAGCAGTAATAGGAATTTGCCAAACAAAGGCACCTGCATACTTTTTCCTTTCATCTGGTGTTGCCTTTTGGTATTCCATGTATTCATGGATTTTCTTGACGCGACCAAACCCTACTATCACATAGTTTCTGTCGTCTTCCTTAGAAAGGGGGTTACTATAATTACTGTAGTAGAAAATTAGGGAGCTGCCTTCTTGAACTTCATTCATGAATGCTTTAACATTCGCAATTCGATTGTCGTAGTTAAAAGTGCCATCAGCATTCTTGTCATCTTCAAAGTACATTTCTTCATAAGGCCAAAGACTTACGGTATTAGGAGGCATTTCCCATTGTCTGATTTCCTGATTTTCATACCAGGCTGGAGAATTTACTTCAGCAACTGTTGTGTCTGACCCAAAAGCATTGTTACTAAAGCAACAAGGAGGTATATAATCCTGTTTTATTTTACTACAAGAGCAACCAGCGAAATTTTCTGCTTCTTCCTTTTGTAAATACTTTTTCTCATACATTTCCCCTGGATAAGAGAATTGCCCCGTGCAATAGATATTTGATTCTGGGTCTTCACAGATTTTTCCATTCCAGCCATCTGAATGCCAAGTTAATCTGGCCGATATATGCTTTGGTTTAATCATTCTACTTATTTCAGTATGATTCTGATTTTATCTCTTTCTTTACCTTTGGAAATGTTGTCCACATAAACTTTAAAAGCTTCAACCGCTTCATCAGGAGTAAGTGGTTTATTGAAGGTAGCCTTCATACCATCTAAACTCAATTCAATTTTTTCTAAGCCTTTGTGCAAGCTCATAATGGCGTTGCGAATGGCAAGGGCATTGTCCTTTTGAAGCTTTACGGTATCGCTTTCAAAATCCTTTAGCAATTTTGCTTGAGTAGGATCTAGCAAACTCATGTTCTTCTTTACCATTGGATCTTCCAAGGTGTCTTTCAATGTTTGTTGCCAATTACCCAATAGTTCAGTTAATTCTTTCTTACAAGCTTGAACTGAAACAATACTCTGATCTTCAAAGTCAATAGGATTAAAATCTTGGTAAGGAGCTGTTAGAATAAGTTCTTTGTTTACACCGCTATCGGCAGGTTGAAGTTTAGCTAATTTGCTTAACCATTGGTGATACTGTCCGGAAGAAAGAAAGTCTGCTTCTTTCAGGATGTCGCAAATGGCTTTTTCCTCACTGTCCAATAAAGCCTGCTTTTGTGTATTGTCTGCTTCACTGATTCTGTATTTTAGATACAACTTGAGATACCAATCTGCATAGCGATTTTTTAATTGGCGTAAACGTGTTTTATATTCTTCAATCGTCTTACTATTATTTGAAGAAAGAACAGTTGCTAGTTGATTGATTTCATTGCTTATTTCTTCTTTAAACGCTGCATCAGTAATGTACTGCTTACATTGTTGTAAATATGTAATGTCTTCGTTGAAATGATTGATTTCAGTCAGTTGATTTTCTATTTTTTCAATCAAAGGTTTTGCTTCCAGTACTCGATTTATATCATCCACTGAAAACTGGAAATTTTTCATTCGAGCCTCAGAGGTGTAGTTGGCTAGTTTATCACAAAATCCTGAAAATGCCGTAAAGGAAATTCGATATTCACTGGCCTCGTTTTCAGTGATTAGCTCAATGCCTTTGAAGATAAGCCCTCCTTGAATTTTATTTAAAACAGAAACTGTTCTTTTAGCCCAATCATTAGCTTTCATGGTAAGCTCTAAATAAGTCGATTCACTCTTTAAATGCTTCGACAAATCTTTACCAAGCAGACCGACAAACATTACTTTTAAAGCAGCTTCATTCAACCCTTTAGGAGGTTTGACATGCGTGAAGGAATAGAAGTCCTCTTTTACTATATCCTTTAGTTCTGATAAATTAGTAGAGTTGATGGATTTCCCTGAGGATAGCGTAATTTCCAATTCTCCAAGAGCAGCCAATGTTGCCAAAACAATGAATTCCAGTTCGGCTTCAATCTTAAAGTCTTTAGATAACCACAGGTTGTCGCTCTTATCAACGTACTCAATAATTTCCTGACGATTGAGTACTTGACCTTCACCTTTCTCTTTTAGTTGCGTTAACAGGCTTTTTGCATAGGGCGAATGACTATAATCCAGCATTCCCGGAACCCAAAGTCCAAGTCCCTGCAGCATACCTTCACCATCTCTGTTAGGTTGTTCCGGATTAGCAACTTTAGCCAATGCTTGTTTTACTAAACGGTTAAAATTGTCCTTCGCAACTGGAGCGTTTAATTGTGAAAACTTAGGGTAGTTTGGTCTTTCTTGTTCAAACCATTCCTCAAATACCACCGAGGCAACATCTGAAAATATCTGCTCTTTTGTATATCCAGTTCCCGGAAGTGGATAACCATTTAATGGTAATTCCTTTCCTTGGTAATCCACTTTTGTGATTTGGACATATTCACTATCAAAGAGTGCTCTAGCCTTTTTGTTTAACTCATCTATTTTTTGTCTGTAAATCGCTTTTTGAGATGAATCTGCTCTAACTTCTAGTGCTAGCGCAGCTCCATAAAGCGTTACCGCTTGTTTGAATTCATCAGAAAGCCCATCCATAATGAAATACACTTCATCCTCTTCGTGATTTCGCTTCTTTTTAGATTCATCAAAAATCGGCATGAAATACATGTAGAAATTCTGTATTGGATGAGTTGTTGATTTTTCATTGGGGTTACCAAAGAAAATATATCCGTTTCTAAAAGTTTTGTGAGACTTCCATTCTATGGTGTGATCCCATATTCTAAATCCAGTTCTGTAGGTGTCGTGATCTAAAGGCAGATTAAACTCTAGGAATTTAAAAAAATATTCGTCTTTTTGACTGTCAGCCATTGTAGCTGCATAATCCTTTATTTTTTGGTCAAAGTTAATTCCGCCTTCAACTCGTAAATGATACTCACCGTTTTCAGCATTCTTATCAAAGTATTGACCTGAAGTCGCCGTAATTATTTGCTGTGCGGTAGAATCCATTATATCAATTAGGAAATCTCGATCACTTGCTAAACTGTCGGTTAAACACAAGTCATCTACCAAATGCTCTGTATTTGTACCATTTTGCTTATTCAGTTCATGTTGTAGTAACTTTATTGCACAAGCATTGGCAATTCTTCTAGCTATATTTTTCTTTTTCGCTCTAACTCCTGTAAAGTAGGATTCGATTTTATCAGCAATAGTTTCTGTAACCTCCTTTACTTTCCTAACATCTGGAATCGCCATTAAATCTTGGCTCTTTTGAATGTCTTCCCAATACCTGTCGTAGGTTAATAATCCTGGATTATCAGTAGGTACTTCCTGTTCTAAAATTTCCGTAAACTGATTAGAGAGTGTTTTTAAAATCTCTCTTTGACTTTTTCCAATTCTGATTCGCTCAAAATTTTCAAAATATGTTGGGTGGACCGGGAATAACTCTACATAATCCTGTGTTCTTCCGTGCATATCTGTAAAGAAGGAAAGAAACGGATCTAAGTGCTCTTTTATCTTTTGTTTTTGATGCTCATTTTTACTTAAAAGACGATTCTTTACTATGAAAGCAACATCCTCTTTAGTAATCATAATATCCTTGTATCGGTCATTTACCTTTTGAAGCATATCTGCGGCAAACTGAAATTCTGATGAGTGATAAATCATTTCCTGAACACCAAAAATGAATTTAAACTTAGAGGAATCACATGCTTGACCTAAAGCTTGAAGGACTTGCAAATCCTGATTTAATTTATCCGGCGTACTTCTTCCTTTCAAATAAGCGAGCATTTCGTCGATTACGACCAAGAATCCTTTGTCAGGGAACTTGTCCTCAAATTCAGCCATCATAAGCTTTAACTTATCGGCATAAGTAATAGCTCCATGTCCCTCAAAAGAGAAATCAACACCTATTTCATTGAAATAACGTTCAATTTTAAAGGTAACAAAGTCCCATAAGCTTTCTGTACCACCCAATTCAAAACGCAAAACTTTGAATTTACCTGAAATGGCTTTCAATGCTTCTTTTGGTTTTTCCTCCTGAACTAAATCAATTAATTGTTCATGCTCGGCTATTAAAGAAACCAAAGACATTAAGTGAGATTTACCAGTACCATAATTACCGACAACTTGTAAACCAAAGGATTCACCGGAGTAGGTGAAATCTAAATTCCTTACCATTAATGGGATCAAATAATCTTTAAAAGTTTCAGAAAAAACAAAGGTCTTGACAAGGTTATTTTGATAGTCGCTTTTATGTGTTTCACTAAACTTTACAACTTCTGTAATCGGTTCAAAATTTATTAATTCGTTATATTTCATATTACGATATGACTTAAATTTTTAATATCTATTTTTTGTCCTTTTTCTTTAGTTAAAAAATAAAGGATTCCGTCTTCAATCTCTCCATCCCATTTAACAAACAAAGTGTTTAAGGAAGAGTATTTATCGAGTATTTGTATAAAATCGGTCTTTAATTCAGGTTCAAGAAGAATACCTACGTTGCGTATTGCAAGGTATTTTCCATATTCTGAATTATTTGAAAGGGATGAAGTAAAAAGTTCATCCATTATGATTAAAAATTTCATTCCGATTTTAGCATCCGAAGTGATAGGATTTATCTCGTGGGATAATTTCTTTCCTATATCTATTGCTTCTAAACCTAAAATATCTTGCTTATAAAAAATAATTTTATTTCTGGACTGACTTTTCAAGTATCTGTCGATTTTATCCATGCTTGGTTGAAACTATTAATTCACGAACATCTACATCAAGAAGCCTTGCTATTCTTACCAAAACTTCTAAACTAGGCTGGGCGCGATTTTGAACATATCCATTAACCACGTTATAGCTTTTATCCAGTTGCTCAGCCAGCCAAACCTGTTTAATTCCTTTTTCTTCGAGAACTGCTTTTATCCGGTTCATCACTTATATTTTGGAATGTTAAATGTACGAGAATTCTATTAAAAATATACTGTTTTTTAGGGTATTGTGAAGTAGGTACTTGTTACGCTTTCGCGAAAGCGAGAATAAAACAATAGATTAAAAGAAATATTTGAGAAAAGTGGTAATTATTATCCTTTTCATCGAAAGATAACTAAAGAAAAGAGTGATAAGAGATAGGGATGGATTAAGTTATTTATTTTTCAGGTAAACAAACCAAGAACCCAATCGTAAAAGTTTGAAGTAATGGAGATCATCGTCTTAACCAAGAAGTATATGATTATACTAAGGCTTATAATTCCAAAAGTCCTGAGTACTGCCCTTTTATTAACTTCTCTAATAATTTTACGATCATCTTCTACAAAACCAGTGATTAACCTAAAGTTCTTTTTATATGACCTGAAGAAAAAATCTGCAGCGTCGCCAAAAATGGGAATAAGACCTATCGCAATATCTAAAAGTATGTTATAGATAATGACCAAGGTAAGTCTACCCGATTTTATTTTTACGATCGCTACATATAAAAATGGTAAACTAAAAACAGGGGTCACAGCGTCACCTACCATAGGGATCAAACCTAGAATGCCGTCTAAAAAGTATTTATCCATCCATTTTGTAGTGCCTTTAATAAGTTTATACGTCTTGCTTTTTTCTATTTCACTTTGACGCTTTTTCTTTTTACCAATTCTTTCATTTTCTTTATCTAGTGAGACAATGACGTCTTTACCTAGATCTGCGGTAAGTTGATCTTTGAAATCACTTCGTTTTCTTGGACTTCTGTGCGTAAATGAAGGCTCCATTATATTGTAATTGATTTACCAGATTTCAAGGCGGTGATTATTTCTTTTTCTGTGATCCAAAATTGATCATTAACGTCAATTAGTTCTTTAAGTGAGTCCACATGAAGTGGTTGATTTTTGCTATTTATTGATCTAATGGTTTGTGCCAGAACCTGAGATCGATCATTCACCTGTTCTACTTTTTCTTTAAACTGGGCTCTAAGGGTTTCTAATTGCTGTTCATATCGCTTAGAAGATATAGCATTTTCTAGCTGTAACATTTTAAGTTTAGCAGTCTCTTCTACTACGTCAACTGCGAGATGTGCTATATCTAAAACTTGTTTCTCAATAAGTACTGCTTGCTCTCTGGATACACTTTCGTTAATCTTACTATGAACTTTTTCAATAGCAGTTTTTTCGTTGGTTGTATGCGTGATCTTGGTTTCTTTAGAAGACGTGTCTTCACTATTATCATTCATTACTTCTAGGTCATCTTCTTTATCTGAGTTATCATTATTTATTGCTGAGACTTCATCATGAATATTAACAATATCTGATCGTAACGATGCCATAAATTTTTCTAAATTCATGGTAACCTCATCTGGTAGTACATTACTATTAATGCGCTCGATTTCAATAGGTGTTAAGTGTTCCTCATCGATGTTGAACTCTGCCACTGTGCGGCCTATTCTAAGAATATTAATTACTGAAGCAAGCTGTTTAGAAATTTTATCTTGGATGGAACTGTTTTCACCTATTTTATTATAGATCTCTAATGAATTCTTTTCTATTTTTTCGGCACATTTTCTGAGTTTTATTTTTAGTGATTGCAAGGAGCTTTGATTGGTTTCTAATTCTTCTCTATCTAATTTTATATCTTCCTGAATATCAGCATATGAAATTATAATAGGTTGATATTTTTGATACCACTCACCAAAATCCCTACGATGGGTTTTACTTGCAGCGCCTAGAGACAAAAGCTTCTTAGCTAAATTGGGTTTTCTAGGTGAATGAGACAGCGCATTTTCATACAACTGCTTATAGTCTATAAGTAGTTGACTATTTGATTCTATCCTGCTGTTATAAATAGCTACCTGTTTTATATGATCTTCAATTTGCGCTGATAGTTCATTATATTCCTGTAATAGGCTATTCTTTTGTAGGAATGTATCATTTAGCTCAACGGAGCTATTCAATGAAGAAAAAACTGGTTCAAGGTTTTGAGTAACTATCTCGTCAAACCTACGTTGAAATAAATGAGCAGCTGGAATGTAAATTTCGTTGATTTTTTTATCGACAAGTTGTAGTCTGAACAAATCTGCATGGATGTTACTTGCATCGTAATCCATTTTTTGTTTAAGAAGTTCCACATTCTGACTAAGTTTAGCTGCTTTTTTACTTGCATTCAACTGTGATTTTACTACCGCTAGACCAGCTATTACTAGTGTTGCTTTTGAATTATTCCCTTTACCTATGAGCTTTGTTGCTCTAGACAGATCAGTACTAATTGAATCATTAATCATAGCCATAGCTTCTCCACAAGATTGCATGATACTATCAAACTCAAGTTTTATGTCTTCTATCATTTGATCAGTTTGATAGAACTTAAGGTTGTCAAAGTCAAATAAGGAAGGTTCGATTGATTTAATTCTAGGGCCGAAAACATCTGTTAATTTGATTACGTTCTCTCTATATGTTTTTATGATTTCATTTCTTATAATGCAGTAATCCTCTATCAAGTTAATTACTTTCTGTTTAGCGTAATCATAGCTATCTAAGAGCGTTTTGTAATTCTGATAAATGGATTCTGCTCTTTGTCTAACGCGTTCTATTTTGTAGTTTCCCGTTGTAATAGAGACTAAGTTTTTCTTCTCTACAAAGTCTCCAGCGGTCTCAACTAACATTGTTATTTCAGAAGAGAGTTTTAGTAATAACTCTCTAACCTCTTTTTCTTGTTCGTTAAGGAAACTGTTAGCCTTTTCAAGCTGACCATTTGATACCCATTGCTTAATTTTTGCATTATCTACTATGCCACGCGAAAGGTCATTGTTTAGAAAAACTAGACTCAAGGCCTCTTTTACTTCTGGTTTAGTTGTAGAATTATACAGCTCATGAATTAGCTTTTCAATTACATTTGAATCGGAAGAGATACCAAAAGCATTTAGCTCATAAGCAAGATCTGCGCGAGAAAATTGACTTTTTTCTTTGAATAACTGAATCGCTAGTTTTTCTATATAATCTAATACCTGTGATTTATTGAAAGCATCTAAAGACATAACACGGAAAGCAATTTAATTGGTTAATAAGTTACAAATAAACAAATCGTGATCGACAAAAGATGTCGCTTACAGAATTTATATTTTATTATTTAGTCATACTATAATGATCTAACATCTCTAGCGAGTATAAGATATAATTCAAAATAGCCATTAATTCTAAGAATCGAATTTTTATTTTAAGCTCTTTTGTCTTTGCTTGAACTATCAAAGCTAAGCAAGTTGAACATAGACCGCATGCGTGAGCGTACACGCTCACCATATCGTTCTTCTAGTTCGTTTGCGTTGAGGTTTGTGGTGATATGTGTTTTAGCTTGTTTCTGTCTAAAGACTTCGTAACGCGATATAAGTATCTCTCCCATCACATTACAGTCCTTGCCATAGTATCGACCTACGTGCTCCACGCCTAAGTCGTCGAAGCAGTAATCCTTATAATCTTCATAGTCTTGAATTAACTTGAAGCCTACACCGTTAAAGCCAAAAACGATATTCCGGCACGGAATGAAGTTGTAAGTTTTTTTGTGCGGAACTAGATGAGGTAGCAACCTCATCAAGGTGGTTTTACCACAGCCTACTGGTCCAGAAAGTAAAATACCTTTGTTTGTATCAATACCTAACTTCTTGCAATAATCGTGATCCTGGACAAAATAGCTTGTCAGCTTCAGTAGTAAGTTGTGATCATCTTCATAGATTTTGAAGTTTTTCCCAAACATCAGCTTTCCTTTAGCGTCCAAATACCGAACTATTTTCGGAAAGTCGTATGAAATAGATTTGCCATCAAAGCTGCCTAATGCATATTGGACGGAACCCACATAAATGATGCTTGGATTTTTAGGGTCGTATGTTGTTTCCAGTTCCTTCATAATGGTTGATTGTAATCTTTGTTTCTTACGGTGTGTAGGTTTTGTGCATTCCTCTCGCTACGCTCGTCGGATGCAATATTTTGGGACACTCGCTTTTCGTTTTGCAGTTCTTCAGATTTTAGCAACCAGTTTTTGGCTGAAGCATGCCAATCTTCAATTTTTATTTTCCCACCAATTTTCCACCCGATGGATTGGTAGTGATTGAAGAATTTCTTTGCTTCCTGTTCTGGCCACTTTTGTTTTTTGAAAAATTCTAAAACTTCATTTTCATTTTTAGGCTGAGGTAGTTTATAACTGTTTTGTAATGTTTGTATATGTTTATTAGAACGTCCCACTGCTTGTCCTTGATTTGGGACACCTTGGTACACTGCTTGTCCCACAACTTGTCCAGAGCTTGTCCCAAAAATGAGCATCTTAATTTTTGACCCTTTAAAAGGGTTATGTGAAGGCACATAAATCAAGTATTTGTAATGATTCAATTCCTTAACACATCTGTGATAGGTAGATTTTGAACCTATTTTAGCCAGTTTCATAACGTCTTCACGGTTCACGTGGAAGCTTTTGCGAAAGCGATGGTAATTCCACAGCTGGAACAGCGCCATATATAGGCTTATATGCGTTGGGTTTAGACGGCTATCTTTACGGAATTGCTCAAAGACCGCATTGAGGTGCTGGATGTAATTGACTACAGGCATAATTACTCGCTTTCTCGACTGACGCTCGAAGTGACACGCTCGCAGGCTGGTTAATATTGTGAATTATCGATGCGGTTTTCTGCTATGATGCGGTGGATTTCATCTGCATCGTAGAAAATAATTCCGCCTATTTTGGAATACGGCAAGGTGCCGTTAATACGTAAATTTTGAAGTGTTCCAGGACTAACTTGAAGTAGTTCCATAACCTCAGCTGATTTGAGGTATTTCTTCTGATTGCTTACAGGGTTTTGAATTAGTTTTTTGATATCCTCGAGTAATTCCATTTTGAATTCTCTGAGGTCGTCTGTTGTGATAATGGATGTTGGCATTTGTAGAATATTATAATAATTAGACAAAAGATCCCCACTTTCGTGGGGACTGCGTCAAAAGATTTCTTTTGACTTGATTTGACATTCGTGGAACAAATGTGATACGTATTAACGAGAATTCTTCGGTAGTAGTTCGGTACTACCGAAAGAATTTAACATTTTAATAATCAGATAAAATGAGTTGAAAACCTCATTAATTACCTTGTGTTATCTATGTTTATTCTCTTAAGTAAGCTCTGTTTAAGTTGGTCTAAAAATTTTGTTGGGTCTTTGTCTCGATTTCGGATTTCGGCATAGGTTTTATAAAAATTCTTAAGGTCGATATCAAAAAGTGTTGCGCATACTTCTGCCATTTTGCTTAGCTCTGCTGTACCGTTTCTGATAGCACCAGAAGCTTGCAGTGCATATATTAACTCTACTAAGTCTGTTTTAGATGCTGTCCAGGACAATCCGTTGAGGATGGCGGGACTCACCTCTTCTACTACTACTTCATTCAGTTTCTTATTCAGAGTTTCAAGTTTTATTGTTTAGGTTGCTACTAGCAAGTCATAGGCTACCACTTGCGCTTTTATATTATCGTGGCTAGTGCAAAATTCTGGGTCTGAAAAGTAGTGCGAGGTGTCTGTAAAAAACTCATATTCCTCTGCACCTCTCACAAAATATACGTGGTCTAAAGAGTCTAGTTCTCGTCTACAATAATTGAAAAACTCTAAATTCCGTTTACGGTGTACTTCTAGCTTTTCAAGAGCAGCTTGAATATGTGTAATTTGTTTGTTGACATCCACTGGTGGAAATTCCATTTGAAACCTTAGTAGTTTTGAAAAATACTTCAAACGACCGTAAACAAAAGGTTTGTGAAATTTGAAGAATTTTATTTCCTCAGCTCGAGATCTCAGACAGTCTTTTGACTGAATGTAAAAGCGAAGGTCAATAAGTGCCTCCTTAGAAAGATCAATCCCTTTCTTTAGATTGTTTGGGAGGTGTAAATTTGATTGTTCTACTTCTTGAATTTGTTGTTTGTACTTAGAAATGATTTTGGTAATGTTTTCCATACTTGATTATCTTTTAACCTAAGTTAGAAAACGTGACCAAAATTAATTTTCATCATTTCGTGAAAGGGTAAACTGGATGAGCCAAGTATTTCAGTTATCTATGTAATCAACAATACCCGAATTTAAGCATCGCTCTTACTGCTTCCCTACCCAGGGATTCATTTTATTTCTCAATTGCGACTCTATTCTTGTGATGATAAATTGTGTAATTGCCTTATCAGGAACAGCCGCGAGTTCAGGAAATTCAAATTTTGAATAATACAGTTCGTATTGAATTAAGAAATTTTTTCGGGCATTTAGTTTAAGACTAAAAGTTGTTTTTTCAGGACCATGAAAAATGTGTTCGTGAACACGAGAATCTACCTTTTCTGACTTACCTAAATAAAAAGTATAGAATCCATCACTGATTTCTTGTGTATTATTAAATCTAGATTTAACAACCTTAGGATACTTTTTGATTTCGTTATTGAGCCAAATATCTTCAAATTCGGTTTTAAAAGACGGTGACTTAGGCTTTATGAAAAAGGCGTATACACCAGGAATATTTGATATCCCTTTAATAAATTGATCAATCGGTTTTTTATTGTTATATAATTGAGATTTGATAGTATCAATCTTCTCATCTATACCAACTAAAATAGCTGTAAGTTCATCTTTAAATGTTTCAATACTTATCATCTAGCTCTCAAATTGATTAGAACTGTCATTATAATAAGCTGCTATTGCTTGCTTGTTTTCTCTGAATAACTTTTTGATTTCTTCAATAGTCAATTCTTGACTTTTAAAATCTAATCTAGTTTTATCTTTAAAGTTTTCTTTTAATATTTCATTTGATTTAGACCACACCTGAATAGAAGTTCTGGTTTCATGCTGAGCAATTTGAAGAACAATGCATAAATCTTTCTTCATAAAATCATTTCTAAAATAATGAACTCCACCTTCTGTCCAGTCTAAGACTCTTAAATCAACATCCTCTTTTAGTACTACATTCTCCATTCGTTTAATGTGGCCTATTAATTTATTAAATGCGATTTTTATGTCTGAAATTAAACTCTGATAAGCGGTTACAATAGCTTTAGTAGTTTCTAAATTTTCTTGAACAAGATTTTTTATTTTTTTATCCATTATTAATGATTTTTTTCCTAAAAATTTGTTTGATAGATATAATTCCATCATGATGATAAAGTTTCTCAATAATGGAGGTTCCACTATGCCTAAAGACATTTTAAGAAAAGGAATAACATCACTTACATAACTCCAGTAATGTAAATTGCCAGCACTTTGTAAAGCTTTAGACTCCTCTCTTGTTATGCTATGTTCACCAGGCTCTTTGCCATATGGAGTAAGATAAACTAAGACAGACTTCTCTTTACCTTTACCTTTTAGAGCTTGATAATAGTCTTTTAATTGATTCATTTGATCTACCGCCCAGATTTTATTCTCAATACCTATTACTAAGTTTTTAAATGAGATGACTATATCTAATCTTCTATTGTCTGCTGTAGCCTCTTCACATTCTATATATTCAAACTCTCCTGCATTATCCAGATTTACACCGACTATTTGATCCATAAAAAGATTTAAAAACTTGTCTTTTTGACCATGCGCCTGTTCTGGATCAAGTAAAAAAGCTAATAATTCAGAAAGTTTATTCTCATTAATTTTAAAGAGATTTAACGGGTCAAAATCAAGCGCATAACGTTCATTATATGACTTTCTAAATTCATTTCCTATGTTTATAACCGTACTTATTTTATCAATAAGTAATTTACTGTTTTCATATTTTATTGAGTTTTGAGTCATACTATAACGATTATTGTAAAAAGTCAAATTACGGTTTTAAAAACCAATTATGCCTTTTTTCTTTTAAGAGTTTAATTTTTCCGTTTCACATAATTCTATAATCTTATATTTAAGGTCAAGTCCTGAGTCAAGAATACGAGCCATTTTGAGTTTTCTAATGATATTATCAATCTCTCCACCACTAAGGTTATACTGAGAAATCACTTTATTCAAAAATGTATTATTCAATCCTTTAAGTTTTGACTTCCAAATGTTAATTCTTGTTTGTTGATCTGGTCTGGTAAAACATTATTTTAAATAATAAACGGCGTTCAAAAGCTTTATCTAAGCTCTGTTCTAGATTTGTCGTCGCAAATAAGATTCCTTCAAATGTCTCGATGCAATCTAGGAATATATTTTGAATCGCATTTTCCATTTTGTCAGTACTACGTTCAGGATTTGTACTACGTTTACACAATACGGCATCTGCCCCGTTGAGTAGTAATATAAGTGTACGTTATTCCTCTTTACATAGCTGTTTGTAGTCATCAAAAAGTCCTTTTACCTTTTTCTGGCTTTCAGCAAACCACATCGATTTTAATTCACTTAAATCTACCTTCTATACAGCTCTGCCTGTGGCTTTTGCGTTTTGATAAACACCTTCTGTTTTCCCGGTACCCGGCGCACCATAAAATAAGGTGCAGATTCCAGTTGGGTAACCTTCGCCTTTTAAAGATCTAGTGATTTGTTTATACTTCAATGGTTTTAACGAGGCAGTGATTTGTTCTAATTCCGCTTTCGCGAAAGCATTATAAAACATCTTTTTCTTCTTAATAGAGTCAGCCATAGTTAAAGAGTCGTTTTTAGGTTTTTTTCCTAAAGAAACTGGAATCTTAAATGAATTCAATAATTTACAAGCCTTTGTAGTTAAGCCTAAGTTTGCTCTAGAGGCTAGATCACCATTTACGTTTATATAGCCTTGTTTTATTGCTGGCCACTCTTTGTTAATCGTTTTATTTTCAAAATCTATTCGTATTCCCATATTTGCAAATAAACCACGAGATGTATTACTAAGATCTGTTGTTCTATATCCTTTTAAATTTTCTGCCACTATATAAAGAAAACTATAACAATCATTTAAATCATATATATTATTCTGAAGAAATTTGATCATGTCATAGTGACCATAATTGCGTTGTATAACATTCCATTGATTGTATAGCTGGACACGATTGTATTTGACCGTTCTGCAATGGTCGATCTGGCGCTCAATCTCAAAACATAGTTCTACTTCTGAGAGTGGTTGTGGTGAAGTTACCGAAAGCTTTTTATTTGAAAAAATTGCATCCTGGACATCTGGCATGATTGAGAATTCTCCTTTCCAGCTTTCTAGTGTTACAATATCAAGGTAATGTGATTTTAAAAATCCGCGAGCAAATAGATCTTCGATATCATTTTTATAGGCCAGTAGTTCCATGGTAGAACACTTAATATGTATAGATAAATCACTGATTTTAGGAGATTCATTTTCGATGTTTAATTCAAGAATTGCCACGAATAATATGGACTGAAACCTAGAAGTTTGTAGATAGGTGTCTATTCTGGATGCACATTACTTATCTTCATTAAATAATGAATTTTCAGTTTAGAATGTTTTACCTCTTTAGCAAATGCAATGATATCGTTTAAAATAGTTGTTTCCATGTTCTGCTTTTTCATGGTTCAATATTAAAAACCTACATCGCCAAAGAATGTCGGATTAAAAATGTATTTTACAGCGTCATCTTTTGGCGAACTAACAAACCACCTTTGTAAAACAATTTTCGAATGGCTAATTACAAACTATTGAAAAGGCTAGAACGCATTATTTATTATATCAATAATAAACCAGGCGTCACAAAAGCAGAGTTAATGGATAAAATCACAGAACAAATAGATAGTGAAGTAAGTGAACGGACAATAGAGCGTGATTTTACGACTTTAAAAACTGATTTTGGTCTAGATATTATCTATGACAGAGCTATGCGTGGTTATCGGTTAGAAGAAGATCCAGAACGACTGGGTACTTTTTTCAAATTTGCAGAATTATCATCACTAGCTGAGCTCTATGAAACTGGACTTAAGGATTACAAAACCTTCCAGAAATGGGTAATCCCTGATGATAGCAGCTCTTTTAAGGGACTATTCAATATGAAAAATGCTTTTAAAGGCATTTCATCTAAACGTAAGCTATCTTTTCTCAAAGTAAACTATTATAAAGAAACCAGTAAAAAATATATCGTAACTCCTTTAAGGCTTAAAGAGTACTTAAATCGCTGGTACCTTATCGCAGTACCTGATGGAATGACAGAGATACGCACTTTTGGGCTTGATAGAATTGATCAGTTAGAAGTGTTAGAAGATAAAGGAGCTACTATCAAAAATGAAGAAGCGCAATTGAAACAATTCCTGGATGTCATAGGACTGAATTATAATGAGACTAAAGAAATTCAAACTGTAGTACTAAAAGCAGACAATAGACAGATTAAGTATTTACGCAGTTTACCCTTACACCATTCACAAGTATGTGTGGATGGATTAAATGAAAATGAATGGGGAACAGTTACCTATCAATTAAAACCCAATTTTGAGTTTATGACTCAGATACTTAAGCTAGGTGCTATGGTCGAAGTTGTGGAGCCGGATTGGTTTAGGGATAAGATTGCTGGAGAGATTCAAATAATGAATGGATTATATAATTAGAAAACTATCGGTAAATGGATGATTTAGAGATAATAGACGCAAAGAATTTGCTTTCACAAACCTCAAGACTCTTGAAGCAAGATGAACGTATACGAAAATTAAAAGGTGAAGATTTCAATATTTTCAAAATATGCAAAATAGAGCATTACGAAGAGAATACTCACTCGGCATTTATAGCTGAATTATTGAATCCTAAAGGTTCGCATCACAAAGGAAATGTTTTCCTAAAATTATTTCTAAATCGTGTACTGAAAGATAACCTTGTTTTGAAAACTCGCTCTGATGATTACATGGAATTTAGTGAAACATTCTTATCACATGGAGTAGTAGTGAAAAAAGAACAATCAGTCGGAAAAATAAACTTAAAAAAAGGAACTGGCGGACGAATTGATATTCTATTAAAGTCTAAAAATCAATATATAACAATAGAAAATAAAATTTATGCTACTGATCAAAATGGCCAGTTGGTGCGCTATTATAATTATCAAAGGGATAATAATTTAGTAATTTATCTAACGCTGGATGGAATACACGCAGCTGAGAATAGTATTCAAATAACTAACGGTAAAAATGAAGTTATTCAGTCTTTAAACGAGAGTGATTATCAACGAATAAGCTATTCAAAGGATATTCGATTATGGATTGAGGATTGTTTACAACATGCCTACAACGAACCTATACTGAGAGAATCTCTAAAACAGTACTTATTATTAATTAAAAAACTCACCTTTCAAATGGACGAATCTTTAAAAAACCAAATGACCCAATTACTTAAGGATAATTTTAAAATTGCTTCGACAATTCATCATAACTACTATAATGTAAAAAATGAGATTAAACGCGAAATTAAAAATGATGTTTTTAAAAGTCTAAAGGAACAAGTTGAAAAATTCGGATTAGATATTTATCATGGAAATGATGTAAACTATAAATTTTCTCAAATTTGGCTTCATACTAAAGGTGTAGATGACCATGTACTACGTTTTAGCATAGAGTCCTTTAAAGGAGATCCAAAGTCTCATCACGAAGGCAAACTTATGATCGGAGTTTTTAATAAAACTAGAGATGAGAAAATTGCAAAGCAAATAAGACCAGATTGTCAAGAATGGTTTGTATTCCCTGAATGGGAACAAATTTATGACACGAATTCGAAATGGATGAACCTATCAAAATTAGACACTTTGAATTTATTTCTTGATTCAAAAACTAGACAACAAAATATTGACTTAATCGTAAACACCTCTTTAGAATTCATAAAAAAATATTATCAAAAGGTCAACGAAATCAACTTAGAAAATGCCTAAACCACGCTATCTCACAAAATCAAGATTTAAACTAGCGCTAGATTGTCCGACCAAGCTATATTACACACGAAATCCTATCTATAAAGATTCTAGTGAAAGTGATTCCTTTTTACAAGGACTGGCGCAAGGCGGTTTTCAGGTAGAAGAACTTGCTCGTTTATACTATCCAGAAGGTAAAGCTATTCTCGGTGAAGACCGGGACTACGACAAGCTTGCAGAGCGTACGGCATTACTTTTAGAAAAGGAGAACGTAACCATTTTTGAAGCAGCATTTCTTTACGGTGGACTATTCATACGTGTTGATATTCTTGAAAAGAAAGGCAATAGAGTTAAATTGATAGAAGTAAAAGCTAAGTCTATAGACGGCGCTCATCATCACACTTTTATTACTAAAAAAGGAACTATAGTCAGTGGTATGCAGCCCTATCTATACGACGTGGCATTTCAGCAATATGTAATACAAAAATGCCATCCAGAATGGAAAATAAATGCCTATCTCAATCTTGTAGATAAATCAAAACGTACTACCATAAGTGGTTTGCACAGTTATTTTAAAATAGACCCCAATGCTGACTTGCGTACTGGTGTTATTGTACCACCATTTATAAGCAAAGACTCTATCGGTGATTCCATTTTAGCTCTTATTTCAGTAGATGAAGAAATAAATCTCATCTATTCTAAAAATCCGCAAGAGCCAGAGCGGACCTTTGAAGAAATGGTTTTGTTTTACAGAGATCATTATCGAGATAACATAAAAATCAACACCCCTATTGGAGCACATTGCAAAGGTTGTGAGTACAAAGATGATAACCCAGGTCCAAAGCAAGAAAGTGGCTTCCACGTTTGCTGGATGATGGAACTACCTAAACAGAGACCTGATTTAATTACGCTTTCGCGAAAGCGTATCAACGACCCTAAAACTTATGATGTATGGAACAATCCTGCTAAAAACGCATTAAAGGAGCATCGTTATTTTATGGATGAGCTCACCAGAGATGATGTAAAAAACGATCCTAGTGCGTATGGAATGAGTCGTTCAGATAGACAATGGATTCAAATTGAAAAAACAATTAATCATGACCCAACTATTGCCGTAGATATTGAGAATCTACGCCTTCAAATGAGTCAGTGGAAATATCCGCTAAACTTTATCGACTTTGAGACTTGTGCTGTGGCGATTCCTTTTACTTCTGGAATGAGACCCTATGAGCAGCTGGCGTTTCAGTTTAGCCATCATATCGTATATGAAGATGGTCGTGTAGAACATCACTCAGATTACATCAATCTTGAGATAAGTGTATTCCCAAATTTTGATTTCTTACGTGCATTAAAAGCATCTTTAGAACAAAATAATGGTTCCATATTTAGATATCATAATCACGAGAATACCATTGTAAACGTAACCTATGGACAGTTGCTTGATTCTGATGAAAAAGATAAAAAAGAACTATGTGCATTCATTGAGTCTATAGCACACCCTACTAATAGTAGTGCACGACGTTATCCTGCAGGAGAACGAGATATGATTGATTTACAACAAACGGTAGTAAGAAATTATTACCATCCTCAAACAGGCGGATCTAATTCTATAAAAGCGATACTGCCTGCTGTTTTAGATTCAAGTACATTCCTTAAAGAAAAATACACGAAACCTATCAAGGATATCAATCTGACTTCACTGAATTTTGATGAGAATTACACCTTTCTAACCTTAGAAAATGGGGTTCCCGTTAATCCTTATAAACTATTGCCGCCTCTTTTTGATGGTATTTCTAATGAAGATCTAGAAAACGCGATTGATAATGCAAGCAAAGAAGTACGACAGATAGCTGATGGTGGAGCAGCTCTTTTCGCTTATTCACATTTACAAGACCCATTTGTTTCAGATAGTGAACGTAAAGAGACTAGAGCTGCCTTATTGCGTTATTGTGAGTTAGATACACTTGCTATGGTAATGATTTACGAGCATTTTAAAGAGCTTTGTGAGTGAACGTATGAGGTATTTTAAAGACACTTATAATAGACGTTTATGGCATCAGTCAGATGAAGCTAGAGAATTACTAGACGAGAGTCAACTTTTAATAATTGAACATACTATTGAATACGTTGATAATGAGTTGGATGTTGAAAATGATTTGAGTCATGTTATTCTTTGGTCAGAATTTACTGTTATCAATAGATTACTACGATGGCTTACTGAATTAAATACAGCCAGAAGTTATGCTAGCCAGTCATATAGCCAAATCATTTCTGCAGTTTTATGGGCGTTTAAAACACATAAACCCATAACTAGTCAGACTCAATCACAATTTAAAATTAGCATAAGTCTAACTCAAGATTTTTTAAAACACGACGTTGTATTGAGAAGTCACAAAGATGCACAGTACTTGCTGATGAACATTTTTATCATTTCTGAACGACCAGATTTGATGATTAGGTCTTTTTTAAAACCTATGCGTGCTTATCACATCCCCTATGAAGGGAGTATATTCAAAACAGATTTAAAAAGACTTACAGAGTATCTTTTTATCACGAAACCGGTACCCAACTTTTTATTTCCTTATTTAATTAATTGCTCTAAAGAAGAATTCGACCTCATTATTAATATTATAGAAGGAAAAAGCCTAAGAAAAATACTACCGTCATCTTTAAAAATTTCAAAGACTGAAAATGCTATTTTACAAAACACAAAGATTGAACTACCTGATGTAGAGGATAACATACTTGAGCGATTTGTCCTCGCAGCTACTATTCTAAAAGAACAGCCAAAGCAGCATTTCGTATTAAATAAAACCCTAGAAGCAAGTAAAATATTTAGAGATCAGCTAGCTACTTTTAAAAGAGATATTGAATTCTGGAAAAGTATTTTTCGTTTTATTTGCAAATACCAGTACGAATTTGAAGATGACTACAATCTAGCACATTTAATAGATTATTTTGAAGCACAGCGTTATTACGATGAGCAGCCGCTACAGTATTCAATAAAGGGAAGAACACTTACCTCTGTGCAGCGTGCTGTTGATAACTGGCGAATCACTTATACCTATAATCCAGAATATTTAAGGTATAAGTGGGATCCTTTACCCATTGAAAAATGGATGTCTATTGACAAAACTTTTTCCTATGTCATCGAAGAAATTACAGATGGAAAGCGATTACTTAAAGAAAGTAAAACGCTACACCATTGCGTATTCAGTTATGCAACAAGTTGTTATGAAGGTTCTACTCATGTCTTTAGCTTGAGTAAATTAAGAAATAAGATTAAAAAGCCATTTGTAACTATAGAGGTAAGAGGTACAGCCATAGTTCAGGTTGCCGGTAAAATGAATCAAGAACCTAATGAAAAGGCGATAGAATTAATACGTGAATGGTCTGAGGAGAATGATTTAAATATGAATTGTTAATATCCATAATAAAAAATCAACCCTACATTTTTTAACTTTGGTCTCTTGAATTAATTCCGCGTAATAATTAATGCACATACTTAAAATAATACACGGCTATCCGCCTTTATATAATGCGGGTAGCGAGGTGTATAGTAAAACAATCGTAAAAGAGCTTTCTAAAAAACATAAGGTCTCTGTTTTCACTAGAGAAGAAAACATCTATGCACCCGATTTTCAAATAAGAACAGAAATTGTTTCTGAAAAAACAGCGCTATATTTCATCAATAATCCACAAGGAAAAGATGGCTACCGGCATAAAGCTATAGATGAAGCTTTTGAAGAACTGGTCTTAGATTTAAAACCAGATATAGCTCACATAGGACATCTCAATCATTTATCTACAGGAATTGTAGATGTTTTAAAGAAACTCGATATTCCTATCATATTTACCCTACACGATTTCTGGTTAATGTGCCCTAGAGGACAATTCCTAACGAGAAGTATTGGCTTAGAAAACAATCACCAATTATGCGATAAACAAGATCACAGTAAATGCGCCTCAGACTGCTACCGCGTTTATTTTAGTGGAAAAGAGAAGGAAGAAAACATAGATTTAGAAAACTGGACTGGATGGACTGAAAGGCGAATGAAGGAAACCAAAGCCATTATAAATAAAGTTGATTTATTTATTGCTCCGGCTAAATACTTAATGAATCGCTTTATTACAGATTTTGATATTCCTAAGTCTAAAATTCAGTATTTAGATTATGGGTTTGATACGTCTTATTTAAAACCACCTATTGAAAAAAACAAGAGGCAGCTTTTTACATTTGGCTACATTGGCACACACATACCAGCAAAAGGGATTAACCTTTTAATAGAAGCCTTTAAAAGGCTTGAACAACCTGCAAGACTGCTTATTTATGGGCGTGAAAAAGGCCAAAGCACTCAAGCCTTAAAACGACTAGCATCATCTTCCCGTAATGAGATCAAGTTTTTACCAGAATACCATAATGAAAACATTGTCAAAGACGTTTTTTCTAAAGTAGATTGTATTGTAGTTCCGTCTATATGGGCAGAAAATTCGCCATTAGTCATTCACGAGGCACAAGCTTGTGAAGTTCCTGTAATTACCGCAGATTTTGGCGGAATGAAAGAATACGTAAAACATAATATCAATGGATTACTTTTTAAGCATAGGGATGCAAATGATTTACACTTGCAACTAGTAGGTGCCGTCAGTAATCCAGATAAAATGAAAAAGCTTGGTCAGAAAGGTTATCTATATTCTCAAGACGGTCAGGTAGTTTCTATAAACGAACATTGTGAAAAGTTAGAAGAAATATACAAGTCATTTGTCCCAGCTAAAAACCTATGGCGAGTAACACTAGATACTAATCCAGAAGATTGTAATCTCAAGTGTATTATGTGCGAAGAGCATAGTCCATACAGCGATTTTATTCCTAACCTTTATAAAACAACAGGAATAAAACGACGCCGAATGGATTTCAAAACCGTGGAAGAGATTTTTGAACAAGCAGCTTCTTTAGGAGTTAAAGAAATAATTCCATCCACAATGGGAGAACCATTGTTGTACAAACAATTTGACCAAATATTTGAGTTAGCTAAACAGCACAACATCAAAATAAACCTAACTACCAATGGAACCTTTCCTAAAAAAACGGTTCTGGACTGGGCACGCTTAATAGTTCCAAATACCACGGATGTTAAAATAAGTTGGAATGGCGCTACGGCTGAAACCTCAGAAAATGTAATGCTGGGTCTCGCTTTCGCGAAAGCGAAACAAAACATAAAAGAATTTATAGACTATAGGGATGCATATTTCAAATCGCATGGATACTACTGTCGCGTAACCTTGCAGCTGACCTTTATGCGAAATAATATGCATGAGTTATCGGATATTATTAAACTAGCTGCTTCACTAGGAGCTGATAGAGTTAAAGGACATCAACTATGGGATCATTTTGACGAGATTAAATCACTATCTATGAGAGCAACACCAGAAAGTGTAGCCGAATGGAATAACCATGTTACAGCAGCTCACGCTACAGCAGAAAAATTCAAAAAACCAAATGGTGAAAAAGTATTGTTAGAAAATATCACTGCAATAAATAATATCGAAATCGAAGAAGTACCTTCAGACTACGAATGTCCATTCTTAACCAAAGAGTTATGGATATCAGCAACTGGTAAAATATCACCTTGCTGCGCACCAGATCATTTAAGGCAATCGCTAGGAGATTTTGGCAATATCAAAGATTCTACTATTCAAGAAGTATTAAATAGTGATTCCTATAAAGATTTAGTTGCTAATTATAAGTCTAAAGAGGTCTGCAAAACTTGTGTAATGAGAAAACCCTTATGAAGAATTTCAGAGATCTTTCAAAATTCAATTTGAAAATAAAAAAAGGGCAAGTTTATCGAGCTTCAGTTTTTGATCTATTCAATATCGAAAAAATAGAAAAACACGACATAAAAACTATTGTAGATTTAAGGGCTGATCGAGAAATTGATGATATTGAGTATTCTGAAGAAATAAAAAACACTATTGAATATGTAAAGGCTCCATTTGACCCTTGGGATCAACCAGAATGGTTTAAAGAGAAATATAGGATAGGTACTAATCACGAAATTGCCTATCGTTTTTTTGCAATGGGCTGTAAGGATTCCGTAAAAAAAGTCTTTGAGAACATTCTAGAGCAAAAAGAAGGTGCTATAGCCATTCACTGTCACGCAGGTAAAGATCGCACAGGAATACTGTTTTCTATGATTCACCTTTTACTAGAAGCATCAATAGAAACTATATACACCGACTACTTAGCAAGTGAAATGGATGTTTCTCTTCAAAAACTCAATATTGCACTAGATGTCATTAAAAATGAAGGCGGAATAAAAAACTATCTACTTTCCTGTGGTTTAACCGAAAGTCAGATTTCCAGTATCAAAAAGAAGTTGTCAAATGAATAAACGAGATTTTCTTAAGTCGTTTTTTACGGAACACTGGAAGTATATGACTGTCAGTGCAGCTTGCAAGATCGACATATTTGACATTTTAGAATCAGGCAGTAAAACATCACTAGTAATCTCAAAGGAATTGGTTATAGCTAAAAAGCACATCGAGCTGCTATTAGAGGGATTAGTAAGTATCAAGTTTTTGGATAAAGAAAAAAGCAGTTATGCTCTAAATGAAATATCTGTCCTACTTACAGAAAATCATCCCAAAACCTTAAAATACGCTTGTCTAAATTGGTGTGGAGATCACTTGAAGGCCTGGATGGCTCTAGATGAATCTATAAAAACAGGAAAAAGCTTTTTTCAAAATAATTATGGTCAGGATTATTTTGAATTTATAAGTCGTGATAAAGGAAAATTAGACCAGTACCATAAAGCTATGTTCGCTTACGCGAAAGATGACTATCAAAATCTTCCAAATAAGATTAATTTCAGTAAACATAAAAGCATAATGGATGTAGGTGCTGGATACGGAGCTGCCATATCGGAAATTAAGGAGAAATCCCCTCAATTAGAGTGCTATGTTTTTGATCTACCATCCGTAATTGAAAATTGCGATCTTAGGGATGATATATTCCTTAAATCAGGTAGCTTTTTTAATGAAATACCAAAAGTTTCTGATGCCATTATTCTCTCAAGAATTCTACACGATTGGAATGATGATAAAGCATCTAAAATACTTAAGAATACCTATGACGCTTTGCCAGAAAAAGGACATTTGTATGTTATTGAAAACTGTACAGATAAAATTAATATCGATCTTTCACTTCTATCGCTAAATATGCTGGCCTTGTGCGAAAGCTTTGAGCGTTCATCTTATGAATACATAGCATTAGCAAATAAGTCTGGATTTATTTTTCAAGAGGCAAAATCATTAAATGAATTACAAACTATCTTAACGTTTATCAAATAATGGAATGGAACGAAATAAAGCTTAATAAAAATCAAACAGGCTATTCTAATAAAGGTCAGCCATTATTTGATAAAAAGTACCTGACAGCGCTTAATTTTCATAAAGAAGGTTTGGCCGCTGTTGCTGATGGTTCTGGCGCCTATCATATCGATATAAAAGGAAAACCTATCTATGACAAGCGTTATCTCAGAACCTTCGGGTACTACTATAATAAAGCTGCTGTAATAGATTATGACGGTGCTTACCACATAGATCTAAAAGGGCAAGCTATCTACAAGGAACGGTACAAATGGACAGGTAATTACCAACAAAATGTTTGTACCGTAAAAGACCAAGGTAGTGCCTATTTTCATATAGATGAAAATGGAAAAAGACTTTACGATGAGTCTTTCCAATATGCTGGAGATTTTAAAGAAGCCATCGCTTGTGTACAATTACAAAACAACTTTTTTACTCATATCTATAATGACGGATCTAGAGTACATAATAAACTTTTTCAAGACTTAAACGTGTATCATAAAGGTCTCGCTTGCGCTAAAGATGAACAAGGCTGGTTTCACATTGACCTAAAAGGGAACCCTATCTACAAAGAGCGTTATTTACTACTAGAGCCTTTTTATAATGGAGCGGCGTTGGCGACTGATCTGGATGGAAATAAAACTATAATATTCGATTAAACCAAAACTCCATTCTATTTTATTCCCTCTATAGACAGTTGTTTATGTTTAGATCCATTGCCTTTCTTTTGGATAAGTACATCTTTTAATGCTTGCATATCTTCGCTGATTTTACTCTCTAGTACACGTGCATAAATTTGAGTTGTTGCTATTTTAGAGTGGCCTAGAAGCTTACTGACAGTGGAAATAGGCACTCCATTACCTAGTGTAACTGTAGTTGCAAATGTATGTCTAGCAACATGGAAAGTTAATCGTTTGCGAATACCACAAAGATCGGCAATCTCCTTTAAATAAGCATTTAACTTCTGATTAGATAAATTGGGGAATAAATGGTTGTCTTTTATTCTAATATCCTTTTGATATATAGAGATCAATTCTTGAGGTAGATCCAGTAATGGAATTTTTACACTATTGTTAGTTTTTTGTCTACTTGTGACTATCCAAACACCACCATCAATTCCAGTTACTAAATTATCTTCGGTTAAATTCATAACATCTATGTAGGACAATCCTGTGTAACAAGCAAAAACAAACAGATCCTTTACAACCTCTAGCCTTTTGATCGAAAAATTCAACTCAAGTAGCTTTTGTAATTCGGTTTCATTCAGGAACTCTCGTTCGTTTTTGATATAGGTAGGCTTAAACTTGATGAAAGGATCACGCTCTAACCATTCCATTTTATAAGCCATCGTCACTAGTTTACGTAACCTTTGAATGTGTTTCATGACCGTATTATTTCCCATCTTCTTTTGATGGTCCGTTGGGGTATGCTTGCGTAGAAAATTTTCAAAGTCTATCAAAAATTGATATGATAATTTGGAAAGGTAGATATCCTCTACTTTCAATTTATCCCGAAGAAATAGTTTTAAATATTTTAAGGTAGTATAGTAGTTCTTACGTGTTCCCCAAGACAATGTTTCTTTTGCCTTGTCATTGTGGTAGTCGACTAGTTCAAGTAACGTGTACTCTTGTTTATCCTCTCCTAAATAACGAGATTTAATAGCCTGTGCTGAAATATGAACTCCTTCCCTTTCCAGTTGATCAAAGGCTTCTTGTACCTTGACTTGAACGTTATCAATACATCTGTTTACATTTCTAGCCTCACTACTGGAGCCGGTCATTCTCGATTTAGCAATACTCCATTTACTTATATCCACCTTACGGTTCAAGCTAAATGTTGAGCGTTTCCCGTTTACCGTAATTCTTGCCTTAAGTGTTGCTTGTCCGTTTTTTGCTCTTGCCTTATCTAAATAGAATAGCAGGCTAAATGTTGACCTTGTTTGCATAGTTGTCGTCTTTAAATTGTTATTAATTACTAGACGAATGTCAAATCAACTATATCTCAATAAGGTTTTACTGGTTAATCGGTTAGCATATTTCACATAATTGGGATGCTAACCTTTATGCTAACCTTTTCATATCATTTCATATCAAATGATATGAAAGGGTTAAAACAATAAAACCTTGTAAATCATAAGATTTACAAGGTTTTGTTTGCAACTGTTACCAGTTGAAGTCGGGGTGGCAGGATTCGAACCTGCGACCTCCTGCTCCCAAAGCAGGCGCGATGACCGGGCTACGCTACACCCCGAAAAACATTGGAGAATGCTGCGGAGAGACCGGGACTCGAACCCGGGCAACGCTTGCGCGTTGACAGATTAGCAATCTGCTCCATTACCACTCTGGCACCTCTCCAAAAATTTAAGAACTTACTTCAATTTCTCAAAGCGGTTGCAAATCTACGGCAAAGAATTAGTTTTCACAAAACATTTTTACGTTTTTTATTCGGGATATTCAATTCTAACATGATAAATACTGTTTAACTTCTTTTTTATCAACAGTTTGACCTTTTTAATTTCTTTTAAAGTTAAATCAGAATTATCAAACTGACCACTATTTAAATGTCCATCTATAACAGTTTCCACTAGTCTATCAAATTTTTGTGCAGTCGGTTGTTGTACACTCTTTGAAGCTGCTTCTATACTATCACTTATCATTAATAATGCTGTTTCTTTACTGAATGGTTTAGGACCCGGATAGCTAAAATTCTCTTTAACTGTGTTTGGATCAAGCTCTTTGTTTTTATGATAAAAATATTTGACAAGAGAATCTCCATGATGGGTTCTTATAAAGTCAATTATTCTATCAGGAATATTGTACTCCTTAGCTAACTCTACTCCTAGTAATATATGGTTTATTATTATGCTTGCACTTTCTTTTGGTGCTAGATCATCATGAGGATTAATTCCATTCGTTTGATTTTCGATGAATAGAGTCGGATTGCTAATTTTTCCTATATCGTGATATAAAGCACCTACTCTTACCAACATCGAATTTGCTCCAATTTCACTTGCCAGATATTCTGCTATATTTGCCACATTCAAAGAGTGATGAAAGGTTCCTGGCGCTTCATTGGATAGTCTTTTTAACAATGGAGCATTGGTGTCTCCTAATTCAAGTAATGAAATATCACTCGTCATATTAAAAACTTTTTCATAAGCATATATGAGAGGATAAATCATTAAGACGAGAATACTACTGATTACTATCTGCCCTAATTTTTCCCATTTAATAGTGAAATCCGCATCACTAAATAATGAAAATGAAATCCAAATAATCGTAGAAATAATTAGAATTTTAACAACCACTAAAAATAAATTAGCTCGATTATAAATTTTTGCATTTGAGGTTAAGGCTACAATTGAAATCAATATTTGTTGTGTTATAAAAATAAGGGGATTTAAAACATTAAGGCTTATGACAAGAGTTACTAAGACACTACAAAATAAAGCCAATCTTGTAGAAAAAAATGATTGAAGAATCAAAGAATAAATTACAAAAGGTATAATTAATATATAATCAGGATAACTATACGAGAAAAATATTCCTAAACAAATGAACAATAATGTATTGAATAGAATGAAAATAATATTCTTATTGATCAATAAAAGTGCTCCATTAAATTTTTTGATATACAGATAAAACGCTAATAATAGAACATAAATTATTGCTCCTTTACTAATTTTACTAATCAGTCGATCTTTGACGTCTGAATTCTTTACATAATTTCTATTCAAGGAATCTAGCACTTTCAACTTATCACCTTGAACTATTTCACCTTTAGCTATTATTCTACTATTTTGTTTCACCCAATAGTCAATAGGTAAAATATTTGAAATAGCATTATTAATCCTCTTATTCGTTTCTTCCTTATTAAAGAAAACATTTTCTTCAGGGACATTAAAAACATTAAATAATGAATCAGGAAGTAAATTTCTTATTTTCTTTTTTAATTCAGTTCTTCTAATAAGTTTATCCGTATTAATAATACTTTCCTCACCATTCTTAACTAATATGATAGAACGATTGATCAAGGTATCAGAAATAACACCTGTTTCGTAAGAGTTAAGTATTATTTCATTTAAATCATTATTCAGATTTTCGCTAATAACTTTTTCACTATTCGCAAGAATAAAATTTTTATTTTCAAGTGATACTTTCTTAAAAGTATATATCGGAAATTGACTTTCTATTGCTTGTTTTTTTTCTGAAATTAATTCCTCATTCGTTTTGTAAACAGGGAAATCAAAAGGCGCGTATAAAACATCCTGTGACCAAGGTTCACCGTGTTGATATCGTAATGAAAATCTATTACTTTCCGGAGTTAATAGAACAATTAAAACCGTAGACAGAAACAAAATGACAAATAAAGCCAAATGTTCAATTTTAAAATATTTTTTTATAAACGACATCCTTTACTTTAAGGTTGAATTAACCACTTTACAATTTTAAAAAGCAGTGTTTTTATGTATTTTCGCAGGTAAAGATAAACATCATGAATAAAGTAGTAATTGTATCCTACGCAAGAACACCTATTGGTAGCTTTATGGGAAAGCTATCAACCATCCCTGCAACACAATTAGGTAGCATAGCAATCAAAGGAGCAATAGATAAATCTGGAATTGATCCAAACCTCGTTCAAGAAGTTTTTATGGGTCACGTTGTTCAAGCAAATACGGGTCAAGCACCTGCTAGACAAGCAGCTCTAGGAGCAGGTATATCAAAAAACACTCCTTGTACTACTGTAAATAAAGTTTGTGCGAGTGGAATGAAATCTATAATGATGGCAGCACAATCAATAGCTTGTGGAGACGCTGATGTTGTCATTGCCGGTGGAATGGAAAACATGAGTCAAATACCACATTATACACATCTACGCAATGCTACAAAGTTTGGCCCTAGCACTCTAGTCGATGGAATGCAACGAGATGGATTAATTGACGCCTATGATAAAAATGCTATGGGAGTATGTGCTGACCAGTGTGCTATAGACCATAGTTTTACAAGAGAAGATCAAGACAAATTTGCAATTCAATCTTATAACAGATCTAGTGAAGCTTGGTCAAATGGAAAGTTTAGTGATGAAGTAGTTCCAGTTCATGTCCCACAGCGCCGTGGTGATGATTTGGTAGTTGATAGAGATGAGGAATACTCTAATGTCAAAATGGATAAAATACCTTCATTACGCCCTGCATTTACTAAGGATGGTACTGTGACAGCGGCAAACGCCTCTACGATCAACGATGGTGCTGCCGCGTTACTTTTGATGAGTGAAGATAAAGCTAAAGAATTAGGTCTTAGTCCAATTGCTTACGTAAAAGGATATGCAGATGCAGCACTGACTCCTGAGCATTTTACAGTTGCTCCTGCAAAAGCTTTACCCAAAGCTTTAAGTAAAGCAGGTGTTTCTCAAGATGAAATAGATTATTTTGAATTCAATGAGGCTTTTTCAGTTGTTGGATTAGCAAATATGAAGCTATTGGGACTTAATGATAAGAACGTTAATGTGTATGGTGGTGCGGTTTCACTAGGGCATCCATTAGGCTGTAGCGGTGCTCGTATAGTAACTACATTATTAAGTGTACTTAAACAAGAAGACGGAAAATTAGGAGCTGCTGCTATTTGCAACGGCGGCGGCGGTGCAAGCGCTATGGTTATAGAAATGTTATAATACATGAGATACGGTATTTGCCCAATTTCAATTGCTCCGTTAAGAGCTGAAGCTAGTGATAAAAGTGAGCTAGTATCTCAGGTACTATATGGGGAAATATTCAAAATTATCGAACCAAGAAAAAGTTGGTCTAGGATACGACTTGCACATGATAAATATGAAGGTTGGATAGATAATAAACAATTGAGGGAAATTGAGTCAGAAGACTACCATAGTATTCATCAACTTCCCAAATCATATTGTACTGATTTAATTTCTCATGTAACACATGAAGATGGATCGTTATCTACAATATGTATTGGTGCGCAAATAAGCTCTTCTGCTTTTTTAGGAGACAAGTTTAATGGAGAATATCATGATTTTGCAGAAATTGAAAAATCTAAAATAGTCGAAAACTCTTTACTCTTTTTAAATACATCATATTTATGGGGTGGACGTAATCCATTGGGTATCGATTGCAGCGGATTTACACAATTAGTGTATAGATTGAACGGGCATTCCATTCCTAGAGACGCTTCACAGCAAGCAAATATTGGCGAAGCTTTAAGCTTTATAGAGGAATCAGAACCAGGTGATTTGGCCTTTTTTGATAATAAAGAAGGTTTAATCACTCATGTAGGAGTCGTTATGCAAGATAATTACATTATCCATGCCCACGGCAAGATAAGAATAGATCGCTTAGATCAAAGTGGTATTTTCAATGTAGAAAGTAATTCGCATACTCACAAGTTAAGGGTAATCAAAAAAATTATCTAATTAAAAAAAGCCTCTCATAATATTGAGAGGCTTTTTTAATTTTAAGCTTTCGCGAAAGCGTAATATTTAAACTTTTTATTTTCCTTGAAGAGCATCGATTTTATCTTGCATTTCAAGTGCTCCGTATAAGCTTAACAAAGTACCTTTTACGTTTGCATTTTCCGGCTTTATTTTTAAAGCTTTTTCAAAAACATCGATTGCGCTTTTGTATAACTTTTCTTGATCATCATATGAAGTAGAATCCAAGTTTCCTTTTTCTAAATATATAGCGCCTAAATTATATAAAGTAACAAAATTATTAGGATTCTTAGATAAACTTAAATTAAAATATTTAATAGCTTCATCATAATTTTTATTTTGAACGGCGGCTAATCCAAGATTATCAAAAACTTTTGGGTCCGAAACTTCATCTACAAGCGCCTCAGTAGCTTTTTTATATTCATCCATCATACCCAAGGTTAAATACATATCTGCCTTGTTTATTTTCAAAGATTCATCATTTGGATATCTATCAAACGCATTTACAAAAACCTCTTTTGCTTTGGCATCTTGACCAGAGTTTTTGTAAAGCCAGATTAAATTACTAACTATTACTCCTCTATTAGAAGGTGATTTCTCAACTATTAAATTTTTGTATTCTCCCTTAGCAATAGCAGCTTCTACTAAGACTTTATTAGGAAATATCTCTTCTTTCCCATCCTTTACCCTAGTAGCTTTAAAAATATCTTGTTCTCCTGAGAAACCATTATTAAACAATTCTTCATAGTAAAATAAAGCCTCTTCAAATTCTCCAGTGGAGTACGCTAAATTAGCAGTATTAAATTTCATTGAATGATCATCTGGGTAAAAGGAAGCTAGTTTTTTAACTATTGAAAGAGCTTTTTGCGGATTTGAGTTTGCTAATTTACTTGCATTTTTAACTAGCAATTGTCTTCCTAAACTTTCAACAAAACTAAATTTAACCTCATCATCAAACCCTAACTCTTCAGCTTTTTTCAATTCATCCATAGCTAATAAAAGCTGATCAACATCGTCAGTTGCATTTGTAAAAAGAGTGAATGCATTGTAAAATGCATACTCATCTTTATAATCAGCTTCTATTTCATTTTCATTTAGAGTATTGAAAATTTCCATTGCAGCTGCGATGTCATTTCTATCTACTGCCTTTGCTATTTTTTTGAATTGTTTCTTTTGTGCAGTAGCAATTACTGCACAAAAAAGAAACATAATAGTTACTATTTTTTTCATTTTAAAATTTTTGTTATTCTTCGCTATCATCGGTCACAACAGTTGTGCCATCGTTTTCCGTTGCCTCAAGACTATCGTCGTCGTTTTCATCTTTAACAACTTTTGCAACTGCAGCAATCGAATCGTTACCTTTTAAGTTTATAAGCCTTACTCCTTGCGTTGCTCTTCCCATAACTCTTAGGTCAGAGACATTGATTCTAATCGCAACACCAGACTTATTGATAATCATTAAATCATCAGAGTCAGTTACATTTTTAAGAGCCACTAAACTTCCTGTCTTTTCAGTAACAGAGATTGTTTTTACACCTTTTCCTCCACGATTAGTTTCTCTATAATCTTCTAGGCTTGACCTTTTACCGTATCCTTTTTCAGAAACGACAAGAATATTAGATTCCATATCATTTACAGATACCATTCCTATAACCTCATCATCGTCGTGCGCAAGTCTGATTCCTCTAACTCCACTTGCACTACGACCCATAGGCCTAGTTTTTGATTCATCAAATCGAATTGCTTTACCGCTCTTCAATCCTAACATTACGTGGCTATCTCCAGTCGTTAGTTTTGCTTCTAATAAGGTATCTCCATCCTTAATAGTAATTGCATTAATACCATTTGAACGAGGTCTTGAGTACTGTTCTAAAGAAGTTTTCTTAACCTGACCTTTTTTAGTAGCCATTATCACATAATGACTATTAATATAGTCTTCGTCTTTAAGATCTTGAGTACAAATTACCGCTTTAACCTTATCGTCTTGCTCAATATTAATTAGATTCTGTATAGCTCTACCTTTGGAAGTACGACTACCTTCTGGTATTTCATAAACTCTCATCCAGAAACACTTACCTTTTTCAGTAAAGAAAAGCATGTATTGATGATTTGTTCCTATAAAAATATCCTCCAGGAAATCTGCATCACGCGTTGTACTTGCCTTCTGGCCTACTCCACCTCTATTCTGAATTTTATATTCATTCAAACTAGTACGCTTAATGTAACCTGCATGTGAAATTGTGATTACAACTTGCTCATCTGGTATCATATCTTCGATACTCAAATCACCACCAGCATACTCGATTTTTGATCGGCGCTCATCACCAAATTTCTCTTTAACCTCGAGAAGTTCTTCCTTAATAATAGCCATTCTACGCTCTTTTTTAGCAAGAATATCTTTAAGGTCTGCGATGGTTTCTAAAAGGTCGTTATACTCTGATCGTAATTTATCTTGTTCTAGCCCTGTAAGCTGTCTCAATCGCATTTCAACGATAGCTCTAGCTTGAATTTCAGAAAGTTCAAAACGTTTAATTAGCTTTTCTCGCGCTTCTTCTCCATTTTTACTAGAACGTATAAGTGCAATAACCTCATCGATATTATCACTAGCAATAATTAATCCTTCAAGGATATGTGCTCGTTCTTCAGCTTTACGCAATTCAAAAGTTGTTCTACGAGTTACTACCTCATGTCTGTGCTCCACAAAATAGTGGATCATCTCTTTAACATTAAGTAATTGCGGTCTACCGTTTACAAGTGCAATGTTATTCACACTAAAACTTGATTGTAAAGCAGTATGCTTATACAATTTATTAATCACGATATTAGGTATAGCATCCCTTTTAAGAACATATACGATACGCATACCTTTACGGTCGGATTCATCTCTTATGGAGGAGATTCCTTCAAGTTTTTTCTCGTTGATAAGATCGGCTGTTTTCTTAATCATATCAGCTTTATTTACCTGATATGGCAACTCATCAACGATTATGCATTCACGTCCTTTTACCTCTTCAATACGTGCTCTACCTCTTATTTTAACGCGACCACGCCCAGTATGCATGGCTTCTTTTACTCCATCATAACCGTAAATAATTCCACCTGTTGGAAAATCTGGTGCTTTTACATGGTTTATGAGTTCATCAACTGTTATGTCGTTATCTTCAATGTAGGCGATTGTACCATCTACTACTTCAGATAAGTTATGCGGTGGCATATTAGTAGCCATACCTACTGCAATACCGCTAGCTCCATTTACGAGCAGGTTAGGTATTTTTGTAGGAAGAACAGTAGGCTCGCTTAATGTATCATCAAAATTAAGTTGAGTATCTACCGTTTCCTTATCGATATCAGCGAGCATTTCCTCACTTATTTTACGCATTCTGGCTTCAGTATAACGCATGGCTGCAGGTGGATCTCCATCTACACTACCAAAGTTACCCTGACCATCAACCATCATATACCTCAAAGACCATTCTTGCGCCATACGTACCATTGTATCGTATACCGATGTATCTCCATGAGGATGGTACTTTCCAAGTACCTCTCCTACAATTCTTGCACTTTTTTTGTAAGCTCTATTAGATAGTACACCTAGCTCGTACATTCCATAAAGAACCCTACGGTGAACTGGTTTTAGCCCATCGCGCACATCTGGCAGTGCACGTGACACTATGACCGACATCGAGTAATCGATGTATGCTGACTTCATTTCATCCTCGATATTAATCGGGATCAACTTTTCTCCATCTGCCATGAATTATCAGTGTTTTAAATTATGAACTAGCAAGATAAGCAAACAGCTAGTATTTATAAGGGTTTAGGCCTATTTTATCATGTTTTTTATTAACACATTTTAAGAAATCCTGTTTATAAGTTTTAGCTTAGATAAACGATGCCTAAAATCATGTGGTAAAGTTAGACTACTTGCGTTTAAATAGTTTCAAATCAGGTATTTTATCACGCTTTCGCGAAAGCGAACCCAACCACTTAAACTTTATATTAACCGTAATTTATAAAACGGTACGGCTTTTGAACGATTTAATTCATTAAATTTAGCCAAAGAAGCAAGTTATATGGATGATAATTTTTCACCGAGAGTCAAAGACGTGATAGCCTTTAGCAAAGAAGAAGCGTTAAGGTTAGGTCACGATTTTATAGGCACTGAACATCTTATGTTAGGTCTTTTGAGAGATGGAGATGGAAAGGCCATTCAAATTTTAGGAAATTTAAGTGTCGATTTAGATTTACTACGTAGAAAAGTAGAAATATTGAGTCCGGCAAATCCTAGTTCGGAATTGAAAGCAAATGAAAAAAAGAATTTGCACCTCACTAGACAGGCAGAAAGAGCACTTAAAACAACCTTTTTAGAAGCAAAGCTGTTTCAAAGTTCCTCTATTAATACTGCACACTTACTATTGTGCATTTTACGCAATGAAAACGATCCTACGACTAAATTGCTCAACAAAATGCAAGTGGATTACGATGGTGTAAAAGAGGAGTTTAAAACCTTATTGTCTGAAGATGATAATTACACTGATGAACCACTCGCACAAAGTTTTAGCGATGATGATTCTAATGAAGCAGGTAAGGATGATGGAGAAAACTTATTCTCAGGAAATGCCGATAAAAAAGGTAGCAAGAAAAGTAAGACACCTGTTTTAGATAATTTTGGACGTGATTTAACCAAACTAGCAGAAGACGACAAACTTGATCCTGTTGTAGGTCGTACGGAAGAAATACAACGTGTATCTCAAATTTTGAGTAGACGTAAAAAGAATAATCCTTTATTAATAGGTGAGCCTGGAGTTGGTAAAAGTGCAATAGCCGAAGGTCTAGCCCTAAGAATCGTTCAACGTAAAGTTTCACGTATTTTATATGATAAAAGAGTGATAACTCTTGATCTTGCTAGTCTAGTTGCTGGTACGAAGTACAGAGGTCAATTTGAAGAACGTATGAAAGCGGTGATGAATGAGCTTGAAAAAAATGATGATATTATTTTATTCATTGATGAAATTCACACCATCGTCGGCGCTGGTGGTGCTGCTGGGTCATTAGATGCTTCAAACATGTTTAAACCAGCGCTAGCACGTGGTGAGATACAATGTATAGGTGCGACAACTCTTGATGAGTATCGTAATAGTATTGAAAAGGATGGTGCTCTTGAACGACGTTTTCAAAAAGTGATGGTAGAACCAACTAGCGTTGAGGAAACCATAGCTATTCTTAACAATATTAAAGAGAAATATGAAGATCATCATAATGTAGAGTATACGCCTGAGGCTATTGAAGCGTGTGTAACGTTGACCAATAGATATATGACCGATAGGTTTTTGCCAGACAAGGCTATAGACGCTTTAGATGAAGCAGGCTCTAGAATTCATATTACAAATATCGAAGTTCCAGACCAAATTGTGGAAATAGAACAAAAGCTGGAAGAAGTACGCGAGGAGAAGACTAATGTTGTTAAAAAACAAAAGTATGAGCAAGCTGCCCGATTAAGAGACGATGAGAAAAAGCTAGAACAACAGCTTAAAGACGCTCAAGATGCTTGGGAAGAAGCTTCTAAAAATCATAAGGATACGGTTACCGAAGAAAACGTGGCTGAAGTTGTAAGCATGATGACAGGAATTCCTGTTAACAGAATAGCTACCCAAGAAATGAAGAAATTGAGCAACCTAAATGAGACTATAGGTAGTTCAGTAATTGGGCAAGAAAAGGCTGTAAAACAGGTAGTAAAAGCTATTCAACGTAATCGAGCTGGCTTAAAAGATCCTAATAAACCGATCGGATCTTTTATATTTCTAGGGCAAACTGGTGTAGGTAAAACACAACTTGCTAAAGTTTTATCCAAAGAGCTATTTGATTCTGAAAACTCATTAATCAGAATTGATATGAGTGAATACATGGAGAAATTTGCTATAAGCAGGCTTATTGGTGCGCCTCCAGGATATGTAGGTTATGAAGAAGGTGGACAGCTCACTGAAAAAGTGCGCAGAAAACCATATAGCGTGGTTCTATTGGATGAAATCGAGAAAGCTCACCCAGATGTTTTTAATATGTTATTGCAAGTTCTTGATGACGGTTACATTACCGATAGTTTAGGACGCAAAATCGATTTTAGAAACACCATCATAATTATGACAAGTAATGTTGGTGCTAGACAACTTAAAGATTTTGGGTCAGGTGTAGGATTTGGTACAGCAGCTCGTAAGAGCGCTGCAGATGAGAATGCGCGTAGTGTAATTCAAGCTGCCCTTAAAAAGACATTTGCTCCTGAATTCTTGAACAGAATTGACGATGTAATTGTGTTTAACGCTTTAGAAAGAGAGGATATTCATAAAATTATTGATATCGAGCTAGAAAAATTACTAGCACGTATCAAAGATTTAGGATACGATTTAAAACTAAGCGAGAAGGCAAAGGATTATATTGCCGATAAAGGTTTTGACAAACAGTACGGTGCTAGGCCTTTGAAAAGAGCTATTCAAAAACATATTGAAGATACTCTTGCAGAGGAAATTGTTAACAATCAACTTCAAGAAGGAGATTCAATATCTATGGACCTAGACGAAAAAACCAATGAACTTGTCATTAATATTGAAAAAGCAAGTACGACAGAATAAGTTATTTTTATTATATGCTATAAAAGGCTACTCTTTTTTGAGTAGCCTTTTTTTATTTATTGCACAATTGTTAAAAACAAATAACTCAAAATCCTAAAAACATGTTTTTAGTCGAATTGTAAGCTAAATAAGTTTCCAAAATTAATAATGATTAGGTATGAAAATACTTTTACTCCATCAATTAAAAATAGGGAATATGAAAACAGTAGATTTAGATTTTGGCCGCTTTGAGTTTTACCCAGATCTTGTAATTGGAACAATCAACGAAGGAGTTCACTTTGATAAAAAATTGAACGAGACCTTAAGAAATAATATCGTTTATCATTATGGGGTTCATCACCCTATCGGTTATATAAGTGTAAGAGAGAACAACTATTCTGTAGACCCAATGATACATCTTGAAAATAAAAAGTTTGACAATCTATGCAGTGTGGCAATAGTTGAAAATAGAATTTATGGAATGAGTAGCATCGCTCTAGAAGCAAAGTTTTTTAAGCCTGGAAAGCTTAAATCATTCATTACCCCAGAGGAGGCACTTATATGGACCAATAAACAAATTGAAAACTCTATAAGAAATAAAGAGCTCAAATATCAATTGGTTTAAAAATCAATTTTAGTTTCTTCAAGAAATATTCTAGCAGCTTTTATATCGCTATACATGATACGATCCTCATCGAGTTGAGACACATAATCACGTAAAGAATTAACTATCCTCTTCAGAAATGGAGAGGTTTGTTTTTTTCTAAAAGAAAGAGATTCTGCTCCAGCGATAAGTTCAATTCCCAAAACAGTTTGACAATTATCTAAAAGTTCATATAATTTAACTGCTGCATTTGCTCCCATGCTCACATGATCCTCCTGCCCATTTGAGGATACTATACTATCAGTAGAGCTAGGATTAGCTAGAGATTTATTTTTACTTACAATACTGGCTGCAGTATACTGCATAATCATCATCCCACTATTCAAACCTGGGTTGTGAACAAGAAAAGAAGAGAGTCCTCTTTTACCACTCATTAACTGAAAGGTACGTCGCTCGCTTATGTTTGCGATTTCACTAAGAGCGATTGCCATATAATCCAAAGCTAAGGCAAGTGGTTGACCATGGAAATTACCAGCAGAAATCACTTCGTCTGAATCTGGAAAAACATTAGGATTATCAGTAACTGAATTGAGTTCTGTAACAATGGTTTTAGTAACAAAGTTTAAAGTATCCTTGCTAGCACCATGTACCTGCGGTACGCATCTAAAACTATATGGATCTTGTACATTATCCTTAGCATCTTGTGCTATCTCACTTCCATCTAGTAAGTCTAGTAATAATTGAGCGCTTTCTAATTGTCCAGCATGTGGCCTAATTACATGACTTTGCGGTAAAAATGGAGATAAAGAACAATTAAAACCATCGATTGATAATGAAGCGGTGATGTGAGACCAGTTCCATAGCTGTTCTGCTTTCAATAATCCATAAATAGCATAAGCAAGCATGAATTGAGTACCGTTTATAAGGGCCAAACCTTCTTTAGATTTTAAGTTCAAAGGCTCCACTCCATAATTACTTTTCAAGGCGCTTGCATCTCTAACTTCATTGTCAATATATATTTCCCCTAAACCTAGCAACGGTAAAGCCATGTGCGCGAGCGGCGCTAGATCACCACTAGCTCCTAATGAACCTTGTTCATAAATTACGGGTAATAAATTATTATTAAAGAAAAAAATCAACCTTTCAACAACTTCTATACTTACTCCACTATGGCCGTACGATAGACTTTGTATTTTACAAAAAAGCATGATTCTTATAATCTCCTTAGGAACAGGCTTGCCGGCACCACAAGCATGTGATATGATTAAGTTTTTCTGTAACTTCTCTATATCTTGCAGTTCAATGCGAGTGTCACATAAGGAACCAAACCCAGTGTTGATACCGTATGCAGTAGGCGCCTCTATGGCGCCATATTTTTCATCGAGGTACTTGCGACCTTTTAAAATTCGTTGCTTGGCATCTTCCGATAGTTCTAATTCAGTTACCTGAAAAGCAATCTCGGATAGTTTGTTTTTATTAATATGAGCAGATGATATGGTATGCTTCATAAGTCTTGGTAGATGTTAAGTTTTGTAGTTTTGATTAAATAATTTATTGCTGCTGTGGTGGTTGTTGCTGTGGTTGTCTAAATAAGTTAAGAATGGCTGGTCCTATAAAATTGCTAATAATGCTAGCTTTAAGACCTTCATGTGCATAGGTTTGAACAGCTAGATCACCACTAGCTCCATGCAGATAAACACCAAACAATGTGGCAGTAATTGGATCATACTTTTGTGCAAGAAATGCCGCTATTACACCGCTTAATACATCACCACTTCCTGCTGTTGCCATACCTGGATTGCCAGAATCATTAACAAACATACCTTGTGGTGTAACGGTAAAAGTGAATGCTCCTTTAAGGACTAAAATGACTTTATGTTCCATAGAGAATTTTTGAGCTTTTGATAATTTATCATAGCTCCCTTTCCACACTCCTATTAATCCTTTAAGTTCTCCATCATGCGGCGTGAGAATAGAGTTTTCTGGAATTTTCTTCAAAAGGCCTAGATCTCTTGACAGTAAATTGATTCCATCGGCATCAATAACTACCGGTGATACTTGTTTAGATATCGCTTTCGCGAAAGCGGAGAAAGTATCATCTTTTAATCCCAGACCAGGACCTACACATAAAACATAATTTTGTAATTCGTGATCAAAATTAGTTATGTGAGATTCACCAGAACTTAAAATGCTCATTACTTCTGGAACCGAGCATTGTAATATGGTATTACCGTCTTCTGGAATAAGAGCAGTAACTTTTCCAGCACCTGCATTTATTGCTGCCCCAGAAGCAAGAACTGCCGCTCCCATTTTGCCTTCGCTGCCTGCCATAACAAGCACATGACCGTAATCTCCTTTATGAGAAAAAGGGTTGCGATTTTTATACATGCGCTGGGCTAGATCCTTGTCTACAAGGTTTGCAAGTGGCTGTACCTGAATCATATATTCCGGATCTAGTCCAATATTAATCACTTCATAAGTACCTACTAAATTTCCTGTTTCGGGAAGGAAAAAAGATAGTTTAGGTGTTTGAAAGGTAAAAGTATGATTGGCACGAATAACAGGAGCATCATTTTGCGCTTGATCTGCAAACAAGCCGCTAGGCATATCAACAGCTACTTTAAAGGCTCTTGAATTATTAATATGCTCAACAAATTCTGCCATCCAACCATCAATAGGCCTATTTATTCCTGTACCAAAAATCGCATCTATCACGATGTCTTGTTGACCTATTTCTGGAAAGTCATCTTTGCAACTTAATAGAATAGGCCAGTCTTTTGTAACCTCCTTAATTCTATCATAATTTACAAGGAAATCCTTACTACGCTTTTTACTGCAGTTAGTAACATAAGTGGTTACATGATATCCATGCTGGATGAGATGCCTTGCGATTGCTAGACCATCACCACCATTATTACCTATTCCGCAAAATACTTTAATAGGAACAGGAGCTCCATTAAGTCGTTGATGTAAACGTTCAAAGACAAGAGTGGCAACACGCTCCATTAAATCAATACTTGAAATTTGCTGTTTTTGTATTGTAGAAGCATCTGCCTGAGCTAATTGCTCGCCGCTTAATATTTTCAAAACCTTATAATTTAGAATTGCAAAATAAGCTTTTTGTGACAGCTTTTAAATAGGGTTAATATTCTTTAAAAAGTACCATTGATTACAATATTGACTTCTTACATTTGTTCTACAGAATAATGGATTTATGAAAAATACCGCACTTACCAATACACATATAGAATTAGGAGCCAAAATGGTACCATTTGCAGGTTATAATATGCCTGTACAATATGAAGGTGTTAATATAGAACATCAAACTGTGAGAGATCACGTAGGAGTTTTTGACGTATCCCATATGGGAGAATTTCTTATTGAAGGTCCAAATGCACTAGAATTGGTGCAAAAAGTGTCATCAAACGATGCTTCTAAATTAACTGTTGGTCGTGCACAATATGCTTATTTACCTAATGAGACAGGTGGTATTGTAGATGATATGATTGTATACCGAATTAAAGAGGAAACATATATGCTCGTCGTTAATGCCTCAAACATTCAAAAAGATTGGGATCATATTTCTAAATACAACACCATGGGAGCAACCATGCGTGATTTAAGTGAAGACTACTCTTTACTAGCCATACAAGGTCCCAAAGCTGTTGAAGCAATGCAAGCCTTATCCAGTGTTGATTTGAGCGCTATCAAATTTTATCATTTTGAAATAGGAGATTTTGCAGGAATCGATCATGTGATCATAAGCGCAACGGGTTACACAGGATCTGGTGGATTTGAAATCTACTGTAAGAATAAGGAAGTAAAACAAATATGGAATAAGGTACTAGAGGCTGGTGCTAGTTTTAATATTAAACCTATTGGTCTAGCAGCTCGAGATACTCTAAGGTTAGAAATGGGCTATTGTTTATACGGCAATGATATCAGTGAAATGACATCTCCTTATGAAGCAGGACTAGGTTGGGTTACTAAATATACCAAAGAGTTTGTAAACCACGAACAGCTATTGGAGCATAAAGAAAAAGGAGTAGATCGCAAATTGGTAGGCTTTGAAATGGATGAAAGGGCAATACCACGTGGTGGTTATGAAATTAAAGATAGTAACCAACAAGATTTGGGAATGGTTACTAGCGGTACCATGTCACCATCATTAGGCAAAGGAATAGGAATGGGTTACGTACCGCCAGTTTTTGCAACACCTGGTAGCAAAATACACATCCAGGTTCGTAAAAAGTTAATACCTGCAACAGTTGTTAAATTACCATTCTACAAAAAATAAGAATTATTTCAAGAATACTGATTTTAGGAGGTAGTGGTTTTATAGGAAATGCTCTCTATAAAGAACTTGCTCCATTTTATAATGTACATGCAACATATAAAACTGAAAATGCTGGTTATGAATCTAACCAGCATTTTCATTGGTTTGATATGGAGCAAGAAGAGGTAGACACCCTTTTACACTCACTACATCCAGATTTTATTATAAGCTGTGTAAGAGGAAATGTAAACAGTCAATTGTACCTTCATAACCAATTGATGAATTATGTTAACAAAAATAATTGTCGTCTCATTTTTTTATCAAGTGCCAATGTTTTTGACAGATTCACAAATTTTCCTAGTTACGAATACGACAAAACTTTTTCGGAAAGTATTTACGGGAGATTCAAAATAAAAATAGAGAACGCACTTTTAAGATTACCACCACAAAAGTATGTGATTTGCCGTATTCCTATGATTTACGGTTACAACAGTCCTAGACTTAAGGCTATTAAAGAACAGTTACTGAAAAAAGAGGCCATTGAAGTATTTTCCAACGTTGTAATCAATGCTACCTATATTCAAAAGCTTACTCAACAAATTCATTACATCATAAATCGCAGAAGGCGAGGTATTTTTCATTTAGGAAGTAATGATCTTATACATCACAGTGAATTGGTTAAAGACATTGCGATAACAATAGGCTTTGAAAATCCTTTGCTCAAACACGTATTTGACTCAAATGACGACAGGCAATTAAGTGTCTTACCAAAGGACAATTTATTACCTAAACATCTTCAATTTACGATTGATGACGTAGTAAAAAGTTGTGAAAAACCTGCTTAAGGTTTTTTATTAAGGAATGTACTTATTATCACCCCATTGAGGTGCTCGTTTTTCTAGAAATGCGTCGCGTCCTTCTCGAGCTTCATCAGTCATATAAATTAATCGGGTCATCTCACCTGCAAAAACTTGCTGTCCTACCATTCCATCATCGGTAGCATTCATGGCAAATTTTGCCATTTTTATCGCTGTAGGCGATTTCTTGAGAATTTCTTGTGCCCAGTCATATGCTGTCTGTTCTAGTTCATCATGTGGTACCACAGCATTAACCATACCCATATCCATTGCCTCTTGAGCACTATAACTTTTTCCTAAAAAGAATATTTCTCTAGCCTTTTTCTGACCTACCATTTTTGCCAAATAAGCACTACCATAACCAGCATCTACACTTGCTACATCGGTATCTGTTTGTTTAAAAATAGCATGCTCTTTACTGGCCAGTGTCATATCACAAACTACGTGTAAACTATGACCACCGCCTACAGCCCAACCAGGTACCGCACAAATTACCACCTTTGGCATAAAACGTATCATACGTTGAACCTCAAGAATATTCAATCGACCTGTTCCTTCATCATCCTTATAACCATCTACTCCACGTGCTCGTTGATCACCACCACTACAAAATGCCCAACCACCGTCTTTAGGTGATGGTCCTTCACCAGTTAATATAACTACACCTATCGAAAGATCTTCTTGCGCGTCATAAAATGCTTTTATAAGTTCACTTACAGTTTTAGGTCTAAAAGCGTTACGCACCTCTGGTCTATTAAACGCTATACGAGCTACACCATTGGACTTTTTGTAAGTAATATCTTCAAATTCGATTGCAGTTTTCCAGTTCATAATTGTAGTATTAAGGACTGCAAAGATAAAACTAGTCTTTATACCAAACTCGTATAATTTGCATTGAAATTGTGATACCACTATGAAGGTTTAAGTGATAACTTGCTTTAGAATTCAACTCTTTACCTCTAGGAAATTGTTGTACAATGGTTTCAACGTTAATTATTTCAAATGAATAATTTTTGCGCAACCACTCTTCCACTCTAGGCATTACATCGTCCAAGGTTTCATAGGTCGTACCTTTCCAAAATGTTTTAGATACAGCTTTGGGTGCAAAATCAATGAATTTCATAAATCGTTTTGTTATTGGTATTATGGGCGACTAGAAAGTTACATCTTGAATAATCAATTCCTCATTATAAGTATTAATAAATGTGAGTAGTTCGCTTTCGCGAAAGCGGCTATACAAATTTCCTCATATTAATTATTTACACAGCTGGATTGAGACGACCATGTTCTCAATTCAGAAAATAAAAGGATACCTTTAAAAAATGAGGGATGACGACACCAATGAAAATTAGTATATTTAGACATAAATAAATTTGTAGGGGAATTTATTTTGTTTTCAATCGAGATAGCTGCAACTATCTCGATTTTCGTTTAAGAAATTCTTGTTAATCTTACACAAAATATATTGATTGCTTGTAAATTTGTATCATGAGCAAGGAGAAAAAACCGGATAGCGTAGTTTATGATGAAGAAACGGGAAAGTACAACGCTGCATTACTTCCCTATGCAAGTGGTGTAGGAGCTCCTAAAATAACTACACCCGACATCACCTCGTGGAAACAATCCAATATCAATAAGGTAAACCACGAATTCAAGTCGCAATTTGATCAATTAAAGGCACAGTATGAAGCCATGGTTTCAAAATTTGAAGCAAACCAACTTGTATACGGTGCACGTTTTTCTTTTGAACCAATAGTCGGAGAAACCTACCACCTATATCGTGACAAAAAACAAAATACTTTTCTTTCAGTGATCGCACCGCACGAATGTAACTGGGATTTTGTAGGCTCGTTCAGGCTGTCTTCAGAAAAAATCTGGGAATTGGTGTCATAATCACTGAACACGACTTCACTTCATCGATAAATTCAGTATTTACATCGTATAATTTGTTAAATTACTACTTTGTATTACACAGTACTGTAACAAATTAATTTATTGGTCGTCATGTAATTGTAACCGCAAAACAAAAGATCATGAGAATTACAGACCGCTTAACTGATTTAACGACAGACTTCCCTCTTCTTTCTAGAAAAAGAAAAGAATCAAATCCAAGTGTTTTCACATTTGAAGAATGGGCACTGTCTTAAAACCCAAACTGATTATAACCTTTTAAAACTAAATACTATGAAAAATCCGAGTTTCTTAAATGCTGGAGCAGCTACCAATAACCGTATAAGTAACACAAAAACTTATTCTGATGAATGGAATCGTAAAAGACGTTATCGATAAAAATCGACAACCAAAAAACCGATAAAGCCTCTTAATCTTTAGTTATTAAGAGGCTTTTTTATTTAACATGATAATAACATTTATAATAGTAACAAACAGACATTAAATACGTCTACTATTATAAATGAAAGTAATGCTATGAAGTTAACGAAACGTTTATCCAATTTACTCACTCAAAAACCGAAAATAACGGCAGTAAAGAAATCACAAAAATACTCATCTAACGATGCAGGAAAATGGCATCTTGTTTGATAATTAAATAAATAGAAAAATGAAAAATACACAGAACAGTTTTTTAAACGCACAAGCTCAAACTAATAACAGAATCAGCAATTTGCCTACTTATGCTGATAATTGGAACCGTAAAAGGCGGTACACCTTCAAATAAGTAGGAGATTTATTTGAATTAGCCCAAAATCCTCAAGTGAACAACTTGGGGATTTTTTTATTATTTTAACTTTAACCCCATTACAACAAGTTACTTTTATTTTTTAATTCGGCTTTTATGAAATTACTATATTATTTTTCAGTTTGTTCTATACTATTATTTGTTGCCTGTAAAGATTCACCTAAAAAGGAAATCGCACAGTCTGGCGATAATATCAATAAAAATGTGACAGTCGCAGATTCAAATAATCAGGTTCCTGATACCGATGTACCACTTATTGATGATCAAAAAGATTACATGATCAAACAAGTTTTAGAAAACGATGGTATCATTTGGGGAATGGATTGGTTGCCAAATAATGAGCTTTTATATACTACCAAACAAGGTCAAGTTTTTCGCTTTGATGGCAAGAAGAATTATGAAATAAAAAATATCCCAGAGGTTTATATACGTGGTCAAGGCGGTTTGATGGATATAACTGTGCATCCTAATTATAAGGAGCAGCCATTTATATATTTAAGTTATGCGAGTACATCAGGTCAGGGATCTGGTGGAAATACAACTATAGCCAGAGCAAAATTAATTAATGATGAACTTACGGATCTTAACGTCTTGTACAAGGCTGTACCTAACACAAAAGCTGGACAACATTTTGGCTCTAGATTTACGTGGGATAAGGAAGGTCATTTATACTTTAGTGTTGGTGATCGCGGTAATCGTGACGAAAACCCACAAGATATAACAAGAGATGGAGGAAAGATTTATAGAATAATGGACGACGGATCAATTCCTAAAGACAATCCATTTGTAAATGAATCAGGTGCCAAAACTGCCATTTACAGTTATGGTCATAGAAATCCACAAGGGCTTACCACTCATCCTATTTCTGGTAAAGTTATGGATCATGAGCATGGACCACGTGGCGGTGATGAGATTAATACTATTGTTAAAGGACTTAATTATGGGTGGCCTGTAATTAGTTATGGAATTAATTATGACGGTTCTACTTTTACAAACTTGACTCAAAAAGAAGGAATGCAACAACCCAATTGGTACTGGAAACCTAGTATTGCACCTAGTGGATTTGCGATAATTAATAACCAAGATTATGGAGATTGGAATGGAGGTTATCTAGCTGGTTCATTAAAGTTTCAATACCTAGAACTTTTATACAATGTAGATGGAAAAGTAACCAAACGAGAAAAAATAGCTGATGGTATTGGTCGCGTAAGAGATGTTTCCATCGGTCCAGATAATTACATATACATTTCAGTAGAATCAAAGGGTATTTATCGTATAACACCTAATTAATGATTAATCTAAATTTTCAGATATGAAAAATGTATTAGCTTGTTTATTTACTACACTTATACTGTGCTCATGTGGAACAGATAAAGAAAAGAAACAAACAATCAAGTTAAAAGAGCCGGCTAAGAAAGAGCTCACAGCGATTGAAAAAAGCGCCCAACGTGGTAAGGAAATTTATAGAGAGTTATGCGTTACCTGTCACCTGACTAATGGTAAAGGAGTTACAGGAGCATTTCCACCGCTTAATCCCAGTGACTGGATCACTGGTAAACGTAAAGAAAGTATTCATGCCGTTAAATATGGTCTAAAGGGAGAAATTGTAGTAAATGGAGTTACTTATAACAATATAATGCAGTACCAAGGTCTAGATGATGAAGAGGTTGCCGATGTACTTAATTATATCATTGATACCTGGAATCCAACTGAAAAGATGGTTACCGTTGAAGAGGTCCAACAAATTAAAAAATAATATAATGAAAAAGCCCATCACAGTGTGATGGGCTTTTATTATATAATAGTATAGTCTTAGTTGTAAATTGACTCCTTACCGTGGTGTACACAAAGCATGTAATAAATAATCGCACGATATTTAGCTCGTTCACTTTTTCCGTACTTTTCAATCACTGCTTCAACAGAATCCATTAAGTTATCACCTGATAAACCTAATTTCTTTTTCAAGTAGTTGTCTACCACACGCTGCATTTCACTACTTTCTGCGCTTACGGTTTCAGCATCTTTATTATAAATAGAAGGACCTAATCCCTTAGTAACCTTTCTAAGTAGTTCCTCGTCCAGTTTTCCACCTACTTTTTCCTTGTAAGCTTTAACGTACTTCTCTACTCTTTCATCAAATTTACTCATAATAATGTTCGTTAGTTAAAAAGTTAAAGGCTAAAGTTAGTTAAATAAATGTTATCGTAAAAATTTAAAATAATTTAATAAAATCTCGTCATTCACTTTACTTGGAGTAACTATTTCTAACAATTGTGGTTTATCATTTTTTGATAGAAATTGTTGGTACGCTTTCGCGAAAGCGGCCTCATCACCTACTTTGTGATACCCTATATGGTACATCTCGCACAACTGTATGGCAGTTAAATCATGTTTGGTTTCAAAATATGTATCAAATTCATGAGTATCCTTATGGCCTGGTAATATTCTAAAAATACCACCACCAGAATTATTGATAACTATGATTTTAAAGTTTTTGGGTATATAGTTATTCCATAATGCATTTGAATCGTAAAAGAAACTAAGATCACCCGTAATAAAAATGCAAGGTCTGTCACTTGCCATTGCCGCTCCTATAGCCGTACTAGTGCTTCCATCAATTCCACTTGTTCCACGATTTGCATAAATTTTATGTGAGGTATTCATAGGAAATAATTGAGCATACCTCACCGTACTGCTATTACCTAATTGAAGAAGTATGTTATCAGGAAGATTCTGGAATAACAATTTATAAACCTTAAAGTCACACCAAGGCATAGTTTCAAAATAGGATTTCCTTTTTTCAATTCTATTCTTAAAAGTTTTTAACCAGTATTCCTGATATTGACTATTTACAGTTTTAGAATGCAAGGATTGAACCCATGTAGAAGGCTTTACTTTTATATGACCAGCAAGTTTAAAAAAAGTATCATAGGCTCTTCTTTTTCCTACGTGATAATGAATTTTGGTTTCAAACTTGCGCAAGTATTGTTTGATTTTTTTACTTACAATCATTCCTCCTATAGTTACCACCATATCGGGTTGTAGGTGAGTAATTTCCTCATCTATATGTTCAATAGGAGCTATTAAGGTATCTATTCCCCATACCACTTTCTCATGTCGGATATTGGATCCTACCTCACTCATGATTAAAACACTAGGATCTGATGTAAGTTTGTTTAAATCGGCTTCAGTAAGAACATCAACATTTAAGGTTGAAAGTATGATTAATTTTGAAGAACTATTATCCCAATGTTTATAGAATTCATCTGGAATTATAGATGTTTCCTCTTTAAGGATGTCAATAGTTTTTACGTCTTTAATGGTAGACTTCTCTACCCTATTATACAGCGGTTCTTCAAAAGGAATGTTTATATGAACTGGACCAGACCTAGCTATGGTAGTGTTTAAGGCTTTATTAAGTAATCTTTCATTAGTTGCGATTGATTCTACCTGTATTTTATCATGAATCATGGTAAGCTCACAATCGTATAAAATATGGTTGGAGTAAACGTGTTTTTGCCTTATGGTTTGACCATCTCCTATATCTATTTTATGCGGCGGCCTGTCAGCACTTAAAACGATTAAAGGAATTTCACTGTAATAGGCCTCAGTAACTGCCGGATAGTAATTGAGCAAAGCGCTACCACTTGTACATAAAAGAGCTACAGGTTCTCTTAATTGTTGTGCCATTCCTAGAGCTACATGTCCTGCACAACGTTCATCTACAATACTATAACAGGTAAAAAAACTATCCTCAGTAAAACCGATGGTAAGTGGTGCATTACGTGATCCTGGAGAAATCACAATATGCTTAATTTGTCGTTTCTTAAAAAGCAAAACTACCTGCTGGGCATGAATTATTTCTGGCAACATATACCACAAAGGTAATAGCAGGCAATTACATTTCCTTGATATTAACGCTTAATTAAAGCTTAAGCTCAATACTCTTTTGGTCTATCTTAAAACGTCTTTAATCGAAATAAACAGCAAATCAGAAAAATAATCCAGTATTTGGGAAATTAAAAATTGCTAGGTCCATAAAATTTATCGATATTTAAAGTATAAATCAGCCCAATTATGATCCTTATAAAATACTTGATTTTTTACAGTTTTGTACTTTTCTATCAAACGGGAATCTATTGTAAAAAAGCATTTTATAGTATCATACTATCATTTAGAAGAAATGCTCAGTATGTCAAATCCTTCTCATTCAAGACTAGTTTAATTCGTACTGCTTTTAGAAGTATTTTATAAAACACGAAGCATAGTACCCATTTTATTCACTGTTTCTAGATACTCTGCCTGGGCATGACTTAATGCTGTGATGCCGCCACCTACGTACAATGTAGCCGTTTTATCGTTCAATTCTATGCATCTTAAATTGACAAAAAACTCTGCGTTCTTATTGTTGTTATTCACCACTCCTAAATAGCCTGTATAAAAGGACCTGTCGTATCCTTCATTTTCTTTAATAAATTGTAAAGCTTGTTTTGTAGGCATACCACAGACAGCTGGTGTAGGATGTAAAGCATGAAGATACTTATACATATCATTTGGGTTAATTTGTGCCTTAATATCAGTTTTTAGGTGGCAAATTGCTCCTGCTTGTACAGTTTGAGGTTGTGATGTTTCAATATCTGTTGCATTAGTCATTTTGAGTTGTTCAACTATGTAATTAGTGACTAGCTGTTGTTCTTCTCTCTCTTTTTTTCCCCAATAAATATCGGTCACTCCATCATAAGCTACTGTTCCAGCCAATGACATGGTTTTTAAAGTCGTGTTTTCGATTTTTAATAATAATTCTGGAGTTGCTCCCATCCAGGCACCTACTTTAGGATGATAAAAAAAGTAGCTGTTTGCCGTTGGATACAAATTGAGCAGGCGTTCAAGTAATTTTACTTGTGACAAATGACTTTTAATAGTTTGCTTTCGCGAAAGCACTACTTTCCTTAAATCTCCTTGTTGTAAATTATTAATAGCCTTGTCAACAAGCATTAAATACTCATCTTTATATACTTCTTTATCAAATTCTGGAAGAGTACTTTCAACCTTTTGATGCGTCCAAGGAAAACTTATACTATTTTCTACGGGTATATAAACACTATGTTGTTCTTTTAAAAAAGGAGCAAATACAATATAATCTTCTTCAAGAGGTGTAGTTTTATGCCATTCTTGATCAGATTGATAGAATAAATTGACACGATTCTCATTACTTTTTTTAAGTACAAAAAAGGGTAACTCTTGGGTTAAAAGTTGTGATACCTGATGTATGAAAGGACTGTTCACTGTTATTGTTTTAAAAGAGCAATAGTTGTTAATTTACACAAAGAGATTAACCTATCTTGATCATCTGTTATTCTTATTTGCCATAGTTGAGTAGTTCGTCCTTTGTGAATAAAAGATGCGGTCGCATAAACATATCCTTCTTTAATGGATCGCGTATGATTGGCACTTATTTCTAGACCTCTTATAGTATATTTTTCGGTATCCAGAAAGAGAAAACTAGCCGCGCTACCTACCGACTCGGCCAAAGCTACACTGGCACCACCATGTAGAACTCCGTCAGGTTGATAAACTTTATGAGTAACCGGCATGCGTGCAGTAAGTGTATCTTCTGTAACATCTACATACTCAATATCAAGTGTTTCCATTAGTGTATTACGGCTTATGGTATTACACTGGTCTAGTATATTTTGTTTGTCCATATCTTTACCCAAAAATAAGCCTACAATATAAATATATGGTTAAAACTGTCTTATATAATCATACCAATAGTTACGATACTTTAAACGAATTAACGGATACAACAAAATGTATCTGGATATGTTTTCATGGATTGGGATACTTATCAAAATACTTTAAAAAATATTTTATCAATTTTCCTAAAGACGACCACTATTTTATAATTCCTCAGGCTCCTTCAAAGTATTATCAAGGCTCTGATTTTAAACATGTAGGTGCAAGCTGGCTTACTAGGGAAAATACCATGCAAGAAATGGACAATGTTCTTAATTACCTTGATAAGGTAATTACACAAGAAAATATTAAAGGCGATCCTAGAATTATTCTGATGGGATATTCACAAGGTGTTTCAATCGCTACTAGATTTATGTCACAATACTTTTACAATGTAAAGGCCTTAATTATTCAAAGTGGTAGTTTACCACAAGAGCTTAACGACAATGATGGCCAACATTTTGAAACTTTTTGTGATAGAATCATACATATATCTGGAACTAAAGATGAATATGTGAACGATAAGGTTATTGAACGTGAAAAAGAACGTATTGATACGCTCTTTGGCACAAAATGTGAAAAACATAGACCGGATATAAAGCATGTGGTTCATGTAGAATTGTTACAAACCATTGCAAAAAGCTTAACGTGATGAAATTATTATTTGCTACCCACAATCAAAATAAATTAAAAGAAATTCAAGCCTTAATGCCAGCTAATATTGAACTGGTATGTTTAAAGGATATTAATTTTGAGGAAGACATTCCTGAAACTTCTGAAACAATTTCTGGTAATGCTATTCAGAAAGTAGAATATCTTGTAAATAGAGTCAAGATGCCTGTATTTGCAGATGATACTGGTTTGCTAGTTGATGCCCTAAATGGTGAACCAGGAGTATATAGCGCAAGATATGCAGGTCCTGAACGTGATAGTGAGGCAAATATGCAATTGGTCCTGGACAAGTTAGAAAATACTCGCAATAGAAATGCGAGATTTGTTACTGCCATAGCTTTGTCATTACAAGGCTGTCAATTGTTATTTGAAGGTGTTTGTGAAGGTGTTATCACCGACGAGAAAAAAGGTGAAAAAGGTTTTGGATACGATCCAATTTTTAAACCTAATGAAGCAGATAAGACCTTTGCAGAAATGTCACTAACCGAAAAAGGTGAAATAAGCCACCGCGCTCGAGCCTTCAGAAAGCTCATTTCATATTTGGAAGAGGATGTTAACGGCCGTTAATATATTGAGAATTTATAGAGTATTGAACTCAATTGAATTATTTTAGCTTATAGAATGAAACATCTACTATTTTTAATGTTGTGTTTTGGAGTATTCTTTAACACCACTACTGCCCAAGACAGTACATCAGTCAAAGTTGATACAGTAAAAACTATCGCAAAAAAAACTAAAGTTACTGGTGTCGTTCTTAATGCAAAGGACAATTCTCCTCTTGTAAATGTTAATATTGTTAACCTTAATCAAGTTAAAGGAACCGTTACCAATGAAGCAGGAGAGTTTTCTATTACTGCCAAGGTAAATGACACACTTTTCTTTTCCTATTTAGGTTTTCAAACTATTAATGTACCTGTTACCAACGACTGGATAAAATTTGGAAATGTAACTATTTCTATGACCGAAAAAGGGATTGCTCTTGAGGAAGTGGTTGTAGAGGAAATTCAATTAACCGGTTATTTAGAGATCGATGCAAAAAAAGCTCCTATTTATAGCAAGCGTAGATATAGCATAAGTGGTCTAGAAAAAGGATATGAAGCAGGTGATGAGGAACCAGGAGCGGTAACCAAAGTATTAGGATCTATTTTTAATCCAGCTGATTTTCTATATAACACCTTTAGTAAGAAAGGTAAATCTCTTAAAAAGCTTAGAGAAATAAAGAAAGCAGACGAGGTAAGAAACATATTACAAAGTAAGTACGACAGAGAAACATTGATGAACCTTCTTCAAATGGATAAGGTTAGTATTGATGAAATTCTACGTAATTGCCAATACTCTAAAAAGTTCATTGAAGAAGCTAGTGATTTACAAATCCTAGATGCTATTAGTGAATGTTATGAGGAATATAAAGTCCTGAAAAAAGAAGATAAAAAGAAGTAATGATTAATACCACTTTATGTTAAGTTTAAAAACCATATTATATGCAACAGCAGGATTTGCCCTTGCTGCATCGTGTAATACTATGAAAGGTACCGATGCTGACGCGTCTGGTTCAAATTCTAGTGAAAATTCAAGTATGATTAATTCATCCATGTCTTCCAAAGAAGAAGTGATGAAATATGCGAATACAATTACCGTTGAAGAACTAAAAGAGCAATTATACTTCTATGCCAGCGACGAAATGGAAGGTCGTTATACAGGTGAGCCTGGTCAGAAAAAAGCTGTCGAATATTTGAGAGAGCAGTATAAAAAAATGGGTGTTCCTGGTGGATTAAATGATGGCGCTTACTTTCAAACAGTACCTGCCTCCTACTTTAGAAAAATTAAAAACGATTCAGAAAATGTACTGGCGTATATAGAAGGTTCTGAAAAACCAGAAGAAGTACTTGTTATTAGTGCTCATTTAGATCATGTAGGAATGGAAGATGGTGAAGTTTTTAATGGTGCCGATGATGATGGAAGCGGTACTATTGCTTTACTTGAAATTGCTGAAGCATTTAAACAAGCAAAAAATGATGGCAAAGGTCCTAAACGTTCCTTACTATTTTTACATGTTACAGGTGAAGAAATAGGTTTATATGGTAGTAGATATTATTCTGAGAATCCTATTTATCCTTTAGAAAATACCATAGCAAATTTGAATATTGATATGATAGGCCGCATAGATCCTCAACAAAAGGATGATCCTAATTATGTTTATTTAATAGGAAGTGATATGCTCTCTCAAGATTTACATGATATGAGTGAAGCTGCCAAAGCAAAATATGACATGGATATTCGATTAGATTATAAGTATAACGGGAAAAACGATCCTAATCGCTTTTATTACAGAAGTGACCACTACAATTTTGCTAAAAATAATGTACCTGTAATATTTTATTTCAATGGCGTACATGAAGATTATCACAAGGCCACTGATACTCCAGATAAAATTGAATATGATCTTTATCAAAAACGTGCTAAGTTGATTTTTGTTACAGCTTGGGAACTAGCAAATGCTGATTCAAGACCAGCTCTTAAAGAAAAGGAATAATTTTTTACTAAGTGATTATATATAAACCTGCTCGTTATTGAGCAGGTTTTTTTATTAATACTCCACCTATTTAATTATGCTATAGTATTTGTTTAAATAGATACTATAATTTAAGGTTTCACTCGATAAACACTATTTAATTCACCTTAAATACCTAGACGTATACAACCACCTAAAGTTCATAGAAATACCTATAATAAAAAAACCTCAACATTTTCATGTTGAGGTTTATAGTATAATGTATGTTATTAATTAAAATCTATAACCTACTGAGAATCTAACTAATCTTGTGTATTCATCATTTTTGAATTCTTCATTATCAAATAGGTCTGTAACACCTTCAGCAAAATTTGCTTTAAGGAATAAACCTAATTCTGGGAAATCATATCCTAGACCTAAAGAAACAGAAAGATTAGAATCTACAGTCACCTCATCATCTATGTCTACTTCATTTCCACCAGCAACACTTTGAGTAGCATTAAGAAGAAATCCAACTTGTGGACCTGCATGAACGGTAAGATTGTTCCAAACTCTATAACGTACGTGTAAAGGTATGTTGATAAAATCAAGATTAATCTCTGACTCTGTATTACCTATTTCAAAAGTTTCTCCTTCTCTGCTGTAAAGTATACTGGTTTCAGCACTCCAGCGATCATCAAAGGTGAACAATCCATTTAAACCAGCGTGAAAAGAAACCGCATTGTCTTCCAATTCACCACCACCTACATTGTTAATTTTTGAGATGTTAACTCCACCTAATAGACCGTAAGAAAATTCTTGGGCTGTTGCTATGATACTCACGCAGAAGAATACTGCAAAGGATACTAAAAGTTTTTTCATTGTATAGTTTTTGGTAAGTCAAATATATAAAAAGAATGTAGACTACACCGTAAACCACAATTAAAGATTATAAACTACTTATTTCATACGCTTTTTACGATTGCGCTCATAGTCAGAAAAAATCATCTCACCTAATCCCTTTAAGCCAGTATAAAAGGCTTTACCTTTATTTGCTTTGGTAAACGCGTCTACAAACTGTTGTAGGTAGGGATCATTTGCTATCATAAACGTTGTTATAGGTATATGCAACCTTCTAGCCTGTGCCGCCATGTTGTAACACTTGTCAACTATGTATTCATCTAGACCATTAGAATTCTTATAATACCTACCGTCACTCAATCTTAAACAACTAGGCTTACCATCGGTGATCATAAATATTTGCTTGTTTGTATTACGCTTACGACGCAGTAAATCCAGTGCAAGCTGTAATCCAGCGACGGTATTAGTATGATAGGGTCCTACTTTTAGATAAGGTAAATCTGCAATTTTAATAGGCCACGCATCATTACCAAATACTATGATATCAAGAGTATCTTTTGGGTATCTGGTAGTTATTAATTCGGCCAGTGCCATAGCCACTTTTTTTGCAGGTGTTATTCGATCTTCTCCATAAAGAATCATGGAGTGAGAGATGTCTATCATTAATACCGTACTCATTTGAGCCTTGAACTGTGTATCCTCTACTACTAGATCTTCTTCAGTAAGGTTAAAGTTTCCTATACCGTGATTAATTTGTGCGTTACGTAAACTCTCAGTCATGGAAATGGAACCTAGGTCGTCACCAAATTTATAAGCTCTAAAATCACCGCTGTGCTCATCTCCGGTTCCTAATTTTGATGTTTTGTGATTCCCGCTTGCACCCTTACGCATATTACCAAAAATTTGCTCTAGAGCATGCTTACGTAATAATTGTTCTGTTTTTGCAGTAATAGTGAATCTTCCAGATCCATCACCGTCATCTGATCCATCTTGTCCCTTTGATGGGTCAATTTCTTCTCGTATATAACCACGCTGTTTTAAATCCTCAATAAAATCGTCTATCGTATATTCTGCAGTGGTTAGGTGGTATTCCTTATCTAATTCACGCAACCATTCAATAGCTTCATCAAAATCACCAGAGGTGTGAGTGATTAACTCCTTGAAAATATCAAATAGCTTGTCAAAAGGGTCTTTGTCCTTTGGGTTGTGAATTTCAAATCTGGTACCGTATCGTTCTTGGTAATTCATACAATAAAAATAGTCTGTTTTGTATAGTTGGACTTACATTGTTTGGGGTTTAACGTAGGTTTTACACCACATAAAGGTTAAGAATGGGTTATTATATGGTCATTATTTCATTGAATAACAATATTATATCAAGGTTTGTCGCGTTTACGCTTTCGCGAAAGCGAAATAACATTATTTTTGCAGCCGCTTAAACAAACAAAAGATTATGCAAGTACATCCTTGGCACGACGTGTCGTACGGAGACAAAGCTCCGGAAATTGTAAATGGAATTATTGAGATACCAAAGAATACTCGCGCAAAATATGAGTTAGATAAGGAAACGGGAATGTTGATTTTAGATCGTGTGATCTACTCTTCAATGTATTACCCTACTAACTATGGTTTTATACCACAAACTTATTGTGACGATCAAGATCCACTAGATATTCTAGTTCTTTCACAAATTGAAATCGTACCTATGTGTATGGTTGAAGCAAAGGTTATCGGTGTAATGCAAATGATGGATGGTGGTGAAATGGATGATAAAATAATAGCCGTTGCCGCAAATGACATGTCGGTTGCTCACTTTAATGATGTAAGCGAATTACCAGAATACTGGAAAAAAGAAATGCGTAATTTCTTTGAAGATTATAAGAAATTAGAGAACAAAACTGTTGATGTAGAAGAATTCCAAGGTCGTGAAAAAGCTATGGAGATCGTACAACAAGCAATTACTGATTATAAAAACAAGTTCAATAAATAATACTTTTATAGAACCTAATAAAAAAACCTGTTCATATCATGAGCAGGTTTTTTTCTTTGAAATTAATTGTTGAGCTGATCCTGTAGTTTGCTCAAATATTCCGGTACAAGTTTTAAACGTGATCCATACCACGAGAACATCTCACCATCAACTAGTACAATTTTAGGAATAACCTTAGGTTTTAAAGCGTTGGGTGCTGGAGCTAGTGTAAAAGCTTCAATAAGTTCTTGTTTATCTTCTTCTTTAAAAGGATAGGGTTCACTAGAAAGTAGGATAAATTCTGGTTGTAATTTTATTAACTCATCAAGTGAAAACTCTGGATATCGTTGTAGGTCTTTACATAAATTTTCAAATCCACCTTGTCTTAAAACATGATGAATAAATGTATCATTACCCGTTGCCATGTAAGGATTCTTCCAAATTAAATAAACTGCATTTTTTGCTGAATCCACCTTTAGCTTGTTGAATTCCATTTTAATAGTACGAACTAATGATTTTGCCTTGAAAGAACTACCTGTCATCATTCCTATATCATGAATCATCTCATAAGCGTTTTCCAATGTTAAAATATCACTTACATAAGTAGGAGCTATTTGATCACAAGCAGCTACGATATCTAGGGTGTTTTCCTCTTTATTTGCAATAATTAAATCTGGCTGTAATTCATAAATACGTTCTATTACTATTTTTTTAGTACCACCTACGACAACTTTATCAGTGCGTAAGTTTTCTGGGTGTACGCAATACCTAGTAACGCCCACAATTCTATCTTCTAATCCTAGATCAACTAGCAACTCGGTTTGAGATGGAACCAGTGAAACGATACGTTCAGGTAAATTTGCGATTTCAACTACTCGGTTAAGCTGGTCTATACCTTTATAAAACATTAATCTAGTACGTTTTTTGTTACCCATAACTTATAACCTAAAAGCGCCAATTGCCATTTGGTTGCCTTGCTTAGATCTAATCTCTTTTTAGTAAAACTGGGTAACAGCTTTTTATTAATTGATGCAAGTGCTTTGAAAAAATATTTTTTCATAACTCAAATATAGGAATATGTTAACGAGTAATGCGTTAATTGTACTATAAGAAATCACTGCTATTACTTATATTTGCAATTCTTTTTTACAAGCTTAAATACTTGTTTATTACTCTAAAAAACAGAATAATTACAATGGCAGATTTACCTAAAATTATCTATACAAAAACGGATGAAGCACCAGCACTAGCAACCGCTTCTTTTTTACCAATCATTAAAAAATTTATTGCTCCAGCAGGTATCGATATTGATACAGCAGATATTTCTCTAGCTGGAAGAATTATTGCTACTTTCCCAGAAAACCTAACTGAAGATCAAAAACAAGAAGATGCTCTCGCACAGCTAGGTGAACTTGTAAAGCAACCAGACGCCAATGTTATAAAATTACCTAATATAAGCGCATCAATACCACAATTGACTGCTGCTATTGCAGAATTACAAGCACTAGGTTATAACCTACCTGATTACCCTGAAGATCCTCAAACCGAGGAGGAAAAAGAAATTCAAAAACGTTATAATAAGATTAAAGGTAGTGCAGTAAATCCTGTTTTACGTGAAGGTAACTCTGATCGTCGCGCTCCTAAACCGGTGAAGCAATACGCAAAGAACAATCCACACTCTATGGGTGCATGGAGTTCTGATTCAAAATCACATGTTGCAACTATGTCAGCAGGTGATTTTGCGCACAACGAGAAATCTCACACCTTTGAAGAATCTACTTCGGTTTCCATTCAATTAGTAAAAAATGATGGAGAAACTGAAGTTCTTAAAAGTGGTTTAAATCTTCAAAAAGGAGAAATACTAGACGCTACTTACATGAGTAAGAATGCTCTTTTATCTTTCTTAAAAGAACAAATTGAAGATGCCAAAAGACAAGGCGTACTTTTTTCACTGCATATGAAAGCAACGATGATGAAGGTTTCTGATCCTATCATTTTTGGCCATGCGGTGCGCACATTCTTTGCTCCAGTATTTGAAAAATTTGGTACCGAATTAGAGCAGGCTGGTGTAGATGTGAATAATGGGTTTGGTGATTTATTATCAAAATTAGATCAATTACCAGGCGATGTTCAAACTGCTATTGAAAAGGAAATTGAAAAAGTATACGAGCAACGTCCTGATATCGCAATGGTAAATAGCGATAAAGGAATTACTAATTTACATGTACCTAGTGATGTAATTATTGATGCCTCAATGCCAGCAATGATACGTACATCTGGACAAATGTGGAACAAGTCAGGAGAAACTCAAGATACCAAAGCGGTGATTCCAGATAGTTCATATGCTGGAATCTATCAGGAGACTATCCAGTTTTGTAAAGAACATGGTGCATTTGATCCTACTACCATGGGTACGGTTCCTAATGTAGGTCTGATGGCTCAAAAAGCCGAAGAATATGGTTCACACGATAAAACATTTGAAATACAAGCAAACGGTAAAGTGCAAGTAGTTTCTGAAAATGGTACTGTCATTATAGAACACGATGTAGAAGAAGGTGATATATGGAGAGCTTGTCAAACTAAGGATGCTCCTATTCAAGATTGGGTTAAACTGGCAGTTTCTAGAGCCAGAGCAACTAATGACCCTGCTATTTTCTGGTTAGACGAGAATAGAGCACACGATGCTGAACTAATCAAAAAGGTAAATACGTACCTTAAGGATCATGATACAGAAGGCTTGGACATTTCAATCGCTTCACCAGTTGAAGCTACAAAACGTACGCTAGCTAGAATGAAGGATGGTTTAAACACCATCTCGGTTACCGGTAACGTACTTAGAGATTACAATACAGACTTATTCCCTATCCTAGAATTGGGCACAAGTGCCAAAATGCTATCTATTGTTCCATTAATGAACGGTGGTGGACTATTCGAAACTGGCGCTGGTGGATCTGCTCCAAAACACGTGCAGCAGTTTGAAAAAGAAAATCACTTAAGATGGGACTCTTTAGGCGAGTTTCTAGCTCTTGCAGTTTCTCTGGAACATCTAGCTGAGAAATACGATAATAAGAAAGCTCAGATTCTTGCAGATTCCTTGGATCGCGCAACAGAGAAGTTCTTAACTAACAAAAAATCTCCTTCAAGAAAGGTTAATGAGTTAGATAACCGTGGTTCTCATTTTTATCTAGCCCTGTATTGGGCCCAAGAATTAGCTTCTCAAAATCAAGATGAAGAACTAAGTACACAATTCAGTTCACTAGCTAAGGAATTATCTGATAATGAAGAGGTAATCAATAAAGAATTGATTGATGCGCAAGGTGTTGCTATGGATATTGGAGGATATTATCGTCCAGATGCTGCAAAAGAATCAGCAGCAATGCGCCCTAGCGCTACATTAAACAGTATCATAGGTTAAAATAAAACAACCTAATGTTATAAAGCCTGTTTGTAAGTGTACAAACAGGCTTTTTTTATTTCCATTCCACTACAACTTTATAAATTAAGTCTTCTGCTTTTGCTTTCTAGCTGCAGGAAATAAAATGTTGTTTAAAATCAAACGATAGCCCGGTGATGTAGGGTGAAGTTTTAATTCTGTAGGTGGATCTCCTACTCTATGCTGGTAATCTTCTGGATCGTGACCACCATAAAAGGTGAAAAAGCCTTTACCACGTATTCCGTGTAAGTATTTAGCCTCGCCGTTTGATCTATTTTCAGCGAGAACTAATACGTTCTTTTTTACTTCTTCTCTTGAGTAACTAGTAGTTTGCCCCATAAATCCTTTTACTAGCGAAGTATGATTTTGATTGAGCATGGTTGGAATAGGATCCCATTTGGCGCTAAAATCCATCAAAGTAAAATAGTCCAACTCCTTTGCTACCTTACGTTTAGTAGTCATATCTATACTACTGAACTCATAAACCATGGGAGAACGTTCCAGTAAAAAATCAGTAAAAGCAAAAGTTTTATTGAAATCAATCTTTGACTGGTAATCTGGTTCACTAGCATCACCATCAAACATAGGTTCGCAAATATCAACATCTTCTGCTGCTAGCGCTATATCAAAGCTATCTGTAGCACTGCACATGGCAAACATAAAACCACCACCTATTACATAATCTCTGATCTTTTTTGCTACGGCTAGTTTTGCCTCACTTACTTTGTTATATCCCAACTCTGCAGCCAGTTCTTCTGCTTCCTTCTTTTCTTGAATGTACCACGGCGCAGTTCTAAAACTGCGATAAAATTTACCATACTGTCCTGTAAAATCCTCATGATGTAAGTGCAACCAGTCATACAATAACAATTCATCATTTAAAACTTCTTTATCATAGACCTTGGTATATGGAATTTCGGCATAAGTAAGTACCATGGTAACCGCATCATCCCAAGGCTGTTTTCCTGTAGGAGTATATACTGCAATTTTCGGCGCCTTCTCTAGCACCACTTCTTGCATATTTTGCGACGGGCTAGCAATGAATTCAAGAATTTGTGCTGTCTCGCGTTCATTTAACGGTTCGTAACTTACCCCACGTATAGTAAGTTCTTTTTTTATTGCATCAGTTTCTGGCATTAAGAAGGAACCACCTCTATAATTGAGTAACCATTTAACTTTTATACCTTGTTCAAGCACCCAATAAGCCGTTCCATAGGCTTTTAAATGATCTTTTTGAGTATCGGCATCCATGGGAACCAGAACATATTGCGCATGAGAAAACAGCCCAATTAGGCATAAAAGAATACAACTTATATAATTTTTAATCATGGTAACCTATTCTAGTTTAAGATTGGAGAACTCGTCATGGCATGATGGAATTTTTAGTGTACGCTTTCGCGAAAGCGTAATTAAACTAAACTCTATCGTGCCGCATGAGCACAGATTCATAATCCATGCCGAAATCTCTCAACTGGTACTAAAATACAAATAGGATACGAGAAATGAATTGTAATTTCTAAAAAGCTAGATCGTCATTATCAATTCCAAAAGCATCTCCTGGATTGGAAGGTCTTATTCCTGCATTATCAGATTTAAATGTATCGTCATTTGCTGCATTCATTTTGGAACCAATTTCCTGTGGTGATGAGAAAAAATCGTCCAAGTTATCGAACTTACCAAATTTACCTAAGAATTTCAATCGTATGCTATCTGTAGCACCATTACGGTGTTTTGCTACAATAAATTCACCTTGGTCTTTAGTAGGTCCACGATCATCATCATCCCATTCTTCTAGACCATAATACTCGGGTCTATAAATGAAAGAAACGATATCGGCATCTTGCTCGATGGCTCCAGATTCCCTAAGGTCTGAAAGTAATGGTCGTTTAGTACCACCACGAGATTCAACCGCACGAGATAACTGTGACAATGCAATTACAGGCACGTTAAGTTCTTTGGCCAGGGCTTTAAGGTTACGAGAAATAGTTGATATCTCTTGCTCACGATTACCACCTTTACTGTTTGTTTGTGCGGTCATTAATTGCAAGTAATCAATCATGATAAGCTTGATACCGTATTGTGATGCTAGACGGCGACATTTTGCTCTAAGGTCAAAAATGGATAACGATGGAGTGTCATCAATATAAATAGGAGCTTGTTCTAGATCTTTAACCTTTACATTAAGTTGTTCCCATTCATAGCTTTCTAATTTACCAGTACGTAGCTTTTCTGAACTTAATCCAGTTTCGGCAGAAATAAGACGTGTAATAAGCTGTACCGAGCTCATCTCTAAAGAAAAGAAAGCTACAGGAGTATTAGACCCAATCGCAATATTACGAGCCATACTTAAAGTAAAGGCTGTTTTACCCATACCTGGACGTGCTGCGATAATAATTAAATCACTAGGTTGCCAACCACTGGTTAGTTTGTCCAGATCAGTAAATCCTGTAGGAATTCCACTTAATCCATCGCGGTTTGCAATTTCTTCTATTTTTTGTTTTGCCTGTCGTACGAGATCCATTGCGGTCTCGGTACTTTTTCTAATATTACCTTGGGTGACCTCATATAATTTAGATTCGGCAGTATCCAGCAAGTCAAATACATCGGTAGATTCTTCATAGGCATCTTCAATAATTTCTGAAGAAATCGAAATAAGCTGCCTTTGAATATGTTTCTGTAGGATAATACGGGCATGATATTCAATGTGCGCTGTTGAGCTCACTAATTGACTTAATTGCACCAAATAATGATCACCACCAACTGCTTCAATACGTTCTTGCTTGCGTAATTGACTGCTTACGGTTAATAAGTCAATAGGTTTACCTTCTTTGAAAAGAATATCAATCGCTTCAAAGATGTGTTGATGGCTTTTTTGGTAAAAAACCTCTGGTGAAAGCAGGTCAATTACCTCATCTACACCTTTACCATCAATCATCAACGCACCTAGCACAACACGTTCTAAATCAACAGCTTGTGGTGGTATCTTACCTTTTTCAAGGGCAATAACCGGACTGTTTCCAGAGATTTTATTAGAACGTACTTGTATTTTTTCCATAGTTTTCAAAGGTAGTTTTTAAAGTAGGTTTATACTAGCTAGTCTATTCACCATTAACTAACAATCGTGTTTAAAAAGCATTTAATAACCTGTTAATAAGGTACAAAAAATTTTGTTAAATAGGAAGTTTACACTAGCTCAAAAAAAATTGTCATTTTTCTATATTACTATTTGTCGTTGATAACTTCTTTATTGAAAAAAAGCGCAAAAAAAGACGCCTTTATTTTCATAAAAGCGCCTAATATTTATGAGTTAAGAATTATCCTTTATACACACCCATATCAGCATATTTATCCATACGCTGCTCTACAAGTTTACTGGATTCTAATTCTTTTAATTCTGTGTAATGTCTCGTTATACAGTCTGCAACCGATTTGAAGATAGCATCACGATCTCGGTGTGCACCACCTAGAGGTTCTTTAAGTACCTCATCTACAAGCTTCATCTTTTTCATGTCGGTACTGGTAAGTTTAAGAGCCTCGGCAGCTTGTTCTTTATACTCCCAACTGCGCCATAAGATTGATGAACAACTTTCTGGTGAAATAACGGAATACCAGGTGTTTTCTAGCATCACAACTCTATCTCCTACTCCTATTCCTAGTGCTCCACCACTTGCTCCTTCTCCTATAATCATTACAATAATAGGCACTTTAAGTCGCGTCATTTCAAGGATATTGCGTGCAATTGCCTCACCTTGACCACGTTCTTCTGCTTCAAGACCTGGATAAGCACCTGGAGTATCGATTAATGCCACTACAGGAATCCCGAATTTCTCGGCACTTTTCATTAAACGTAACGCTTTTCTATAACCTTCAGGATTTGCCATTCCAAAGTTGCGGTACTGTCTTGTTTTAGTATTATAACCCTTTTGTTGACCTATAAACATATAGGACTGGTCTCCTATTTTACCTAGACCACCAATCATGGCTTTATCATCCTTTACATTACGATCTCCATGAAGTTCTAACCAGGTATCACCGCAAATGGCTTTAATATAATCGAGTGTATAAGGGCGATTAGGGTGACGTGATATTTGAACACGTTGCCACGGGCTTAGGTTTTTGTAAATTTCTTTACGAGTGGCCTTAATCTTTTTTTCTATTTTTTTAACCGTATCAGTCACATCAACCTCACTTCCTTCTCCTATCTCAAGTGTTTGCTTGTACTTGTCTTCTAGTTCCTTAATCGGTAATTCAAAATCTAAATATTCCATTATCCTTTTGGACTTTATAATTCGAAAAACAAATGTAGTAAAACTTAAAGTGAATAACGATGAGTTTTTTGGATTTGGGAACGGTTGTAAAACCCTGAAAAAGTCTTTAATAGATAATTCAAGACTATATCGGTTTTTAAAAACACTTATAAAGATGTCAAATATTAAACAACACTAGGAAGTTTTATTTACTTATTTGCTTCTTTTTAAGTCTTGTCTTTATGATACCATTTGCTATAATAACAAGTAGAATTACTACAGCACCTAAATAAAATTCTGGAGTCATTTGCTCTTGCTCTTTGAAAATAAAATAGGCAAGTAAAATTCCGTAAACCGGTTCTAGGTTAATGGTAAGCATCACCGTATAAGCACTTAATACTTTCATTACTTTAACGCTGGCAATAAAGGCATAGGCTGTGCACACGGAAGCTAGAATTCCCAACCATAACCAATCGTAAATAGACAATGCTACTGGAGCTACAAAATCTACTGGTAATATCAAGAAAAATAAAGAGAGTAGAACGACACCACTGGCCAGTTCATAAAAAGAAATAACGGTTGGATTATAAACTTTGGCCCAACTTACATTCATAATACTGAATACAGCGCTTAACAGTGCACTTGTCAATCCTAGCAAGATCCCTTCTACATAATTACTTTCTACCGTGAATATGTAATATAGTGCTCCAATAATAATAATCCCGAAAATTAATTCGTAGCCAACAAATTTTTTAGGTGTAAAAAGAGGTTCTAACAAGGCCGTGAAAAAGGCTCCTGTACTCATCATTGCCAAACAGATGGACACATTAGAAACTTTTATGGCACCAAAAAAAGTAACCCAGTGTAAGGCTATTACACAACCTGCCAAGCAAAATGATAGAATACGCTTTCGCGAAAGCGTATTAACTCCATCTCCTAGTAACGAGATCCCTTTGATCTTTATATAGATAAAAATAAAAATCACCGCTAGCAACATACGGTACCAAACCAAAGGAATGGAATCAATACTTATAAGAGCTCCTAAAACAGCGGTAAAACCCCAAATAAAAACAATGAGGTGTAAATGGAGATAATTAACTACTCTATCGTCTGGCATTACGCAATAAAAATATAGCTACAATTGCAAAAAATATATTTGGAAACCACACTGCAAACCACGGATTAAATGTGCTTTTCTCTGCAATGGTTCCAAAAACTTTGTCTAGAAATACGTAGGTCATGGCGATTACTAAACCTATGGCAAGATTCATTCCCATTCCTCCACGTTTTTTTACGCTACTTACTGCAACTGCTATAAGAGTAAAAATAAAGGCGCTTACAGGAATGCTGGTACGCTTGTACTTTTCTACATAGTATAAGTTCATGTTAGCGTTACCTCGTTTTTCTTCTTGTTTTATAAATTCATTCAGTTCCCAGAAATTTTTAGTTTCGGCTACGTATTCTACTGGTGTAAGTTCATCGATTTCAAAAGGTAAAAGAGTGTCGTACTTACCGTATTGTTCGATTTTTTCACTGTTTTCAAGAATAATACGTTTTTTAAAACTTGTGAGCGTATAGGAAGTGTCGTTAAACTGAATACTACTAGCCGAGATTTTAAATTTAAGTGAATCAGCTTCAAAATGTTCTAGGGTGAAATTGTAGCCCTTTTTTCTTGAAGGCTGGTAATTACTCACATAGATGTACTCATTATCATTAATTTGACGATAAACATCAGATGTTTTTTGACTATCTGTTCGTTTAAAGTACTTGTATTGATATTCATTAAATCCTTGAGCGGCATTAGGAACCAAAAAAGAACTAAACAACAAGGCCCCTGTACAAACTATCGTTGCACCAATTATGTATGGCTTAAGGAATCTATTGAATGAAACTCCAGAACTTAAAAATGCAATAACTTCTGTGTTATTAGCCAATTTTGATGTAAAAAACATCGTAGAAATAAACAGAAATAAAGGAAATAAAAAATTTGAAAAGTAAATAGTAAAATCCAGAAGGTACCACAAGGTCTCGTCAAGTGGTGCATTTTTACTAAGTATCTTTCCCACTTTTTCTGCAAGGTGCACTGTAACCATTATCGGTAGGAATAACGATAACAGCAGGATAAATGAACCTAAATACCTTTTTAATATGTATTTATCTAAAATATTCAATACTATAATCTATTGTCCATTTGTTTTACCATTTTATCCTTCCAGGTTCTAAAATCACCAGCAAGTATGTGTTTTCTCGCCTCACGCATAAGCCATAGATAAAAAGTAAGATTGTGCAAGGTACATATTTGTTTACCTAACATTTCGTTAACGGTAAAAAGATGTCTTACGTATGCCTTGCTATAATATTGATCTACCCAAGCAGTACCGTGCTCATCTAGTGGTGAGAAATCATCGGCCCACTTTTTATTTTTTACATTCATGGTACCATTGACTGTAAAAATCATACCATTTCGTGCATTACGAGTAGGCATTACACAGTCAAACATATCTACACCTAGTGCCACATTTTCCAATAAATTTATAGGAGTACCTACACCCATTAGGTAACGCGGTTTATCTTTTGGAAGAATAGCTGTTACCACCTCGGTCATAGCATACATTTCTTCAGCTGGTTCACCTACTGACAAACCACCTATTGCATTACCTGGTTGATCAGCATTGGCAATAAATTCAGCACTTTGAGCTCTTAAATCTTTATACGTACTACCTTGTACAATAGGAAATAAGGTTTGGTTATAACCATATTTACTAGGAGTATTGTGAAAATGATCGATACATCTTTTTAACCATCGATGGGTCATGTGCATGGATCGACGAGCATAATTGTAATCGCATGGATAAGGAGTACATTCATCAAATGCCATAATGATGTCTGCACCAATGGTACGTTGAATATCCATAGCGCTTTCCGGTGTAAAGAAGTGGTAAGAACCATCGATGTGTGATTTAAATTTCACACCAGCTTCTTTAATTTTTCTATTTGCACTCAAGGAATAAACTTGATAACCACCAGAATCTGTAAGAACTGGTCTATCCCAATTCATAAATTTATGAACACCACCGGCCTTTTCGAGAATTTCAGTTCCTGGTCGCAAATACAAGTGGTAGGTATTTGCCAGAATTATATCTGGATTAACCACATCTTTAAGTTCATTTTGATGTAAACCCTTTACCGTTGCAAGGGTTCCTACAGGCATAAATATGGGCGTTTCAATTGCACCATGGTCAGTGTGAACTACACCAGCCCTAGCCTGGCTGTTAGGATCGTTATGTAATAAGTCAAATTTCATGCGTGGCAAAGATAGGTTTTAACGTGATTTATACGACTAGTTAATTCAATTCATCTAAGTTAAAGACCATTTAAAAAAATAATCAAGTCTTTAACTTTCCAGGATTCTATTAAATTGTTTGCTACTCGTTAATAATTGACTGTGCAAAATTCGTAAAAAGGAAGATTAGAAACGTACTTTTGCAGTATCATCAAATTAAACAATTAAAATGGCTGATATACAGCAATTAAAAGACATCGTAACCCAAGTACGCCGCGACATCGTACGACAGGTTCATGCAGTAAACAGTGGTCACCCAGGTGGATCCCTAGGCTGTGCAGAGTTTATCGTTACTCTCTATAATGAGATCATGGATCACAATCCAGATTTTAGTATGGATGGAGTTAATGAAGATTTATTTTTCTTATCAAACGGGCACATATCTCCCGTTTACTACAGTGTCCTTGCGAGAGCTGGATATTTCCCTGTAGAAGAGTTAAATACTTTTAGAAAACTAAACACTCGCCTACAAGGACATCCTACCACTCATGAAGGTCTACCAGGTATACGCATTGCTAGTGGTTCACTAGGACAAGGAATGAGTGTAGCTATAGGTGCTGCTCTTGCAAAAAAATTGAATAACGATGACAAAACCGTTTTCAGTTTGCATGGTGATGGCGAACTTCAAGAAGGTCAAATTTGGGAAGCTGCCATGTACGCTAGTGCAAATAATGTAGACAATTTAATCGCTACAATCGATGTAAATGGTCAACAAATTGATGGCTCTACAGATGCTGTATTATCACTAGGTGATCTGAAAAATAAATTTGAGGCTTTTGGTTGGGAAGTACTTACCATCGAAAAAGGAAATGATATTGAAGCTGTGGTAAATGGAGTACGTGAGGCTATTTCGCTTTCGCGAAAGCGTAAACCTATATGCATCCTGCTTCACACTGAAATGGGTAATGGTGTAGATTTTATGATGGGATCACACAAATGGCATGGTGTAGCACCTAATGATGAGCAATTAGAAAGTGCTCTTGCTCAAAACCCAGAAACTTTAGGAGATTACTAATCAAAATCTGTTCACCATTATGAAAGTTTACGAAAACACAGGAAATAAGGACACGAGATCAGGTTTTGGAGCTGGTCTTACTGAACTAGGAAATAAAAATGAGAATGTAGTGGCTCTTTGCGCCGATCTTACAGGATCATTGAAAATGAATGAATTTGCAAATCAGCACCCAGACCGTTTCTACCAAGTAGGAATTGCAGAAGCCAATATGATGGGTATCGCTGCTGGTTTAACAATAGGTGGCAAAATTCCTTTTACAGGAACATTTGCTAACTTTTCAACGGGTCGTGTTTATGACCAAATCAGACAAAGCATCGCTTATTCTGATAAGAATGTAAAAATTTGTGCATCACACTCTGGTCTTACACTAGGAGAAGATGGTGCTACACACCAAATTCTTGAAGATATCGGTCTTATGAAAATGCTTCCAGGAATGACTGTAATAAACACTTGTGATTACAATCAGACAAAGGCGGCAACGATTGCTATCGCAGATCATCATGGACCTGTTTACCTTAGGTTTGGACGACCTAAAGTAGCTAATTTTACTCCAGAAAATGGAAGTTTTGAAATTGGAAAAGCTGTTCATTTACAAGATGGAAAAGATGTCACTATAGTGGCAACTGGACATTTAGTTTGGGAAGCTCTAGAAGCTGCTAAAGAATTAAATGAAAAAGGTATATCTGCCGAGGTGATTAATATTCACACCATTAAACCTTTAGATGAAAAAGCTATTTTAGATTCAGTAAAGAAAACAGGTTGTATCGTAACAGCAGAAGAACACAATTATCTAGGTGGACTAGGAGAAAGTGTTGCACGCACACTTGCACAGCACCATCCTACACCACAAGAATTTGTTGCTACTCAAGACACCTTTGGAGAAAGTGGAACTCCTGCTCAATTACTTGAAAAATATGGCTTAAATGCTGCAAATATCGCAGCCAAAGCTCAACAGGTAATTAAGCGCAAGTAATTGTAATTAACACTATTATAAAACTGTATCTAATAGTACTTACTTTTAGATACAGTTTTTCTTTTTAAAACCTATAAGCAACTTTAGGCATTAAAGTCCAAGATGTCAAATTTTTTGTTATTCCACGCTCCATTTTAAAGGGTGTATATTGTAAATCTATGGATATAAACAAAACACTCGAATCCTTAAACTCAAAGTTATAACTTAAAGAACTGAGTGCTAAAAAGGAATTTATACTGCTGTAATCAAGCTCTTGTGCAGCGCTATTAGTAACAGGATCTAAAAAGATTGAAGCCATCCCCATTCCAAATCCTAAATCCAATGCAGAAGACGGATAGCTTAATAACGTCTTATTTAATCTTAGTGAAGCATTTAATATAGTTGTGGCTTCTATTTCCTCATTTCTTTGTTCACCTTGTAAAAGAAAATAGTTGTTTTGCTGCGGTACTACTAATTGTAATGAAGCCTCTATGCTACGATGTTTTCTTGAGTTTGGAAACTGAAGAGATAATTCAAAAGAAGGCGACACATCAATAAATTGCCCTAATTCTGACGATGGAATATACGCTCCTACTCCAACCTTCAAAAATGGGGTTTCTATTGGCAAGGAATTCGGATTTTGGTTAGCCTGGGCATTAACCAAAGAATGATTAGAGATAATTAAGATTATAATAATGACTAAATTTTTCATGACTACTAGTTTAAAATTCGTGAGTAAAACTATGAGTCATCTTGTCCTATTTAATTTGATTAAATAGAAAAGAAAAATTTTGAAACTTGTGTTTTTTACAAACTCAACTCAAAAAAAAAAATCTACCTGTTGGTAGATTTTTTTATTCTATTTATGAGTCTGCATCTAGATAATCTGGTATTCCGTCACCGTCACTATCTCGTGCATCATCTGGGTTTGTATTACCATCAGGATCTGCATTTTCCTGACTAGTTGGGATCCCATCACCATCATCGTCTGGATCTAAATAATCAGGAACTCCATCACCATCAGTATCTACTGCATCACCTGGTAAAAAGTTACCGTCAGGATCTGGGTTTTCAAATCTATTTTGAATTCCATCACCGTCTAAATCAATATTTACTTCGTCTGCATCAAGGTAGCCTGGTATTCCATCACCGTCTAAATCTTCTGCATCATCAGGATTCCCATCACCGTTAGGGTCTGCATTTTCAAAGATGGTACCTACTCCATCTCCATCGTCATCACGATCCTCAAAATTAGCAATACGGTCGCTATCCGTATCATCATTAGTAGTTGTGATCAGTTCATCATTATTAGGATCCTCATATCTAGATAAAATACCATCATTATCATGATCATTGATTTTAACAGCATGAACTTTGAAAGTAAAAAGTAAAGGCGAATATGCAGGAATTCCAGTAGGAGAACTATTAAAATAGGCAATACCACTAGGCATAAAAACCGCACCTATACCACTACCGTCAAAGGTAATAGTACCATCGGGATTTGCCGTTACCGATTGAGAACCCTTAAATTCTTGTGCTGCTCTAGCAAAACCTTCAATAGATCTAGGTAAATCAAACCAAATTGGGTTTTGTGCTGCATCAAATAAAGTATTATCCAATAGTCTACCTTCGTAACTCACTAAAGCACTATCTGCATAAGTTATTTGTGGATCACTAAGATTACCTTCTCTTAATTTAAGTAAGTAATAAGTATAATTAACTCCTTCTCGTTCTATAGTACGAGTTTCGACCTGATTAATAAGTGGTGTTTGAGTAGTAGGATCATCGATTTCTCTCAAAATGATGTCAACGTCATTGGTAGGGCTAGCTACAAAATCATCTTCATTATAATAATGAGTTTGTAGATAATCTAAAAGCGCCGCTTGATCTTCTAGATCTACTTCGTCTCTATCTCGTATTTGAATACCTGCATCATCGTCGTCATTATTACATGCAAAAACCGCAAGTACAAAACCAGCTAATAAGCCTAGTCTTAAAAGTTTTTTCATCATACTTTTTTTATTAGTGGTCAAAGATAGCATTTCTCGCTATTTTTGTTGTGTTAACGAGTGATAATAAGACATCTTATGCGAATAGATAAATTTTTGTGGTCTGTACGATACTTTAAAACACGGAGCAAAGCAACTGATGCCGCAAAAAAGGGTCGTATAAAAGTGAATGATGTAGCTGTAAAACCATCTAGAGATGTCTACCCTGGAGATTTAATCACCTTGCGTAAAGATCAAATTGAATATAAAGTAGAAGTTATAGATCTGCCTGCTAATCGGGTAGGTAACAAATTAGTTGATCTTTATAGAGTAGATCGTACACCAAAGGAAAATTTTGAAGCTCGCGATTTAGTTAACCTCAGCCAAGATTACTACCGCCGTAAAGGAGAAGGAAGACCTACAAAAAAAGACAGACGTGATTTAACTGATTTACTTAATCAAGAAGAGGAGTAACATGGAATTAGATCAACGATACTGGAATGATAGGTACCTGAATAACACCGCAAAATGGGATTTGGGTCAAATTTCAACTCCAATTAAAGAATATGTTGATGGAATCACTAATAAAAATGTAAAGATTCTAATACCTGGTGCAGGGAATTCATACGAGGCCGAGTACCTACATAAAATAGGATTTAGCGATATTACCGTTATTGATATAGCCAGTGAACCTCTTTTAAATTTAGAAAGTAGACTCCCAAAGTCTCATAACCTTAAACTCATAAAAGAAGATTTCTTTAATCATCAGGGTAACTATGATTTAATTATCGAACAAACGTTTTTATGCGCATTGGAATTACGCTTTCGCGAAAGCTACCCTATTAAAATGAGTGATTTACTCAACAGCAATGGAATACTTGCAGGTGTTTTATTTACCATAGATAAGAATCGAAGTGAACCTCCTTTTGGCGGAACAATGGAAGAATATCGTAAATTATTTGAACCACTATTTAAAATAGAGACATTAGAACCTTGTTACAACTCTGTTCCAGACAGAAAAAACAAAGAAGTGTTTATACAATTTAAAAAGAAATGAATACAATTTTAACACACGATCAAGTTCAACATAAAATTCGCCGAATCGCTTTTCAAGTCGCAGAAGTTTTTTATGAAGAGCATGAAATAATACTTGCAGGAATTAAAGGGCAAGGCTTCCAATTTGCCTCACTTTTGAAGGCTCAATTAGATTCTATACTACAAGGAACAGTGACTATATGTGAAGTGAAAATTGATAAGAAAAATCCTCTATCTCCTATTTCTACTTCTCTAGATTCAAACTTATATAAAGATAAAGTTGTGGTCTTATGTGATGATGTTCTAAATAGTGGATCCACCTTAATATATAGTGTAAAACATTTCTTAGACACTCCCATCAAAAAAATGAAAACTGCTGTACTTGTGGATCGTAATCATAAAAGATATCCTGTAAAAGCTGATTTTAAAGGAATCTCATTATCTACAAATTTAAAGGAACACGTTGAAGTTTTCTTTGATTCCAATGAGAGTAAAGTCTTACTAAAATAATAGAGCAACAATCTCTCGAGAAATATCATCAATTGTCTTATTATCGGTATTAATTTGATGCTGGGCTTTAGAATAATACTGCCTGCGTTCAAATAGATGTTTTCCAATAAACTCCATAAGTTCATTTTTATCGGATATAGAGGACAATAACGGTCGTTTATTCATTTCCTTGTATAATCGACTAGTCAAACTAGGAATACTAGCTTGTAAATAGATAGTAATATGTCCTAATTGATTGAGGTATTCCATATTGTTGTAATAACAAGGAGTACCACCACCTAAAGAAATAATTTGATATGTGCTAGATTCAGCTAAATCGGTTAAATATGTGCGTTCTATTTTCCTAAAATATATAGCTCCTTTTTCTTGGAATATTGAATTGATACTTTTTTGCTCCATCTTTTCTAAATAGTCATCTAGATCTATTTGATCCATTCCTGTTAATTGACTTAATTTTTGGGCAATCGTACTTTTACCGCTACCCATGTATCCTAAAAGAAAAATTTTTTTCATTCTCAAAACCTTGATTATTAAAGGGATTCAAATTTGTTTCAAAATTAATTCAAAAAGTTGTTTGTAAATCAATAATAGGTAGTATATTTGCACCCGCAAACGCGCAATGACTTGGTAGCTCAGCTGGTAGAGCATCACACTTTTAATGTGAGGGTCCTGGGTTCGAACCCCAGCCAAGTCACAGATTTTTCAAAAACAAAAGCTCTATTTTCATAGGGCTTTTTTTCTACCCGGGTGCTGAAATTGGTAGACAGGCACGGTTGAGGGCCGTGTGCACTAGTTGCGTGTGGGTTCAAGTCCCATCCCGGGTACTTAAAGTCCTTATCAAATACGATAAGGATTTTTTTTTGACCCATTTTTAATTTCTAATGTTGATTATAGAATAAAAGGTTAAACAAATTACAAAGTACTGTTTGAAGTATTTTATTTTTGTTTAACTTTACCATTGTTATAATTAAACAAATTTTGTTTTGATCAAGAGCAAGTTCAGCATTAAAGATTTAGAAAACCTAAGCGGTATCAAATCACATACTATAAGAATCTGGGAAAAGAGGTATAACTTATTAGAACCAGATAGAACTGATACGAATATCAGGACCTACGATTTAAGTATGTTGCAAAAAATTCTTAACGTAAGTTACCTAAGAAACGCTGGTATTAAAATTTCTACTATTGCCAGCTTGAGCAGCGAAGAAATTGAGGCACAAGTTAGAAAATACGCAGAACGTAACAATAGAAATGATCATGCTATTCAGGAGCTTAAATTGGCTATGGTGAATTTTGATCAAGAAATGTTCCAGCGTATTTACACGAGTGTTTTAGATGAAGTCGGATTTACAGGAGTATTTTATAATCTATTTGTTCCATTTCTTGAAGAACTAGGTTATTTGTGGCAATCTAAAACCATAAATCTTGCTCATGAGCACTTTATAAGCCATTTAATTAAACAAAAAGTGCTGGTAAATCTGGAAAAATACCAATACAAACATTTTGAAGCAACAGATCATGTTTTTGTTTTATTCTTACCAGAAAATGAAATGCATGATTTAGGATTATTATTTTTAAATTATGAACTGTTACGCAGAGGCTGCAACACAGTATATCTAGGTGCTAGTATGATGCTAGATTCCCTACCTTTCTTTAAAAAAGGAGGAATAACACCTACTTATATTACATACATAACGGTACAACCTACTGAAAAACAACTACCTACTTTTTTGAGGCAATTTGATCGAAAGGTAGCTAAAGGTGACGACGTTAAATTATGGATTTTAGGTCATCTAGCTCAAAAGATTAAGCCAAGTGATTTAAGTAAAAATCAAATTGTATTTCCTGGTATTACAAACTTATTAGAACAAATTCCTGAACTTATAACTAATGAATAAAAAGATAGCAATTATAGGTTCTGGTTTCTCATCACTTTCAGCCGCCTGTTACCTTGCAAAGGAAGGTAATATGGTAACCATATACGAAAAGAATGAAACAGTTGGTGGTAGAGCAAGAAGATTAGAAAAAGATGGTTTTACTTTTGATATCGGTCCGTCTTGGTACTGGATGCCAGATATCTTTGAGCGATTCTTTGCAGACTTTGATAAAAAACCATCTGATTATTATCAATTGGATAAATTGAATCCAGGCTACACTGTTTATTTTGAAAATGACAAAATCAACATTGCTGACAATCTAGATGAAATTAAATCCACTTTTGAAGATATTGAGCCAGGCAGTTCACAACCTCTTCAAGAATTTATGGATAAGGCTAGTGAAAACTACGATATTGCCATTAAAAATCTTGTTTATCGTCCAGGAGAATCACCACTAGAATTAGTAACTCCACAAACAGTAAGGAAGCTAGGTGCTTTTGTTGGTAATGTATCAAAGGATGTACGTAAAAAATTCAAAAACCCTAAGTTAATCTCAATATTGGAGTTTCCTGTGTTATTCTTAGGAGCGACACCAAGTAACACTCCTAGCTTTTATAACTTTATGAATCATGCCGATTTTGGTCTGGGTACTTGGCATCCTAAAGGAGGTATGTATGAAGTAATACTAGCCATGAAAAAGCTTGCAGAAGAATTGGGTGTTGTAATAAAAACCAATGCTCCAGTACAAAAGATCCTTGTTAATGAAAGTAATCATGCCTACGGTCTCATGGTTAATGATCAAAAACATTTGTTTGATACCATCGTATCAGGAGCAGATTATCATCATTCAGAAACCTTATTAGAGCCTCAATATAGACAGTACAGCGAATCATATTGGGATAAAAAAACATTTGCCCCTAGCTCACTGATATTTTATGTTGGATTTGATAAAAAATTAAAAAATATTGAGCATCACAATCTGTTTTTTGATACAGATTTTACTAAACATGCCAACGAAATATATGAGCAACCACAATGGCCAGAAGAACCTTTATTTTACGCAAACTTTACCTCGGTTACAGATGAAAGTACAGCGCCGGATGGTTGCGAAAATGGTTTTTTCTTAATTCCACTAGCTCCGGATCTAGAAGACACTCCTGCTTTACGTGAACAATATTTTGACATTATCATGGATCGGTTTGAAAAGAGAACAAATCAAAATGTCAAAAACAGCATCATATTTAAGGAGTCATTTTGTGTTAACGACTTTAAAGAACAATACAATAGTTATAAAGGAAATGCCTATGGAATGGCAAATACACTATTACAAACTGCTTTCTTGAGACCTAACTTAAGAAGCAAAAAAGTTAAAGACTTATTTTTTACAGGTCAGCTCACGGTTCCTGGACCTGGAGTACCACCATCATTAATTTCAGGAAAATTAACCGCTCAGTTGGTTAAAAAATACTCGCTATAAAATGAAAAGTTTATTCGATCAAGTTTCAAGAGAATGTAGTAAGGCCGTTACGCATCGCTACAGTACGTCATTTTCCCTAGCAAGTAAAATGTTAGGTCCTTCTATTAGGCAAGATATTCATAACATTTATGGATTTGTAAGATTTGCTGATGAAATAGTGGATACATTCCATGATTATGACAAGAGAACATTATTAGACCGTTTTGAAGAAGACGTGAAACGAGCTATTGAAGATAAAATAAGCCTAAATCCTATTTTAAATTCTTTTCAAGAGACCGTAAATAAATACAATATTACTCCGGATATGTATGGTGCTTTTTTGAACAGTATGCGCCTTGATCTTGATAAATCAGTGTATCTAACTGATGAAGAATATCGTAACTACATATATGGTAGTGCCGATGTAGTAGGACTTATGTCTTTAAAAGTATTTGTAAAAGGTGATGAAGACAAATATGAAGACCTAAAACAAGATGCTATGAGACTGGGAAGTGCCTTTCAAAAGGTAAATTTCTTAAGGGATCTAAAAGCAGATTTAGATACACTAGAACGTAGCTATTTTCCAAATACCAACCTACACGATTTATCAGAAGAAGATAAAGCAAGATTGATAACCGAGATTAAAGAAGACTTTGATGCAGGATTAAGAGGAATTCAACGACTACCAGTAGAGGCAAAGTTGGGAGTTTATACTGCTTATGTTTATTACCGTAGACTTCTTACAAGATTAGAACGTACTCCATCTAGAGAAATAAGAAACACAAGAATACGCGTTCCTAATTATGAAAAAATTGGTTTATTAGCCAAAGGTTATGTAAGTTGTCGCCTGAACTTGATTTAATTATATGGAAATAGTACTCTGGATTGTCATTTTCTTGGCCACATTCGGTGTTATGGAATTCAATGCTTGGTGGATGCACAAATACGTGATGCATGGATTTTTATGGTACTTACATGAGGATCACCATCATAAAAAACATAACAGCTGGTTTGAAAAAAACGATTTCTTCTTTGTTTTTTATGCAGCTGTAAGTATTGCTTTAAAGGTAGCACATAGTGAATATGACTTATGGTGGGCACTACCTATAAGTGCTGGTATTCTAGCCTACGGTATCGCCTATTTCATTGTTCATGACATATTCATACATCAACGCTTCAAATGGCTGAGAAAAGCAAACAATAAATATGCTAAAGGTTTACGCAGAGCTCACAAAATTCATCACAAACATCTAGGAAAAAAAGATGGTGAAAATTTTGGAATGCTAGTAGTGCCATTCAAGTATTTCAAATAATGAAAAAGGCTATCATTATAGGATCTGGAATTGCCGGCCTAGCTGCTGCCTTGCGACTTAAGAAAAAAGGATATCAAGTAAGTGTATTTGAAAAAAACGACTACGCTGGCGGGAAATTACACGCTATTGAACTAGGTAAATATCGTTTTGACTTAGGACCATCACTTTTTACTTTACCTCATTTAATAGACGAATTACATCAATTGTTTCCTAATGAAGAGGTAGATTTTAATTACATCAAAAAGAAAACTGCGTGTCATTACTTTTGGGAAGATGGAACAAGTTTTGAAGCTCCTGCTGATCTTGAAAACTTTGCTGTAAAAGCTGCTGAAATTTTTGACGAAAAACAAAGAACTTTATCTAAATACCTTCAAAATAGTAAGATGAAGTATGAAAGCACAAAAAGTTTATTTTTAGAAAAATCACTACACAAATCAAAAACCTACTTCAGTAAGCAAACACTCAAAGCTATTTTGAAAATTCCCATCCTCGGAATTAATAACACATTAGATCAGGAAAACAAGAAGTTTTCCAACCCAAAACTTAACCAACTATTCAATAGATACGCGACCTACAATGGTTCATCGCCCTATCTCACACCTGGAATCATGTCAATGATTCCCTATTTAGAATTAGGATTAGGAACCTATTATCCTCAAGGTGGTATGCATCGTATCTCGCAGTCTCTGTTTGAACTAGCACAAAAAGTAGGTGTTGAATTTCGCTTTCGCGAAAGCGTAAAAAAGATCAATCACAGCAATAGTAAGGTCACTGGAGTCACCACTGAAAAAGGTACACACGATGCCGATATCGTATTGTGTAACATGGATGTATTTCCTACTTACCGTCAATTATTACAGGACATTAAAGCTCCCGAAAAAACATTAAAGCAAGAACGCAGTAGTAGCGCTCTTATATTTTACTGGGGAATTAAAAAATCCTTTCCTCAATTGGATCTTCACAACATTTTATTTAGTGAAAATTACAAAGCAGAATTTGAGGCTATTTTTAATAATAAATCCTTATACGAGGATCCTACAGTATATATTAACATAACAAGCAAACAATCACCTCAAGATGCCCCTGCAGGATGTGAAAATTGGTTTGTGATGATTAATACACCTGGTGATTATGGGCAAAACTGGGAAAACCTTGTAATAAAAGCTAAAAAAAACATACTATCAAAAATCAAAAGATGCCTTAACATCGATATTGATGAGCTGATTGATGTCGAATATGTTCTTACACCACAAGGTATCGAAAAAAATACGAGTAGTTATCGAGGTGCTTTATATGGAGCAGCTAGCAATAATAAATTTGCTGCTTTCCTTAGACATCCTAATTTTAATAAAACGATTGGGAATTTGTACCATGTAGGAGGATCGGTTCATCCAGGTGGCGGAATACCTTTATGTTTATTAAGTGCAAAAATTACTGCAGATTTAATCCCAAATACAAATGCCTAAAACTGTTACTATCATCATGCTTTGGGTAATACATATAAGTGCGCTTATAGGTATAGCGATGGGTAATCAGGATTTTTTCTTTCCTAAATCACCTTTTACTCTAGTTTATCTGGCCATCTTGTGCGTTTGGTTTTTCCCAGTGAATTCGGTAAAAAAAGCATTGCTTTTTGGCCTCTGTTTTATCACAGGAATGAGTGTTGAATGGATCGGTGTACACACAGGATATTTGTTTGGTGAATACCATTACGGTGTCAATATGGGTTGGAAATTAGATGGTATACCCTACCTTATTGGAAGTAACTGGGCACTATTATCATTCATCACTTATGAAATAAGTAGAAAATATATAACTCAACGTTTTTTGATTCCACTTGTAGGTGCTTTTCTCATGGTGGTTTTGGATTTCTTTCTAGAGCAAATTTGTGATGTGGCTGGATTTTGGCATTTTAATAACGGTGCAGGCTGGTTCAATTATATCTGCTGGTTTTTAATCGCTGCTGCTTTGCAATATGTATTACAATTCTTCAAACTTAAAGGAGATATAAAAATATCTCTGCATTTATATAGCGTTCAACTCATTTTTGCAATTGTGTTATGGATAATCATTACGATATAGCCATTATAGGAATGGGTTGTGCAGGTAGTCATGTAGTACTACAATTGCTCGAGAATGCGCCACATTTAAGAGTGGCTATACTTGATCCATACGGGTCTTTAACTCAAGAAAAAACATGGAGCTTTTGGGAAAAAGGTCCTGGTAAGTATGACGACTTGATCATTGCCAGTTGGAAAAACTGTAGATTTCACACAGGAGATGAGGAATTATCCCTTACCATGAATCCTTACCTATATAAATCAATAGAGAATGTGAAGTTTTCCGCATTCGCGAAAGCGCAATTACAACAAAATTCCAATTATACCTACCTTGAATCCAAGGTTTTAAACATAGACCAAGAAGCAAACCCAAATTATCAAGATGACAAAATATATGTGAATCACGCTAAGGGAACTATCTCATCAGATTTAGTTCTAGATAGTAGACCATTAGAGGTCATACCATCAACTGGGATTACTCTGTTGCAACACTTTAAAGGATGGTTCATTGAAACGCCAGAAGATTATTTTGACCCAAAGGAATTTACTAAAATGGATTATCAACTGGTTGATCCAGGAACAACTAGCTTTGTTTATATACTTCCGTTTTCTAAAAGAAAGGCACTAGTGGAGTATACCTACTTTACTAAAAATCTGGTGCAGGACGATGTTTATGATCAGTACCTTGAAACCTATATTACAGACTTTTTAAAAATTAGTGATTATAAGATAAGCAAGGTAGAAAAAGGGATTATTCCCATGACGAGTCATGATTTTAAACCCTTTAAAAATAAGAATGTAGTTAAAATTGGAACTGCTGGTGGCTGGGTAAAGGCAAGTACTGGTTATAGTTTTAAAAATAGTGAACGACTTGCCCGACAATTGGTAAAAAATTATCTAGAAAATAGACCTCTTTCCTATAAAATGACTAATAAAAAGTACGAAGTTTTTGACGAAACTCTACTGCGCGTTTTACACGAGAATGAAGCTTCTGGACCTGAGATATTTAGTAAAATGTACCAGCGCAACAGTGTACAAAGTATAATGGCATTTCTAGATGAAGAAAGCAGCGTTCTTGCTGAATTAGGAATTATGAAGTCACTTACTTCATGGCCCTTTATAAAGAACTTTTTTAAGTCTCTTTAAACGATAGTAGTTCTGGAATCGTGAAACCTTGCCAACTTCCTGTAATCAAATATGGTTGAAATCTTGAGAACATTTCTTCTTTATACCACTGTAATGCTTGAGTTTGCTGTATGGCTTGTTTATGGTTATTGCCTCTGTAAGCAAACTTTTTTAAAGCCCTTGCATCGTCCCACAGACTAAATGTTGCCATATGTGTAAAAGGGCGTTCTCCTACTCCTGCGGTAAATAATAAACTAGGATTTTCTTTTAAACCTTTTTGAGAAATAGGTACATAATCCCAAAACTTTTTAAGCATGTGCGGTTTAATAGTAGCTCTTGTTATTACCGTAAGGTAGGGATTATTGGTATCAATATCTGAATGCTGCTCAAAAGGGTTTTTCTTTGACCATTGACCATAGGCTTTAATATTTTTCATGTAAAAGGTCAATTGTTGCTCGCTGTGATTAACATATCTCTTATAAAGACTAGAAGAATCAAAAAATTCTTGAGCTTCTTTATGCGAATCCCATACTTGTAATAATCCGTAAACACTCCAATCTGGCCATGGACTAAAACCTTCTTTACCACTTCCTAATAATTTGTATGACTGTAATCCACTTTGTTGGCGCAATGCGCTATGAGCAAATTGCATCATCCAAAATGCCCATATCTTGTCCTTTAATTTAGGGTATTTAAAAAAAGTAAGAGTAGTAATTTGTTTAGACATTGAAATCAATAGATAAAGCTAGCAAAATACGAAACCTGTCTAGGTAAAACATCAGGTTTATTTATTATTTATAAAATAGGTAAGAGCTAAGGTAACTAATGAGAATCCCGCGCCTAGATAAAGTATTTCAATACCTTCGGAGTATGTAACAACTTTACCCGTAAAGGAAATAGCCATTACAAAAATTACCATTTTAATGAGTAACGATTTAAGATCGTCTAATGTTTCAATAACGAGCCACGATGGTAAGTTTTTGATTTTGGCAACGTATAATTCGAATAGTCCCATGGCAACAGTAAAAAAGATAACACCTAATAATACAAGGTCTAGAGACTTTAAGCAATCTTGTATAATGGTATCTTCTTCAGAGTAACCGCTGGCGATATTAATAAGAGCGTGATAAATATCAGATATTGCATATACTTCAATGGCAATAGCTAGAGCAATAATAGCGACTACCCCAATTGTTGCAATAATTTTTAAAAAAACACCCAAGAATTTAAACACAATAATATTTTTATGTAAGGTACACTTAGACAGTTATTTAAAGACAAAAATTTATCCTAATTCTAATAAAAAAAAATCCTCTTCAGTAAGAAGAGGATTTTAAATTTAAGATAACAACTTAATTAAGCTGCGTTTTCTTCTTTAATCTTATTTAAGGCACTTCCTTTATGGAACCACTCAATTTGAGCCTTATTATAAGTGTGGTTTAATTTAATTTGATCTTTTGACCCATCAGCATGTACAACTTCTAAAGTAAGCGGCGTGTCTGGTGCAAATTGATCTAAATCTAAGAAGTTAAACGTATCATCTTCTTGGATCAAGTCGTAGTCTGCTTCATTTGCAAACGTTAGACCTAACATTCCTTGTTTTTTAAGGTTTGTTTCATGGATACGAGCAAAAGATTTAACTATTACAGCTGCTACACCTAAGTGTCTAGGTTGCATAGCTGCGTGTTCTCTTGATGAACCTTCTCCATAATTATGATCACCTATTACTACAGACTTGATACCGTCAGCTTTATAAGCTCTCTGAACTTTTGGTACAGCATCGTATTCTCCAGTAAGTTGATTTTTCACTAAGTTGGTTTGCTTGTTAAAAGCATTAACCGCTCCAATCAAAGTATTATTTGCAATGTTATCTAAATGTCCTCTGTAACGTAACCATGGACCTGCCATAGAAATGTGATCTGTAGTACATTTTCCAAAAGCTTTGATTAACAGTTTTGCACCTTTAATTTCAGTTCCTAATGGCACAAAAGGAGTCAATAATTGTAATCTATCAGAATCGTCTGCAACTACTACTTCTACTCCGCTACCATCTTCAACTGGTGCTAGGTAACCATCGTCTTCTACTTCAAATCCTTTAGGTGGTAATTCCCATCCTGTAGGTTCATCTAGCATCACCTCTTCTCCATCTTCATTGATAAGTTTATCAGTAATTGGATTAAAATCTAGTCTACCAGCAATTGCTATTGCAGCAGTCATTTCTGGTGAAGCTACAAAAGCGTGTGTGTTTGGATTACCGTCAGCACGCTTGGCAAAGTTTCTATTGAACGAGTGAACAATTGAGTTTTTAGGTGCATTTTTTGGATCCTCATAACGAGCCCATTGACCAATACATGGTCCACAAGCATTCGTAAATATTTTTGCATCTAAATCTTCAAAAACCTTTAAGATTCCATCACGCTCTGCAGTAAAACGAACTTGTTCAGATCCTGGATTAATACCAAACTCTGCTTTAGTTTTAAGTCCTTTATCAAGTGCTTGTTGAGCAACACTGCTTGCTCGAGAAAGATCTTCATATGAAGAGTTTGTACAAGATCCTATAAGACCCCATTCCACCTTTAAAGGCCATCCATTTTCTTCAGCTTTTGATTTCATTGTACCAACTTCAGTAGCAAGATCTGGAGTAAAAGGACCATTCAAATGTGGCATTAATTTATCTAAATCGATATCAATTACTTGGTCAAAGTACTGTTCTGGATTTGCATATACTTCATCATCTCCTGTAAGATATTCTTTCACCTCATTTGCAGCATCAGCAATATCTGCACGATCTGTCGCTCTTAAATAGCGTTCCATTGATTCATCGTATCCAAAGGTTGAAGTAGTTGCTCCTATTTCTGCACCCATGTTACAAATAGTACCTTTACCTGTACAAGATAAGTTCTTTGCACCAGGTCCAAAATATTCTACTATAGCTCCTGTTCCTCCTTTTACGGTAAGAATTTCAGCTACTTTTAAGATTACATCTTTTGGTGCAGTCCAACCTGATAATTTACCAGTTAACCTTACTCCGATTAACTTAGGAAATTTAAGTTCCCAGGCCATACCTGCCATTACGTCTACTGCATCGGCACCACCTACACCTATTGCTACCATTCCTAATCCACCTGCGTTTACAGTGTGTGAATCGGTACCAATCATCATTCCACCTGGAAAGGCATAATTTTCAAGTACTACCTGGTGAATAATTCCTGCACCTGGTTTCCAGAATCCAATACCATATTTATTTGATACACTTTCAAGGAAGTTAAATACTTCATTACTCGTATTAAGTGCATTTTGTAGATCCGTATCGGCACCTACTTTAGCTTGAATAAGGTGATCACAGTGCACTGTTGTAGGAACAGCCACTTTATCCTTACCAGCTTGCATAAATTGAAGTAAAGCCATTTGGGCTGTTGCATCTTGACAAGCAATACGGTCCGGAGCAAAGTCTACATAATCTTTACCACGTGTAAAAACCTTTTCAGGGTTTCCATCCCACAGGTGTGAGTATAAAATCTTTTCAGCAAGTGTAAGCGGTTTACCAGTCAATTCACGAGCTTTATCTACTCGTTCTGGCATGTTTGCATACACCTTTTTTATCATGTCAATATCAAAAGCCATATGTGTGTTTTTTTATCCGTTTTTTAGGTGTTGCGAATTTACAAAACAGACTTCATAATTGAAAATAATCAACGACAATCAAAAAACAGTGAAATATTTCCATTAAATCAACTATTTGATAAGATAAAATTTACCAAATAGTCAATTAATATTCGTTATCATTAATAGATTATCAATATAAAATGAATCTAAATAGAATAAAAACGGAGATAATATGGGGTTTGCTTTCGCGAAAGCGAGAGTATTCAACAAGCATAAAGCCGTAAAATCTTAAGATTTTAAAGCCACCTTGAATAGTACTATGACAGCGCTAAGCAACGTTTCCGTCGATTAGCATTAACCAAAATTTAAAACGATTAATTAATTTCTAGTAGAAATGGTTATTACAGAATCTGGGCAATGATACTTTCTTCGGTATAACCTTCTGCCTCGGCCTTATAATTTTTAATAATACGGTGACGTAAGATACCGTTTGCTACGGCTTGTACATCTTCAATATCTGGACTGTACTTACCATTAACAGCTGCGTGAGTTTTGGCAGCTAGAATAAGATTTTGCGATGCACGTGGTCCAGCACCCCAATCTATATATTCCTTTATAATTTCAGGAACATTTTCACCATTAGGTCTTGTTTTCCCTACTAGTCCTACTGCGTATTCAATGACATTATCTGCCACTGGAATACGGCGTACTAATTGCTGAAAATCAACAATCTCCTGAGCTGTGAATAAAGAATTTACAGTTGGTTTGTGGTCGCTTGTAGTAGATTTTACAACATTTACCTCTTCTTCAAAGCTAGGGTATTCGAGTTTGATAGAAAACATAAACCTATCCAATTGCGCTTCTGGTAAAGGGTAAGTTCCTTCCTGTTCAATAGGGTTTTGTGTGGCAAGTACAAAATAAGGTTTATCTAAAACATAATTGTGACCAGAAACTGTAACCTTGCGCTCCTGCATAGCTTCTAGTAAGGCTGCTTGAGTTTTAGGTGGAGTTCTATTAATCTCATCGGCTAGAATAATATTAGAAAACACAGGTCCTTTTATAAATTTAAAGGTCCTATTCTCGTCCAGTATTTCACTTCCTAATATATCACTAGGCATAAGGTCTGGCGTAAACTGTATGCGTTTGAATTGTAGTCCTAGAGCTTGTGAAATTGTATTCACCATAAGTGTTTTGGCCAGCCCTGGAACTCCTACTAGTAAAGCATGTCCTCCAGAAAAAATGGAGATAAGAATTTCGTCGATCACTCGTTCTTGACCAATGATGACTTTTCCTATTTCCTTTTTTAATTCTTTGTGCTTTTTGACTAGATTATCAATCGCTGCTACATCAGACATAGTTTGTTGGTTTATTAATTTAGATTGTTTTTATTACGCTTCTGCGAAAGCATACTAATCACATACTTTATTTGATAATTATTTTGTCCAGTCTACCACAAAATCACATTCTTTAAACTGATCGCCTATCTTAATATAGGTATCCTGTAACTTCTCTTCTTGCCATTCACGTATTTTGTCTACACGTTTCTTTTGCAAGGCTAAATCTTTAATTTTAAGAAAATCGAGAGTATAGTTTGCTTTATGATCCTCAATACGCTTATTAACTTTTAAAATCTTGAAATATACTCTACCTAAATCGTCTTTTTCGTCAATAATTCCACTCACATCTCCTTCTTCCAGAAATTGCAACTGAGCTGATAAAGACGGGTCAATTTTTGTAAGATCGAATCTTTTATCACCAGTTGATGGATTGGTTAAAATTCCACCATTTTTTGAAGTTTCTTCTTCATCGCTTATTTCTTTGGCAGCATCTTCAAACGTGATGTCTCCAATGATAAGTTTGTCACGCATTTTATCGAGTTCTTCACGAGCCTTATTCACTTGGGTAGTAGAGATAAACGGACGTAATAGTATGTGACGAACATCACGATAATCACCACGAATTTTTTCTACATAAACAATATGCCACCCAAACTGAGTTTCAAATGGTTCTGATACTTCACCTTCTGGTGTTGAAAAAGCTACTTCTTTAAATTCGGCTACAAATGGATCCTTTCTTGTTAGACTCAAAATACCACCTTGTCTTTCGGTTCCTGTATCATCAGAGTACAATGCAGCCTTTGCAGCAAAATTACCGCCGTTGTTTATAACGTCGTCACGGTATCTATTTAATTTTGAAATTACATCCTTAACATCTTCTTCTGCCGGTTGTGGTTTAACGATGATTTGAGAAAATTCTACTTCAGTATTAAAGAGTGGTCTCTCGTCCTCTGGAATGTTATAGAAAAATTGTCTAACCTCTTCTGGTGTAATTTCTACTTGCTCAGTAAGTCGTTGCTGCATGCGGTTAGCTAGAAGACCGTCACGATTAAGTTTATTAAGCTCGGCAATAACGGCATCCATACTTTCCCTGTTGTAGTATTTTACTATTTCTTCATCACTACCTAATCTTTGTCTAAAGAAACGCAACATATCATTAGTACGGCTTCTTACCTCTGCATCACTAACATTAATACTATCTTGAATAGCATGGTGGGCATACATTTTCTCACGGATAAGACTTTCAATGAGTTCACACTTTGAAAGTTTTAAATTCCCTTGTTGTAGTTCAACTTGCGATTGCTGCTTTTTAATATCACTATCTAATATTACATAATCACCGATTACTCCAGCTACACCATCTATCAAAAAACGGTTTGTGTTACTAGGTTTTACAGAATCTTGTAGTTGTAAATACGTTTCTTGAACGTTTTCACGATCTGTAGCAGCTACATCTGTTTGTGTTTGGGCTGTTGCATTTAACCAAAAACACAAACTTGCTAGTACACTACTTATAAATTTTAATTTCATTGCTTTGTTTTGCATCATTCAAAATATCCTTTTCAAGTCTTTTTACATACTGCACTTTACTTCTATTGAGTAAAATCTGTTTTATTACAGGCGCTATGTATTCCAAAGGCGCTTCCTCTCCTTTTTTCTTTATTTTTTTGAATTTCACCAAATATACACCAAGACTGTCCTCTAATTTGAAAGAACTTCCTTCTTTGATGTACCATTTCTCATTATTAGGGTTAATAGCCTTTACTTTGTCATAGACTTCACTCTTTTTAACCCATGTTGTGTCATTGAAGTAAAACCTCTTGAATCCTAACTTCAAACTATCCAATTGATTGATTTCTTTTTCGCCAGCGTTACCTATAAGTGCTCTCAATTTATTGATATCTGGATAATTGTTATCGACATAAACGTACAAGTACTGGATGACGTCTTCATTAAGTAAAAATTGTTCACTTTTATCTTCATAGTACTCAGCTATCAGTTCTTTATTAATGATAGTATCAAGATTTTGCTTGATTACTTTCGTAAGATATTCCTGTGTAAACAATTCCGTTTTATATGTATTGACCAATTGATCTAATTGTTCCTGCCTATCTTCTTCGATATTTAACAACGCCTGATCATACATGAGTTTTTCGGTTGCCCAATTGTCAACGTACCTAGAGATAATTGCAATGCTATCTTCAACAGTATAATCACTAGGAAGCTGCTCATTGATATCTGATGCCGTCAAAATATGTTTCCCTACGGTAACCACAGCATTAGTATCAGCCTCCTTTACAAAGTAATCGCATGAAGTGATAGAGAACACTAGTAATATGAAATATAAATATCTATTCACTATAAGCTGCTAGTTGTTTTTTAATTTTCTTGAAGATGTTTTTCTTCACTTTAATTTTACGATCCTTCCTTAACGAGGATAACCACTCCTTTTCTAATTGCTGTTGATAATCATTAATTACATTACCTACAGCTTCTTCAAAGGTTTTTGGAGCAGAAGGTTTAATGGACTTTACATAGACTACTTTGTAAAAACTATCTCCTTCATTGTGATATATAGTAGAAACGCCTTCCTTGACTTCAAAATTGTCTGGTAATCTATTAAAGCTCTCTTCTACTACTCCTGTACTCACAATTATCTTTACTCTACCATTTTCATTTAGGCTTTCTTTAATTTCATCAACTGGTACTTGATCTTTAAGCATTTGTTGTACCTCAGTAGCAACCTCTTTACTAGTATTTTGAGTCAAAATGATGTCCAGCCTTCTTTTCCACTCATACTTTTCCTTGTGCTTGTTGTAATAATCTCGTTGACCGATGCTGTCTTCCTTGGCCTTGTTCCATATTTTTTTCTGCATAAGGTTAAAAAGCAGGTTTGCTTCCTTAAACTCGTTATAAACAAATGCAAAATCCTTATTATCACGCTCTAGGTGTTTATCATAATAGTTCATCACTTGGTCATCAACAAATAAATCAAAGTAAAACTGAACTTGTTCATTAACCGTTTTGTAAAATTGTGGATTCTTCTTCTGTTGGTTTTCAACAAAATTGAAAAAGTCAAATGACATGATATCTGTATCATTAATAGTCAAAACTTTCCTTTCTCTATCCTCAACATTTTGCAACCATTGACCCGTTAGAATGCTATCATTAAATTCCCTTAAAATATAATCTGGCACCTTCAATTTTTGAGGAACTTGATAGCTAGATTTCAATTTATTTACAAATGATTTGGTAATCTTTCTTGACCTAGGAGAACGTTTAATTTTGTTTTCTAGAGTCTTATTAACCTCATCAAATTTTGGCAAGTCATGCTTTTCCAACAATTTTACAATATGCCAACCAAATTTGGTTTCAAAGGGTTTTGTATAAGATCCTTCCTTTTCAATAGAAAGGGCTTTATTTACAAATATGACACTATTCAAACCACCGGTACCAAATCGAGTTAACTCACCACCCTTTGATGCACTATTTAAATCATCAGAAAATTCTCTTGCTAATTCTCCAAAATTTTTACCCGATTCTAACTGCTTATAAATATCTTGAATTCTTGTTGCAGCATCTTGGGTTGTAGCGTTTGGTTTATCAAAGGTCATTATGTGGGCAACCGTAACTTCACCACGATTAGGCCTGCGATCGTTCACCTTTAAAATATGGTATCCAAACTCAGTTCTAAAGGGTTTACTTATAGATCCTACAGGAGTTTTAAAAGCTACACTTTCAAAATCATAAGTCATTCTAAATCCGCCGAACCATCCTAACTCACCGCCATTTCCTGCACTAGGGCCTTCACTAGTTTCACGTGCTAATTTTGCAAAATCTTCCTTTTGTGCTCTTTGATATAGTTGGTAGATTCTATTGTAAGCTTTTAATGTATCCTGTGGTGAAGATCCTTTATCCAGTTTAACAATGATATGACTGGCGTTAACCTCTTCAATACTTCGGTTGTATGCCTCTTGAACCAAAGCATCAGTCACCTCGTTATCAGTAAGGTAATTCTTCGCTAGACTTGATCGTTGTTTTTTTATTTCATTTAAATATTCAGGCTCTTTATCAAGACCTAATTCATAGGCCTGCATAAGTTTTAAACGATAATCTATATACAGTTCTAAATAATTATCTATGTCTTTTTGAGATTCATCCTGTACTATATCAATATTTTTTAAGTACAAGCGCTTGAAAGTACCAGCGTCAAATTCTTGACCATCAATTACTAAAAATGTTTTGTCATCAATATTTTGAGCAAGTATTAAGTTACTTACTATTACAAATAAAAAAACAAATAATTTATTCATAGAGCCCAGATTCATAAGCATGCAAAAATAACCAATGTGATTTCCTATACAAAGCCCTTTCTGCCCCTTAGTGTTAAGTACTATTAACAATTTACGACCATAATGATATGATCAAAACTTCAAATGAGATTACCATTCATAAACCTATCGATGAGGTTATGAAGTTATTTAAGGAACAGGATTATTTTCAGCACTGGCAAAAAGGGCTTATCTCTTTTAAAAACCTAAGCTCACAAACAGGTCAAGTAGGTAGTAAACGCAGCATGAGAATTAAAACCAGCGTTGCTACTATTTCAATGATTGAGGAAATCACACAATTAGACTTACCTCACTTGTGGGCAGCGACTTATCGTACTCGTGGAGTAGTTAATGAACAATGTAACCGCTTTCGCGAAAGCGTAATTAAAAACAACAACTCACAACATAGAGTGACACTTTGGCAAGCTAGTTCTACCTTTAAATTCACCGGGATGATGCGACTAGCAGCCAAAGCAAACCCAAAGGTTTTCACCTCACAAACGCTCCAACATATGCAAGATTTTAAGATATTTGCCGAAACTGGAAAAAGTGTAAAAACAGGTGATTACGTCTTATGAGAAAACTAAAATTAATTTGGGATTTTAAAGGTCCTCATGCACAAAAAACAGCACAGCATCACCTTATTCATTTAAAGGAGTATGTAACTATGGAAGGCATTAATAGCCTAGGAAATGGTGTTGAAAAATTGAATAAAAATCATTACATCGCTTTTCTAGGAGTTAATGAAGATGTTATGCCACCAGTACGAGATGCCCTTAAACCACATCGAGGTCAATTGTGGATAGAAAGTTAAACTAAAAGATCTTTATGTTGTATATTTAATCATAAATCCCAAGCTATGATGACTACCGACCACCTATCCTGGACTATGGAACAATTTCGTGTTTACTTAATTCTGTATTGTTCAAAAATTGATATTTCTCAATCTTGTGAAGAATTAAAGTGGATGCAAACGCACTTTGATAAAGAGCGATATGAAGAAATGCTACTAATTTTTAGACGTGATGCAGATTATAAAAGTATAGTTCGCATTGAGGAATACGTTAAACATAATAACCTCTCAAAACCTCAAGTAGAAAAAATCCTACATGATGTTAAAGACTTTTTTACTGCCGATGGTAGTTATGATATCATGGAACAGCATTTAATGAACGTATTGAAATCAATTTTCAAAGGATGATTCATACCCTTTTTGCCGATCACCTATCTACTAAACAAATCATTCACGGTGCAGGATTAAAAAGCCGATATCATCATATATGGCACATGGATGAGCCACTGGCAGCAGCTTGTGTCCTATTACCAGAATCTACCCAACAAGTAAGCACCATCCTTAAAATTTGTCATGATCATGGACTAGCCGTAGTAACTCATGGCGGATTAACAAATCTTGTAGGTAGCACTGAAACCAAAGAGAACGAAGTGGTAATTTCTCTCGAAAGAATGAATCAAATAGAAGAAATTGATTCTGAAAGCCGAACTGCAACCGTACAAGCTGGGGTTATTCTAGAAGAATTACATCGCGCTACAGATAAACAGGAATTACTATTCCCATTAAATTTTGGAGCTCGCGGAAGCGCACAAATTGGTGGGATCATTGCTACTAATGCCGGTGGTTTGCGTGTTTTAAAATATGGCATGACACGCCATTTAATCCTAGGTTTAGAAGTGGTACTAGCTGATGGTACAATAGTATCCAACCTACGTAAAATTATTAAAGATAATAGTGGATATGACCTTAAACAACTATTCATAGGAAGTGAAGGAACTCTAGGAATAATCACTAAAGCAGTTGTTAAACTCGTAGAGAAACCTAAAAGTAGGTACGCTGCTTATGCTGGATTAAAAAAATATGAGAGCGTTATACAATTACTCAAACATATAGATGCAGGAGCATCAGGTAAACTTACAGGTTTTGAACTTATCTGGAAAAACACCTATGAGCAATTAACAAGTGCCAGTGATGCAGTAAGACCACCGCTTCCCTATGACTATGAGTATTATGTTTTAATCGAAATCCAAGGAGCTCATCCCGATAAGGACATTCAATTACTAGAGCATTTATTGGAGAACGCACTGGAAGAAGAAATCATTGAAGATGCCGTTATAGCGAGATCACAAAGCGAGGTAGACTGGTTCTTTAGAATAAGAGAAGACGTAAATAATTTGGTTGATTTCATGCCTTATGACCAGCATTTTGATATAAGTATTCCTATACCCGAAATAGGCGGTTACATAGCAAGATGTTACTCACGCTTTCGCGAAAGCGGAATAGCTACACAAGTATATGCATTTGGCCATGTAGCCGATGGTAACATACACTTAATGATTGGAAAAAATGACACCAGTAAAGCAACCAAAGAAGCCATTGACCATCTAGTATATCAAGAAATTGAAACTTTAAATGGTTCTGTAAGTGCAGAACATGGTATAGGAAATCATAAAAAGGCTTACCTGAAATTTTCCAAATCAGATTCTGAAATTGCAATAATGAAAGCGCTTAAAAACCAATTAGATCCTAAAGGGATCATGAATCCAGGTAAGATTTTTTAAGTATGAGTTTTTAGATCTAGGAAAGAATTTAAAATAATATCTAATAAAAAAAGCCAGCTATAAAAGCTGGCTTTTTCAATCTACAACTTGAAACTAAATTACTCCTTTACTAATTTTAAACTTGAAACACTGCTAGCCGATGTAACGCGTGCTATATAAATCCCAGGTCTCAATGAACTTGCGTCAATAGTTATTGATTCGCTATTTACCTTGTTGCTCATCACCATCTTTCCAGTTAAATCAAAGACAGCTATTTCCTCAATTAATTGATTGCTTGAGGTAATATTCCACTGATTAACGCTTGGGTTTGGATAAACGGTATAATCATTTAAAACAACATCTTGATTGCTAGCCACTTGATTTACAGAAAAGTAAACATTATCAACATAGACCGTAGCACCACCAGTTGGTTGTGCAGAAATTATGAATTGATTAATATCTGAGAATGAAGTCATTCCACCAGCACTAAAGTCAGATAAAGGTATAGATAAAGTCACCCATTGACCTGTAGCAGGAGTGAATGCTAGTTCTGCCTCGGTATCTCCTGCTCCACCAAATCCATCACCTAAAAAGTCAACTAACTTTATTCTGAACAACGTTGCATCTGGTGTCCATATGTCCATATTGAAGTACATCATTCCTGCTGCGGTAGCATTTATTGGACTTGCTACTGTTTCGATACCATTAAAATCAAGGTTTTCGTACAGTTTTACGTCATCTCCGGCTACCTGAACATCAGAAAATGTAGCTGCACTCCATGAAGTATTCCATGTATCAACAGGAACATCATTATATACATTACTGAATAAACTAATTACATCAACTTGAGGCGCTGTAGGAGCTGGAGCAGCAACTACTGGCATATTTCCACCTGTAGAGTTTGGTGCATTTTGGGAAAAGTATACATTGTCTACATATACGGTAGCTGTACCGGCAGGTTGAGCCGCGATGATTAATTGACTAATATCTGTAAAAGAAGTCATACCAGCAGCAGCAAAGTCAGCTAAAGGAATGGAAATAGTTTCCCATGAACCTTGTGCAGGAGTAAAAATCAATTCTGCCTCGGTATCACCTGCTCCACCAAATCCATCACCTAAAAAGTCTACTAATTTTATTCTAAACTCAGTCGCATCAGGCGTCCAAACATCCATATTAAAAAACATCATACCTGGCGTTGTAGCATCAATAGAGTTAGTTACAGTTTCAATACCGTTGAAATTAAGGTTAGAGTAAAATTTAACATCGTCACCTGCTATTTGAACATCCATTAAAGTAGCTGCACTCCAAGATGTATTCCATGTATCTACTGGTACATCAGTATAAACGTTACTAAACATACTTATAACCTCAGATGCTGGAGCAGTAGGCGATGGTGCCGCTACTGTAGGTGCTGTAGGTGCTGCGCTTACTGGATTTTGAGAGAAATAAATATTATCTACGTAAACAAAATCAGATTGTAAATTATCTGAGGCATCTATCTTCCATTGAAGAAAGTTTGCCTTAGAAAAACCACCAGTTCCTGCTTGATTATTAGGTGCATTCATCTCAAAGAAAGACAATGGAATCTCTACATGAGTCCATGTGTCATTTGCAATCGCTTCTTGCGGAGCACTACCGCCAATCTCATACCAATATTCAACAACACCACCGTTGTCATCAATTAAGAAAAATCTAATTTCCGTAGAATTAGAATCGGCCCAATAATCAAATTGTAAATAATTGTAGGCACTTATGTCGGTTACTGTATTTGTACCTTGTCCCCATCCACCAGCAGCAAGATTGAACAATAAAGTATTGTTAACCGATCCATTTCCTAAATCAGTAGTATTCACTGATCCAAAAGAATAGTCAGCATTCCAAGTATTGGTGTATCCACCAGTATCAGAATAAATACTAAGTACTTCAGCTGCTGGTGCTGTAGGAATAGGAGCTGCCGTTGCTGGCACTGGAGTATTAGGGATTACTGCTCCGTTGGGACCATTGATATCATCTATATAATAAGTTCCTGTCGCTGTATTTCCAGGAGTGCTATCGGTGAATATTACTATAATTGGATATTCAGTACCTAATCCAGGTCCAAAATCAACATTCACAGTTTGCCATCCCATCATAGTAGTAGTAAAAGTAAGCTCTGTTGCTCCAGAACTTCCTCCTTCTAATTTCAATAAATGTGTTCTAGTAGTGGCATCTGGAGCCCAAATTCTTAAAGAAATGGTGTTATTAGCATCATCAGATAAATCAACATAAGTATCTAAATTAAGAGCTGCTCCATCAAAATCAACTCCTGCACCTATCATTTCTAAAACGGTATTACTTGCATCCGTAGGATCTTGCAACACAGTAGCCACTGTTCCATTAAAAGCGCCCCAAGCATCATCTTCGGCAACTTCAAAGTCTATAGGCATGGATTGGGAAAAACCAATAGTCCCTATAAAAACAAAAAGTAAAAAAGTAATTTTATTCATTTTTTTCGAGTTTAAGTTATTGTTTAAAGTTAATATGTTGATATTGTGTTACCTTATAATTCCACAATACATAAATTATACAGTTTAAAATTAACATTCTTGTTATTACAACAATTTTCAATACTTTGATTTTCAAATCATTAACATATACAAAATATTATAGTTCATCACTATTAGTTCCTGTTTGTTGAGGTTTTGTTGAGTTGAAAAATTCATTTAAAAACACAACTATATCGTTTGAAATATTTTGTATTTAAATAAAAATGTCATTTCCAAAGGCTTAAAAATTTCAGTTTAATTATCACAACTACGGTTTCATTCAAATTCCTAAATCATTTTAAATTTTCGTATTAATATTTTAATTTTTCATTTTCATCCCATAGTCCCCATCTTCCTCCTAATTCACCTTCAAATCGAACCTTCCATGATTCATCAAATGATGAAAAATGGAACACAGAAACATCATTATCTGTAGCCCAGGTTTGTGTTTCAATAAAATATCTGATAGCATTAAAATGAGATGGATGTGCGCGCTCCACCGACTGTCCTTGACTAGGCCAGCCCGTTTCGGCAATAACAACTTCTTTACCTTTAGAAACACTGCTGGCAACACCATACATAGTTCTTAAATAATCTAAAGATTCATCTATTGCGATTCCTTCCCAAAATGGATAACAATTGACTAATAAAATATCACAAGCCTCAACTAGTAAAGGTCTTTGATAATATTCAAAATAGGTATCAACATAGCCTATTAAAACGTCTTTATTACTTGTAGCTGCCTTAACACGATTTATGTACTCGATAAGTTGTTCTTCAGAAATATCATTTCTCAAAAGAACTTCATTACCTACAGCAGCAACCTGTACTTTATTAGTTTGAATCAATTTTATTAATGCCTCGATTTCTTGCTCATTGCGTTCTAGATCTTCACTGATCCATGCTCCTGCAAGAACTTTAGTACCATATTGCTGAGCGATATTGGGAATTAATTCATTTCCTTCTGTACATGAAAAAGATCTTATCCACTCAGTATGAGGTTGTATAATTTTCATACGCCTCCTTATCTGATTTTCAGAAAGTAAATCTCCTATATTTTGTCCCTTAACATAGGGACTAAATGATAATCCCTTAACTCCTTTAGCTAGAAGTTCTCTAAACATCAGTTTAATTTGTGGTAGCTCAACCCTATCAAAATTAAATGGACTAGTATAAGGCGCTAGTTGAATTTCTGAATTGACATCCAAAAAATTATATGAACCATAAGTGTCCCTTGTATTTTCAATATCAGATTTTCTCTTATCTAATTCTTTCCTTATTGCATTGGCACGGTCTTCAGTAACGCTGTAGTCTTTCATTACATACATGGCAATAAGAGTTCCTATTAATGGGAAAAAACAAAAGAATGCGTGCAATCCATCGACAGATGCTTGTTGTTCCACTGTAGGTATTTCGGCTTCAAATCCTACGATCCAAATAATTACGCCACTTAGTGCACCAGCTATAGCAAATCCTACTTTAACCATCCACCAATAGATAGCACCAAAAATCCCTTCTCTACGTTTACCAGAATTTAATTCATCAATGTCTATTACATCGGCAGTCATAGACATCATAATGGTAAATAAACTACCTATTCCAAAAGAGAAAAATGGTAAGGCAATGATATACATCCAAGGTTTACCAGGAATAAAAAGAAAGTACAACATCACATATCCTATAATGGAAATGAACTGACTAATCATAAAGGCCTTTTTCTTACCAAATTTCTTTGACATACGAGCAACCACAGGAATTACTAAAAAGGTGGTTCCTAGTGCTCCCAAACACCCAAACATGGAAACCCATATACCAGCGTCACCTGCATTTCCATTAAAAAGTTTATAAACGATTACAAAAAAAGTAAGTGAGGCTACGGTATTGAATGCATTGAAAATAAAGAAGGTAGAAATACATAGCTTTTTAAATTCTTTTATTTTGAAAGCCTCTTTAAAACTCTCAATAATTTTCATAAAACTTCCACCTATATTATTTAATGTAAGTGGCTCATAATCTTCATTCAAAGTAGATTTACTTTTAATAAAAAGAGCAGGCACAATGGCACAAACAGCACATGGAATCGCTACCCAGATCGCTAATTCTCTCGCAGCAACGTCGGCAGATGGAAACCATGATTCATCATACATGATAATCCAAAATAATGGCGCAAATACCCATGCCCATTGACCTATCCATTGAGCAATCGCCATAATATTAGTGCGTTCATGAAAATCCTCGCTCATTTCATAGCCCATTGCCACATAAGGAACGCTAAATAAAGTAAGTCCCAGATAAAAAAGCGCAGACCACGAAAAGAAGTACCAAAAATTATACTGAACAGAATTTTCTTTAAATAGTTGCCACATAAAAATGTACGCGATACCCATTACAATTCCTCCTACTAGAACATACTGCCTTCTTCTACCCCATTTAGATTTGGTATTATCAGAGATGAAACCCATAATAGGATCTGTTATAGCATCAAATAATCTAGGGAACAAATAAATCATCGCCCATAACAAACCTGTGAACTTTAAATCTTCAACAAGTACTACCATAAAAATTCCCAAAATGGCAGGAAACATTTGATTGGCAAACATTCCAATACCAAATGCAATTTTTTGAGCCATAGGGACCTTTGTCGAAGTTGAATAAGCCATGAGTTAATTTTTAGGTTTGATTACAATCGTTTGAATTGCTTGAGCGTCTACAGTAATTTTAGTTTCGCTTTCGCGAAAGCGAACACCTTCAAAATTCAGTTGAAAGTTCTTTTTATTCTCTCCTTCATTAAAAACTACTACCACAATGGATCCATCTGGGTTTTGCGCTGCTGTAGCGATTAAATCAGTATCAGTCCACTTAATATCCAGCACCACTGCATCTGGTCTTATGAACCTGCTGAAATGAGTCATAACGTAATAAAGCGGTGTGAAATACACCTCATCACTTTCTGTATCTACTAATACTGGGGCAGCGCACCAATTTTTAAACCAGTTAGGACCACCTTGTTTATCTAGAACCATATTCCAATCTACCCAACCGTCAACCCAATTGTTCAAACATCCGATAATGTCTCGAGCATAACGGTTTACTGGAGCGTATTTAGGATGCAGATGTTTTTGGTCCTCTGGTGCCCAATCCCAACCCCAATCGGTAGCTTCTTTTTTCCAGTACCAGGCATCATCCTTCCATGCTGGCACCTCGCTATCAATACACCCTTCTGTTTCAATCAAGTATTTAGTAGGTGCTTTTTCATGCGCATACTGTAATTCTTCTGGAAAGACTTCATAGGTACTTTCATACCAGTGAATGGCCGTACCATCATAGTATTTAGAACTTTCTTGCGAGGCGTACATTACATCTACCCATTCTCTAATTCCTGCCCGATTTTGATCATAACCTAGAATGATTTTATCGCCATATCCCTTTTGCTCTAGATGTGGACCTAAATGATGTTGAACAAACTGGGTCATTTCTTCGGGTGTGTAATGCATGCTTTCCCAATTATTACCATTTCCGTGTGGCTCATTTTCTACTGTGAAACCCCAGATAGGAATACCTCTTTTTTCATATTCTTCTACGTACTTTGAAAAAAATAATGCCCACGTATCATAATATTCAGGCAGTAGCTTTCCTCCTACCCATTCCTTGTTATCCTTCATCCATGGTGGTGCAGTCCATGGTGAGGCAAATAGTTTAAACCCATCTGGTGAGATTTCCATAGCCTCTTTAATCATCGGTATAATGTCGGCCTCATCTTCTTTAACACTAAAATGCTGGAGTTGCAAATCGTCTTCTACAGGAGCATATGAATATTGGGATAAAGAGAAATCACAGCTATTCATATGCGTTCTATTTAGGGAATAATTTGCACCATCTGCGCTGAAATAGGCTTCTAATAACTCACGCCGTTTTGATTTACTCAAATTGTTTAATAAATAAGCACTACTCTCAGTAAACGCACCTCCAAATCCAGTAATCTTTTGATATGTTTTATCTGGATTAATGTTTATGGTAGAAATACTATCCAACTGTTCAAAAACTTGAACCTGAGAAAGACTATTACCAGCGGCCGATGTTTCATACACCGTAATATCAAAGGGTGTTTGCTCTGTACAACTCAACAGGCTACCAATTACTAGTAAGGAAAGTAAGCTCTTCTTCATCATTATCCTCTTTTTATTGGTGGTGTACTCACTGATTTAAGCAGGGCAATCTCATCTCCGTTGAAGGTTTTATTGATTGGATTACCATCTCTAGAGAGATTTTTAAATAGGTCTTGATCTACGAGGTCCCACAAAGCATATTTTGCCTGACCGTTTACAGAAAATAATCCGAAGTGATTTTCACTTCCTTGCGGATTTTCAGCGTCTTTCCACTTCTCATCAAAAGCCTCAAAATAGAAACAAGTAACATGATTCTTTATAGACCATTCTCTTATAAGCTTGTAATAAATACCTGCTTTGTATTCATCAACTGCTTTTGAACCTGTTTTTCCATATAACTCATTAGAAAAACTGGCCCAGCCCGTTTCACCTATATAGACAGGTTTATCTTCACCTATACTCTTTACATAATTAACCACGCTTTCATACTGATTAATAGCATACTGCAAGGATTGCTGCATAACTATTTCGATTTGCTTTTCTTTAGAAAGACGCGCTTCATTTTCTTGGACACCCCAAAAAACAGGGTTGTAATGCGTGTCATGCATAGGATAAGTATGGATGGAGATAAAATCAACCTCGCGTATCAATTCATTCAAAGCTGGCACATGATATTGTGTATCGCCGCCGCCCCAACTTGCAAAATTATCTGAACTTGTAATCCATAAATTGGTAGGTAGCTGTCCTTGTTTTTTAAGATCCTGGAGATGTTTTACCCATTTTAAGATAATGTCTGGCTGGACATAATAACTGGTCGCCCATTTAACCATTGCCTCGTTTCCTACTGCGATTATTTTTATAATGTCAGGATATTCTTGAGCTAGAGCTACAGCTCTTGTTATCTCGTCTTCATTTTGTTCACTTTCAATATCGTGATTCACGGGCTTTCCTGTCCACGCATTTTTACAATCGATCCATGCTCCTAACATGACATACATTTCAAAATCAGGATTTTCAGCTTTTAGTTGTCTTATTGCCTTCAAAACGTTGGTGGCGTGCGGCAACTGTACGTTATAGGTGCGAATAAGTCTCACATCCATAGCATTTAAAATTCTTAAATCCTCTTTTATTTGATCGATCGTTGGTTGCTTATCACGAGTCATTTCCCTGTATCCACCATAGCACATGGCTTGATAATTTGATTGGGACAACAACTCTTGAGCAGTCATATTCTTATAGGTTTTTTGAGATGGTTCCACGACTTCTTTTTTACAACTATTTAATAGAAGAAATAGAAGAAATAATGTCAATGGAATTCTCATTTTTTATTTATCATTTTTAGGTTATTGTTTACGCTTTCGCGAAAGCGTAAAAACTATTCTATTTTAAATCTTCAAAAACATGTACTTCTATCATCTTCACTAGCCCTGATCGTTTAAAAATCTCACTACTGTGCTGTGCCGTAAGTTGTCTTTCACCGTGCTCAATAACATTACCATCAGACAGGTGTAGGCGAATGATATTTTCTTTACTCTTGTGGTAAATTACTGGTACTTGACAGTAGGTAAATGCGAGAGAATTTTTAGATATAGCTATAGATTGTGCCTCTTGACTTACATCTAAATATTTAAATTCGGTACTTGAGGTGAGAAATTCGGCAGCTCTTAACAATTTTGGTTCAAATTGAATTTTACCATCTGTCACGATGATACCTAACTCTCCTATTCTACAAAGTATATCTTCTTTTACTTGACCAGTCATCCCTGGTTGCTGTGCTCCTTTTGTTGCAGGTGTGTGAGAATACGGATCTGTAGGGAAAGCACCATATAATTGCGGTGTTTTATGAACTCCAATTCCTGCTTGAACTTCATAGTAATGATCTAGTAAAAAGCCTATAGTTTTAGGATCTATGTTTTCTCTTATGGCTGCTAAAACAGTTTCTTGAATAGCTAATAATAGCTTAGAAACCATATGCCAATAAATCGACCCTAAACCTTCATAACCAAAGAAGGTTCCCGATCTACCAGTAAATTCTTTATGATTAAACACTTCTTCAAAAATTTCCTCTAGTAAAGAAGACTCTTGATGTATCAACGGTGCATAACTTTCATCTAGCTCTTTAATTGAATTTCTAAGGCTATCGACATTATTAAATTGTCCGCTAAAGTGATAATCACCAATTACATCCTGAGTAATGATTTGCTTGTTATTATTTTCTACTAGTTTTTGAAGTAATTGAGAAGATTCAACTAGATGTTTTGCAATAATGTTCTTATCGGTAAAACCTTTAAGCTCTTTGTTGGGATACAGTATATAGCTGTATTGATCTACACGGAATAGTGAGCTTTGTTTTAAGGCGTTTAGTACATCAAGTGACTCATGGGCATTCAAATATCCAGAGCTGAGCACTGCCACCTGACCTTCTAACATTTCTGATAAATAAGAAATTTCTATTTCATCACCCTTTATAGTCATCAAGTTATAGGCGTGGTATAAATTATCCTTACGCTTATTTGCTACGATACTATGATCTAAATATTTGAGTGAGATTTGTACAAATCTCTTTACCGTATCAGTTTTTACCTCAGTTTTATTACCTGAAAACCTTTGGTTATAAATTAAATGACGGTACTCACTTGCCGCGATTCCTAATTCATCAAGTATTGATTTCCTTGTTTTATTATCAATAGCTCCGTTAAGAACGTTCTCATAATTGTTTAATGTGGTAAGCAGTGATTCAAAGTAAACAACAAATTCTTGCGAAAATGAATAGGCAACTTCTTCTGATTGATCTAGTATTTTATGAGTAAAGTTCAAAAACCTGCGTAAGTAATAGAGAGTTACCATACTTACACCATTACCTACTAGAGCATTATTTGCATCATTCCATTCTGGTCTTTGGGTATTTAACCATATTCCAGCTTCAGGAATGAAGTTTGACATTTTGGCCAGAACAGTTGCAAGTAATTTTTCTAAGAAATTAACCTTATAAATAGTTTCATTTTGGCTTTTTAATAAAGCCCCATCTACTCCTATTTCTAATCTTTGACTCTCTATGTATTCTTGTGCCTTATGATCAAAATCAATCGTATCCTTAGGATTTTTACAAATGTCTTGATAAGGTTTAATAACATAAGGTACGTTTGCGTACACGAATAATTCCTGAGAGAAATAATTGATTAATTCTCCTGGGTGATAATTTTCTTGAAACTCTAAAAATTTAAGTAAGTATATGATTTGATGATCGCCCCAATACCCTATGTAAGACCATGGGTCATCTTCTTCAATCGTTTCCCAATCAAATCCTCCTTTTGTTACTCGGTAAGGATTATAACCGTCAAACGTAGTAGCATTTAAAAATTTATGAATCATTCCTTCCATAAACTCAGGATAACTGTGTGCAAGCGCTTCCCAATTCTGGAAAATATCTCGCCAGTTACCTTGATAGTCAAGAATCTTTGACCCATCTACTTCATCACGAGTATTGATTGAAAATTTATTCCATGGACGACTAGGGTCTCCATGCCTTCTACTGAATTTTAAAGGTAAATATTCTAAACACAGTCGTTTTAAATCTATATCGCTGGATACATCTACAAAGTGTTGTAAATCAAATAAGGTAAAAACACTAGGTAATTTCTCTATTTGCTCCTTTAGTGAAGCATAAACCTGTTTATTCGCTTCCTCCAGATAACTTTTAAAATCAAGTTTTTCAATGTTATAACCTTCATCAAAGATTCCACCACGCATGATGTTAAACATGGTATTTGCAAAATGTCTATTATTGATTAATGGGTCCTCAGTTAACTGTATTCCGTCACTTGCGGCGGTTAAAGCTATAAGTTGTTCAGTTCCTTTTTCAATTGAGCCAAGTATGTTTTGATATAGGTTTTTATCAGATTCAATTTGTTGTGCAATTTCATGAACATCACCTATGGTTTTATCTACATCAGCAATAAACATCCATTCTTTGGATTCATTTGCTTCAAGATCAATGATGCTACCATTAAAATAGGCACCTTTTTCTGCCTTAATATCATACTCATTGAATAGACTTTTCCCTTTTCTAAAATCGTTGACTTGTCTATTAGAAAGTAAATAAGTTGCATTATCCAATCCTAGCGACCAACATATGTTTGCCATCAACGATTCACTAGGCTCCGCCTTATCTACGATTACAGCACTAAGAGTGAGTAATCCTATACCTGAATCTGCATGTAGCTCAGACCTTTTGTATGCATCAACTAGATTACTAGATGCTTTTTGTAAATCCTCTCCTACATTTGCTGGTAATAAATCCTGTAATCCATCAAGAATTTCACATTGTATTGCTGTTTCATTATGATTGAGTAGCTCTGATATTCTTATAAAACCAAATTGATCTGATGAGTTCCAGCTGTATTTAATGGTAAGGTTAAGATCATGATTAATTTCCTCAAACAGTACTTTATTACCGTATTTATTTTTATAAAGATTTCTGGTAATCTTGTAGATACCTTCATACCTATCAGAAAATGGTTCCCACAGGTAGGTTTCATTCTCAATTGTGGCTTTTATGATCGTTTTACTGCCTGTAGAATCAGCGTTTCTGGTTATTTTATCATCTGTATAGTATGGAAACAAGGCGTGATCGCTATTCTTACGACCAGCTGTTAAACCTCCGTTACTAGATATAAACATCCAGTGATTGTAAGCGCTCACGATACTCATAAAGAATGGACGCATCGCATCTACATTACTAATTTTGTAGTAACTCTCACCATTTATATCAACAAGACTTCCCTTAACTTCCTTTTCTTTAAAAGAAATATTTTGACTTCCTAACTTCATTAACTAAATAATAATCAATATTTTACAAAAAACATTTTGGAACAATTGGCATGTAATCGTCCTAGTAGCTTCAAATTGTTACGCTTTCGCGAAAGCGTAAAAACAAAAACTATCCTGCTTGAATTAAAAATTTATATTTCCTACTTGCTATTCATAAACACGTACATAATCGACTTCTAAAACCTGTGGAAAAACGGTACTAGAACTAGGCGATCCAACGAAAGATCCACCAACGGCCATATTTATAATGATATAAAATTCATTATCATTAAAAACCCACTCGCCAGGAACATCATCGGGAGTAATTTGATTATATAAAACATCATCTACATAATAATTGATGTAATCTGGACCCCATTCAATTCCAAAAACATGAAAATCTGTATCGAATCTTTCGGTCATTAAATCGTATGATTTTGAAATCGAATTTGCACCACTATAACCAGGGCCATGTACAGTCCCTAAAACTATGGTAGGATCTTGACCTCGATACTCCATGATATCAATTTCACCTATTTGTGGCCAGACTTGAGTTCCATTATTATCATCTCCTAATAACCAGAAAGCTGGCCAAATTCCTTGTCCCCATGGTAACTTCATACGAGCCTCAAATCTCCCAAAGGTTTTTTGAAACTTACCCTTTGTCAAAATACGTGCACTTGTATATCCAGAACCTTGAAAATTCTCTTGAAGAGCTGTTATTTTAAGAACTCCGTCTTCAACAATGACATTTTCTGCTCGGTCTGTGTAATACTGTAATTCATTATTTCCCCATCCAGGAATGCCTTGCGCAGTTCCATCACCTATATTGTAATCCCAAAGGTTAGAATCTGGTGCACCAGGATTATCAAAATTATCCTCTAGCACTAATCTAGTCATGGTAGTTACCTGCTGTTGATCATCCGATTCACAGGAATGAAAGGCTGCTACAAAAACAGCTGGTAATAAAATCTTCAAATATGTTTTCATAATTTGATCTTCTTAATTTCTAAAATAAATATTGTCTACAAAAACATCAGTTCCTTCAAATGGCTGTGCCACGATAATATATTGAGCAATATTGTCCCTATTTACTAATCCAGTAAAATCTGATAACGGTATGTCATGACTTACCCATTGACCGGTCGCTGGACTGGTGATGCTAACCTCGTGTTCTGTATCATCTCCACCTCCGAAAACTCCGTTAGCTCCAAAATCAACGAGTTTTATATTAAATTGAGTGTAACCTGCCGACCAAGTATCAATTCTAAAATGTGTCATTCCAGTTGCATCAATGGTGTTTGACGTAGTTTCAATTCCAGCAAAGCCTAGCGTAGCGTACTTTTTAACATCATCGCCAGCTATCACTTCATCAGTGAGCGTTGTTGCAGCAGATGACCAAGGAGTTCTAAAAGTGTCCACAGGTACATTAGTATAGGCATTACTATAAAGCGATATTACATTACTACTAGGATCTACTGGAGTAGGTGCAGCAACTACTGGTGATGTAGGTACCGTATAATAATAAATATTATCAACAAAAAGATTTGAAATTGTACTATCTGAAACGAAGAAAATTAAACCTAACTGATCTCTTGATGCTAGTCCCGTAAAATTTGCCAAAGGCACATCAAAACCTACCCATTGGTTTTCTTGTAATTGATTACTACTTAATGTTACACTGCCAGAACTTTCATTACCACCTACGTTATTAATTAATTGAAGTCTAATAAAATCTCCTGGATCAATAGTTTCTCTTACTTGTAGATCAACGTGTATATGAGTCATTGAAGAAGCGTTTACAGTAGGAACATTAAGAAAGGTTCCTATACCTACAAAATTTAAATCTGTATATGTTATGACATTATCACCACCAAAATTAGCTGGTGGAGCACCACCTTGAGTGGTCTGTCCATCTGGTGTAAAAAATCCATTATAATAATCTACTGGAACATTGTTGTAAGCATCACTAAAAACTGATATTACATTACTAGGATCTCTTGTTGGGACAGGTGCACTAGTAAAATTTCCTAATGAATTGATCGTCAACGATCCTGCTGCATCAATTCCTGCAAGGCTTGCAGAAATAACAGTTGTTCCAGGTCCACTTACCATTGCAATTCCACTGGAATCAATTGTAGCAACACTGTTATCAGAAGATGAAAAATCAAAATATGCAGGTGCAGCTGTAACCGTGATGTCTCCATTTGCTGAATTTAAAGTTTGAGTAAGTCCTCCTATAGGTAAATCACTACCAGTAAAAGAAGATGTCACTTGATCTTGTCCTTCCAAAATACGAGGTCGTGGTTGCGCGATGGTTCCTAATTTTTCAAACTGTAACTCATCTACCCAAAAAGTGTAGGCATTTCCTCCTGTATCTTGTGTACCTGCACTGAACCAGAACATACCTCTTTCTTGAGTAAGTTTTGACGCATCAGGAATAGGAATTATAATTTTTTGCCAGGCTGTGCTCAGGCTCACATTAGTTCTAGCTACTCTGAACCTATCACCTTCAAAATCAACACCAAATCCCATTTCACCTATTGCAACTCCTTGTGTTGCACGAGCCCAAAATGTCAAAGCATCGTAACCACTTAAATCTCTAGGTCCAGCATCACTTCTAAATATAGCACCAGCAAAACTACCGTCTGGATCATTTGCATTAGGAACGTCTATTCTTATTGAAGAGTTACTTTCATATGCTACCTGATTATCGACTGAAAAAACATCTGGTTTTGCACCTTGAAATGGAAAGTAAAAATTGCTTCCCATTGCTACAAAATTATCAGTAAAAATCTCTCCTGTAGTTGGAAATCCAGCCTCAACAGCATCATCAGAAAGATCTCTTTCACAACTGATTAGTACCATTATTAAAGCTAAAAAACTACCGATCGCTTTTAATTTATATTCTCTATTTTTCATCATTTGCATTTTTTATTGACCTATGTTAATGTGAACGTACGTTCTGATTTCCCATTCTAAACCATCTGGAAAACCTACTGCGCTTATCGGATTAATTGGAGGGAAAGTATCTGCTGGAATAGCCGCTGGTGCATACCTTGGTGAGAATTCATTCAATGATCTCCAAGTTCCTCTTATACCTATACGAGTACTAGGTAATATAAACCAGTCTGGTTTACTGATACTAGTTGAAATATCCACCATAAATTGATAAGGAAATGTCAGGTTAAAATCTCGATGGTAATCGTATGGACCCCAATCGTTAAATTTTGCGTGAGCTTGTAGCATAAAGTTTTTATATATAGCTCGCAGATCACCACCATATCGTGTAATCAACCTGTCGCTATCACCATTTGCTTGACCATTACCATAATACCAATTTGCGATCAAACCTAAATCAGGGCTCACCTTGGATACCATTCTAGAATGAATTTCCCATAAATCTTCAGCTGGTGCTGAATTAGGGAATATCAAAAAGGATCGATCTGCTTGAAATCCAATATGAGCATCCATAGTAGTAGGTAAGTGACGGTAAACAAATCCTAAATTCATCGCAAACTTTGCATCTTCCGCTCTATCATTATCCCATTCATACATCCAAGTTCCTGGAGTTGGGTCATAAGTGAACAAAATTTCACCAGCGGTTGTTTCTCTATTACCATCTCTAACAACAAAAGGATCGTCTATCCAGTTACGTAATCTTCCAGGTCCATCTACATCATTAGGCATGGCATCTATTAGTGGTTTACGCCACATGAAATTAGGCGCTATTTGAAAGTTTCCAACATTGTAAGCAATACCTGATAATACACTATTTTGATTCCCGCTACCGCTATCGATAAGTCTCCATCCTGTAAAAGTCTGAGTTTGATCAGATCCTGCATTTGCCACTAATCCCATTGTAGAGGCCATTCCGTACCATCTAAAATTGCCATTTTCATAAGTAAGCTTAAGTTTTCCACCCCAATTATCGGAAGATTGAATGCGGTCTTCAAAAACAGTATAATTACCTGAAGTTCCTGTTACATCTTGATAGCTTATACCATTAAGAGGACTTCCACCCCAAATTCCTCCTACAGTAATTCCTAATTTACCAACTTGTCTATTTACTGCAATCGTAGCACGCTCAGTAGGCCAAGGCGGTATAATACCACTACGAGCTTGCACAGGATCAATGACTCTTCTTCCAGTATTAGGATCAATATCAATATCACGTTCAAAATCACGTTGATAAACACCAGCTACATCCCACTTCCCTAATTGTCTCCTGTATTTGAACATCATGGTAGGATTTGCTGCCCACCAAAGTTGCGGCCCAACAGCTGCTTTTAAACCTTCGAAAATTCCTTTCCCATCTATTTCAGCCCCAAGGAATTCTCCTCCATAAATATCAAGATTAGGTCCGTAGTTTGCTTCTCTATATAAATTAAAGAAATCTCCTTCATAACCCCAATGATAATGACCTGTTCTATAGAATCCCCTTAAATCAAAATCTTTGGCATTCCATTCAAATTCTGCTTGATAAATTTGGACTCTGTTTAAATCGTTTATATTAATTTCCTCATCATTAGTATCATCAACCACTACAGGTCTTACCCGGTTTTCGTAGAATATCTCGTTTATTGGATTTTGAGCAACATTACCTGTGATGTTTACATTAACCTCTGCTCTCATGTTGGCCGCTGGCTTTCCTTCAACTCCGACAAAGTAGGACTGCATGTGATCAAAACCTAGTTGATTAGGCAAAGCATTACTATCAGGATCTGGGTTGTCTGGTGTAGTAATTAGATCACCACCAGTATTAAATGTAGTGAACCTAGCACTTAGATTGCTTATTCTCAAAACCTGACCATCGCCTCCATTTCCGGCCGCAGCTTTATCGCCTCTTGCTTTCAATACATATTCCATCAGATTTACTGATTTGAAATATTCAGATACAGTAATTAATGAAATACCTGGAGCATAAGGATTTAAATCATGTACATCTTTTAAAGCGTAGTAAGATGCTCTAGGATATAATGTGTATAAACCGCTCGCGTTAGGTCTACCTTTTGCACAAATCCCAAACCATTCTTCATTCATGTTTTTAGATCCATTTTTAGTATCTAATGTGTAACCACCAGCAGTCCAACTAGCTTCAGTGTTATGGATGTCTAAATCCTTAGTTTGTCCTCGTTTCCACCATCCATCACTGAACTGGAATGTAAATCCACCTATTGAGTTTTGAGCCTTACCTAAACCAGCAGCATTTTCATAAATTTCTTTCCAATTATTAACCATGTAATAAGCCTGCATCTTTTGATCTTCCTGCATTGCAATTGCATTAAAAGCATCTGATCCAAATTCTGAGAACATTAATGGTTTGCCAAGTTCATTCTTTACTCTTTCAAAAGCATCGGTAAAGGATACTCCACGATACATATTTGTTGCGTAAACATCTATATCTGGAGCATGTTCTGCGACTAATTCAAGGAATAACAAATCACCATTACAAATAGCGACAGGTTTGTTTGAGACTATTGATTTTATCTCGAGAACAGCCTCATTCATTAATGAATACATAGCCCTAGCTCTCTTTTTAATGGTTCCATCAGTTCCTATAGGAACATCTTCAGTTTCGGCGCCACCCCATGACAAACCGTAATTATTTTCATTACCTAACATGAACATTAATAATCCTGGCGTATCCTTAAATTCATTAGCAAGCTTTTTTACTTCATTTAGTAAGAACCGCTTTGTTTTCGGATCGCTATATTCTGTGTTGGGCACCCAAACACCATCTATAGTTAAACCATACCTACCGAATGAATGATTTATAAGGGTGTATATTCCATAATTCTCATATATATATGTTACCCATTTAGGTTGAATTCCACTATATACTCTTATGGTATTAACGTTCATATTTTGCAGCAACGACATCTCAGCATCAAGAGCTTCTTTGATAAAGTCATCCGGTTGTGACCAAAAATCATAAGAATAGTTTGCTCCAATCGGAACATAATCCCAATTCATACCATTTATCATAAAGGGTTGACCATCTACGGTAAGAGTTTGACCACTAGCATTTGAAACTAATTCGACCTTTTGATTTTGACCGTGTAATTGAAAAACCACAGCAAGTAAAAAGAATGTTAATATGAAGTTCTTATTCATGTAAAAATAATTTGGTTATGAATTGAAAACGTTTTCGTAAACGCTGTCATTAACAAACCGATAACGTTTACATCGATAAATGTAAAAGTTGTTTTAAAAAAACAAAAGAAAATCACCTTTACTAAAATGCAACAAACATGCAGTTGAAGAGTTACGCTTTCGCGAAAGCGTAAAAAAAACTATCTGATTTATTTTCAGATATTTAAAATATCACAGGCTGATAAAATTTGTGTATTTATAGATTTCTGTATAGGTAATGTTGTATTAAAATTACAGCAGATAGTATAATTTAAATATCAACAATATAACCTGACAAACTGATATCGCGGTCCAATCCCAACTTTTTACGCAAACGATATCGTTTAATCTCAACACTACGAGGAGAAATATTGAGTAAAGGAGCAATCTCTTTAGAAGATAAATTCAACCTCAAATAGACACATAAACGTAGATCACCAGAGGTTAAATTAGGATGACGTTCTTTTATCTTTTTAAAGAAATCTTTATCAGCATTATTGAAGGCTTCCTCAAAGGTTATCCAATCTTGTTTACTGTTCAGGTTTTTATCTACCAGATTACGTAGTGATTTGGTTTCGGTTGCTTCAGGTAATTTAGACAACTGCGACTTAAGTTCATTAAGAGTTTCATTCTTTTTGATCATTGCCATAGTTGCCACAGCCAATTCTTTATTACGTAGTTCAATGTCGCCTCTAAGTTTTGAATTACGTAACTCAACAATTCGTTTTTCATTCTCAAGGTTTTTCAACTCGAGCTCTTGCTGTTGCTTTTGAAGGGCTGCATTCTTTTTACGCTTAAAATACCAAATGTAAAATCCATTTAATAAGCCAACTAATACGATGGTTAAGAGTACATAAATTACAATAGCCGTATTTGACAAATAACCTGGTCGTTGAATAGTAAAATTAAAAGACGCAGTATCCTCAAGGACTGCACCATTTATACGAGATTTAAGCTTAAAAGTATAATCTCCAAACGAAAGATTTTTAAGCTGTGTCGAGGCATTTGTTGACCAGGTAGACCATGATTCATCTTGTAATTTGTAACTATATTCTACTTGATCTAAAATATTAAACGTAGGCACCGTATATCTAATGGATATCGTTCCTATATTATTATTAAAATCAACTCCATCAATTAAAGATCGGTATTTTTCTGAATTGTTATCCCTGGTAACCACCGAAGTAATAACTGGTTTATAATATTCATCTGAAGTATTTTTTGTATTCAAACTTAAATAACCGAAGCTTGTTCCTAGTAGATAATCATCATTCCCAATATGATGAATATTTTCATATCCTATTTTTTCTCTTCTAAAATTATATTGAAATGGAATTTCATTTATAGAAAAGCTACCATTAATATCCTCGGTATCTATTTGAAAAATATTATTTTGATTGAACATCCATAGAAATCCATTTTCTTCCACTAGCGATGCCGACGTGTAATTAATGTCTTCAACTATTTTACTGAGTTTAGCATTAGGCCTGAAATTAGAATCGGTTCGCTTTTTTACATGAACAGTTCCTCTTTTTGAGTATATAATATCTCCTTTGAAACTTATAATATCTGAACCAATTCCCTTTGGTAGGGTTTCAATTTTCTCAACTGATAATGCTGTGGTTAATGCGTCGTTTAAAGTAATCTTATAAACTCCTTTATATTCGTGATTAATAAAAACCGTATCGTCTGCATCAATGGCAATAGCTTTAGAACTGATCGAAAAGCCTTTAATTGGAGTTGACTCAAATCCAGACTCTTTACGTTCTAATAGATACAAACCTTTATAGCTACCAGATAAATACGTATTCTCCTTTATTTTTAAGGTCTTCCAAAAACCGGTAGAAATTGAAATTGGAGTTACTTTATCTTCATCAACCACAAATAATCCAATATTATGATTACAGAATAATACACCATCAAGAAAGTCTAAGTTCCAAACTTGCCCTTGTGTTCCTTGCACAAACTTGAAGTTATCATTCCCTTTTTTAATAAATAGACCTTGATTGGTACCTACGTATAAATTATCCTCTAATTTAAAAGCAGTATGAACCGTACCTAATACTCCTTTGTAATCGTTGAAAACAGAAACCCCTGAATTAGGTTGTATAGTGCAAACACCCTTGTCTAAACCTATCCATAGATGTTCTTTACTATCTTCAAATATGCTTAGACAGGTATTATTAAGCAAACCTAGTGCTTGATTTATTTGATAAAGTAATTCACCTTGCGATGAAATAACCATCAATCCATTTGCTATAGTACCCAAAGCTATACTACCATTTTTAAGAAGAATTGCATCATAAACAGCAAGTCCTTCATTTATAGCGATCGAAGTCTTATTTGTTATTTGACCATCTTCAAATTGAAGTATTTCACCTTGTGAGGTAATCGCCTGTAGCGTATTGTTTTGTGTAAACAATTGAACAAAACCTATTGTACCTATGGCAGTAGAAGGATATTTAAGAACTGATGCTCCATTCTCCAGTTGATACAATCCTTTATTAAGGACTTGAAAATAGTAGTTGTTGCCTGTTTTAAAAAACTTATGAATCACCTCATCACTTACAATAGGTTTTATTCCACCAGTTTCAATATTGTAAACATAGATATGTGATAAAGATTGAAAAAGAATTTGATTACCTGCAGATTGAATGCTCCAGAACTCTTCGTCTTCTCCTAATTCAAGATTGCTTTTCTTGACAATAGAAGTGTATTCTAGCAGGCCTTTGTTATTCCTACTCCAATATCCAAAATCTCTATAACAACCTGTAAAGATGAGATCATCACGCACGTGAACAGATCTCATAATACTTTCATTTGGTGTTTTATAAAGGTTCCAGTGTGAACCATTATATTCTAGTAACCCTTGATTGTTTGCGGTATATATATAGCCTGACTTATCCTGGGTTATCATCCAATTTTGATTACCTGCTTGATAAGTAACAGGATCAAAATTTTGTATAGGTGGAAGTTCTTGAGCCCCTAAGAAGTGACTTATAATTAGAAAAAATAGTAAATACCTCTGTATAGTTTTCAAATTTGGAGCACTTTACCCAAATGTAATTAAAAAAACTATACAATTTCTTCTTCGTATGCTGTTGATGATAATCCTCGTGAGGAATCAACATACAACATCTTATTTATTGAAACCTTGAAGTTTGATAGCTGTGAGAACTTTTTTAGTGTACAGTGGAAAGTCAGCATTTTGTATCCAACTGTAATATCCTGGTTCTTGATTAAGGACATCTACCACTTTTTTACCGCGGTGTTTACCAAAATTAAAGCACTCCTCACCTTCCTTATTATAAACTATCATTCCAGCAAAATCAACAGATTTACGTTGAGTTGAAAATTCTGATAAATATTTAATATTATTTTCTAATTCAGGATATTTATCCAATTGACCTTTAAGCACTTCATAGGTGGCTATGGTATCAGCTTCTGCGCTGTGTGCATCAGTTAAATCTTTATTACAATAAAATTTATATGCTGCCACGAGGGTACGTTGTTCCATTTTATGAAATATGTTTTGGACGTCCACGGCATGCCTTTTTCCCATATCAAAATCTACGCCTGCACGCAGCATTTCCTCTGCCAGCAATGGTATATCAAAACGGTTACTGTTATAGCCAGCAAGATCACTGTCCTTAATGATATTGTTGATCTCGTGAGCTAGTTGCTCAAAGGTAGGTTCATCTTTTACCATTTCGTCAGAAATACCATGAACAGCCGTGGTAGCAGGTGGAATAGGTATAGTTGGATTTACTCTATATGTATAGGTCTTTTCCTCGCCATCAGGAAATATTTTATGTATGGATATCTCTACAATTCTATCTTTAGAAATATTTACACCAGTAGTTTCAAGATCAAAAAAACAAATTGGCCTGTGCAGTTGTAATTGCATATAATTGTGATACGATTTTAAAATGAGGTAGGTTATTTATTACGCTTTCGCGAAAGCGTAGCCATCAACTTTCAAGTAACTGTTAATTACACCATACCCTATTCCAATATGATTATTATTATTTTTACAAATATACCGGTTAACAATTTTTAGGCATGGTATATGCTTATTAAAAGTAAACAGATTCATGAAAGCATTATTAACAATTCTTACTCTCTTATTTTTAGGTTCTCAACAAAATCCTCATGAAGGAATACTAATCACAATAAAAAAGGACCGACGCAGCATTACTTACGTCGCAGAAAATATTACCGATAAGGATTTAGATTTGTTCTTCATGGTTAAAAGTGAAGGTTTTAGGCGTAGTGCAGACCGACCAATAATTAAAACCATTCCTGCAAAAGAAAAGGTAGATCTAATTCAATTAATTCCTCTCAAAAATCGTAGAGACACCGTTCATAGCTATACAGCCATCGTTACAAAACCAGAAAATAATTTGAATATCACAAAAGGTGATAGTATTTCATTAAAGACCAATCGAGCTGCAGAAAAGGTGAAAAAGAAAACATTATAAGGTAAATACTAGTAAGTAGTGACTGAAGCTACCTGCCAAAACGAATAAATGCCAAATTACATGGTTAAAATATAGTTTGTTCCAAGCGTAGAAAACTATTCCAACTGTAAAAAAGACGCCGCCAGCGATTAGATACGTAAGTTGATCCTCAGAAAACTCTCTAGTAACCGTGTCAATATCTAGAACGACTAACCATCCCATTACCAAGTAAAGTAAGCTGGAAAAGGCTTCAAATTTTCCCGTAAAAAACAACTTCCATATGGTGCCGAACAAAGCGATAGACCAGACAGCAATAAGAATAGTAGGCCCATTGCTATCCCATAAAACAGATAAACAAATAGGCGTATAGGTTCCTGCTATGGACAAGTATATAGCAATATGATCAGCTTTACGCAATTTAAATTTCAGCTTACCAGGAATTACGTAATGATAGGCTGTGGATGCGCTGTATAAGAAAACTTGTGATACAAAATAAATTACTATTCCCAGTTTTAAATTGAAATAATCAGTTTGATAATCTGAAAAAAGATAATAGATAGAAAAAGCTAGGAACAAAAGAATTCCTATCCCATGTGTTGCGACATTCCAATTTTCCTCTTGGGCGGTTTGAGCTCTTCCCACTAGAAATTGTTTTTAAATAATTCTTGTTTTGCGGTATTGAACTCGTTTATCATATTTTCAACAACTTGTGCCGCTGGAATAATATCGTCTATAAGTCCAGAGATTTGTCCGATTTCCAACTCACCTTCGTTCATATCTCCTTCAAACATTCCTTTTTTAGCCCTAGCTCTTCCTAATAATTGTTTAAGATCTTCAATACTTGGATTTGACGTATATAATTCTTGAACATCTTGCCAAAATTTATTTCTTAATAACCGTACTGGGGCAAGCTCTTTTAAGGTGAGATGAGTGGCTCCTTCACCAGCATCAACAACTGCTTGTTTAAAAGACATATGGCTACTAGCTTCATGGGTGGCTACAAATCTACTTCCTACTTGTACACCATCGGCTCCTAAGGCCATTGCTGCAAGCATTCCTTGACCTGTGGCTATTCCACCTGCCGCCATAAGCGGGATATCAATAGCTTTGGCAACTTGTGGTATTAAAGTAAGCGTCGTACTTTCTTCTCTTCCATTATGTCCACCAGCTTCAAAACCTTCTGCAACTACTGCATCAACTCCAGCTTCTTGAGCTTTTAATGCGAATTTTACAGAGCTCACTACATGAACCACTTTTATACCAGCTTCCTTCAGAATAGGTGTGTACGTTTTAGGGTTTCCGGCGCTTGTAAAAACGATAGGCACTTTTTCTTCAATAATTATTTCGAGAATTTGATCCAAATCTGCATACAATAATGGAATATTAACTCCATAAGGTTTATCAGTACTATTTTTAGTTTTTTGAATGTGTTCCTTAAGTACATGAGGATACATGGATCCTGCACCTAGTAAACCTAATCCACCTGCATTACTTACAGCACTTACCAATTTGTGACCACTTGCCCATATCATTCCACCTTGAATAATGGGATATTTAATATTAAATAATTCAGTAATTCTCCTAGGATTCATTATTGAGTATTAGTTTTTGTAAAAATAAGAATTGAAGTCTTTAACAGGATTATAAACTATAATAAAACATAAAAGCCAGGTAATTTATTACCTGGCTTTTTTATAAAATCTGGAAGTTCTATTTTACTTTACGTCCATTAATTCAACGTCAAAAACAAGAACAGCATTTGGTGGGATTACTCCACCAGCTCCTGAAGCTCCATAACCTAAGTGAGAAGGGATAACTAATCTTGCTTTGTCTCCTACTTTTAATAGAGAGATACCTTCATCCCAACCAGGAATTACTTGTCCCATCCCTAATGGAAACTCAATAGGCTGATTACGGCTGTATGAAGAATCAAATACCTTTCCATTTGCAAGCATTCCTTTGTAATGTACACTTACAGTTTTACCTTTTTCTGCTTGTTTACCTTCTCCATGGTTGATTATTTGATAACGCAATCCGCTTTCCGTTTTATTAAATCCGGCTGCGATCTCTTCTAATTCTTGTTCTGCTTGTTTTTTGGCTTGCTCTTCTCTTGCTCGAGCTGCTCCTTCAAATTGTCTAAAAGATTCTACTGCGTTAAACGCTTCGGCATTTTCACCTTGTCTTAAGATAGATACTTTTTTAATTTCATCTCCTTGTTCTATCGCATCAACTACATCTTGACCTTCCATCACCTTTCCAAATACAGTATGCTTGTCATCTAACCAAGCTGTTTCTACATGTGTAATGAAAAACTGAGAACCATTTGTTCCTGGACCAGCATTGGCCATACTAAGAACTCCAGGACCATCGTGACGTAATTCTGGATGGAACTCATCATCAAATTTATATCCTGGTCCACCAGCACCTGTTCCTTGTGGATCACCACCTTGAATCATAAAATCAGGAATTACTCGATGAAATTTTAATCCATCGTAATAAGGTGTTCCTTGAGGCTTTGCCTGATTCTCTAAATTACCTTCGGCTAGTGCCACAAAGTTTCCTACAGTTCCAGGAGTTTTGTCGTAATGTAATTGAACCAAAATTTCTCCTTTGGTAGTATCAAATTTTGCGTATAATCCTTCTTGCATTTCTAAATTTTTATAGTTGCAAAGATACGTTGTTCAATTAAGTATTTCTTTGAGATTTCTACTTTGGAAAGATGAGTAATATTAAGTATTTTACATACCAAACTTTTAAACCAACCAAATTATGACAAGAGCAGAACAACTCGCATTCTGTAATCAATGTGTAAATCGTAAAATGGATCTTGAAAAAGGTATGCTGTGTAGCTTTACTAATGAAAGGGCAAATTTTGATCCAGTTTGCGAGAAATATGAAAAGGACCCGACCTACATAAATCGTACTACACCAGTAGAAGCTGGATTACAAATCACTTCACAACAATTCGAAAAACTAAAAACGGAACAGAATTTACCTCTTGGAATTACAGCTGCCTTAATCACAGGAATTGTTGGTTCTATTTTATGGGCTCTTATCACAAACTCAACTGGTTATCAAATAGGTTACATGGCTGTGGCAATAGGGTTTGCAGTAGGGTTTGTTAACCGTGTTGCTGGAAAAGGCGTTGAGCAATATTTTGGAATTATTGGAGCTTCAATTGCATTATTGAGCTGCGTCGTTGGAAATTTTCTCAGTATTATAGGAATGATAGCAGATAGTGAAGGATTAGGTTACATGGAAACATTAAACCTATTTGACTGGTCATTATTTTTTCCAATAATGGCAGAAACTTTTAGTGTTATGGATATATTATTTTATGGTTTTGCGGCTTACGGAGGTTATAAATACTCTTTTAGGAATTTAGAACCAGAGGATTTACAATAATCTAGATTGTAAATAAAACAGCCGCTCGTTGAGCGGTTGTTTGTTATTATTGAGACTTTCTTTCAAAGAAAACTCCATTATCGAATGCATCGTCATCATCTGGGAAGTGACCAAAATCTTGATTTGTACCGCTGTTTCTATATGGATTAACATATCCTCTAGCAGCAATTAACTTTCCACGACGGTTGTAACGCACATCAAGTCCACCTACTCTACTTAACCATCCTCTTGTATAATCTACTCTTATGTTTCCTACTTTTCTTACACGTCCACGAGAATCATAGAAAATACGAGTATTTCCAATTTTAGTGACTTCACCGTATCGATTATATCTTATGAAGTTATTTCTTGTAGCGACTCTTCTTCCTCTTATTCTGCGATCGCTACTACGGATACCTGCGTCAAATGATAATCTACCTGTAGGAGATATTGCATAATCCACTCCTCGATGATTAAAAATAACTGCTTGTGAATTACGTATTCTACGGTTATTATTTTCAAAATCATGACTGTCACTCTTATTGATTTCAAAAGCTGAGGCATAGTTCAAAGACATTAAACCTAGTGCCATAAATAGTAATACTTTTTTCATGATTTTTATGTTTTAATTATGCCTACTCTATAATGATTTTCGGCTTCCTCTATTAATTGGATTTCAAAAGCCGTGCCAGTTAGGTTTTAACCATCCAAACTAAATTATAACTAACTGATTAATAGATAAATAAAAAAGCTTTAAACAGATTTGTTTAAAGCTTTAATACACAATAATTTATGTTTAAAAACCTAATTAGCTACTTCACTTATAAATTTTAATCGATATAATCTCAATTCTTCCTCTTCATAGTCACCATCAAATTCATCCATAGCCACATCAATCTTATCACTTTCTGATTCTAGGAAATAATCGTGAAGTTCTTCTTGTTGATCTTCATCAAGCATTTCATCAATCCAATATTGAATATTTAATTTTGTACCACTATATACGATACTTTCAAGTTCACCTATAAGCTCATTCATCTCCATTCCCTTTGCACTAGCCATATCATCAAAGCTTAGTTTACGGTCAATGCTAGTGATGAAGTAAAGTTTATTTCCAGATTTTGAACCTGTACTTTTAATTACAAGGTCATCTGGTCTTGTAATATCGTTATCTTCAACATATTTTGATATCAAATCAATAAAAGGCGTACCGTATTTACGAGCCTTACCTTCACCTACACCATGAATATTTGCGAGCTCTTCCAGAGAAACTGGATATTTTGTAGCCATGTCATCAATAGAAGGATCTTGAAAAACAACATACGGTGGTACGTTCTTTTGTGCCGCTACCTTTTTACGTAAATCTTTTAGAAACTTGACAAGTTGAGTATCAACAGCACCGCCTTTTCCAGAGCCAATAACCTTATCATCACTTTCACTATAACTATGATCATCGGTCATCATAAAACTTGATCCAGAAAGTAAAAACTCTTTACCTTCTTTCTTCATTTTTAAGGTACCATAGGATTCAATATCCTTACGTATATATCCTGCAACCATTATTTGACGTACCAGCGCCATCCAGTAGTTTTTATCTTTATCCTTACCACTACCAAAAAAATCATGTTGATCCAATTTATGACTGCTTATCATGGCATTAGTTTTACCCTTGATAATATTGACTATGTCTTTGGCCTTGTATCTTTCACCAGCATCAGAAATTACTTTGAGTAATTTTTTTACATCCTCAACGGCTTCTTTTTTGGGTTTAGGGTTTTTCATGTTATCATCCATGTCACCGCCTTCACCTGTTTGTGGATCAAACTGCTCTCCAAAATAATGAAGGATAAACTGTCTGCGGCTCATGCTAGTTTCTGCATAGCTTACCATTTCTTGAAGTAATGCATGACCGATTTCTTGTTCAGCAATTGGTTTTCCCGACATGAATTTTTCTAACTTCTCAATATCTTTATAAGAGTAGTAGGCAAGGCAGTGTCCTTCTCCACCATCTCTTCCTGCACGACCTGTTTCTTGATAGTAAGATTCTATACTCTTTGGTATATCGTGATGAATTACAAAACGTACATCAGGTTTATCGATTCCCATCCCAAATGCTATTGTCGCGACTACTACATCAACGTCTTCCATTAGGAACATATCTTGGTGATTTGCTCTTGTTTTTGCGTCGAGCCCTGCATGATAAGGAACTGCTTTTATACCATTAACTTGAAGTACCTGGGCAAGCTCTTCTACTCTTTTACGGGATAAACAATAAACGATACCAGACTTACCGTCATTTTGTTTAATAAACCTAGTAATATCTGCATCTACTTGAGCTGTTTTAGGACGTACTTCATAAAATAAGTTTGGTCTATTAAAACTTGCCTTAAAAGTGGTAGCATCTGTAATTTGGAGGTTTTTTAAAATATCTTCTTGCACCTTTGGAGTTGCAGTTGCTGTAAGACCAATAATTGGAATATTAGCTCCTATTCTATCAATTATTTTACGCAGGTTGCGGTATTCAGGTCTAAAATCATGACCCCATTCACTTATACAGTGCGCTTCATCTACCGCAAGAAAAGATATTTTTTGCTCCTTGAGAAATTCTACATATTCCTCTTTGGTCAGTGACTCTGGTGCTACATACAACAATTTACATTCACCACTAGTAATATCATTCATTACACGTTGAACATCTGTTTTTGATAGTGAACTATTGAGTACATGCGCTACTCCATCACTATCAGAAACTCCACGTATTGCATCAACCTGATTTTTCATTAAAGCTATCAATGGTGATACCACGATTGCGGTACCATCCTGCATAAGTGCAGGTAATTGATAACATAATGACTTACCACCACCAGTAGGCATGATGACAAAGACATCATTACCATTAAGTAGGGTCTTGATTACATCTTTTTGTAATCCACGGAATTTATCAAATCCAAAATATTTCTTGAGGCTTTCTTCTAGAGAGACTTGTGTTTCTGCCATCCGGCGCTTGTGTTTTTGTTATCTTTGTAAGCTAAATTTACGACTAAATTAGAATATTTCAAATTACTATTAAATCTTATCACTCTTGGATTTAGAAAATAAAGCTCTTGAAGCTGCAAAAAGAACAGTAAGCATTGAGGCACAAGCTGTTAATAATTTAATAAATAGTATTGATTCCGCTTTCGCGAAAGCGGTATTATCCATACATAATTCAAACGGTAGAGTTATCATTACTGGAATAGGTAAAAGCGCCATAATCGCGCAAAAGATGGTAGCTACCATGAACAGTACTGGGACACCAGCTATTTTCATGCATGCCGCTGATGCTATACACGGTGACCTAGGAATTATACAGAAAAATGATGTTGTTGTGTGTCTATCAAAAAGTGGTAACACTCCAGAAATAAAAGTACTTGTTCCATTAATAAAGGATTTTGGCAACCTTTTGATAGCAATTACTAGTCATAAAGATTCCTTTTTAGGTAAGGAAGCAGACTTTATCCTACATGCTCCTATTGAGGAAGAGGCTTGTCCCAACGGTCTTGCTCCTACTACCAGTACAACTGCTCAACTGGTTATAGGTGATGCTCTTGCGGTAAGTCTGCTAGAATTAAAAGGGTTTAGTGATAAGGATTTTGCAAAATATCATCCAGGTGGCGCTTTAGGTAAAAAACTTTATTTAAGGGTTGATGATCTTGTTTCTCAAAATAAAAAGCCAGAAGTATCTGCAACCACAAGTTTACGTGAAGTAATCATTAATATTTCAGAAAACATGCTAGGGATGACGGTTGTGACTAGTGAGTCTAAGGCTATAGGTGTTATTACTGATGGAGATTTAAGAAGAATGCTCACTAGTGGTCGTAATATAGACGATTTACAAGCACACGATATAATGAGCGATCACCCTAAAACTATCGATACAGATGCGATGGCAGTTGAGGCTAGAGAAACCATGGAGGAATACAATATTTCTCAACTAGTAGCTACCAATAACGGTGAGTACGCAGGTGTTGTTCATATTCATGATTTAATAAGAGAAGGTATCTTATAACATGGCTAGAAAAAAAGTAGACCCTAACAACATGTCATTTCTTGATCACGTAGAGGAATTGCGATGGGCAATTATACGATCTATAGGTGGCGTGCTCTTAATGGCAATTGTTGCCTTCATTTTTAAAGATGTAGTAATCGACGGTGTTCTTCTGGGACCTAGTAAAAATGATTTTATCAGTTACCAGAAATTTTGTGAGTTTGCTAAATGGCTAGGATTTGAAAGTGAATTTTGTGATCCTAATTTAAATTTTGCTACTCAAACCAGAAAAATGCCTGATTTATTCAGTGCTCACATTTGGACTTCGATTACGGTAGGATTTATAACCGCTTTTCCATGGATTTTATGGCAATTTTGGAATTTTATCTCTCCAGGGCTTAAACCAAATGAACGTAAATATTCTAAAGGGTTTATCATCGCAAGCTCATTATTGTTCTTTACTGGTGCGTTATTCGGTTATTATTTGATCGCTCCGTTATCAGTGCATTTTCTAGCTACCTATGAATTATCAGAACTTATTAAGTTTGAACCTGATTTAAATAGTTATATAGGTTTAGTAAGAGCCTGTGTTCTTTCCTGCGGAATCATGTTTGAATTACCTATAATCGTGTACTTTTTAACCAAAGTAGGTTTGTGTACACCACAAGCTATGCGCAAATACCGCAAGTTTGCACTAGTAATTGTCCTAATTGTTGCTGCTGTGATAACACCACCTGATATTCAAAGTCAGATAATAGTTGCTATACCTGTGTTAATTTTATACGAATTAAGTGTTTTCATATCTATGTTTGTACTTTATAGACAACGTAAAAAAGTAGCCTAATACGGCATTTAATTTTATGAGTAATATTGTAGAAGAATTCAATAGTTATCGTGCTAAAATGAACGATGCTATTCTTGAAGATAACAATAAAGTTATCAAACGTATTTTTAACCTAGACACAAACGCCTTTACTGAAGGTGCCTTGGACAAGAAGACTAAAGAACTTTTAGGTCTAGTAGCAAGTACTGTTTTAAGATGTGACGACTGCGTGCGCTATCATTTACAAGCTAGTAAAGAAGCTGGTCTTAAAAAAGAAGAAGTGGTTGAGGCTTTGTCAATCGCAACCTTAGTAGGCGGTACCATAGTCATTCCACACTTAAGACGTGCCTATGAGTACTGGGATGCTCTAGAACAAGAAAACTAAAAAATAATAACGTTTTTATTTAAAGGTCTGTGATGGTTCACAGGCCTTTTTTTATTAAGATTTAATGAGCCAATCTTCATTTTGAACTGTAGAAAACCCTATAATACCATAATCTATATCATACCATATTTTATTTACATTAACGGTAATATTGGTATTTGAATCAACATATTCTAATGTTGTACCTGAATTAATTTCAACTACACGATAAAATGTTCTCTCACCAATGGTCATCACTTGTTCGGGTTGGTCAAAAAAACCATTAAGCACTACTCCATCAGTAAATTGCGTTGCATTATTATTATAGTAGCTGAATAGTAATTTCACATTAAAGTTGCCAAATCTTGAGAAATCTGCAACGTAGGCCAGAGTAGTTTCAAAACTAGTTCTAGGATCGTCTATTGTGAAATGAATGGTTGAATATTCCGTTTGATATCTAGGTATTGAATACCAGCCGGTAGTTCCTCCTCGCTGACTAATTCCTTTATTTACTCTTTGCACACAAGCTTGTAGTTCTAATTCATCATCATTTACAAATGTTAGGCAATCACCTACATCGTAAACATTTTTTACAATGAGGTCCTTTTGTTCTTCATCAAACTGGTACACTGGTCCATAAAGTCTAAAATCTTTAATTTCACTTTCCTCTTGTTCTTCTTCACAAGAAGCAGCAAGTATCATGGTAAAGCACAGCAACAATAGAATTTTGACGTAATTCATAATAAATGATTTTCAACCAAATTAGTTGAATTATAGACTTTTATATGATGTATTCTACAAATTGTTAGAAATTAAACTTGTAAAAATTACAAATGATCATAAAAAAAGGTCTGTGATTGCTCACAGACCTTTTGTAATTATTTAAACGAAGTTTTTAACCTAATTCTTTCGCTCTTCTTTTACGTTCATTCTCATCAAGGAAAATCTTACGTAATCTTATGAAGTTAGGTGTTACCTCTACATACTCATCTTTTTGTATGTATTCCAGTGCTTCTTCTAGAGTGAATTTAATCGGCGGAGCGATTTTCACCTTATCATCTGCACCTGCACTACGCACGTTAGATAATTTTTTAGTCTTTGTAAGGTTAACGACAAGATCATCTGCTCTTGAATTTTCACCTACCACTTGACCTGTATAAATCTCTTCACCAGGCGCTATAAAAAACTTACCGCGATCTTGAAGTTTATCTAATGAATAAGGGATAGCTGTACCTTTTTCCATCGAGATTAACGATCCATTAATACGACCTGGAATTTCTCCTTTAAATGGTTCAAATGCTATAAAACGGTGATTCATAATCGCCTCACCAGCTGTTGCAGTAATTAACTGATTTCTTAATCCTATGATACCTCTAGATGGAATTTTAAATTCAATAACCATACGATCACCTTTAGGAGTCATACTAGTCATTTCACCTTTTCTCATAGTAACCATTTCAACAGCTTTACCACTAACGTTTTCTGGCAAGTCAATGGTAAGTTCTTCTACCGGCTCACATTTAACACCATCTATCTCTTTGATGATAACCTGTGGCTGCCCGATTTGAAGCTCATATCCTTCTCTTCTCATAGTCTCTATAAGAACCGATAAGTGTAACACACCACGACCAAAAACCATAAACTTATCAGCGCTATCTGTATCTTGCACTTGCAGAGCAAGATTCTTCTCAAGCTCCTTAGTTAAACGGTCTTTAATGTGCCTAGAAGTAACAAATTTTCCATCCTTACCAAAGAATGGTGAGTCATTAATAGTAAATAACATACTCATTGTAGGCTCATCAATCGCTATAGTTTCCATAGCCTCAGGGTTTTCATAATCGGCAATCGAATCTCCAATCTCAAAACCTTCTAAACCTACAACAGCACAAATATCTCCTGCTTGTACTTCGGCTACTTTGGCACGACCCATTCCATCAAATACGTTAAGCTCTTTGATTTTAGACTTCATCTGGCTACCGTCACGTTTACACAAGGTTACTTGCTGCCCTTCTTTAAGAGTACCTCTAGACACTCTACCTATCGCAATACGACCTGTATAACTAGAGTAGTCTAATGAAGTAATAAGCATTTGAGTGGTACCTTCACTCACTTTAGGAGCAGGTATGTGCTCAATTACCATATCTAGTAATGGCTCGATAGAATCTGTTTGATCTTGCCAATCGTCACTCATCCAATTATTTTTGGCACTACCGTATACCGTTGGGAAGTCCATTTGCCATTCTTCGGCACCTAATTCAAACATCAAGTCAAATACTGCCTCGTGAACTTCGTCTGGTGTACAGTTTTCTTTGTCTACTTTGTTTACAACTACACATGGTTTAAGTCCCATGTCAATTGCTTTTTGAAGAACAAAACGAGTTTGCGGCATTGGACCTTCAAAAGCGTCAACTAGTAACAAAACCCCATCGGCCATGTTAAGAACACGTTCTACTTCACCACCAAAATCGGCGTGACCAGGAGTATCGATAATATTAATTTTAGTTCCTTTATAGGTAACCGAAACGTTTTTTGCAAGAATGGTAATACCACGCTCACGTTCTAGGTCATTATTATCTAAGATTAATTCTCCAGTAGATTCATTCTCACGAAAAATCTCACAATGGTGTAAAATCTTGTCTACCAGGGTAGTTTTACCGTGGTCAACGTGTGCGATAATCGCGATATTTCTGATGTCTTTCATTATAGTACCTTAATTTCAGGCTGCAAAAGTACTCTTATTTATTGGTTTTTAGGCTTTTTATTTTTATTGCAGTGTTAATTTATACTCGCTTTCGCGAAAGCGTAATCCCAAAAAAATCATTCATAAAAAAAGACCTGTGGCACAACAGGTCTTTTAAAGGGGAAAACGAAAGTAAATCTAGTAACTAAGCATTTTTACTTTGAACTTGTACAGCTAGATTGTAGATAACTAACCCAAACCCAATTTTGTTAATAGCGTCACCTATGTTGTACACAACATCAAGGTCCAATCCTCCAAAAATCGATTCGTACCAACCTGGAGTTCCTGCCATATATCCTATCGGGTAAATGGCCCATCCCACTAGTACAAACCAGCACAAGGTTTTATGAGCGCTCAAAACGTAGCCACCTGCTTGTTGTGCGAGTTTTTTTGCCTCGCCAAACCAGATGATTGCAACAATCCAGAAGTAAGCTAATCCTGAAACTAATCCCCATAACCAGGCATTGTCCCTATCGACTGCTTCGCCAAAGTATCCTGTTACAAGCATTACAACTGAAAGTAGAATGAGTTTCCACATTAAAGATTTCTTTGCACCAGCGACCTTAAGAATTAAATAAAATTCAACACACATTAAAGGTACCGTAAGTACCCAATCCACATATCTAAAAAATACTGGTGATTCTGCAAAAGAAGACCAATAATCTCTCATATACCAATAGTGAACCGCAGCAATGAAAGTGATTAATCCTGAAACTAAAATAGAGACACGCCATTTTCTATCAAAAGAATTCATGGAAAGAAAAAAGAAGGCGCTGGCAGCCATCATAGCCATACAGCCTACAAAAAACGAAAACCCTACGTAATCATTGGGAGCGATTTTTGAAACTTCGGTAAGTAATAATAAAGTATTCATAATAAAATGTTTTTGTTGAACTAAATTTACAAAACTTTAAACATATTTGTTTAACTTTATAATGTTAATTTTAAACAAAAAATGTCTTACCAAGGTTTATATCGTATCATTTTAATACTAAGTTTCCTTTGTTTATGGGTGTCAACACGCATTTCTGAAGATTGGGAAAATGGATTAGGATTGGTATTAATTTTATCAATTGGAGTCATACATGGCGCTAATGATGTGCGAATTCACCTTAACAAAAGTGAACGTTCTACTAAAAGGATACTTTCATTCATATTGAAGTATATAGTTGTGGTGTTACTAGGAACCATAGGTTTTTTTCTTTCACCACAAACTACCCTTGGACTTTTTATACTGGTAAGTGGATATCATTTTGGACAAGAACATTTTGAAAAATACCAATTACCTACTTCCTGGAAAAACAATCTATTTGTAGCGGCTTATGGATTATTAATCCTATTGATGCTATTCAAAATTAATTCTAGTCAAAGTCTAAATGTTATCAATGAAATAGTTTCCATGAACATAACAGAGCAGCAACTGTACTATGCACTTCTTGCTACCTGCGTGATCCTCGTAACTACTGGAGCCTATCAATTACGAGGTCTTCCTTTAAAAACAATTGCTAAGGAATTATTATATCTAGCTGTCATCTTTATTATTTTTAATACAAGTAGTCTATTATGGGGATTTGCCATCTATTTTGTTTTATGGCACAGTATACCTTCTATGTACACTCAAATCACTTTTTTATATGGCGACTCAAATCAGTCACATGTTTGGAGTTATATTAAATACAGTTCATTGTATTGGATCGCTTCATTAATATTCTTAGGTGTTTTGTATTTTTTTCTTCAAGAAAGAACTCAATTCTTGCTGACTATTATAGTTGCATTCTTAGGAGGAATAACGTTTCCTCACGTATTCGTCATGGATAAAATGATCAAAAAAACATAAAACCGTTTTACGATTTAACGTTTAACACATTAAGAACGTTAAGTCTTTCTTAAAGCAAAGAGAAATTTAGATATAATTCGTCTAGCGGTATTTAGATTGATACTTTTGAAGCCTAATAACAAGACAATTACAATGAGTCAAGTAAAAGAAAACGATACTGTACAAGTACATTACACAGGAAAATTAACAGATGGGCAAATATTTGATAGTAGCCTAGATCGCGATCCTTTAGAGGTAACTTTAGGACAAGGTCAATTAATTCCTGGTTTTGAGCATGGTCTTATCGACATGAAGGTGAACGAGAAAAAAACTATTACGATAAACAAGGAAGATGCTTATGGTGAAATACACGATCAACTTTTCCAAAAAGTTGATAGAGCAAACTTACCTCAAGAAATTGAACCACAAGTAGGTATGGGATTAGTTTCTCAAAATCCAGATGGTACTGAACGTCAACTACGTGTGAGTGAAGTGCACGATGATCACATTGTGGTAGATGCTAATCATCCACTAGCTGGTAAGGATTTGGTTTTTGACCTTGAATTAGTGGCAATTAAGTAAATACTTACTACAACTCTATAAAAAACAGCCTTGTAACCTATTGGTACAAGGCTGTTTGCTTTTTACGCAGGTAAGAAACATTTTCTTATACTGAACCTAGCTAATTCACTTGAAACACGTTACTAGAAATGTTACCTTTGCATTCCTTAAAAATGAGGTATACCTATGTTTGATAATTTATCCGATAAGTTAGATAAAGCCATGCACGTCCTTAAAGGGCATGGTAGTATTACTGAAGTTAACGTAGCTGACACGCTTAAAGAAATAAGACGTGCTCTAGTTGATGCCGATGTAAACTTTAAAATTGCCAAGGAGTTTACTAAAAAGGCTAAAGATAAAGCGATTGGACAAGGAGTTCTTACCTCATTAAAGCCTGGTCAATTACTTACAAAAATTGTACGAGATGAGCTAGCAGAATTAATGGGTGGTGAAGTTACCGGTGTTAATCTATCGGGTAATCCATCTGTTATTTTAATGTCTGGTCTACAAGGTAGTGGTAAAACTACATTCTCTGGTAAACTGGCTAACTTCTTAAAAACAAAAAAAAGCAAAAAACCTTTATTAGTTGCCTGTGATATTTATAGACCTGCAGCTATTGACCAGTTACATGTAGTAGGTGAATCAATAGGTGTTGAAGTTTATTCTAATCGTGACGAAAAAGATCCAGTTAAGATTTCTCAAGCTGCAATAGCTCATGCAAAACAAAACGGATTTAACGTTGTTATTATAGATACCGCTGGTCGTCTAGCAGTAGATGAGCAAATGATGAATGAAATTGCTCAAGTACATGCTGCTGTTCAACCACAAGAGACTCTTTTTGTTGTAGACTCGATGACAGGTCAGGATGCTGTGAATACAGCTAAAGCATTTAATGATCGTTTAAATTTTGATGGAGTTGTTCTTACTAAACTAGATGGTGATACTCGTGGTGGTGCTGCTTTGTCTATTAAATCGGTTGTTGACAAACCTATTAAATTCATAGGTACAGGTGAAAAAATGGAAGCCATTGATGTTTTCTATCCATCACGTATGGCAGATCGTATCCTAGGAATGGGAGACGTCGTTTCACTTGTAGAAAGAGCGCAAGAACAATTTGACGAGGAACAAGCTCGTAAACTGAATAAAAAAATTGCCAAAAACCAGTTCGGTTTTGATGACTTCCTAAGTCAGATCCAGCAGATCAAAAAAATGGGTAACATTAAAGATCTTATGGGAATGATACCTGGTGCTGGAAAAATGCTTAAAAATGTAGATATCGACGACGATGCTTTTAAAGGTATTGAAGCGATCATACATTCTATGACACCTGAAGAACGTACTAAACCACAAATTATCAATGGTAGCCGTAAAAAACGTATTGCAAAAGGTAGTGGTAGTACGGTTAAAGATGTAAATCAACTGCTCAAACAATTTGATCAAATGAGCAAGATGATGAAAATGATGCAAGGTGGTAAAGGAAAAGCAATGATGAATGCACTGGGTAAAATGAGATAAACACATCTCCTACCCTATTTTAAAAGAACTTTTCGTCTTTATTGAACTACATAATTTTAAATTCTCTCATATTGAGTGAACTTCGCTATTGCTACAACTTTTAAAGTTATTGCATTACAATAATTGGTTTGGAATCCAGTTTTACCTGTGTATAACATATAATCAGTAGCATTAATTTATTCTTACCTGCGGTTTGATTCGTAATTCATTTTATCATAGGTATTAAAACAAATGATTTATCACTCCGTCTTTAATAAAACGTTTTCGTTAACAACTAGTGAAAACCTATTACTTCAAAACTTTTAAAAATCAATCAAATTCTTCAATTTTACAGTCGATTAATTTAAAAGCATCATGATCCTACTAGACGGTAAAAAGACCAGTAATGATATCAAGAATGAAATCACAGCTGCAGTTCAAGAAATGAAAGATAAAGGTGAAAAAGTACCTCATCTTGCAGCAATAATTGTAGGTAATGATGGCGCAAGTCTTACTTACGTAGGCAGTAAAGTAAGAGCGTGTGAGCGTGTAGGTTTCGAGAGCACGTTGATTAAAATGCCTAATACTACTAGTGAAACCGAATTGCTTAAAGAGATTAAAAAATTAAATCAAAATCCTGAAATTGATGGGTTCATTGTTCAGCTTCCTTTACCTAAACAAATTGACACCCAAAAAGTTCTAATGGCTGTAGATCCAGACAAAGATGTCGATGGATTTCATCCAACCAATTTTGGAAGAATGGCACTAGATATGAGTACGTTTATCCCAGCTACTCCGTTTGGTATTCTCGAATTACTAGAACGATACAACATTGAAACTAAAGGTAAACATACTGTAGTAATAGGTCGATCGCATATTGTAGGTAGACCTATGAGCATTCTTATGGGAAGAAAAGGTTTCCCAGGAAACTCAACCGTAACACTTACTCACAGTCAAACTAAGAATATTACTCAAATTACTTCACAAGCTGATATTATCATTTCAGCGCTTGGAGTTCCCGGTTTTCTCAAAGCCGAAATGGTTAAAGATGACGCAGTAATTATCGATGTGGGAATTACTCGTGTTCCTGATGAAAGTGCTGCAAAAGGTTATTACATCACTGGTGATGTTGATTTTGAGAATGTATCTAAAAAGGTAAGTGCAATAACACCTGTTCCAGGTGGTGTAGGTCCTATGACCATTGCAATGCTACTTAAAAATACGTTATTAGCTCGTGAACGTCATCGTGTTTTGAGCAATTAATCCTTAAAAACTGTCCGTTTATCGGGCAGTTTTTTTTGTAACTTACATTTGGATTGATCGGTAAATATTTTAGTAAACTTGTATCATAAATAATTTTGATATCATGAAAAAAGCTTTTGTAATCGCTCTAGTAGTCTTTGGTTCCGCTTTCGCGAAAGCGCAATCACCATCCTACCAAACTCTCGTAATGGAATATTTTGAAGTAGGTGGAATCGATAAGGAATATAATCAAGCTTATGACATGATGCTCAATCAAATTAAAGATGCTTTTCAATCACAATCGGTTCCTGAAAGTTTTTGGAAAAAACATCAAAACAACAAGAAGGAAAGCGTAGCCCAATTTAAGGGAATACTAGCGGCAGAGTATCGTAGTATTATCACAGAAAAATATGACCTAGAGCAATTGATTAAATTTTATAAATCCGAAGCAGGAATTCAATTGCGTGAAAATCCAGCTGCCATGACAGAGGAACAGAAGGCAGCCTATGCCAAATACCTAGAAAGCAGTACTGCGCAAAAAATTAACGAGATACAAGGTGATCTATCGGCTGCAAAACAAAGGACAAGCATGTACTGGTCTAGAAATTTATTTTGCAGTATCATAAGTGAATTAAAGGAACTGGGATACAACTCTGGAATGCCTACCGGGAATTGCAATTAATGGACGATTTTTTAAAAAAATTACCCCAACTTTCCTCTCAAAAAAAGACTGAAAACACTCAGTATTTTAAAAAATTACGCAAAAAAAAGCCCAAAAACCTAGATTATATAGTTCAAGAAACTCACGATGAGGTTTTTGATGAAGTGGACTGCCTAACTTGTGCAAATTGTTGTAAAACAACTGGTCCTCTATTTACCGACAATGACATAGCGCGCATCGCAAAGCACTTTAGGATGAAGCCATCCGATTTTATTGATGATTACTTGCGTATAGACGAGGATAACGACTATGTACTTAAACAGGTGCCTTGCCACTTTCTAGGAGCAGATAATTATTGTTCTATTTATGAGGTAAGACCCAAAGCTTGTAGAGAATATCCGCACACCGATAGGCGCAAAATTTATCAAATAGGAACTTTGACGGTAAAAAACACAGCCATTTGTCCTGCTGCGTTTAAGATGGTAGAAAAAATGAAAAGTAAACTGCCCTTATAATTTTAAAATTTCCTTAATTCCATATCAAACAATCGTTAATCACACATCACATGTGAAAATACCTGTCTAATATTGCATTATGAAGTGGACACTTTACTTATTCATTTTATTAGGAATACTCTCTTGCAAAGAGGATAAACCCATAAGCACAACTCAAGTCATTCAAAGAGAAGGCTTTATAAATATAATCAATGAGCCTAGTGAAAAGATTCAGGTTATAAATTTTTGGGCAACCTGGTGCGCGCCTTGTGTAGAGGAACTACCCTATTTTGAAAAAGTAAACAGTAAATATGATGATGTCGATGTAGTTCTTATATCCTTAGACGATGTAGAAAAGGTAACTTCAACGGTAAATCCATTTCTTAAAGAAAAAGAAATTAAAAGTTCCGTTTACCTACTAGATGATCCCTATGCCGCAGAATGGATACCTATAGTAGACGATCATTGGGATGGTGCCATACCAGTAACCCTTATAAAAAAAGGAAAAGAAAAATATTTTATAAACAAAGCAGTGACCTACGACCAGTTGGAAGAAGCCATTGCACAATTTAGATAGGTTATGAAAATCGTGAAATTTTTGAGTTTAAGTGCAGTAATACTTATGGCTGTTGTCATTACCAGTGGTGTAATAGACACCAAAGTAATGGGATACGATGTTGCTGCCACTATACAAGAGTCTGGTTATAAAGTAGGTGATGTTGCTACAGATTTTTCTCTTAAAAATATAGATGGTAAAATGGTGTCCTTATCAGATTACAAACAGGCCAAAGGGTTTATTGTAATTTTTACATGTAATCATTGTCCTTATAGTGTGGCTTATGAAGATAGAATTATTGCTATTGATAAAAAGTATAAGGAATTAGGATATCCTGTAATTGCAATCAATCCTAACGATACCGAAACTTATCCTGCAGACAGTTATGAGAACATGATTGTAAGAGCTCGAGAAAAAGGTTTTACATTTCCTTATCTATTTGATGAAGGCCAAAAAATATATCCACAATATGGTGCCACAAAAACTCCGCATGTTTATTTGCTAAAAAAGGAAGGACCTAGAAACGTAGTTCGTTACATAGGAGCAATAGACGATAATCATAAGGATGCGAGTAAAGTTAAAAATCATTTTTTAGAAGATGCTTTGCAGGCGCTTTTAAACAACAAAAAAATAGAAAATACCTATACGAGAGCCATAGGTTGTAGTATTAAATAGGTATATTGTTATAATCTATTGACTTGACCTAATTCAAGGGACATATCCCTATCATAATTTCTTATTTTTGTCTTAAAATTAGAATTATGATATTGGAACAATATTATACAAAATGCCTAGCTCAAGGAACTTATTACATTTCTAGTAATGGCGAGGCTGCGGTAATAGATCCACTACGTGAGGTACAACCTTACATTGATAGAGCTGCTCAAGAAGGAGCTACAATTAAATATATATTTCTTACTCATTTTCATGCAGACTTTGTATCTGGTCATGTAGATCTAGCAGATAAAACTGGTGCCACAATTGTTATCGGGCCTAATGCCAGTACTAGTTACGCTTTCGCGAAAGCGGAACACCAACAAAGTTTTTCTATCGGTGACATTACACTTACCTTGTTACATACTCCTGGACACACCATGGAGTCCTCTTGTTATTTATTAAAAGATGAAACAGGTAAAGCAGAGGCAATATTTACAGGAGACACGCTTTTTATAGGCGATGTAGGGCGTCCTGATCTTGCAGTGAAATCAGATCTAAGCACAGAAGATCTTGCTGGTCATTTATATGATAGTCTACGCAATCACATCATGCCCTTACCAGATGACATCATTGTTTATCCTGCTCATGGTGCTGGTAGTGCTTGTGGTAAGAATATGAGTAAAGAAACTAGCGATACTTTAGGTAATCAAAAGAAAACTAATTATGCTCTTAATCCTGATTTAACTAAAGAGGATTTTATCAAAGAAGTAACTACAGGAATTGCTGCACCGCCTTCTTATTTCCCTAAAAACGTGTGGATGAACAAGGGTGTGAACAGCAGTATTGACGAGATATTAAAAAGAGGAAATACACCTATTAATGCAAAATCTTTTAAAGCGCTCGCAGATGACGCAGAATATTTAGTACTTGATGTACGCAGTCCACAAGAATTTACCAAAGAACACATACCTGGAAGTTGGTTCATAGGTCTGGATGGACAATTTGCCCCATGGGTAGGAGCTTTAATAGAAGATATTGATCAAAAAATTATTCTAGTTGCACCTGAAGGACGAGAAGAAGAAGCAGTGACTAGACTAGCGCGAGTAGGTTACGACAACTCTCAGGGCTATCTTAAAGGAGGAATTAGTAGTTGGAAAACTGCAGGATATTCTATTTCAAGCATTGAAGATATTACAGCTCAAGAATTTATCGATGGACTAGAGTCTGGAATGATTGAACAACCGCTAGATTGTCGTAAACCTGGTGAGTATGAAAGCAGTCATGTCAATGGAGTACCTTTACATGCTCTAGATAACGTTCATTCCGAATTGAAACATTTGGATAAAACTAAAGTGTATACAGTTCATTGTGCTGGTGGATATAGGTCAGTGATTTTTGCCAGTATTGCTCAATCACAAGGCTTTAAGTTTAAAAATGTATTAGGTGGTTATGGAGCCATCAAAAAAACTGAATTAAAAAATCAAGAGTTGGTCACTACTAGTTCTTGTAGTATATAAATTATGAAAGATATTAACCAAGAGGAATGGAGAAAACTCATCGCTAACGATGAAAACGCTATCATTCTAGATGTTAGAACAAAAGAAGAAGTAACTGAAGAAGGAATTATTCCTGGTGCCCTGCACTATGACATTTATGAACCAGAAACTTTCATGAATGCCGTAAACGGCATGGACGCTTCTAAAAACTACTATGTATATTGTCGTGCTGGTGGTCGTAGCGCTCAAGCTTGTCAAATTATGAATCAATTGGGAGTACCAAACACCTACAATCTATTAGGTGGATTTATGGAGTGGGAAGGAGAAACAACGCACATTTAATGAAAACTATATATCGATTATTTTTTGTAATTCTATTTTCTATTTCCATAAGTTCTTGTTTTCAAGATAAACCAGGTACAATTATAAAAGTTTCACCCGAAGAGGCTGAATCCTTAATTGAAACAAACAAGGTAAAGCTTATTGACGTGCGCAAAGATCTTGATTTTAATAAAAAGCATCTTAAAGGCGCAGTTAATATGGAGATAGAAAATACAGATCTCGAAAAGATTTTATCTTCACTAGATAAAGAGGAACCATTATTACTCTATTGTAATAAAGGTGGTCAAAGTGCTCGTTGCGCCAAAATTCTCGAGGAAAATGGATTTCTAAAAATTTACGACCTAACGGGAGGAATTCAACAATGGGAAAAAAGTGGTCGTAAAGTAATTGTACAGAATTAAAATTATGGATTTAAAACAAGTTCCAAAACTTAAGCATACCGATAGTAATAATTTCTTTTTACTTGCTGGCCCTTGTGCTATCGAAGGTGAAGAAATGGCTTTAAGAATAGCTGAGAAAGTTGTACGTATAACAGATGATTTAAAAATTCCTTACATATTCAAAGGAAGCTTTAAAAAAGCAAACCGTAGCAGGATTGACAGCTTTACTGGAATAGGTGATGAAAAAGCTTTAAAAATTCTAGAAAAAGTCTCAAAAACATTTGATGTTCCTACGGTTACCGATATTCATGAAGTAAGTGACGCACAAAAAGCGGCTCAATATGTGGATGTTCTGCAAATACCTGCTTTTTTAGTTAGACAAACCGATCTAGTAGTTGCAGCTGCACAAACAGGTAAGGTGGTTAACCTTAAAAAGGGGCAATTCATGTCACCCGAAGCTATGCAACATGCAGTTCAAAAAGTAAAGGACTCTGGTAGCGATAAGGCTTGGATTACTGATCGCGGTACCATGTTTGGTTATCAGGATATGATTGTTGATTTTAGAGGAATTCCTACCATGAGACAATTTGCTCCTACAGTACTAGATGTGACGCATAGTTTACAACAACCTAATCAATCTAGTGGAGTAACTGGTGGAAGACCAGATATGATTGAAACAATCGCTAGAGCAGGTGTCGTAAACCATGTAGATGGATTGTTTATAGAGACCCATTTTGACCCAGCAAATGCAAAAAGTGACGGCGCAAATATGCTCGACCTACAACATTTAGAAGGTTTACTGACAAGACTCGTAACTATCAGGAAAACAATTAGTTCGTTTTAACTATCGTTAACACAACGTTCAAAGTCAGGCTATCATTGGATTGCCTGACTTTTTTATTTCGATATATTCAAGTTATGTTTAAGAAATTGTAAAACAGTTTTTTATAACTGTAACAAAAAGGAACTTTGCATGTCTTTTAATAAGAACAACAAAATAAAATGCTATGAAAAAGTTACTTTTTTTGTTTGTTATTCTGGTAGCCGGAATTGCAAACGCTCAAACCGTAAAAAACACAGATGACCTTAAACGTGTAAAAATTCACGCTGATGCTGAAGTAGAATTCGTAAACTCTACATCGGATAAGGTTATGTTTAATCTCAATGAAGAAGATCTTAAAAACTTTACGATATCAACTGAAAACAACAGTCTGATCGTTCGACAAAATGGCTCAAGCGCCAAACCTCTTAAAATTAGAATCTACACTAACTCTTTAAAAGCACTTTCTGTTAAAGGAAATACACAAGTTTCTTTCTCAAAATTTAATTACGAAAAGTCTTTAATGGTAGAGGCCTTAAACGGAGCTCAAGTAGATCTTAACAATTTTAAGATTGGTACTTTAAACATCATAAGATCAGGAGATAGTTCTGTTGCTGCTGAACAAGCAAAAACAACTAAAGAAACTGTAGATGGAGTTTTAATTGCTGCTGTTGACAAATAATTTATCACAAAAAAAATAGTAAAGCGTCTCATTTTTTTGAGGCGCTTTTTTTTATTTTTTTTAAAATTGTTAAACTTTTGTTAGATATGTAAGTCTAAACTTAAAAGTTAGTTGAAAATGGGAAAAAGTCATTTTATAGTTTCGATTTGTTTATTAGTCTTGAGTACCATCTTTATAGGTTGTCAAGACTCTAATGATGAAGTAATTTTAACCGAGCAAGAGATTCTTAATAATCATTTTACAAACATCAATTTATCTACAACACTACCCTATCAAAATACTCAAGTACCTAACTATATAAGATTCGTAAATACAGGAAATGATGTTGAAAATGAAAAAGCGCAATTAGGTAGAGTTTTATTTTACGATAAAAACTTATCTATTGATAATTCTATTTCTTGTGCAAGTTGCCATATTCAGTCTCATGCTTTTGGCGATCTTAACATGGCAAGTATAGGTGTTAATGGAGTTACTACAAGACACAGTATGCGGCTAGTAAATGCCGGTTATAGACCAGGAACTTCTTATTTTTGGGATGAAAGAGCTAGTTCTCTAGAAGATCAAGTATTACAACCTATTCAAGATCATATAGAGATGGGTTTTAGCGGTTCCAATGACTCAAATACTTTGGAGTCTTTGGTTCAAAAACTACAATCCTTAGAGTATTATCCAGTACTCTTTAAACAAGTATACGGCAATGAACAAGTAACAATAGAAGGCATTCAAGAATCTTTGGCTAATTTTGTTTTAAGCATTCAGTCATTTGATTCAAAATTTGATGAAGGTCTTGTTCAAACTGGAAATATCAATACTCCATTTCCTAATTTTACCCTATCTGAAAATCGTGGTAAAAGACTGTTTAATACGCCAGCTGTCAATGGTGGTGCAGGTTGTGTGAGTTGCCATGCAGGTCCTGAGTTTGCCATAAGAGATGACATCCATAATAATGGTGTTATTGGAGTGCTTAACAATCCGAATTTAAATGATCATGATAATACTAGATCTCCTAGCCTACGTGATCTCACCGATCCCATGGGAAATTTAAATGGTCCTTTAATGCACGACGCCTCTTTGTCAACGCTGTTAGAGATGGTCAACCATTACAATCAAATTGATATAGCAAACCAGCAATTATTAGACCCTTTATTGTTCTCTTCTGTAGGGCCTAATGGACCAGTTGGTCAAGATTTACAACTTACTGAAACACAAAAGGAAGATCTCATCAACTTTTTAAGAACCCTTTCAGGCAACGCAGTCTATACTGATGAAAAATGGAGTAATCCATTTATTCAACCTAATTAATTAATAGTTTATTATATGTGTTCTCATCGTGGCGATAAACATTGCCATCAACAAGAGGCTTTATACCGGGAACAGCAAGCTTATCAGTAAACTGCCAAAAATCCCAATCACCTTCTGGTTGACCACGATAGCTGTAATTGGCAATCCACAGCCTAGGATAATTTTTAAAATAATCATCGCTAGATAAATAATCCTTGTAATAACTAGCTCCTGTATAAAGAATAGGAGCTACTCCATAATGTTTTTTAATAATAGAAATCCAATTTTTAAGTCCTTTTCTCAGGTTTTCTATTGATTGTATGCTAGAGACATCTTCAATATCAAGAACAGGTGGTAAATCACCTTTCTTTAAATCTACCGTTTTAATAAAATTTTTTGCTTGTTGAGTGCTGTTAACATTGGCCCAATAATAATGATAGGCTCCACGATTTATGTCTAAGACTTGTGACTCTTCCCAATTTCTTTTGAACCTTTTATCTTTTTCCACTCCTACAGTTGCCCTTATAAAAACAAATTGTAAGCTTCTTTCTGGATTAGGATAGGTCACCTTATCCCATTCAATTACTCCTTGATGATGTGACACATCAATTCCTTGAATACTATATTTTTCAATACGATTTTCAAAATGAACGTTAGTTGGTTTAATTGATGAAAAGTTGCTGTAATCTCGATAAAAATAAAATGCTACGACTAGAGAAATAACGGCAATGACCAATAAAATTTTAGACCTCTTCATGTATAACTGTCTATTTAATACGTTATCTATTCAGTCTAAGATTTTGTAATTCTATCAAGGTTTCTAACAACACTTTATTGTCCATATCGTCCATAGAAAAATACCTCAACGACCTCATACGCTTACGCCTTTCACCAGCAACCAATTTATTATGTTTATTGGATAATTCACTGCCATATGCTAGTCCTAGGTCCACATATTTCTTTCTAAAATTTATATAACAAAACATGATATTTCCCTTTAGGTAATAAAAAGGTAAACTCCATTTATATTTTAGAACGGCATCTGGGAAATTGGAACTTATAAATACGTGTAAGTCCATCATGATATGATTGAAAGGTTCTGGAGCTTTGTAGATATAATCTTCTGCCGGATTCATGTGGTCAAATTAGTGGTTATTACGCTTTCGCGAAAGCGTAATTTCGTAAATTTAAGCTCTGACTAAAATAAAATTATGAAAACTATTTTCTTCTTTTTCTTCCCTATTTTAATTTTTGCTCAAGGTAGTAGGTTGCTTAGACAGCCAACTATTCATGAAAATAAAGTTGCTTTTGTTTATGCTAACGACTTGTGGTTATCAAGTACCGATGGTAGTCAAGCTATTAGATTAACTTCACATGAAGGCTATGAAAGTGCACCCCATTTTTCTCCAGATGGTAAACATATAGCATTCACGGGACAATATGACGGAAATATAGATGTGTATGTGATTCCCACTAATGGAGGTTCACCTGAACGTTTAACCTACCATCCTGAAGGAGATTTTGTACAAGGCTGGACTCCTGATGGAGAGATTATTTTTAGAAGTGGTAGATCAGGAACTCCAACTAGACTTAATAAGTTTTACACCATAGGAATCAGTGATGCATTTCCAAAAGAAATGCCCTTAACCCGAGCTAGTTATGGAGAAATCTCGCCTAATGGAAAGTATGTTGCCTATACTCCAATTACCAGCTGGGATCCAGAATGGCGCAACTATCGCGGTGGACAAGCCATGCCCATATGGATTGTTAACCTCTCAAATTTTGAATTACAAACAACACCACAAAAAGATCAAGAAAGGCATTTGGATCCAGTATGGATAGATGATACCGTCTATTACCTTTCGGAACGGGATTACACTTCCAATATTTGGTCGTTCAATATTCACACGAAAGAAGAGAAACAAATTACTTTTCATAAAAAATTTGATGTAAAAAGTCTTGATGCAGATAAGAATCAAATTATTTATGAACACGCTGGCTATTTAAAACTTCTCAATCCCATAAATGGTGATACAAAACAAATTGTTATTAATGTAAAGGCCGACATCAATGATTATCGACCGCACTGGAGTGAGATAAAGGACAAAGATTTACAAAATGCTGATATTTCTTCTAATGGTAAACGGGTGTTGTTTGAACATAGAGGTGAGATTTTTACTGTCCCTAAAGAAAATGGTTCGTGGAGAAATATTTCAAAAAATTCATCTTCTGCAGATAGGAATCCAATTTGGTCTCCAAAAGGAGATAAAATAGCATATTTTAGTGATCTCACAGGTGAATACAAGCTGTACATTACTGATATTTTTGGAGAAGTAGAACAAGAGATTTCAATCCCACAAAGTACTTTCTTTTTTAAGCCTGCTTGGTCTCCTGATGGTAAGTATATCGCTTTTACAGATACTCACTACAATCTTTGGATAACCAATTTAGAAACCTCTAAAAGCTATATTGCAGATACTGATACCTATGCTCACCCCAATCGAACGATGAATCCTACCTGGTCACCCGATAGTAAATGGGTGGCTTACTCAAAACAACAGGAAAGTCATTTTAAATCTATTCAAGTACACAACATAGAAAATAAAAATACTTTTCAAATAACCCATCCATTGGCTGATTGTATAAGTCCTGTATGGGATAAAAACGGTAAATACGTCTATACACTTGCAAGTACAGATTATGGACTTGAATCAGGTTGGTTAGACATGAGCAATTATGACCCAAAAACTTCACGTAATCTTTATGCTGTTGTTTTAAATAAAACAGATAAAGCTCCTGTGACTATAAGTAGTGATGAAAGTATAGCGAAAACAGCTTCCCAAGAAAAAGATAATGATTCCAATAATGCAAATGAAGCAAAGAATGTAGTCATAAATCAAAATGGAATATTTGAAAGAATGGTGAGTTTAAAATTACCAACAGAACAGTATGTTGAGATGTTTGCCGGACCTGAAAATGAGCTTTTTATCTTACGAAAAAGTGATCGTAAAGTAGGGAAAAATAAAGGTGAATTAATAAAATACAATATTCCTAAAGAGAAGTTTGATCTGTTTATTGATGATGTTTCAAAAATTAAAACATCAATCGATGGTAATCAAATTTTACTCTATTCACAGAATACCTGGAAAAGCACTTCAACAAATTCAAAGACTGTAAAGAATGATGATAAAATAAAAACGAATCTTAAAATGCTTGTAGAACCTCAAAAAGAGTTTCAACAAATATTTAAAGAAGGATGGAGATATATGAGGGATTTTCTTTATGTCGACAATATTCATGGGGCTCCATGGGATGAAATTTATGAGTGGTACTCACCATGGGTAAAACATGCCCAACATAGAACGGACTTGAACTATATCATTGATATAATAAGCGGTGAAGTAGCAATAGGTCACAGCTATGTTTCAGGCGGTGACCTGCCTGATGTTAATCGAGTTCCTACAGGCCTTTTAGGGGCAGATATTACGTTGAAAAAAAATGGTTATCAAATTTCTAAAATTTATTCAACCGGAGCTTACAACCCAAATCTTGTTTCTCCTTTATCAATCCCAGGTTTGGATATTCAAGAAGGAGATTACATCATTGAGGTAAACGGTGTTAAAGTATCACCAGATTCTAACATTTATAAATTATTTGAACAAACGGCTAATCGTGAAATACAAATTACAGTATCAAAGGAAGCAAGTGGTAAGGCATCAAGAAAACTTATGGTTAAACCTATTCAATCAGAAAGAGGATTACGTACAGAAAATTGGATTGAAAACAATAGACGTAAAGTCGATGAAATGTCTAATGGTCAATTAGCTTACGTTTACGTACCTAATACCTCACAAGCTGGATTTGTATCCTTCAACAGATATTACTTCAGTCAACAAGATAAAAAAGGTGTTATTATTGATGAAAGAAATAATGGTGGTGGTAGCGCTGCAGATTATATAATCGATATTTTGAAAAGAAAACCATTCGGTTATTTTAATAGTAAAGCAGGAGATAGAAAACCTTGGACCACGCCTATGGCAGGAATTTTTGGACCTAAAGTGATGATCATAAATGAAAGAGCTGGATCTGGAGGAGATTTACTACCATATATGTTTAAGAAAGCTCAATTAGGTCCATTGGTAGGTACAAGGACTTGGGGTGGACTAGTAGGTACGTGGGACACTCCTAACTTTATAGATGGAGGAAGAATGGTTGCTCCAAGAGGTGGATTTTATGATTTGCAAGGGAATTGGGCTGTTGAAGGAGTAGGTGTATCGCCGGATATAGAAGTGATACAAGAACCTAAAGAAACTGTAAAAGGCAAAGATCCACAGTTGGAAAAGGCAGTAAAGGAAGCTTTAAAATTATTACCTAAAGAAGAATTTATATTCAAAAAAGATCCTGCCGATCCTGTGAGGTGGAAGAGGCCTGATGGTTATCAAAATGATCAAGATTAAATGAAGTCAAAAAGTCCTGAAATAATTCAGGACTTTTTGATTCTAAAACTTTGTAGAATTAAATATTTAGTTTTACTTTGTATTTCAAAGTTCTTTTAAAATGACAAAAGAAAAGTATCTACAAGACATCGCCGAAATTAAAAACATCATGAATCGGTCCACACGATTCATATCGCTTTCAGGATTGAGCGGTATACTAGCAGGGTTTTATGCCATTATCGGTGGAATAATCGGTTTTTTTATTTTACAAAGAGCTCAAATCAATGGCTACACCGATTCATTCGACAGAATGATATCTACATCTTTCAATCAAAATACGAGTGTTCAAATCATTCTTGTAGCAATCGTAGTACTTGTCCTTGCTGTAATAACTGCTTTTTTCCTAACTAAAGCAAAAGCTAAAAAGTATAACCAAAAAATATGGACGAAACAATCTATAAGATTGGTTCTTAATTTTTTAGCTCCATTAAGTATAGGTGGCTTGTTTACATTAATCATGCTGTACTATGGATTTATAGGATTAGTTGCACCGTGCATGCTTATCTTTTATGGACTAGCCTGCATGAATGCAGCTCATTTCACACTAGGGACAGTTAAGTATTTAGGTCTTACTTGCGCTATTTTGGGGTTATTGAACTTATTGTTCATTGGATATGGCCTCTATTTTTGGGTGGCTGGTTTTGGAATTTGCCATATTTTATATGGAAGTATTATGTATATTAAATATGACAAGCAATAACCAGTGAGTATCATTGATAAGTTAAATAAAGCATTTGATCATAGAATAAGATTAGGAATCATGTCTATTCTAATAGTTAACGATGCTGCAGATTTTAAACAACTTAAAGAAGAGTTAGGAGTTACCGATGGTAATCTAGCTAGTCATACCAAAGCTTTAGAAAAAGAAAAATATATAAGAGTTGAGAAATCTTTTATAGGTAGAAAACCAAATACCAAATACATTATAACTCAGCACGGTAAAGAAGCCTTTACCTCTCATATTAATGCGTTAGAAAAATTAATTAAAAATGGCTAATTATGAATAAACTATTTTTTTTACCTATTTACTTTGAATTTCAAAGTACTTTAAAAACAATTAGAGAAACCTTAATTTCGTCTCTATTTAGAATATCAAGTCAGATTTATATCGCGATAAAACCTGCATCACCGTGGGATATATCTGTAAAAGAATTGCTGCAATATCATTATACCACACTGGGATTTCATTTGGGATGCTTTTTACTCAAACATGATTTTACACCACAGCCTAAATGTGAAGATCATGACATCTTCCACCTAATCACAGGATATGATATAGACACTTCTAATGAAATTGCGATGCAATTTTGGTTATACGGTAACGGCAAGCGCAGTTACTACATACCTATTGCTTTATTAGCTGGTATTCTATTTTATCCAGACTCCTACTCCTTATTTAAGACTGCTTTGAAAAATGGTCGGGAATCATTGCCGGTTTATCACAAAAATTATCGGGATCTATTACACATTCCGATTTCACAATTAAAACCAGTTAAAACAACTTATAAATTATAGCATCATGAAATCAATTTTATCCATATTAGGTGGTATCGTCTTCGCTTACCTTTTTTATTCACAAGGAATGGGATTAAATACTGTTTTTTACACCGTATTTATATTAATTATTCTGGCACTTCAACAAAAATTTGTTCTCCTTAAAAAACCTGTACTAGTTAGTGCTTGCTTGTGGCTAGGAACTGCCATAGCAGTTAGTTGGCACAGTAATAAACTTAATAATTTTATGTACTGCCTTATGGGGATACAGACCATAGGAGCTGTTGTTTATCACCAATCGAGTATTTACATCAAGTGGATAAATGGAATTTTTAATATACTATTCGGTTCATTACATCGCTTTTTTGAAAAGCCACAAACAACTCAAATTAAGGAGAAATCTAGTACTAGCTTCCTACAATCCTTGAAGTACTTTGGCATCCCGACTTTCCTCCTAATAGTATTTCTCTTGCTGTATGCCAACTCAAATCCTGTCATGCAAAATATATTGGATAATATCGATTTTTCATTTCTCAATGGTTTATGGATTTTTACAGCATTTTTAGGCTCTTTACTCACAGCGAACATTTCTATGGGTCAACCTGTTGAAGAGTTAGTCAAATTTGATAAGAATTCTAAAAATGAGCTGCTAGTTCCTTCGCATTTAGACCTTTCACTATGCAAAGAGCAAAATAAAATAGGAACTTATTCCTTAATAGCGCTTAACGTTCTATTGATTTTCTTTTTAATTACAGAGTTTGTGTTTATCACTCAAATAACTTATCAACCTGCTACATCCCTGTCTAATGCTGTTCATCAAGGAGTCTATACCAGTATAGCTAGTATTGTTTTGGCTCTTATAATTATCGTTTATTTTTTCAGGGGACAGCTTAATTTTTTCAAAAAAAATCAATCATTGCGCAAAATAGCTTATTCATGGTTGGTTTTAAATCTTATCCTAATCGGTAGCGTATGTATTAAAAATTATACCTACATAATTAATTTTGGACTCACTCCTAAAAGATTAGGAGTGATGATCTACTTATTCTTATGTGTTATTGGGATTATTACAGTATACCTTAAAATCAAGCACAAACTTACCTTTACCTATTTACTGCGACGTAATTCCTATATCGCTACTATACTCTTAGTAATGTACAGCTGGGTAAATTGGGACGCAATAATGACTTCTTACAATATATATAACAATCATATTGATACTGAATTGTTCTATGGACTATACCCTGGAAACGCGCTTATTCTTCAGGAAAATCCATCTATCAAAAAACAAATAATAAAGGAAGTGTATTCGCCTAAAATAAGTGAAAAATCAACTAAAAAAGACTGGCAAAGCAAAACCTATCTGGACCTTCAATTAGACAATCATGACACTTACTAAACTAAAAACTGTTCCCAATTTATGGTTGGTAATTCGGGTAGGATGGTCTTGTCTTGTCTTGGGTACCATAATATTTCTTTGTGGATTGATGTTTCCGCATTATTACATCTATATTTTGGTATACTTGTACGTCATTTTTAGCGTAATTATTTCATTGATAGCATTACTCATTGCTGTCATTACAATTATGATTAATAAAAGAAATTGTCAGTTAGGCCTAATTGCTATCTATTGCCTATTAATTAACATACCTATCGCCTACTGGTATGCCCAAATTATCATCAGTTATGCATAAATATTCTAGTAAATTAATTCTAGTTCTTAGTATTTTAAGTTTATTTATGCTCATGGTACGTATTAAGGTAACCACGAGTTTCTATGGTTTGTTTATGGTATGGAATTTATTTCTAGCCATTATTCCTTTACTTATCATAAGGATCACATCAACCTTTCAAAAAAGCACATTTACCCAAATGGTGTTTTGGTTACAGACCAATTCTATTTTTTATAGGATTAATGATGATAAATCACGCTTTCGCGAAAGCGAACTCTACTTCCCTACTCTAAAATCCTCAACGACTTCTACATATGCTAAACGAGCTATTATTGTAATGTTTTTGATGGTATGGTTATTATTTCTACCCAATGCGCCTTATATGGTTACAGATATGATTCATATTTCTAACTCGCAGGATATGTGGTTACATTTTGATATTGTGAATTATGGTTTGTTTGGATGGTGTGGCCTTGTCATATTTTGTAATGGATTGTTTGAGGTTAATGCATTGATTAAAAGAGAATGGGATTGCCATCCTTTACTATTTCCTGTAATCAGTATCACTTTAATCGTACTTTGCTCGCTGGGTATTTATTTAGGTAGAGAATTAAGGTTTAATAGTTGGGATTTACTTACTTCACCTTATGAATTATTCAACGATATTATCAATACTCTAAGTTCGCTTACACATAACATAGCGTTGCTATCCCAATTGGTCGCCTATACGGTACTTCTTAGTATAAGCCTTATCATGTACAGTAACTATGCAAAATAAAATTCACATTATTCTTGCTATTTGTTCATTTGCTATAATGGTTATCATTGAACGTTTTATAAATGATTCCTTTATTCGGCCGTATATGGGCGATGTCATTGTGGCCATTTTTATTTATTGTTTGTTCAAAATTTTCTTTTCATGGTCTGCAAGATCAACAGCTTTAATAAGTTTGACAATTTGTTACCTAGTAGAAATACTACAATACATAAACATAATTTCTATTTTAAATTTAGAGAACTATCACCTAGCCAGAATTATAATAGGCACTAGCTTTTCCTGGTATGATATTTTATGTTATACAACAGGAGTATTGATCATTGTATGTTTTGATTTGAGATATAGTGAAAATAAGCAACCCTAAAACTCCATATATCATTACTATTTTTTAAAACAACCATTAAATTCAAACAGCAAATGGTGGTTTTACGTATTATTTTATTTTACTACAGACGTCTTACTTTATTATTATCGCTAGATGAAACTTATCTTTGTACTTTAAATTTGATTATGGCATTAAACAAAAACGGAGTATTAGGATGGGCTACTTTAATCATGATCATTATTGGATTAGGGCTCATCGCACTAGGAGCATTTAAGTACAGTGAGGTAGCTGGTTATGGATTTGCAGCAGTAGGAGTGGGATTTTTTGCTATTGCATGGGTTTTCAATGCTTTAAAAGGTCGCGTTTAAATTGAAGCATCGTATCGTATTTCAAGATCAAACTGCTAGAAAGTATGTCGCTTTCACCTCTATAGGAATAACTCTTATAGTTGCTGGTGTGCTTTTACTGTTCACAAGTTTAGAAGAATACGTGGCGTACTTGGGTATAGGAATAGGGATAGCCCTGTTTTTTTATATAAACATAAACTCTTTTCGCAGTACACATTTCATTTCATACAACCGTAAAGGAATAACTTTACAGTTACTAGGCAGAAAAACAAACGGTTTTAGCTTTAACCAGTTACAAAAAGTATCTCTAGAAGAAAAAGGGCTGCTTATAAAATTAAAAGGTGGTGAGGTTATTACGCTTTCGCGAAAGCGATACCTAGAACAATCTCTACAACAATTATTTACAATTTTAAAGACAAAAACATCATCCCATGAGTGACGATAAACAAGTAATTTTTTCCATGCAAGGTCTTTCTAAGACCTACAGAAGTACTGGTAAACAAGTACTAAAGAATATTCATTTAAGTTTTTTCTACGGTGCCAAAATTGGTATCCTAGGTCTTAATGGTTCTGGTAAATCCACCTTACTTAAAATTATTGCAGGAGTTGAGCAAGATTACCAAGGTAATATTCATTTTCTAGACGGTTACAACGTAGGGTATCTAGAACAAGAACCTCAACTAGACGATGATAAAACAGTTATGGACATTGTAAAGGAAGGAGCTGCAGAAACTGTTGCCGTTCTTGAGGAATACAATTCCATTAACGATCAATTTGGACTACCAGAAGTCTATGAAGACGCTGATAAAATGCAAAAATTAATGGATCGACAAGCTGTGCTTCAAGATAAAATAGATGCACTCAATGCTTGGGATCTAGATACCAAACTAGAAATCGCCATGGATGCGCTGCGCACGCCACCTGGTGACGCTCAAATTAAAAACCTGTCTGGTGGTGAACGTCGTCGTGTTGCATTATGTAGGTTGCTATTACAAGAACCAGAAATTTTATTACTGGATGAGCCTACCAACCACCTCGATGCAGAATCTGTTTTGTGGCTAGAACAACACCTAGCACAGTATAAAGGTACCGTTATAGCGGTAACTCACGATAGATATTTCCTTGATAACGTGGCTGGATGGATTCTTGAATTGGATCGTGGTGAAGGTATTCCTTGGAAAGGAAACTATTCTAGCTGGTTAGATCAAAAAAGTGAACGACTTGCCAAAGAGGAAAAGCAAGAGTCCAAGCGCCGTAAAACATTACAGAGAGAACTAGACTGGGTTCGTCAAGGTGCAAAAGGTAGACAAGCTAAACAAAAAGCGCGTTTAAATAACTATGACAAATTGTTGAATGAAGATGTAAAACAAAAGGAAGAACGTCTTGAAATTTATATACCAAATGGACCACGTCTAGGAACTAATGTGATTGAAGCATCACATGTGAGCAAGGCCTTTGGAGATAAGTTATTATATGAAGACCTTAATTTTACTTTACCGCAAAACGGAATTGTGGGAATTATAGGACCTAATGGTGCTGGAAAAACCACCATTTTCAAAATGATAATGGGACAAGAGCAACCTGATAGCGGTACATTTAATGTAGGAGAAACGGTAAAACTTGCCTATGTAGATCAAAGTCATAGTGATATAGACCCTGAAAAAAGTATTTGGGAAAACTTTGCCGATGGTCAAGACCAGATAATGATGGGTGGTCGTATGGTAAATTCTAGAGCTTATTTAAGTAGATTTAATTTCTCAGGATCAGAGCAGAATAAAAAAGTTTCAACGCTGTCTGGTGGTGAGCGCAACCGTTTACACCTAGCTATGACCCTAAAGGAAGAAGGTAACGTCCTTTTACTGGATGAGCCTACCAATGATCTAGATGTAAATACTTTAAGAGCGCTTGAAGAAGGTCTGGAAAACTTTGCTGGTTGTGCCGTAATTATTTCTCACGATAGATGGTTCCTTGATCGTGTGTGTACACACATAATCGCATTTGAAGGAGACTCACAAGTATACAGTTTTGAAGGTAGTTTTACCGAATATGAAGAAAACAAGAAAAAGCGTCTAGGTGATGTAACACCTAAACGTATAAAATACAAGAAGTTGACTAGAGATTAGTTATTAATTGAATTCCATAAAAAAATCCGTTTTGCACAGTTGCAAAACGGATTTTTTATTTTGTTTAGATATCTATCTTCTAAAGTCGTATTACTGACTTAATGAATCCATAGCTTGATATTTCACTTCATTTACCTGAACACGCTCACTCTTCAATCGATATTTTAACCAATTATAGATATTCTCTTTGATTACTTTTTTATTCTCCTCATCCAGAAGTGAATCTTTGAAAGAAATCGTAATCACCTCGGTACTGTCCATTTTTTTTGTTGCGTAATCTCTAGTATGATTCATAGCTAGTCCCATACTACCTATTTGAGGATATAAATACCCCAATTCATCTAGTAAGATATCTTTATCCTTAAATTTATTACTAACTAATCTCAATTGATTTTCAAGCGCCTCAATGCGAGAATCTTTATCTCGTATAAGTTTAAAATCTTCAATACGTTCCTCTTGAATTTTGGCAAGATCTTCATTCTGAGAATCTATGATAGTACGACTACCTTGAACAAAGGTCACGGTACATTCTTCAAGATCCTCCATTTGGTAGAATTGATCTTCCCATTCTTTAATTTTCTCTTCTGGAACTTCTTTACCAACTACGCTCATTATGAGCTCCTTCTTTTCCTCGTTCCAAATAGGTGTAAAAATAGAACCCTTGTAGTTTAGGGATTCTACAAATTCTAATCTTGCTTGTTTATTAAGCTGGTCTTGATACAATTGATAAAAAAAGAAAACCGATGGTAACAGAACAATGATCCCAACTGCAGTAGCAATACGTGAAATACGCTTTCTTTTTGCTTGATTAGCATATTTAACCATTGGAAAATTAAGCAACTTGCAGACAACAAATGTCGATAATGCTATAAAAACCGCATTGATAGAGAATAAATATATAGCGCCTCCAAAAATACTTATATCCCACATCGCAATTCCGTATCCTGCCGTACACAATGGTGGCATTAAGGCTGTAGCAATTGCAACACCTGCGATAGCATTTGACATAGTACCTTTTTTAGATTTTGCCACAATTAACGCCAGTCCACCAAATATGGCTATAAGCACATCTAGAAAAGTAGGGAATGTCCTATTCTTAAGTTCATCATTAAACTCAACAAAAGGCGAAATTTTAAAATAGATGGTTGCCGTAAGAAGAGACAATCCCATCATTACCATAAGGTTGATTAAGGAACGACGTAACATTTTTTCATCATTAATCGCTGTACCTAATCCCATTCCTACAATAGGTCCCATAAGTGGTGAGATTAACATGGCTCCAATCACGACTGCTGTAGACCCTACATTTAATCCGATAGAAGCTACCATGATAGAGAAAATCAAAATCCATGCGTTGTGCCCTTGAAAGGAAATATCCTTGCGCACAGATTCAACTGTCTCACTACGATCACTATCTTCTCGTATGTCTAGCAATTCATTTAAAAAAGCCTTTACATTATCCCAAATCCCAGAAATCTTTTGTTGATTTTCCTCGAGTTTGTCACCAGGTTGTGTTGGATTATTTTGCTCCATTATCCTATTTCGTCTCCGTATTTATTAATTGCACTTTGGCGTATTTGTTTAATCTCCTGCTCAGCTGTTTTTGGTATTATCATGAGTACATCATCCTCGTCAACAACTATATAGTTTTCCAGTCCTTGAATGATTACCTTTTTATTAGTATCAGTTTTTATGATGTTGTTACTTGAATTTATAGCGGTTACACTAGAATTAACTATAGCATTATTGTCGCTGTTTTTTTCGAGTTTGTCAAATAATGAACCCCATGTACCTAAATCATTCCAACTGAAATGTGCAGGAATTACGTTTACGTGATTACTTTTCTCTAGTATCGCATAATCAACTGATATATTTTCAGCTTTTTGATAGTTTTCTTCTAACCATTCGTTTTCATGGGTTGTGTTGTAAACCTTATAACCGTTTTTAAATAATGTGGTTAATGCAGGTTGCGCTTTCGCGAAAGCGGAAACGACACCATCAACATGCCAGATAAAAATACCTGCATTCCATAAAAAAGTACCTTTTGCCAAAAATTCTTTAGCCGTTTCAAGATTAGGCTTTTCTCTAAACTGCTTTACCTTTTTTACCTGATTAGATGAAGGTTCAAATTCAATATAACCATAACCCGTATTGAGTGATGTAGGAGTGATTCCCAATGTCATAAGATCATGACGATTTTGTGAGCAATGATCAAAAGCCGTTTCTAAATTCTCATTAAATAAATGTTCTTCTTCAATATAATGATCACTAGGAGCCACTATCATTGTAGCATTGGGATTCATTTTTTGAATTTTGAGAGCTGCTAGTAAAATACATGGCGCAGTGTTACGCATAGCAGGCTCTGCCACGATATGTGTATCCTGCATGAGCGGCAATTGTTTTTTAACCAATTCTACATAGTCTGCATTGGTTAAAACTAAAATATTGTCTACAGGAATAGTAGCACTCAATCTATCATAAGTCATTTGTAACAAAGACTTACCAATTCCCAGCATGTCGTGGAATTGTTTAGGAAATTTTTGTTTGCTTACTGGCCAAAATCGGGATCCTACTCCACCAGCCATAATAACGGCGTACCTGTTCTTACTCATTTGTCTTCATTAAGGTTACTTGAGCATTGGGTTGAAAAACATACATTTTACCTGAATCGAGCTCAAGACATTCATATCTTTTGCGCAGTCTTTTACCTAGCTGGTATAATTTGCCATTACTTGCAACAAACCTACTGCCATACGGTAATTCAAATATATAATTTTTATCGGTCTCGGGATCATAACGACGCAACGCAATACTCATCAATGCATCAGTATCACTGCTAGCTCTGGGGTTTTTAAAATGCTTGACTACCACTGGTAAAAGATCACTTGGATAAATATCGGGCCTTAAAAAGGGTATCATCATTTTTTGAAATGTGTGCTTCCACTCTACTCCGTGTGGTTGAATATTTCGTCCATATTTTTGAAAAGCAACTAGATGGGCTAGCTCGTGTACAAGTGTTATTAAAAATCGATACTTATTTAAATTACTATTTATAGTGATATGATGCAATCCACTCGCATCACGACGATAATCTCCATGCCTAGTTTTTCTTTCATGAACAATTTTTAATTGAACCTTAAATTCCTTTAATAAGGCATGTATAGGTGCTACGGTTAATTTAGGTAAGTACTTTTCTAAAAGATCCACTTCATTTACTTTGAAACGTGAAGATAAAAAGACTTATTTTTTTAAATAACCTATTATATAAACATGTATTAACAATTATGTGAATAGTTGTGATTATGTTTGTTTTGTAATAAATACTAGAACATGCGCAGAGAAATAAATGAAAAAGGTTGGAATGATTTAAAAACAAATGATAGTTGGGCAACCTTTAAAATCTTATCTGAATTTGTAATGGGTTATGAGCGTATGAGCCGTATAGGGCCATGTGTTTCTATTTTTGGAAGTGCTCGATTAAAACCTGATAATAAGTACTATAAACTAGCAACTGAAATTGCACAACGTATCGTTGAAAACGGTTATGGTGTAATTACTGGTGGTGGTCCTGGAATAATGGAAGCAGGAAATAAAGGCGCTCATTTATCAGGAGGAACATCTGTTGGTCTTAATATCGACTTGCCATTTGAACAACATGACAATCCTTATATCGATCATGATAAAAGCCTTGATTTTGATTACTTTTTTGCCCGTAAGGTAATGTTTGTCAAATATTCACAAGGTTTTGTAGTTATGCCAGGTGGATTTGGTACCCTTGATGAATTGTTTGAAGCTATTACACTCATTCAAACTCATAAGATTGCAAAATTCCCAATCATTTTAGTTGGTACCGAATTTTGGAGTGGATTATTGGATTGGGTAAAAGAAACCCTTGACAAGAAATTTCATACGATTTCTCCAGAAGATTTGAATTTGATTCATTTAGTCGATACTAGTGAAGAAGCAGTGAGTATTATCAATGACTTCTATGCTAAATACAGCTTGAGTCCTAATTTCTAGTATCTTAGACTAAGTACTTTTGTAATCATCACAAAAATCAACTTAGAAATAGGTGATTTTTGTGATGATTTTTTAATATTTAAACATCATATTTGAAAGTAAACTCTAAAAAAGCACCTTTGAAAACAAGATTTCTTGTATTTCTCACTTTACTATTGTCCATTTATGGCTGGTCGCAGCATCAAACTAACCTTGTGGTTAAGCTTGATGATGATGCTAGGGAATTGACCATTGAACAAGAAATAACTTTTGTTAATCAAAGTGATGTTTCTTGGGATAAAGTGTATTTATTAGATTGGGCTAATGCTTTCAGTAACTTACAGACTCCTTTAGCTATAAGACTAGCTGAGGATTTTAAAAATCGGTTTGAATTTTCATCAGATGATGATAAAGGCTTTACAGATATCTCTAGGCTAAATACTGAAAACTATATCGTAACCAGACCAAAATCTAATCCAGACGTACTTATTTTAGAATTGCTGGAGCCCATCGCACCACAAACATCACGCAGTGTAAACATAACTTACAAAGTAAAAATTCCTCTTGATGATTTTACTGGCTATGGAAAGAGTAGCGATAACGAATATCTACTCAAATATTGGTACCTGCATCCTGCGCCATTCGTAAATGGAGAATGGCAGTTTTATTCTCATAAAGATTTAAATGATTTTTATGGCGCACCTACCCAGATGAGCCTTTCAGTTCACGTTCCTTCTCGTCTCAAGGCTATATCCTCATTAAAAATGATTACCCAAGTTGAGCAGGAAAATCGTAACAGCTATCTATTTGAAGGTTTAACAAGCTCTAGTGCCAGGTTATACTTCCTAAAATCAACCGACGGTTTTAAACGTTATAGCACTAATCAAGTGGATTTAACCACTGATATTGATGATGAAAGTGTTCCCACTGAAATGAAAGTGGTTTTTATAGATAGAATAGCTAGTTTTTTGAATGATCATGTAGGTAAATCTCCGAGTAGGGAACTCTTCATTTCAGATAAATTTTACAAAGAAAATCCTGTATATGGCTTAAGCTCTTTACCTAGTTTTATTAACCCGTTTCCAGCTGGTTTTACCTATGAAATAAAAATGCTCAAAGCACTTACTCGTAAATGGGTAGAACAAGGAATAAGTACTCACAATAGAGATGAATACTGGTTAAAACAAGGTATAATCATCCATACCATAATGAAATATCAGGAAGAATATTACCCAGACTTAAAAATTGGTGGTAAACTAAGTGATTTTTGGGGAATACGAGGATTCAATGTTTCACAACTAAGGTTTAATGATAGGTATGCTTTTTTATACTTGAATTCAAAAAGACTTAATCTAGATCAAGCACCCAATACTCCTGCTGATAGTTTATTGAAATACAATCAACAACTCGCCATTCCTTTTAAAGCTGCAATAGGATTAGCATATCTTGACGACTATCTAGGTAATAATGCCGTTGAAAATTCGATTAAAAAGCTCTATAGTCAATCACCGTCAAACTCACAAAATAGTCGGGATTTTCAAACATATTTGAACGAACAAACAGATAAAGAAATAGACTGGTTTTTTGATTACTTTATAACTCGTCACGAAAGGCTAGATTGGAAATTAAGGAACATAGAGAGATACAAAGATTCAGTAATTGTAACGATTAAGAACAAGAGCGTTTATCCTATCCCTATTCCTATCTACGCACTCAAAAATGATAGTATTGTTTATAAAGAATGGATTAATGGATTTATAGGTGATACTTCTATCACGCTTTCGCGAAAAGCGATACAAAACAATAAATTAGGTGCCGCCAATAGAATTGTAGTTAACTATGAGGAAATAATTCCTGAATTTAACCCAAGAGATAACTACAAAACTCTAAAACCATTTCCTGCATTTAACAGACCTTTGGAATTTAGGCTATTCAAAGACATTGAAGATCCTGAAAAATCTCAAGTTTTCTTGATGCCAGATATTACATTTAATATATACGATGGATTGGCTATAGGTTCTAGATTTTACAATGGTAATTTACTGTCAAAACCTTTTAGATATAGCATTAAGCCTGCCTATGGGACAAACTCAGGTAAATTAGTGGGATCGATAGGATTAAGTTATGAGCATCCATTTCAAGATAGAAACAACAGCCTTTTTTCTATGAGATATGGACTAAGTGCCAATCAATTTTCCTATGCTCCAGATTTACTTTATAGACGAGGAAGCGCGTGGTTAAGTTTTAATTACAGACCTAAAGACTTGCGTAGTAATAAAAGACAAAGCCTTAATTTTAGAAACGTATTTGTTCAACGAGATCGCAATGATGAATCTCTTGAAGAAGATCCTGATTATAATGTTTTTGCATTGAGTTTCAATCAATCAGACCGTAACCTTAGAAGATCTTTTAGTTATAGTTTTGGCACTGAGGTTAGTGAACGTTTTTCAAAAGCAAGTTTCAGATTAGACTGGCGCAGACTGTATAAAGATAATAGACAGCTCAATTTTAGAGTATTCATGGGAACTTTTCTATATAACGATACAAGATCCAATGATGATTTTTTCTCCTTTGCCTTAGATAGACCTACGGATTATCTTTTTGATTATAATTATTATGGTAGATCTGAAGATGACGGTCTATTCTCGCAACAATTAATACTTGCCGAAGGTGGTTTCAAAGCTCAATTGGATCCAGCATTTGCAAACCAGTGGATTACCACCTTAAATTCATCGTACAGTATATGGAAATACATATTTGTTTATGGTGATGTAGGAGCTGTTAAAAACAAGGGTACAAGCGCAAGATTTGTGTATGACACAGGAATTAGATTAAACCTATTGCAAGATTATTTTGAGTTGTATTTTCCTGTGTACAACAATAATGGATGGGAGATCGCGCAACCTAATTATGATGAGAAAATAAGGTTCATAGTAACGCTAGATGTTAACACTTTTATAGGGCTATTTACTCGTAGGTGGTACTAATTTTACGCTATTGCAAACGGGCTTTAATCTCCGTATTTTTGCAGTAATATAAAATTCTATGCAAGCAACTGAAAACCCTACTGTTTCTCTAAAAAAAGAAGACTTTAAAAACGAAGTCCTTAAAGATTATAAAATTGCGGTAACTAGTCGCGAATGTAGTCTACTAGGTCGCCGCGAAGTACTTACAGGAAAAGCTAAATTTGGAATCTTTGGTGATGGAAAGGAGCTTCCTCAACTTGCTTGGGCTCGCGCTTTTGAAAATGGTGATTTTAGAAGCGGTTATTATCGAGATCAAACCTTCATGATGGCTATAGGTGAACTTACTATCGAGCAGTTTTTTGCTGGACTGTATGCAAACACCGACATCAAAGAGGAACCAATGAGCGCAGGAAGACAAATGGGTGGTCACTTTGCGACACACAGTCTTGATGAGAAAGGAAATTGGAAAAGATTAATCGATCAAAAAAATAGTAGTAGTGATATTTCTCCTACTGCTGGACAAATGCCTAGATTATTAGGTCTTGCACAAGCTAGTAAAGTATACCGTCACAATGACCTTATTCCTGCAGATAATGGATTTTCAAATAAAGGTAATGAAGTTGCCTGGGGAACAATAGGTAATGCAAGTACAAGTGAAGGCCATTTTTGGGAAACCTTTAATGCTGCCGGAGTCCTGCAAGTACCTATGGTAATCAGCGTGTGGGATGACGATTATGGAATCTCGGTTCATGCACGTCATCAAACTACAAAAGAAAGTATAAGTAAAATTCAGGCAGGTTTTCAAAGAAATGAAGACGGCAAGGGTTATGAAATAATCGTAGTTAAAGGTTGGGATTATGTAGCTCTAGTTGAGGCTTATGAAAAAGCTAGTAAAATTGCAAGAGAAGAGCATGTACCGGTTATGATTCATGTGGATGAACTCACACAGCCACAAGGTCACAGTACTAGTGGCTCTCATGAGCGTTATAAGGATGAAGAAAGACTAGCTTGGGAAGCAGAATATGATTGTAACGCACAATTTAGAAAATGGCTGATTGAAAATGACTTTGCTACAGATGATGAGCTATCTGCCTTAGAGAAAGACATTAAAAAAGAGGTACGTAACGGTAAAAAAGCAGCATGGACTGCATTCATCAATCCTATTCTTAAAGAAAGAGATGAAGCGGTACAGCACCTAGAAAAAGTTGCGAACGTAAGTGATAATCAAGTTTTCATTCAACCTTTAATTTCTAAATTAAAAGAAACTAAAGAGCCTATTAGAAAAGAAGTTTTTGAAACTATAAAACAAACCTTACGATATACAATAGGAGAAAATCATGATGAAATTGATCAACTTAAAGCATTTTTAAGTGATTATGAATCGACCATACAACCTAAATATAGCGATTACCTTTTTAGTAAGTCTGATAAGGCTGTAGTCAACATACAAGCTGTAGACCCAGTTTATAATGAGGACAGCAATGAGGTAGATGCTAGAGTTATCATGAGAGATAATTTTGATGCATTATTTGCTGCGCATCCAGAGGTTATGGTATTTGGTGAAGATGCTGGAGAAATAGGAGACGTTAATCAAGGTCTTGAAGGAATGCAAGAAAAATACGGTGAATTAAGAGTATCAGACACCGGTATTAGAGAAGCTACTATTTTAGGACAAGGAATCGGTCTAGCAATGCGAGGATTACGACCTATTGCCGAAATCCAATACCTAGATTATTTACTTTACTGCTTACAGATCATGAGTGATGATCTAGCCACTGTTCAATATAGAACTGCCGGTAAACAAAAAGCTCCAGTAATTATAAGAACTAGAGGTCATCGCCTAGAAGGAATTTGGCACAGTGGTTCACCAATGGGTGGAATCATTAATCTAGTAAGAGGTATTCATGTTCTAGTTCCTAGAAACATGACCAAGGCAGCTGGTTTCTATAACACTCTTATGGCAAGCGATGAGCCTGCTCTTATCGTTGAATGCCTAAACGGATACCGTCTTAAAGAAAAATTACCTGTAAACTTAGGAGAGTTTAGAACTCCTGTAGGAGTTGTTGAAACCATCAAAACAGGTAGTGATATTACCGTTGTTTCTTATGGTTCAACCTTGCGTATTATTGAAGAAGCAGCTGTGGAACTTGAACGAGTAGGAATAGATATTGAAATTATAGATATTCAGTCCTTGTTACCTTTTGACCTTAATCACGATATAGTAAAAAGTGTACAAAACACCAATAGATTATTAGTTATTGATGAAGATGTACCTGGTGGAGCTAGCGCTTTTATCCTTCAAAAAATTGTTGATGAACAAAACGCTTGGAGATATCTAGATAGCAAACCACAGTGTTTGAGCGCAAGAGCTCACAGACCAGCCTACTCTACAGACGGTGATTATTTCTCAAAACCTAGTAAAGATGATATCTTTGATAAAGTGTATGAAATCATGCACGAGGCTATGCCTGCACGATATCCTAGATAATATATGAGCAACAATACAACATCTTCCCTGTGGCGTCAAAAAGTCCATGAAATCATTTATGAGGCAGATACACCAGCAGGGAAGATTTTTGATGTAGTATTACTTATTCTCATCCTAATGAGCGTAATTCTGGTAGCGCTAGAAAGTGTTCCTGGAATAGGTGAAGAATACGCTAATCAATTTATCATTGCAGAATGGATTATAACCATTTTCTTTACTATTGAATACATACTACGGATCATATCCATCAATAAACCTTCTAAGTATATCTTTAGCTTTTATGGAGTTATAGATTTACTCTCTACATTACCCTTATATCTTACCCTATTTATAACAGGCCTCAATGCTCTTATTGCGGTGCGAGCTTTAAGATTACTACGTGTATTTAGAATTTTAAAAGTAACAAGATACATTGGTGAAGCGGATAAATTATCCAAATCCATACGCGCAAGCGGACCAAAAATTGCCGTATTTCTATTTGCTGTGTTAGTTGTTTCTATAATAATGGGAACCCTTATGTATCTTGTAGAAGGTGCAGACAGTGGTTTTGATAGCATCCCAAAAAGTATCTATTGGTGCATTGTCACACTTACCACAGTAGGATTTGGAGATATTGCTCCAGTAACGCCGTTAGGGCAATTTATCGCTACAGTAATTATGATAATGGGATATGGAATAATTGCTGTGCCTACAGGTATCGTAAGTGCAGAATATTCGAAAGAAGTAAAAAAAGACAATCCTAATTATCGACATGTAAATACTCAAGTCTGTCAAAATTGTTTAGCGAAAAAACATCAGGATGGTGCTCAATTTTGTCACAAATGCGGTTATGAGCTCCATGACTAAAAAAACACTTCTTACCATAGTTGGACCTACAGCAATTGGAAAGACTGATTTAAGTATCGCTTTCGCGAAAGCGTATCAAACAGCTATCATTTCCTGCGATAGCAGGCAGTGTTACAAAGAGATGAATATAGGGACCGCTGCTCCTACTCTAGAAGAACAAGCAGCTGCGACTCATTATTTTATTCAAGACCGTAGTATTCATAATCCCATGAGTGCAGGAGATTTTGAGAAGGAAGCGGTAACAATTTTAAATCACCTTTTTGAGGAAAACGATATTGTCATAATGGTAGGTGGAAGCGCTTTATTTGAAAAGGCAGTTACACATGGTTTAGATGACTTTCCTGATGTTCCAGATTCAATACTTAATGAGCTAGAGATTCAATTAAAAGAAAAAGGTATATCTAGTTTACAACAAGAGTTAATAAAAGTCGATCCAGAATACGCTAATCAAGTAGATATGCATAATTCTAGGAGATTACTTAGAGCTCTTTCTTTGTATAGAGCAAGTGGTAAAAAGATGCAGGAATTGAGATCTGGTAATGAACAAGAACGCAATTTTCAAACTATTAAAATCGGACTAGAAGCTCCTCGAGAAACGTTATATGATCGCATTAATCAAAGAGTAGATTTAATGATCGATAATGGATTGATTGAAGAAGCTAAAAGCCTTTTGCCTTTTAAAGAACTTACAGCTTTACAAACCGTAGGATACCAAGAACTGTTTCCTTATTTTGAAAATAAAATAGATCTTGACGAGGCTATACGTTTAATTAAACGTAACTCTAGAAGATTTGCTAAACGACAAATGACATGGTACCGCAAGGATAACCAAGTTCACTGGTTTAATTATAGTACTCGCCATACTGAAATTGTACAGCGAGTACATAAACTACTTATAGATCGATTTGATTAATAATCTACTTGATCTTTTATAAGTAAACGGAATCCTTCTCCGTGTATATTTACGATCTCAACATTATCGTCTTTCTTAAGATACTTACGCAGTTTTGCAATATAAACATCCATAGATCTTGAGGTGAAGTAATTATCATCTCTCCAGATTTTTGTTAGAGCTAATTCACGAGGCATAAGATCATTGATATGCAACGCTAGTAATCTCAGAAGATCGTTTTCTTTTGGTGATAACTTTATTGGTTCATCATCATTATAAGTAAGGAATCTAAGTTTAGAATTTAAGTGGAAGTTACCTATTTGAAATTCAAATTCTTTACTATCAGCAATACTATCTTGTCCTTTACGCTGTAGTATAGCTTTAATTTTCATAAGTAATACTTCACTATCAAAAGGTTTGTTCAGATAGTCATCAGCTCCTACTTTATAACCTCTCAATACATCTTCTTTCATCGCTTTTGCTGTTAAGAAAATGATAGGTACATCTTCATTTTTTTCACGTATTTCTTTAGCTAGAGTATACCCATCTTTATAAGGCATCATCACGTCAAGAATACATAAATCGTAATTATCTTTTTTAAATTTTTCGAAACCTTCCATTCCGTTTTTGGCATGAACCACATCAAAGTCGTTCATTGCAAGATAATCTCTAAGAACAGTTCCAAAATTTGGATCATCCTCAACTAACAGTATTTTTTTGTTTTCAGTTTCCATAAGTAGTAATTATTTAGTTAATATTTAGGTTAGTAAAGGCAAGTGAATACTAAATGTACTTCCTACACCTTTAGTGCTTTCTACGTAAATTTCTCCATGACAATCATCTAGTATGCGTTTTGCATAGGCTAGACCTAAACCATGTCCTTTTACGTTATGAATATCTCCGGTATGTTCACGGTAAAATTTTTGGAAAATTTTTCTTTGAGCAGCTTTGGACATTCCTATACCGTTATCTCTAACTTTGATAACGACTTTATTTTTAATATTTTCTGTAAACACATCAATAATTGGTGCTTCTTCAGAATATTTTATAGCATTTTCTAAAATGTTGACAAATACATTGAGAGTATGACTTTGATTGACTAAAACCTCAGTCTTTAAGGCTCCAAAATAAGTATTTACAACTCCATTTTTTTCTTCCAAAATCAATTGTATATGAGATATTGCCTCTTCAACAAGTTCATTAACATCTTCTCTATGCTTTTCCAAATTAAGATCACTTTTCTCCAATTTTGAAATTTGAAGAACATTCTCAACCTGACTGTGCATGCGTTTGTTCTCTTCCCTAATCATACCCAGATAATTCTTAATTTTTTCTGGATCGCTCGCTATTTTTGGGTGTTTAAGACTATCCAGGGCTAGATTTATTGTAGCGATGGGAGTTTTAAACTCATGAGTCATGTTATTAATGAAATCGGTTTTAATTTGAGAAATTTCTTTTTGTTTTTTGGACTGAGTATAAACATGAGCATAAGCCATACCTATAATAGATGTAAATAGAAATACCAACAAAGCCATCCAAATAATGGAGGACAAAAGATACTTTTGTCTACCTGGCAAATTAATGGATAACTCATAAGGTTCTACGTCCTTTGAATTAGTGGTAAACACGGGATAACTCCAGGTTGCATCCGTTAGAAAATCAAAATTTTCTGAACTTATACGAGTCGCTAGACCATCTTGGTATATAGCAAATTCAAAATCTGTGTCTATCTGTCTTTTTTTAAGTTCCTTCTTTAACAACTCTCTTACTTCATCAACTGAAGTTCTTTGAGTAAGTGGTAAGTAACTATTAAACTCAGACACCATATTACCAATTAAACGCTTTTCATATTCCTCCATTTTTGAAAGCTGTTCATAAGAATTGCGCTGGCTAGCTTTTAAACCATCAATGGTTTTAGCTTGTTGAGAAACTTTAGATTGTTTATTAAATAATTTGGTAAAGGTTACACTATCTAGATCTATGTCTAATAGCTTTGGATTGAGTTTGTAATTTTCTGTGAGTAAACTATTGGAGTAGGTTGTTATTTCCTCTAATTCTTCATTACGTTGAATTAAAATTAATTCACGCACTGTTCTAGAGTCTGGATTACCACCTAGACTATCCTTTAAACTTTGAAATAAATCGTAATAGCGTTCAACTTCCTTTTCTTCTAATTGAGATGCCGCTTCTGCCAATGTTTGCTTAATTGCAAATGAAAACTGTTGCTCTTTCTCATACAGCCCATTCACAATCCAATATATTTGTATAACTAGGATACCACCTAACGCGATACCCATTACTATCAGATTAAAGAAAACTCCCTTAATATTATTCACGAAACAAAATTAATGAGTATTAATTCTGTTAAAAAGCTTTTAACCTAGTATTAACTTTAATTTTTACTGAGTATAATTCAATTATTTAACAAAAAATCGTTTAAATAACATACAAAACGTTTCGTTTGTTCAATATCTTTATTTGGAAGTACAAATTCTGCTTTATTTAATTTTTTTAATTCAGTCCACTGATTCTCCATTCTAGCGATCACTTCCTCTTCAGTAACCTTATCTCTCGCCATGACCCTTTGCACTCTTACCGACCTTGGTGCAGTAATTAAAACAACAGAATCACAAATGGAATCTCCACCACTTTCGTATAAAATAGCGGCTTCATACATTCCATAAACAGCATCTTGAGCGGCTACCCAATCATTAAATTTTAATCTAACTGCAGGATGTATGATTTTGTTAAGCTCTTTCAATAACTCTTTATCATTGAAAACTTTTGAAGCAATAAACTTTCTATTAGGTTGTTCAACACCATCAATCTTGACGTAAGCGTCATCTCCTAGTAACAACTTTACTTTATTAATTACAGTTTGATCTTTTGCCAAAATTAGTTTTGCTTCTTCATCTGCGATAAATAATGGTACACCGTATGATTTAAACATGTTAACCACCGTGGTTTTTCCACTTCCTATTCCTCCTGTAATACCTATTACTCTCATTTTTTTGATACTATCATTACAGTGTTTGGAATAGTTCTCAACCCTTGTAGTTCTTTAATGTTAGAAGAAACTGAAGGTATGAGCATCAATGAATCTGATAATATTTTTGGTAGCTCTAAGGTTATTGATAAATCCTTACGATTAACCACAGTATTCAATGGTTTGTTTCCTTTTACTTGTAAACTATCAACAGTAAGGTAAAAATTATTTGGAATCGAAATAGCCTTTAAGCTTTTGGTGGTAGTAAATTCCGTATAGGGTTGAGCTATAAAGGTAATGGTTAATTCATTAGGAGCAACTTTAGCTGCTTTGAAATATTTATTTAAATCCACTTGAACTGTTGTTGTATCACGATCTAACGTGATAGATTCTTTATCCAACACCAAGTACTTAAAACCTGCTAATTCACCTTCTGCACCAGAAATAAGAACACTATCAATAGAAAATATAGGCTCTTCAACTAGTCTATAGGCATCTTTAAAATCAATGATTAAGTTTTTATCGATAGGTACCTTTTTACTAAGTTTTCTATAAACATCAACAGTAACTGGTTTGTTACTCAAAGAAACCAAACTTAAACCATCAGTCATTTGATTAATTGCAATAAATGCATCGTTAGGAATAAAATGTGGATTAGAATCAGTCCTCACCCATTCTTTAAAATCTAAATTTACTTGATAATTAAACAGCTTTCTATAAATAATACTATAACCCGAACCTCGTACTACAGCAGGAACAGTAATAGTATTATTTTGATTTTCAAATTCATATTCGATTGGTAAATTATCCCAATTGATTTCAATATCTACAGTATCTTGATAAGTACTTCCATATTTTAAAATGAACCAAACTATCGCACTTCCTAATATGAATATGAGAAGGACCCCATAATTATTTTTACTTGCCTTAATCATTTAAAGAATAGTTTTGGAAAGGCCTCTTTCTCATTTTTGTTAAGAATTTTAATAGCTATGAAAGAAGTAAGGAAACCGATACCGTATCCATAGAACTGTACCACTGTTGCATACACAGCTTTGAATCCTACACTTATATTATTCTTAATCGTAGCATCAATAAAAATAAGAAAAAAGTAAGCGGTATAGACTATTAACAATTCCACATAACCTAGTAGTGAAAAAGCAATACTAAACATAGCTCCCAATATAAAAAGAGAGGGAAACCAAAAGGTAAGTTTTGATGTTTGTGGATGCCATTTATTTAAAATTACCCTAACCTTTCCAAATTTTTCAACTTGCTTTTTAAATAAGGTCCAAGATATTCTTCTTTCATGATAAACATATGCCTTTTTAATAAGCTTAGTTTCATATCCAGATTGCCATAACCGTATACTTAGATCAGGATCTTCACCAGGATGAATCGTACCAAAACCACCAGTATCTTCAAAAGCCTTTTTACTCAATCCCATATTAAAGCTTCTCGGTTGAAATTTACCTAGTTGTTCACCACCACCTCTAATTCCTCCTGTAGTAAGGAAAGATGTCATTGAATAGTTGATCGCTTTTTGTAAATCGGTAAAACTTTCGTGTGCTGCATCTGGACCTCCATAACAATGTACAAAATCGTTTTTTAAAAATTCATCAACTTCATTCAAGTAATTTTCCGGTATTAAACAATCACTATCCAGAATTATAAAATAATCACCTTGCGCTCTACTCATACCATAATTACGAGAATCACCAGGCCCAGAGTTCGGTTTAAAATAGTATGAAATGTTTACGCTTTCGCGAAAGCGAGAACATACTTTATCAGACTTTGAAGTAGACCCATCTTCTATAATCACAACCTCAAAAGATCTTTCAAAATTTAATTTTTCCAGACTCTTCAACAATTTTTCAAGCTCGTCTGGCCGATTGTAAACGGGAATTATAAATGAATAATCAATGCTTTTCACATTTCAAAAATACAAATAAAAAAAGGCCGCACGAGGCGGCCTTTTAAGTATAAAGAAATGAAGTTATTCTTTGATTACTCGTACAGTTTTAGTTGCACCGTTACTAGTAACCTGAATTAAATACATTCCTGTAGAATAAGTCGAAAGATCAATTACCGCATTTTGAGACGCTGGTTTAAGACTAACAACACGTTGACCACTTAGATTCGTTACAGTCACAGAATCTATGGTATTAACAGCGTTAATATTTACCACATCTACAGTTGGGTTAGGATAATAAGTAAATCCTAATTCCTGAGTATTATCAACGCTAGCTGCAGCGTCAATTTCAAATACTCCTACGTGGAAATCGTAATCTTCAAAATCATCAACTGCACCATCAGTTGCATAAATTGCAAATCTTGTAATTCCACTGTAAGCGCTAATATCAATTATCTCTCTAGTACCTGTTACAGCAGGCTGATTTGCCACTGTCCATGTAAATAGAGAAGTCCAAGTCACACCATTATCAGTAGAAACTAATAAATCAACCTGATCATCAGACCCCATTGTATCAGTATCTGTAGCATCAGAGATACCCGAAGTGGTCCAATCAGTAACGGCCACTTCAATCGTAAGTTCATCATTAGAAGTTCCTGATAAATCAAAATCCTCTGAGATTAGCCATTCCTGATCTACATTTTGGAATAAGTTAAGTGCATTTGAATTAACCACTGTACCATTAATATCTGTATAGGCTCTTGAATCTCTCCAGTCAGAAGTTCCTAATCCTGAAGGACCAGAAGCTATATCACCAGATCCTGCTTCATCCCAACAAGTATTAGGTGCATTTTGAGACATATCTGCCGCATAAGGATATGATGTAACCGGTAAACATGCAGTACTGAAGGTAATTGGGCCTACCCATGTACTAAAGTTACCCATTCCACAATCTGCACGCACATAAACTTCATAACTTGTAGAAGCAGTAAGACCGCTTTCAGTCACGGTAGTTGTTGTTGTAGATGTTCCTGCACCTGTAGGAGCACCAGAACCAGCTGTAACTACAACATATTCCCATGCAGTTTCAGATCCACCTGCTGTCCAAGATACATCTGCAGTTGTTGCTGTAATATTAGCAACAGTAATGTTAGAAGGAGTCAAACAGCCGTTGAAATCCTCTACTGCTACATCATCTATAGCTATATCTCCACCAAAAGAAGCACCACGTGTACCTCTAAATCTAACAGAAATCGTAGCACCGTTGTATGCTCCTAGTGGAACTATAGCAGTTTGCCAAGCGTCTGTTTGATTTACCTGTTGTTGTCCAACAAGAGTGAACACATCTAGATCCCAACCTGAACCATCATTCACATCAACATGTAAGGTATCAAAATCTGGACCCCACATGTGATATGCAAAACTTAATGCTGGATTAGTTAATGCAGTCATGTCAATTAATGGGGACACTAATTCTGCTTCTGAACCTGCACTTCCTGAAGATGCTTCAGTAAAGAAATAATTAGATCCTGTCGCTGCAGCTGTAGGACCTGTATTAGTTGATCCAGTACCACCTGTACTAACATCCCAAGTATATCCTGATGTTTGAGGAGTACTCCAACAATTTTCTTCAACAAATGAAGTGGTAACTGTAAAAGACTCAAAACCTTCTGAATATGGAGCTACAAATGCCGAACAAGCCGTGGTAAATGTTCCAGGACCAGTTGCGTTACTTAAAGTTCCTCCACCACAATCTGCAGTAACATAGAATTCATAACAAGTTTCACTTGTTAAACCTGTAATTGCAAAATTAGAATTAGTTGTAGCTGTTACTTCAAACACGTTAGGATCGGTAGAAGCTGTTCCAGGTGTAAATCCACAAGGACCATACTCAACAATCCAAGATGTAGATGAGCCGTTCTCAGTCCAACTTAAATCTGCACTTGCGTCAGTAACACTTGCCACAGTAAGAACAGATGGATTTGGACATGCAGGTAATTCATCTACTTTAAAATCATCAATAGATATATCACCTTCAAAAGTACCATTTGAAGTAGCTATGAATCTAAATTGAACCGTTTGACCAGCGTAAGCAGTTAGATCAACTAATTGTGGTAACCACGGATCAGCCTGAGCAGTTTGCTGTTGACCTGGACCAACAGTAAAGATATTTGTCCAAGAAGTACCATCATAAATTTCAAGGTCTAGTGTACCTATTTCACCACCGAACATGTGGTAAAAGAACTCTACCGATGGCGTCGTTAATCCTGATAAATCAATCAACGGAGTAACTAAGGTTGCAGTATCTCCTACTGCACCACTTGATGCTTCAGTATAGAAATAATTTGATCCTGTATTTGCATTAAGAGGTCCTGTTCCTGTAGAAGGTGTAGAACCACTACCATCAACATTCCAATCGTATGCGCTATCAGATGAAGCTGTCCAACAATCATCTTCTACAAAAGATGTGCTTGTTGCCATATTTTCAAATCCGTTGAAATAAGGAGCTGTAAAAGCTGCACAAGTTGTTGTAAATGGTTCAGGACCTGTGAAAACACTTTCATCTCCAGCTCCACATCTAGCTAGCACGTAGAATTCATAATCGGTTTCAGGTGTTAATCCTGTAACCTGAACATTGCTATTTGTCAGTACGTTAACTAATGGAATTGCATAAGTGGCTGGGTCTAATGGGTCAAAACCTACTGGACCTACAACTACGTCCCACTCTGTCTCTGTTGCTCCTGCATCCCAATCAAGGTCTGCAGTAGTGTCTGCAACAGCAACCGTTGATAAATTAGCTGGTTCTAAACAACTAGGCTGTACTTCGTATACAAAATCGTCAATATACATCGCGTCAAATGCTCCAAACGGATTGAATTTAATAGCTACAAATCCACCAGTTGTTGTAATACTAGTAAAGTTTACGGTTATCAATTCATATTGATCATCCGGTAAATCAGCATTGGCAAAAGTTTGAACACTTGTAAAGGTAGAAGAATCAGTAGGGTCAGTCATAACTCCAACTTCAATTCCTCCTGTATCACGATCATAAGCTTGGAATTTAACTCGTTTGTCATTGCTTAAGTCAGAGAATTCTGGAGAAATCCAGAAGATTTCAGTAGCTGCTGGACTACCGCTATACATGTAAATATGTTGCGAACCAGAATTTGCAATGAAGTCTTCAACTTCAACTAGTGCAGCTGTTGTTCCACTACCTACAATTAAATTTGACTCACAATTATTTAAACCATCTATTGGGTCAGACTCAAAATCGTTAGCATATGGAGCTGTTAACGGAGCACACCTAGTGGTAAATGAGAATGGACCTACCCAGTTACTAAATCCACCATTAGGACATGCAGATCTAACATAATAATCATAGGTTGTGTCTGGAGTCAGACCACTAATTAATTCACCTGTATTGGTACTTGTAGTTTGTACTCCTGTAGCACTTGATCCTTGAGTAAATCCAGTTACATCATATTCATATTCCCATGAAGTAGCCGTATCATTTTCATTCCAGAACAAATTAGCTTCAGTAGAAGTAATTGAGTCAGCGTTCAAGTCAGATACGTTAGGACAAGTAGGTAATTCATCAACAGTTACGTCATCGATAGATATATCTCCACCAAACGAAGTTCCTCTCGTTCCTCTAAATCTAATTTGAATAGTCATATTCGCGTATGCAGATAAATCTACTTGTGCAATCTGCCATGGGTCAGCCTGATTAGTCTGTTGTTGTCCAGTAAGTGTGAACACATCTAATATCCAAGCAGAACCATCATTAATATCGATTGCAAGATTATCAAAGTCCGGTCCCCACATATGGTAAGCAAATGTCAAGGTAGGCGTAGTAAGTGCAGATAAGTCAATCAAAGGAGAATCTAACTCTGCAACCGCTCCAGTCGTTCCAGAAGAAGCTTCAGTAAAGAAATAATTATTTCCATTGTAAGCTGCTAATGGACCAGTATTCGTAGAGCCTGTACCACCAGTACTCACATCCCAAGTATATCCAGTTGTTTGAGGAGTGCTCCAACAGTTTTCTTCTACAAAAGAGGTTGATACTGTAAAAGCTTCAAATCCTTCAAAATAAGGAGCTGCAAACGCTGCACAAGTTGTTTGAAAACTTACTGGACCTGACCAAGAAGAGAATCCAGCAGCCCCAGAACAATCTGTTCTTACGTAAACGTCATAATCGGTAAATGCCGTAAGACCTGTTGCAGTATTTCCTGTTGTTGTTGAAGTTGCTGTACCACTAGTAGTTGCATCAGGTGGTGTACTTCCAGCTGGTACTACAATATATTCAAAATTAGAAGCAGCTGTAGCATTGGTATCATTAAAGTCAATATCTACAGTTGTATCTGTAATATTTGATAATGCTATTTGATTAGGTGGAGAACAAAAGGCTCCACAAGTTTCAATTCTCATTAAATCTATAGCTATATCAGCTGCAAATCCAGTGCTACCAGGAGCTTCTTGACCTGTAATTTGTAAATAAATTGTTTGTCCTAGGTATGCATCAAGATTAACACCTACTGGCGCCCACGGATCAGATCCAGCAGTTTGTAATTGACCTTGCGCAGTAAATACATTAGTCCAAGGACCTGTAGGTGAGTTAGAAACATTTACTTCAAACGTATCCACTTCAGCACCGTAAGCAAAATAATAAAAAGATAGTTCAGCACCGTCAGTTGCAAAACTCAGATCAATTGCTGGCGAAACTATTTCGGCAACTGTGAATGTTCCACTAGTTTCTAAATACGCAAATCCGCCTCCACTAAAAGGAGCGTCAGGACCAGTGCCTGTAGAAGTTGGTGAAATCGCTCTATTAAAATTCCATAAACCAGCAGTAGTAGTTCCTACTCCTATGTCGCCCGTCCAACCATTATCATTGTTTTCAAATTCTTCTTGAAAAACAAATACATTGTCACCACTAGGACATGTAACTCCTTGAGGTGGTAAAAACGCCGTTCTAAAGGTTGCTGGACCGGTTTGTGTACTTAATGTACCAGAACCACAGTCTGCAACTACATAGAAATCATAGGCTGTATTAGGCATAAGACTTGTTAAAGTGAATGGATTTGTACCTGCAGTAACTTCAAATACATTAGGATCTGTTGAAGCTGTACCTGGTGTAAAACCAGTTGGACCATATTCAATTATCCATGATGTTTCTGAACCTTGACTAGTCCAAAGAACTTCAGCATCATTTGCATTTAATACACCTGTGCCTAATAAAGCAACTGGTGCACAAGCAGGAGCTTCCTCTATACTGAAGTCATCAATTGCCATATCTCCAGTTGTAAATCCTGCTCTGGTAGATACAAATCTTACTTGAATATCTCCTGTATAACCAGCTAAGTTAATGATCGCATTTTCCCATGGATCAGATCCTGAAGTTTGAATTTGTCCAGAAGTCGCAAATAATCCTGTTTGCCAAGCACTTCCATCCCAAACATCAACACTTAAGCTTCCCATATTTGCTCCATATAAGAAATAAGCAAATTGAACAGATGGTTCAGTTAAACCATCTACATTAATAATTGGAGAAAATAATGTTGCAGTATCTCCATCTGAACCTAAAGTTTCAGTAAACATATAGTTAGTACCGCTGTTAGCAGCATCAGGTCCTGTTCCCGTTGAAGGTGTTGTACCTGAAGTGGTAACAGCCCATTCATATTGACTGAATGTATTGGTTGAAACAAATTCTGCTGACCAGCAGTTTTCTCTTGAAAAATTTGTTGTACCAGTAAAAGATTCAAAATCTTCCACATAAGGCATGGCAGTTGTAGCAGTCAATGGAAGACATTGAGTAAAAACTGTTATTTGTTCTGCTGTACTGTAATCTGGTAAATTAGGATCACAAACCTCTCTTACATAAACATCATACTCAGTATCCGGAGTTAAAGAAGTAATTGAGTAGTTTGCACTATTTGATGTTACCACGGTACCTTGAGCAGGTGAATCAAATGGAGTGGTAATCGTTCCTACAGGAGCATAATTAATTTCCCATTCTGTTGACCCAGTTTGTCCTGCAGACCATGAAATATCAGCAGAATCTGGACCTACAAAAACAGATTCTAAACTGGAAACCGGAAAACAACTTATTAAAGTACAAGCTTGATATGGTCCAGACCATAAACTTAAATCACCAGCTCCACAATCAATTTGCACAAAGAAGTCGTAGCACGTGTCAGAAGCCAATCCAGTAACATCTGCAAAAGGAGCAGTAAATTGCTGAACAACAGTTCCTTGACCAGTTCCTGGTGTAGTTATCACTCCTTGTAAAGCATACTCAATATTAACTACTGGATTTGGGTTACCATTTGAATCCCATACAAATGAGATACTATTAGAAGTATTTGTTACAGGAGCAAAGTTTGAAGCAGATGGACAAGACTCTGTTGTTGTAAACGTTACAGGACCTTGACAAGCACTGAAATCTCCATTACCACAATCAGCAATTACATAAACATCATATGACGTAACAGAACTTAAACCTGAAAGCGTTGCTGGATTAGAATTTACAGTAACCTGAGTTCCACCTGAACCACAAGTATAGGGACTAATACCATATTCTATTATCCAAGACGTTTCACTTCCTCCAGCAGTCCAAGCTATCTCTGCCGAATCAGCGACAACATTTCCTGCCGTTATGTTACTTACAGCTGGACAAGTTGGACAAGTGGCATTTCCACTAAAAATAGCCATTCCTCCAGAATTGTTAAATCCTGCATCATAGACTAATATTCCTTCAGAATCCAATAATCTAAATGTTCCATCTCCAGGAAATTGTGTTGGTCGATAATCAATAACCAACGCATCTCCGTCATTAACTGTTATGCTGTAAGTTTCAACAGCTGGTGGATTTGCACTACCAGTTTGAATAGCATAAGTGGTGGTTGTTCCGGCTACGGTGACATCAACACCAGTATTTGCCGTAAGGTTACCTCCTGAAACCCAGTCGTTACCGAGGTTATCGGTAAGTTCTAAGGTATAATTACATTGAGCCGAGACGGCGAATGTAATCAAGAGAGCACTTAGTAATAAGTAAATTTTTCTCATGGGTTAAATTTTGTTAAATTATCTGTTCAAAATAGTGAATTCTCCAAACACATGATAACAGTATCTTAACATATTCGATGTAATCAATATTCAACCGACAAAATGTTCTTTATCTAGTAAGCTAATCGATTTTTAATTTTTACTGATAATTACGCTTTCGCGAAAGCATAAAAAAAGGCCGCACAAGGCGGCCTTCTAATTGAATTAAATTAAATCTATTCTTTAATCACACGTACAGTTTTTGTAGCTCCGTTGCTTGAAACTTGAAGCAAGTACATTCCTGTTGAATAAGTAGAAAGATCCACCACAGCGTTTTGAGATGCTGGCTTGTAACTTACTACTTGCTGACCACTTAGATTTGTTACTACTATGCTATCAATAGTATTTACTGCTGATATGTTAACTATGTCCACCGTTGGGTTAGGATAATAAGTAAATCCTAATTCCTGAGTGTTGTCAACACTTGCAGATGCATCTATTTCAAAAACACCTACATGGAAGTCATAATCTTCAGTATCATCCACAGCACCGTCTGTTGCATATATTGCAAACCTTGTAATACCTGTGTAGGCACTTATGTCTATCGTTTCTCTAGTACCTGTAACAGCTGGCTGATTAGCCAATGTCCAAGTAAAGATTGAACTCCATGTCGCACCATTATCTGTCGAAACCATAAGATCTACTTGATCGTCAGATCCCATCGTATCTGTATCAGCAGCTGTAGAAGTTCCAGAAAAAGTCCAGTTGGTAACAGCCACTTCTATCACTAATTCATCATTTGAAGTACCTGATAAATCAAAATCTTCAGAAATTAACCATTCTTGATCCACAGATTGATATAAATTCATCGCATTAGAGTTGATCACGTTTCCGTTGATGTCGGTATACGCTCTACCATCTCTCCAATCAGAAGCACCAAAATTAGATGGACCACTAGTTATATCACCTGAACCTGCTTCATCCCAACAATTATTAGGAGCATTTTGAGACATATCTGCTACATAAGGATAACTTGTTACCGGAGAACAGTCTGTTCTAAAGGTTACAGGACCAATAAAGTTTGTATCACAGTCTGCTCTTACATAAACGTCGTATTCTGTATCAGCGCTTAATCCTGATTCTGTATAAGGTATTGAAGTCGCATTACTTGTACCAGCAACCGGTGCAGCGCTACCTTGAGGTAACACAACTACTTCCCATGCAGTAGAAACTGGTATATTATTATCAGTCCAGCTTACTGTAAGACTTGAGGCTGTAGAACTGTCTAATACGATGTTAGATACGTTCACACAAGATGGTCTAGGTATACAGTTATAATTTGCTTCCCAACCAGCAGCAGTTACACTACCGTCTGATGTGAACTCTATTGTAATCGCACCATCCGTATTAAGTCCTTGGAAAACTGCTGGATTTTCTAAATCAGCTTCTAGCACAGGAGCACTTGTATCTAATCCGTCATAAATAGTAAGAGTATCACAACAATTCTCTAGATCTACCAATGTAAAGTCTAACTCAACGATATTAGTGGCAACATCTGGTACATAAGTAATTGTATAGTTTTCTCCATTTGAGTAATCTCCAGTAGCTCCACCCGTATCGTAAACCGTGTCACCACAAACAGCACTTGTAGTAAAGGTAACTGGACCTTCATAAGGACTTGTGTTTCCAACTGAACATACAGCACGTACATAGACATCATAATCTGTACCTGAAGTTAACATAGATAATGTGTAAGGATTAGTTGTAACACCAGCATCAGTTGGTGTTCCTGTCGGAGTTGTACCAGCTGGTACTACCTCAATATCCCATTCAGTTTCAGAACCACCATTTGTCCAACTAACCTCTGCTCCAGTAGCTGTAATATTTCCAATAGTAATTGCAGATACTTCTGGACACGAAGGAATATCTTCGATTACGACATCGTCGATATACATTCTCCAACCATCAGTTCCGTTAGGTGGTACTCTCCAAGCTATGTAAACATCACCAGTAAAAGATGATAAATCAACTACCTGTTCTTGGTAAGTTGTATTAGAATACAAATTCACAGGCACAATAGTGTTAGTAAAATCTGCTGCGGCATTACCAGTTGTAGATAAAAGTACTTCCATATCATTAGGTTCGTTAGCACTTTGCACTCTATACTGATAAATCAAACGCTGGCCACCAGTAAGTGTAATTGCAGGTGATATCAAGTAATCATCATCTACACCACCATTAAAGTCTGTATTCATTGCAGCTACCTCATCACCTTGGAAAGTGTTGAAAGAGTAATCTAGATCCCATTGATCTCCATCTCCATTTTCATCTAGAACTGTCCAACATCCTTGAGTAGCACTATTGCTATCAAAGGTTTCGTTAAATGGCACACTAAATGCATTACACGAAGTTCTAAATGATGTTGACACCGACCAAGGGCTAAATCCACCAGATGGACAAGCTGATCTGATATATACATCATATTCTGTATTATCAATTAATCCAGTTAATGTAAAAGGATTCGTAGTAACCGTTATTAATGTTCCTGTCCCTAATACAAACCCTGCTGGTCCGTATTCAACTTCCCAAGAAGTAGCAGTGCCTTGTTCTGTAAAATCTATATCAACAGCATCAGTTGTTATGTTTGATGTATTAATTGCTATAGGCTCGTTACAACTAGGTATGGTTTCAAATCTTACGTTATCTATGTACATAACCCAACCATCAGTACCATTTGGTGGTATTCTGAAAGCAACATAAACATCACCTGAATAAGCAGACAAATCAATAGTTTCTGTCATGTACGTTGTGTTGCTATATTGAGTCACTGGAAGAAGTTGCGTTGTAAAATCTGCAGCATTTGTACCAGTTGTAGAGATAAGAACCTCCATATCATTAGGTTCATTGGCACTACGAACTCTATAATCATATCTCACTCTCTCATTTCCAGTCAATGTAATTGCTGGAGAAATCAGATAATCATCATCAACACCTCCGTTAAAATCAGTGTTCATGGAAGCAGATTCATCTCCTTCACTAGGTGCAAATGTATCATCAAACTGCCATTGATCACCATCACCATTTATGTCTAATACAGTCCAACAATCTTGAGTACTGCTTGTAGAATTAAATGATTCAGTAAATGGAATACTAAAAGCATTACAAGCTGTTCTTGCTAATACTGCATTAGCAGTCCAACTACTTTGATCTGTTGTTGAACAAATAGCTCTTAAGTAAAAATCATACTCTGTATTGTCAGTAAGACCAGTAACTGTAAATGGATTTGTAGTAGCCGTAACAACTGTTCCAGATCCTTGCCCAGCTCCAGGCGCTGTGTATTCAATTTCCCATTCTGTTTCAGAACCACCAGCTGTCCATGAGAATTCAATCGAATCAGATGAATTGGTTACTGTTGCAAAATTAAAAGGAGTTGGACAAGCTGGAGCTTCTAATAGCTCTATATTATCTATAGCAATGTCTCCTTCAAAAGTACCAGCAGAAGTTCCAACAAAAACCAGTTGAACACTTTGACCAGCAAACGCATTTAATGAAACAAGGAAGTTTTGGAAAGGATCCGTATCAGCTTGTTGTTGTTCTCCAGAAATTGAGAACACACTTGTATCTGTTCCACCTGCTCTAATAAATAATTCAAGCGTTCCTATATCACCTCCAAACATATGGTAATCAAATGAAACAGCAGGAACTGTTAATGCAGATAGATCATAAATAGGAGAAACTAATTCTGTAGTATCTCCAGCTGAACCGTTAGAACCTTCTGTATAAAAATAATTACCTGTTGTAATTGAAGGAGCTGGTCCAGTTCCTCCTGAAGCTGTTAATGTACCAGGTGCTAAAACCCAAACAAATGATCCCGATGAGCTTGCCTCCCAACAGTTTTCAGAGGTAAAAGCATCAGCTGTGCCAGGGAATGTATTTGTTGTAGGTGTAAAACCTGTCTCAAAATCAATAACAGCTGGGGCTGTAAATGGCAAACATAATGTTTGCACACCTATAGGTCCTGTCCATGTACTGAAGTCAGTAGTTGAACAAGCTGCTCTTATATAAAATTCGTAACCTGTATTATCTGTTAATCCAGATACAGTAAATGGATTTGTGGTAGCTGTTACTACAGTACCTGATCCTTGACCTGCACCTGGTGCAGTATATTCTATTTCCCATTCAGTTTCTGTTCCACCATTTGTCCATGCTAATTCAACAGAGTCAGAAGTTGCGCTATTTACAACTAAACTAAGTGGTCTCGGACAAGAAGGTGCTTCAACAAAACCTACGTTGTCAATTGCAATATCACCTTCAAATGTTCCAGCTGATGTTGCTTCAAACACTACTTGAACAGTTTGACCTGCATAAGCCGCTAATGGTAATATTAATGATTCAAATGGATCAGTATCTGAAGTTTGTTGTTCACCTGATATTGAGAAAATATTAGTATCTGTTCCTCCTGTTCTTACGATTACGTCAAGTGTACCTATATCACCACCGAACATGTGATAGTCAAAAGAAACCGCTGGGGCTGTAAGTCCAGAAAGGTCAACCTGAGGTGAAACTAATGTAGTAGTATCACCTGCTGTTCCACTCGAAGCTTCTGTATAAAAATAGTTACCTGTAGTAACTGATGGGGCTGGACCTGTTCCTCCTGATGCTGTTAAAGTACCTGGAGCTAAAACCCAAACAAAATTTGCCGAAGAACTAGCTTCCCAACAATTTTCATTAGTAAATGCATCTCCAGCTGATGGAAATGTATTTGTTGTAGGCGTAAAACCTGTTTCGAAATCAACTGTTAAAGGAGAAGAAAACGGCAAACATAATGTGGTAAAAGACACTAATTCCCAACTACTGAAATCAGGTAAATTAGGATCACAAATACCACGTACATAAACTTCATAGACAGTTGCATCAGTCAATCCTGACAGTGAGGTTGATGGTGTGGTAGGATTAGGAGAAACGGTTGTTCCTTGTCCTGTACCTGGATTAGTTATAACTCCGGCCACAGCCCATTCAACTTCCCATTCCGTCTCTACTCCACCAGCAGTCCATGAAATATCAGCACTTGTAGTTTGTATGTTACTAGTTGTAAGGCCTGTTACTACAGGACAAGATATCGCTGTTGTAGCCACATAAGGTCCAGACCAACTACTTAAATCTCCATTTCCACAATCAATTTGAACCCAAAATTCATATTCAGTATCTGACATTAACCCACTAACAATCGCAAGTGGTGCAGTGAATTGCTGTTCTTGTTGACCTTGTCCAGTACCTGGAGTTGTAATTGTTCCTGTTGGAGCATAATTAACATTAAATGTAGGATTACTATTACCCCTTGCGTCCCAAGTAAATTGTATTTCAAACGCACTTTCAGTAATAGGTGCAAAAGCCCCAGGAGCAGGACAAGATTCAGTCGTAGTACCTTGTATAGGTCCTTGACTGTTACTTATGTCTGTACCAGGTGTACAAACTGCTCTTACATAAAAATCGTAAGTTGTTTCTGAAGTTAATCCAGGAACCGTAAAAGGATTTGAAGTTGCAGAAACTACCGTACCTCCAGATCCTACAGTATATGGACTCACTCCGAATTCTATTTCCCATTCTGATTCTGAACCTCCATTTGTCCAGCCTAATTCTATCGAATCGGCAGCTGCATTGTTAACTACAAGTGCAGTTACTACGGGACAAGTTGGACAACTCGCAGCAGCCGCATATAACGCCGTTCCTCCCGGATTGTTAAATCCAGCATCATAAAGAACAATACCTTCAGAATCTAATAATCTAAACGTACCGTCTCCTGGAAAACTTGTAGGACGATAGTCCACGTTTACCGCGTCTCCTGTATTTACAGTAATGTTATACGTTTCGGTTACTGGAGTTCCAGCATTACCGGTTTGGATTTGGAATGTGGTTGTTACACCTGCAACGGTGACATCCACACCCGTGTTAGCCGTAAGATTCGCCCCAGACACCCAATCATTACCTAGATTATCGGTAAGTTCTAGAACATAATCACACTGGCTGTAGCTGACTATACTAAATAGAAAAGCTACTAGAACAAGTAATTTTGTTTTCATGTTAAGTTTGATTTTAATTTGTCTGCACAAGATACTATTTAACTTTCACTTAACAATTATCTAACATGTTATCTTTTTTAACTTTTTATTAAAAACCTCCTCAATATTCAAAAAAAAAGCCTCGCTACTGCGAGGCTCTTATAATAAGATATTGTTTTGTTAAAATTTCTCAATCACTTCTTGGCTTACACCAGTATTTGAGAAGCCACCATCGTGAAATAAATTTTGCATGGTTACTTTCTTAGTATAATCAGAAAATAAAGTCACCGTATATTCCGCACAATCTTGAGCAGTAGCATTACCCAAAGGGCTCATTTTTTCAGCATAGCTCAAGAATCCTTCAAAACCTTTAACTCCACTACCAGCTGTAGTTGGTGTAGGTGATTGTGAAATCGTGTTTACTCGTACCTTCTTTTCTTTACCAAAGAAATATCCAAAACTTCTAGCAATTGACTCTAAATATGCTTTATTATCTGCCATATCGTTGTAATCTGGGAATGTACGTTGAGCAGCCATATAGGTAAGTGCAACAATACTACCCCATTCATTCATTGCATCATTTTTATGCAATGTTTGTAATACTTTATGAAATGATAAGGCACTTACATCCCATCCCTTTTCCGTGTAATTGTAGTTCTGATCTGTATAATGATTTCCTTTTCTTACATTAACACTCATACCTATTGAGTGAAGAACAAAATCTAATTTACCTCCTAAAATCTCAACCGACTCAGTTATCAATTTCTCTAAATCTTCTAAATTTGTTGCATCAGCTGGGATAATCTGACTTCCTGTTTGTTCTGCCAATTTATTTATTTGCCCCATACGCATTGCGACAGGAGCATTAGTCAAAACAAAAGTTGCTCCTTCTTCATGAGCTAATTGAGCTGTTTTCCAAGCTATCGAATTTTCATCTAACGCACCGAAGATTATTCCGCGCTTTCCTTTAAGTAAGTTGTAAGACATAATTTTTGATTAGGTGGCAAATATAAGATTATTGCAAAAGTACTCTTGCATTTTCTCGTGCTGCATCAGAAATTTTTCCACCGCTTAACATTTGTGCAATTTCTTCAATTCTAGCAGAAGCATCTAATTTGCTTATATTACTAATAGTTTTTTCGTTATCAATTTTTTTCTCAACCAATAAGTGTTCGTGACCTCTTGCTGCAATTTGTGGTAAATGAGTTATGGCTATAACCTGCATAGACTCACTCATCACCTGCATGATAGATGCCATTTTTTCGGCAATTGCACCACTCACTCCAGTATCAATCTCATCAAATATTATAGTTGGTAATTTTTTATTCACTGCCAGTTGTGATTTAATAGCGAGCATTACTCTAGATAACTCTCCACCACTAGCTGCTTTTTCAATAGGCTTCAAAGTTGATCCCATATTTGCAGTAAATAATAAACCTACTACATCTTTACCTAAGTTGTGGAAGCTATCAGATGATTCAACTTTACAGTTTAATTGCGCATGTGGCATCCCTAAAGATTGTATTTGACTATCCAACTTCTTCTCCAAAGAATCTTTATACATGATTCTCATTCCCATTAATTCACCAGATAGATTTGTGCATTGATCGTGCTTTTCACTTAATAGTTTATTGAGTTCTGTTTTTCTCTTATCTAAACTCGATGTTTCTAACACTTTAGCAGCGAGCTCATCTCTAATCACTATAAGCTCAGAAATTGAATCAGTTTGGTGTTTTTTAAATAAATTTTGAATAGTGTTGAGAGTTTCATCAATCTCGGCAAGCCTTGAAGGGTCTGCCTCTATATTATCAAATTCTCTTTCTAAGGTTTCAACAATATCCTCAAGCTCCACTAACGTTGAACTAAGTCTTTGATCAATTTCACTATATAAAGACGAGAATCTTTTGATCCCAGAAATGGCTGCAATAGAAGATCGTAATTGTTCCACGACACCATGATCATCTTCATTAACGATTTTAAACGCCATTCCCAACCCTTCTTTTATTGACTCAACATTACCCAGTTGCTCTTGCTCTTCTTCAAGTAACTCTAGGTCAATACTTTCTAAATTAGAGTCTTCTAACTCACCAAGTAAAAAGATATTATAATCATTTTCTTTGATCAAGTTGTGCTCCTTTTCTTCGAGAGTTTTTAATTCCCGTTCCAAAGATTTAAATTCTGTAAATGACCTTTGATAATCACTCAACACCTTTAAAAATGATCGCTTTTTATTTTTAGTTTCAAATGCAACATGAGCATCTAACACCTCTCTTTGAAAGGAATCCCTAATTAAATCACGAGTATCATGTTGAGAGTGTATATCAATCAAGTATCCACCTAGTTGCTGTAGTACAGATAAGGTAACTGGCAAATCATTAACAAAAGCACGGCTCTTCCCTGACGGTAGTATTATTCTTCTTAAAATAGTATGATTTTCATGATCGAGATCAAGATCTTCAAAAACCTTTTTTAAATCTAATGATGATAAATCAAAATGAGCTTCAACGACACATTTTGAATCAGAATCACGTACCACACTTAAGTCAGCGCGTTGACCTAGTATAAGACCAAGTGCTCCTAGAACTATTGATTTTCCCGCACCCGTCTCTCCAGTAATAGTTGTAAGACCAGTTGACACATCTAAATCTAGATGTTCAATCAAGGCAAAATTCTGTATATGTATTGAGGTAAGCAACTTACTTTAAACGATTTAATAATTCCAGTTAGACAAATAACATAAAGAACTAAATTAATCTAAAGTAATGGCATAGAAAAATGTTTACACACGAATTGTACGCCATTTAGACGATTGGTTGGGCGCTAGTTTCTGTAGTAACGTTTTTAAATCTCTGATGTTTACTGCAGGACCGTCAGAATAGATTCTAGATATCTCATCGGCTTTTGCATCAAAGAAAGTACGTTGTAATAAACTATTAGGTCTGCGCTTATTCAACTCCTCAAATTGCACTAAAATTGTTTTTAGTTTCTCCTTTGTCCTTTTAGGATCTTCTGCAAACTTGTCCATACCTAATAAATGATATTCATACATCACTTTACGATATTCTACATAAGTATCAGATAATAAATCATCATTGAGACGGTACCTTGAAATAAGTCCATCATTTGGTCTCCACCCACGAACCGAAGTATCTGACTGAGAAAGATTCACAATTTGTTGCGCTTCTCTGTGATAAGATTCGCCACCTTTAAATTCAAATGTATCTGCATCTATTCCTATTACAGTAAGAGCATAAAAAGAGACTAATGACAATAGGTTATTTTCATATTGGTTTTTGTTGTAAAAGAAAGGAGCATATTCTACATATTCAAACCTTACATCATTGTCTTTATAATTAAAAATAGGTGTGCTATAGGTACTATTAAAAACTGGACGAGATGCCGACACTTGGAAATTGCCCTCAAACCTATCATTGTCATATACGTTGACAACAAATACAAGAGACATAGTGATTTTTTCTTCATCCTCATATTCGTTATCCGTCCATTTAGTATTATTTAAAAACTCCTGCATAGAAGTTTCTAATGTTTTAAATATGGATAAATCTGGTTGAGCTACTCCTTGAGCATTAACTTGTACAGTAGCATTAAGCTCTTGGCCGTGGCCATATAAAAAGCTTAATAACAAAAAAAAACTACTTAATCCTTTTAACAATCTCATTAACTATATCTTTTGCGACCTCAACCTTACTTTTTAATTCAAATGGAATGACTTCCTTTTCCTTAGTAATCAAGGTAATTTTATTGGTGTCTTTTTTAAAACCTGCACCTTTATCTCTCATAGAGTTTAAAACTAATAAATCAGTATTCTTTTTTTCCGCTTTCGCGAAAGCGTGATTCAACTCATCATTAGTCTCTAGAGCAAACCCCACAAGAAACGGTTTGTTTTTTAACGCTCCTACACTTGCTAAAATATCGGGATTTTTGATCAATTCTATATGTAACGTGTCTTCCTTCTTTTTTATTTTGTTTGTAGCGACATCTTTAGGCCTGTAATCTGCAACAGCAGCACTAAAGATAGCAATATCCATTTCTGATACTATCTTGTGGACTGCATCGTACATATCTCTAGCATTAGTCACATCGATGCGTTGAATTGAAGAATACTCTACGATGACCGAACTTGGCCCCATGATCAAATGTACCTGTGCACCCATTTCTGCAGCTTGTACAGCAAGGGCCGCACCCATTTTTCCTGAACTGTGATTTCCAATAAAGCGTACTGGATCGATAGCCTCGTGAGTAGGGCCAGCCGTTATTAGAACTTTTTTATCGTGTAGAGGTAATTTTGACAAGATATCATTTTCAACGAATGTGATAATTTCTTCAGGTTCGGCCATGCGTCCTTTTCCTGACAAACCACTTGCTAATTCTCCATCACCTGCTGGAATCATAAGGTTACCATAAGATTTCAACTTTTCAAAATTATGAAGTGTTGATGGATGCTTATACATATCAAGGTCCATGGCTGGAGCAAAGTAAACAGGGCATTTTGCGCTACAGTATACCGCAAGCAGTAAATTATCAATTGTACCGCCTACCATTTTACTCAAGGTATTGGCTGTAGCTGGTGCAATAATGATTAAATCGGCCCAAAGACCTAATTCCACATGATTATTCCATGTATCATTTTCATCATCTTCATTGGTAAAATGAGAATGAACCGGATTCTTTGAAAGTGTAGATAGAGTAAGCGGTGTAACAAAATCTCGCGCAGCAGGAGTCATCACCACTTTAACGACAGCGCCTGCTTTAATAAGCAGGCGCGTCAAAAATGTTGTTTTATAAGCAGCAATACCACCAGTTACACCCAGTAATACTTTTTTACCACTTAGTATAGACATATCTTAATTAAGATTTGCTAGTATCTCTATGATAGATTTTACCATCTAACCATTCTTTTACAGCAATAGCTGTAGGCTTTGGCAAACGCTCATAAAATTTAGATACTTCAATTTGCTCCTTATTTTCAAAAACTTCTTCTAGTGAGTCATTGTAGGTAGCAAATTCTTCTAGCTTTTCAATTAGCTCTTCTTTGATATCTCCTTTAATCTGCTCAGCTCTTTTAGCGATAATTGAAATCGCTTCATACATATTACCAGTAGGTGAAGTAAGGGCATCACGATTGTAGGTAATAGTTGTAGTTGCTGCGTCTAAATTTTTAGTATCCATATTAATTACTCAAATTCTCTGATTCAAATTTTTCTATTTCAGCCATGATCTCCTGTGCATCATCTTTATATTCACTATTAGGAAATCTGCGTGCAAAGTTATTATAATATTTTTTAGCAAGCGCTAATCGTTCTGGAATTAAATTTTCAAAACTATTAACAGCATAAATATACTGAGATTCAAAAAGATAATAATGTGCATCATCTAGGTAATTTGATCCTGGATGATCGATTATAAAATTCTCAAAACCTGCTATAGCTGCTTTAATATAAATTCCGCCTCTGTGATGATATTGTTTAGCAATTTCATAGGCCTTGCGATCTAATTTCTCTCTTAATTCAGCTACAAGAACATTAGCTTCTTCATTATACTTCCCTTCTGGGTAAGCATTTATATAATCTTGCAGTTTAACAAGTGCCGTATTAGTGTCAGATTGATCTTTAGAATATACAGGAGACATGTGATAGTAACTCTTGGCTCCTAAAAAAACCGCTTCCTCCACGTTGTTATCTAAAGGGTGAGAAGTTACAAATCGCTCAAATTGATAGGCACTGCTTAAATACCTTCTATCTCCATAAAGCGCCTTAGCATACTTAATAGCCATAGGGGCAGCACTGTCAGTACCTCTATATAAGGGAATGATCTGTTCAAAAAGATCGATACTCTTACTATATTTCTCCTTCTTCATTAATGTATCAATCATACTCACCTTGACATTAGGATCATCTGATTTTAATGCCTTTTGATAAGGACCACAAGACACAAGAACTAAAAAGATAAAAAATATTAAAACAATTTGTTTCATACTACGGTATTGATAGGCTGCAAAAGTAATGTATTCACAACACTCCTTATAATTTTAATTGTGAACGACAGTTAATACGTTTTAGTACGCATTCATGAAATCAATTATACTAGTTCTCAATTTTTGTGAAACTGGCACTAATGGTAATCTTAAATGCTCTTCACATAAATCGAGATGGGCTAGCATTGCCTTGATACCACCAGGGTTTCCTTCGGCAAAAATTAAATCGATACTAGCTTCAAGTTTATGATGCAGTTTATAAGAATCTATTGCATTACCTTTTAAAGCTAGTCTAATCATTTCGCTAAAATCGCTAGGCAATCCTTGACCGATTACAGATATCACTCCAGCACCACCAGCAAGAGTCATTGCGTTGGCGATCATATCATCTCCAGATATCACAAGAAAATCATCTGGTGTATGTTTTATCATTTTCATGGCAGCTACAAGATCTCCTGCTGCTTCCTTTATCGCTACAATATTTGTATAATCATTTGCCAATCGAACTACGGTATCAACAGCCATATTACTCGCTGTTCTTCCTGGAACATTATATAAAATAATAGGCTTATCAGTAGCTTTTGCGACTGCTGCAAAGTGTTGATAGATACCTTCTTGGGTAGGTTTGTTGTAAGCAGGTGAGACACTAAGTACAGCATCAAAAGACGAAAGGTCAGTTTGTTTTAATTCATCTACTACAACAGCTGTATTACTACCACCTATACCTATTACAAGAGGTAATCGTCCTGCATTGGTTTCAACCACGGTTTTTACAACATCCTGTTTTTCCTGTTTAGAAAGGGTAACGCTTTCTCCAGTCGTTCCTAAGACAACTAGATATTCTATACCATTATCAATTTGGTAATTCACTACGGACTGTAAAGCACTGTGATCCACATCACCATTTGCTTTAAAAGGAGTTACAAGTGCTACTCCTGTTCCTTTAAGTTGTTGCATATTATCGGGTTAAAATTTTTATATACTTTGCTATTTCTTTTACAAATACGTCTTTGTCGTTTGATGACACATTAATTGACAAATCATAAAGCTCTTCTCGTGCATCATTGATAGCTACTTTAAGAGCTGCCTGTGCCTTGATCGTCACAAATGTAGCTAGTTCATCCGGATCTTTTATGAGTAATATTTGTAAATCGTGTTTTTTTTCAATCGCCTCGACTAGTTGCTCATCAACAACGGTTGCATTCCATTTAATAGACTTTTCATCAAACGGAATACCATCCATTTCATGAAATTTCTTTTTATCAGTTACTTGATTTAAAACTGTCAAGTTTTTATCGTCAATTTTAAGTTGTTCACACCACCTTAAAATATCATCATAGGCAATTTGACTAGCGCTAGAGGTAATGACTAACAATGATTTAGGTACCACAGGAACACTATTCCTGTTTTGCGATTTCAATTTTCTAATCGCTTTCCTCAGCGATCTACGCTTTATTCCTTTAAAAAACATTTACTTTTACTGTGGAAACAAAAATAGAATATTTCACATGGCTTTTTGCTACAACTTTCCGCTTAAAACATATAGGAAAATAGGTGTTTATCTCGCTTTCGCGAAAGCGCTTTTCTTAACCACACTCTTAACTAGTTGCAATTCAAACACAAACGTTCATTTAGATACCGTTGACTATAAACGAATAGAAATAAACGACTCACTAGCTCAAGAAGATAGTATCGCGCAATTTATTGCCCCTTATGGCGAAAAAATAAATCAAGAAATGAATAGAGTGCTTTGCTATAATCCTAAAAGCATGCACAAAAATGATACTCCACTGAACACAGCGCTTGGAAATATGCTATGTGAAATCATTATGGAACAAGTTAATCCTGTTGTTAAAAGTAGGTTAGATACTAACATTGATGTTGTTTTACTAAATCACGGAGGAATAAGAGCTCCCTTACCAGCTGGTGAGGTAACAACCAAAAGAGCCTATGAGATAATGCCTTTTGAAAATGAGGTTGTGGTAGCACAGCTTAATAAAGCTCAAATGGAGCAACTTATCCAATATATAGTAGATAGAGAAAGAGCTCATCCTTTCTCTGGTATGAAAATTTCTTTAAATTCTGATAGTAGCCTGAATAATGTATCTATAAACGATCAACCTTTAACTGAAAAGATCTATTATGTTGCTACAAGTGATTACTTGTATAACGGCGGTGATAGCATGAACTTTTTTAACAATACAACGGTAACAAAAACTGATTATAAAATAAGAAATGCCATGATTGACTATTTCAAAAAGGTAGATACTCTTAAGTTTGAATCCGACAATAGATTTACTAAAGCAAATTAATCATGAAAAGAAGTACATTTCTTAAAAGTTCAACCGCTGCGGTAGCTGGAATGGGTTTATTTGCCAATTTTTCTACTGCAAGCAGTTTATATAATGTAAGTAGTATAACTGAAAAAAGTAAAAAGATCACCATTTTACATACTAATGATACTCACAGCCACATTGAACCTATTGTAGGAGGACGCAATGATGGTCGTGGTGGTGTTGCTCGTAGAGCAGCTTTAGTTAATCAAATTAGAAAGGAGAATCCTAATACTCTTTTGTTGGATTGTGGTGATATTTTTCAAGGAACCCCATACTTCAATTTCTATGGTGGAGAGCTAGAAATTAAACTCATGAGTATGATGGGTTATGATGCGGCAACAATTGGTAATCATGATTTTGATAATGGTATAGATGGGTTGTACAAGCAGCTTCCACATGCCAATTTTGACTTTGTAATATCCAATTATGATTTCAAGAATACCATAATGGATGGTCATACATTAAAAAATAAGATAGTGACACTAGACGGCATCAAAATAGGAATGTTCGGATTAGGAATAGAACTAGATGGATTAGTAAATAAAACCAACTATAAAGAAACCAAATACCTAGATCCTATAGATATCGCTACAGATCAGGCACGTATACTCAAAGAAGAAAAAGGATGCGATCTAGTTATTTGCATGTCGCATTTGGGATATTCCTATAAATCAGATACTGTAAGTGATGTAAGCCTAGCAGCAGCGACGTCAAATATTGATGTAATAATTGGTGGTCACACTCATACATTTCTAGAAAAACCAGAATTGATTCTTAATAAAGAAGGAAAAAACGTGGTTGTTAATCAAGTAGGCTGCTATGGAATGTATCTAGGTAGAATAGATCTTTACTTAAACGAGACAGATATTAACAATCAAGCTGGAACCGTTTATAATCTATAGAAAGATTATTTTACTCTTTTAAATCCTCTTTCAGGGAATTGAGTATCATACATAACTGGAGATTCTTCCATATGTGCGTAACAACTTTGAATTTTTTCAGAATCTGAAAACAGTAGCTTGTTCTGCTCATCAAGCCGTAGATAGAGTAAATAAATTTCATCGCCTGCTCCACACATACCACGACCATTTCCTCCTGGCTTACTGGGTTCTATAACGGTGATAAGCATGTGAGTAATGTCATGAACTTCTTTAAATCCTTCTATGTGTACTTCATATACATATTCAAAACCCATCGTTCCAAAGTCTAATACCAAATTATCGTCAACCGTGAGGTAGGTATCATATTCCCCTAAATCCCAAAATTTACTTGCCACATCTTCTTCAAAAGTAACTTCCCAAACTTGTGAAGAACCTTTCTTATTCCAGCTCATATTATTGAATATACCATCATCAGAGTCTCCATAAAACTTCTCGTCATAATTTACTGGATGACAACTATAATCATCATCAATTTCTAGTTGAAAATCGCCATCGTATTTTGCATAAATGATGAATTCCTCATTTTCTGGATAAGTTGAAAAATAAACCTGTATGGGTATTGATTGAGTACTTGAATCGTATTTATACCAACCTGTATATTCTCTTTCATATTCACAAAAACCTTGATATTCCATGTACAAGGTTATAGGATATTCACCTACCTTACCTTTTACCATCATTTGATTATTTGTGATAGTACTATAGGAATAGGTTTGGGATTGCAACCAAAAACTATTTAAAGCGAGAAGAAATACTATCAGTAATCTCATAATTATACCATCTTTAAAAACTCTTGTTCACTAATCATGGTAATACCCAGTTTTTCAGCTTTGGCAAGTTTTGAAGGCCCCATTTTATCACCTCGAATGAGAAAGTCTGTTTTACCAGAAAGCGAGCTGCTTACCTTACCTCCGTTATCCTCAATAAGTTTTTTTAAATCATTACGCGACATTTCAAAAACACCAGAAACTACAAAGCTTTTACCAACTAGTTTATCAGTTTGACCTTCTAACTGCTCTTCGCTTAATGAGAATTGTAATCCAGCATTTTTTAACCGTTCTAGAATGGCTTGCTGCCTTTCGTCAACTATGAATTCTACAACAGTTTGTGCTATGCGGTCGCCTATTTCTGGGATAGCGGTTAGTTCTTCTAACTTCTTTTCTGTAGGACTGGAAACATCGGCAAATAAATCTAGATTTTCTTTATCAGGTGCTTCTGGTAAAGCTATGAGAGCGTCCATGCTTTTATAATGTTTGGCTAGTTTTTTTGCCACTGTTTCACCTACGTACCGTATTCCCAAAGCAAAAAGAACACGCTCAAATGGAATTTGTTTACTTGCTTGTATCCCGTTAATCATATTCTCTGCACTCTTTTGAGCCATACGTTCTAAAGGCAGAACTTGTTCAACGGTAAGGTCATATAAATCGGCATAGTTAGAAATTAGTCCTGCATCAACGAGTTGACCAACGGTCTCTGCTCCTATTCCATCAATATCCATTGCCTTTCTTGATATAAAATGCTCAATCCTACCTTTAATTTGTGGTGGGCATCCTAATTCATTGGGACAAAAATGTTGGGCTTCGCCTTCCTTACGGACTAGTTCTGTATTACACTCTGGACATCGTGTAGCATATTCAGTAGGGCTAGAATTATCTGGCCGTTTAGTAAGCTCTACAGCAACAATTTTAGGAATAATTTCTCCACCCTTTTCTACATAGACCTCATCTCCTACTCTAATATCTAGTTTTTCAATTTGATCGGCATTATGTAAACTCGCTCTTTTTACCGTAGTACCTGAAATTTCAACTGGTTCTAGATTCGCTACTGGTGTTATGGCTCCAGTACGACCTACTTGATAGGTGATTTCATTAAGTCTAGTACTCACCTGTTCTGCAGCAAATTTATAAGCCATTGCCCATCGTGGCGCCTTGGCTGTAAAGCCCAGCTCTTCTTGTTGTTGCAGGCTATTTACCTTTATAACAACTCCATCTGTTTCATAAGGTAAATCCTTTCTTGCAACATCCCAATGTTCTATATACTGCAACACCTCATCAATACTCTGCACTAATTCAGATTCTGCAGGCGCTTTGAAACCCCAATCACGCGCTAGGTTCAAACTGTCGTATTGTGATTGCACCGGTAAGTTATCTCCTGCAAGTTGATATAACAAACATTCCAGTGGTCGCTGTGCAACTATACTACTATCTTGTAATTTTAAACTACCACTAGCGGTGTTACGTGGATTGCGATATAGTTCTAATCCTTGAGCTTCACGTTCTTGATTCATTTTATGAAATCCTTGCCACGGTAACACAATCTCACCACGAATTTCAAATTTATCAGGCACTTCACTAGCTCGTAGTTTTAATGGTACCGACTTAATGGTACGCACATTGGCAGTAACATTATCACCTTGAGTACCATCTCCACGAGTAACTGCCTTTACAAAAACTCCTTTTTCATACCTCAAACTTATACTAGCACCATCGTATTTAAGCTCGCATACATATTCAATAGGACCATCAACAATTTTTCTTAATCGCTGTTCCCAATCTAGTAAATCTTCTTTACTATAACTATTATCAAGTGAATACATGCGGTATTCATGCTTCACGGTTTCAAAATTCTTAGTGATTTCACCACCTACCCTAACACTGGGACTATTAGGGTCAAAAAACTCAGGATTTGCTGCCTCGAGTTGTTTGAGTTGCTCTAATTTCTTATCAAATTCAAAATCTGAAATGGTAGGATTGTCGTTTACATAATAGTTGTAATTATGTTCTCGCAATTCATTTCTTAATGCTAGTATTTGTTCTTCAGGACTCATTAAATTGTACTATCTTCTGCAAGTATTTTGTCGACTCTAAATTACAATAATGCTTCAAAGAATTCTACTAATCACCATATTGATATTAACAGTATTATCCTGTACCAAAACCACTAGACATGTAGACCTTAAAAGTCCCAGTATCATTCCTGCACCGCAATCCTTGCAGGTAAATGATGGATATTTTACGTTTCATGAAAACACTTCGTTTAGGTTTGATCCTGAGTTTCCTATGGCTGGCAAGTTCTTACTTGATAATTTTGATAAAATGGGTTTTGACGAGTTAAACGATTATAATGATAAGGAAGACAACTACATCTATTTGAAATTCAATGAAGAGATCAATAGTACCGAAGGGTACCGAATGAAAATCGATCCTAAACGAATACTTATTCATGCCAGTACGGATGCAGGCGCTTTCTATGCGGTACAATCGCTCATCCAGTTGTTCCCCATACTTAATGACAAGGATGAAATTCACTTACCAGCACTAATCATTGAGGATGAACCACGTTTTAAATATCGTGGTATGCACCTAGACGTTTCTAGACATATGTTTCCAGTAGCGTTTATCAAGAAATACATCGATGCGATGGCGATGTTAAAGATGAATAATTTTCACTGGCATCTTACTGATGATCAAGGCTGGCGCATCGAGATCAAACAATATCCTAAACTTCAAGAAGTGGCTGCCTACCGTGACAGTACTTTACTAGGACATTACAACGATACACCGCGCAAGTACAACACGACTAGATATGGTGGATACTACACACAAGATGAAGTGCGTGAGGTTATCGCTTTCGCGAAAGCGAGACACATCAACATCATTCCAGAAATCGAACTACCTGGTCATGCTCAAGCGGCAATTGCTGCCTATCCAGAACTAGGATGTACCAACGAAGCTGTGAACGTAGCTACAGAATGGGGCGTTTTTGACAACATTTATTGCCCTAACCCAGAGACCTTTGAGTTTCTGGAAAACGTACTAGACGAGGTAGCAGCCTTATTTCCATCACCATACATTCACATAGGCGGCGATGAGGCACCAAAAACACAGTGGAAACAAAGTGCAACCGCACAACGATTTATCAAAGAAAATGGATTAAAAGATGAATACGAATTACAATCCTACTTCATTAAACATTTTGAAAAATACCTAGCTTCAAAAGGCAAGAAAATCATCGGGTGGGATGAAATCCTAGAAGGCGGACTGGCAAAGGATGCCACGGTTATGAGTTGGCGCGGCATGCAAGGTGCCATAGACGCTGCAAAGAAAGGTAACGATGTTATTATGACGCCTACTTCTCATTGTTATTTTGACTATTATCAAAGCGATAATGAAAATGAACCAATAGCTATAGGCGGCTTTTTACCATTAGAAAAAGTATATGGTTTCAATCCAATTCCAGATGAACTTAGTGGTGAAGAAATAAAACACGTTTTAGGCGTACAAGGAAATGTATGGACTGAGTACATGCCTACTACAGATCAAGTAGAATACATGGCTTTCCCACGTATACTAGCACTAAGTGAGGTCGCTTGGTCTCCAGTAGAAAAACGAGATTATAACTTGTTTGTCAATAACCTAGAAGTCATGCTACCACGGCTAGACGCCATGGATATTAAATACGCCAATCATTTATATGAAATTGAAGGAAATTTGAATAAAGATCAAGAATATGAATTAAGCACTAAAACCTTAGGCAAAGAAATCAGATACACTACTGACGGAACTGAGCCAAATGCCAATTCAACTATTTATAAATCACCTATTCCATTTAAGGAAAACATGATTTTAAAAGCTCAAGTATTTGACAATGCTCAACCGCTTGGACGTTTATTCTCTCAAGAATTCCTTTATCATAAAGGTGTAGGCGCCACTATTACAATTAATCATCCACCACATAAATCCTATAGTGGTAGTGGTGCAAACGGGCTTATCAATGGAATTGTAGGTAGTGATACACGTTATGGTGATAAAGAATGGTTGGGCTTTTGGGGTGATGATCTGGAAATTGAAATAGATTTTGAAACTGAAATCTCAGTAAATCAAATTATTCTACGCTTCAATGACTCTAATGGACAATGGATATATGCTCCAAAAGAAGTATGGTTTTATCCTAAAGAGTTTTTACCATCAATACATCAAGTCCCTTTGCGTTATAGTGAGAACAATCTATTGGAACAGGAAATTCCATTTAACAACCAAGAAATGAAAGGAATTAAGATAAAAATCCCTAACTACGGTACCATCCCAGATGGCGCGCAAGGCGCTGGAAATAAAGCCTGGACATTTATTGACGAAATCATCATCAAATAAGCATGAACAACCTACCTAAAAACCTACTTTTTTACCTAGTCTTTTTGACCGGATTATTAATCTGGTCGGGAATTGAACCTAAAGAACGATTTACTTGGTTTCTAGAAGTTCTTCCTGCCGTGATAGGGATGATGATATTGATTTTTACCTACAGGAACTTTAAGTTTTCAAACCTTACCTACTTCTGGATATTTGTTCATTGTATTATTCTAATTATAGGTGGAAAATATACCTATGCAGATGTACCACTTTTTGACTGGATACAAGAATACTTTGATCACTCTAGGAACAATTATGATAAGTTAGGGCATTTCATTCAAGGCTTTACACCAGCTTTAATTGTGCGTGAAGTATTACTACGTAAAAACGTAGTTCACGGTAAAAAATGGCTTGTATTTATTGTGATCTCCACATGTCTTGCTATAAGTGCAGCTTATGAATTAATAGAAGCTGTCGTGTCCATGATCGTAAGTGATGGTGCAGACAGTTTTCTGGGCATGCAAGGTTATGTTTGGGATACGCAAACTGATATGCTACTTGCATTAATTGGTGCTTGTATCGCTGTTGCTTTTTTGAGTAATTTTCAAGATAATTCCATAGCTAAAATTGAAACAACATGATTTTAGAAATCTGCGCGGCAAATTATCAAAGCGCCATCAATGCTCAAAAGGCTGGCGCTCATCGTATAGAGTTGTGTAGCGAGCTTGCCGTAGGTGGAATTACACCAAGTTTTGGATTACTCAAAAAGGTAATTGCAGACCTCAGTATTCCTGTAATGGTATTGATACGTCCACGCTCGGGTGATTTTATGTATAGTAAAGCCGAGTTTGAAATCATGAAACAAAATATTCAACTTTGCAAAGAGTTAGGTGCCGCTGGTATTGTTTCTGGAGTATTAACTTCTGATTTTAAAGTGGATATTAAACGTACTAGCGAACTTATAGAGCTTTCTAGACCGTTACCCTTTACCTTTCACAGAGCTTTTGATCACGTAGAAAATCCACAGCAGGCCTTGATTGATTTAATCAATTTAGGTGCACATCGCATACTCAGCTCTGGTCAGCAAGCTAGTGCTTTTGAAGGTATTAGTTTATTAATGGAGTTACAGCAACAAGCAGGCGATGAACTCATCATTATGCCTGGTGGTGGCATTAATGCTAGTAATAGTGATGCTTTCGCGAAAGCGAACTTCAAAGAAATCCACGCAAGCGCTACAGCAATCTGTGAGCAAACCAGTGAAGAGAAAGTGCCTATGAATACACCTAAATTTCTTCAAGAAAACATAGAAATCACATCCAACATTGAAAGCATTAAAGCAATCCTTAATCGAATCACGCATGAAATATAGTTGGCTCCTAATCATAGTGATTTCACTAGTCTCATGTAATGATAAACAACCCCATGTAAAGCGTCAATATCTCAACCATAACTGGTCCTTATTAAAAGAAGCTGACAATAGTTTAATATCAGATTCTGTAAGTATTCCATCAACGGTTCACAAAGAGTTATTACCACTTATCGAGCATCCTTTTCAAGGAAATAATGAAGATAGTTTGCAATGGATCACTCAGAAAAACTGGACGTATAAAACCCTATTTAAACTTGATAATCAAACGCTTTCAAAAGAACATATAGAGTTGAATTTAAAAGGAATTGACACTTATGCTTCCGTTTTATTGAATGGAGTCCGAATACTAGAAACTGATAACGCCTTTTTGCACTGGAAAAAAGATATAAAAGACTTAGTTCAAAAGCAAAATGAACTCATAATCAATTTAAAATCACCTCTACATATCGAGGCAGAAAAAGCTGCTGCAAATCCTTATAACTTACCAGAAGGAAATCGTATTTATACACGCAAAGCGCAATTTCAATACGGTTGGGATTGGGGTCCAAACCTAAACACTATGGGAGTTTGGAAACCAGTTTATCTTGAGGCTTACAACGATTTTAAAATTAAGGATATTTACTTGAAGCAAAATAGTCTTAATGATTCTATTGCAAATCTTTCTGCGCAAGTGACATTATCAAAACCTGTTTCCTCACCGCTTACCTATTCTCTTAAAATCAACGACAGTATATATCCATATAAAATTACAGACTCCTTGACAGTAGCCACAAAAACAGCTACTCAAGAACTGCATTTTGAAATACCAAATCCTAAAAAATGGTGGCCGCATAATCTAGGTGAACCCTACTTATATGAGGTAGAGATTAGCATTTTTAAAGATGAAAATCTTATTGATCAAAAAACAATTAATAAAGGACTGCGCACAGTAGAATTGGTCAACGAGCCAGACGAATACGGAACTAGCTTTTATTTCAAGGTGAACGACGTTCCGGTATATGCAAAAGGTGCAAACTACATTCCACAAAACAGCATGCAAGATTTGGTCACGGATGATCATTATGAAAAGCTTTTGAATGACGCTGTAGATGCAAATATGAACATGCTTCGTGTTTGGGGTGGCGGCATTTATGAGAGTGATGTTTTCTATGAAAAATGTGACGAAAAAGGAATCATGGTATGGCAAGATTTTATGTTTGCTTGTGCGATGTATCCCAGTGGCGATAGCTTTCGCAAAAGCGTAAAAAAAGAGGTCACTCAACAACTTACTAGATTACGAGATCATTCGAGTATAGTACTGTGGTGCGGTAACAATGAAAGTCGTGAAGGCTGGCATCGCTGGGGCTGGCAGGAAGGTCGCAGTCAGCAAGAACGGGACAGTATTTGGGAAGATTACCGAAACATTTTTCAAATAGACATGCCGAAATACGTAGCCGAAATGACCAAAGAACCCTACTGGGAAAGCTCACCACAATACGGTCGTGGCAATCCTAAATATGAGTTTCATGGCGATGCACATGACTGGCGCGTGTGGCACGATGCTTACCCGTTTGAGCATTTTGAAGAGCATGTGCCAAGGTTTATGAGTGAATTTGGTTTTCAGGCGCACCCATCTTATGAAACCATTCGCTACATTAATTCATCTGGTGAAGTAGATATTAAGTCAAAGGAATATGCTACACACCAAAAACACGCTCGAGGTGACGAGCTTATACAAACTTATATGAAGCGCGATTTTCCCGTACCAGAAAATGATGAAGATTACGTGTACGTGAGTCAGCTCGTACAAGCTTATGGAATGTCTAAAGGTATTCAAGCACATCGTCGTGCGCGACCTTACAATATGGGAACGCTATACTGGCAGCTCAACGACTGCTGGCCAGCAGTAAGCTGGTCGAGTATCGATTATTTTGGCAACTGGAAAGCCTTACAGTATCAGGTAAAACGTGATTTTGAGAATGTACTTATAAGCAACGTGATTGAAAATGATACGTTGAAAACGTATGTGGTAAATGATAATCTCGAGACAGAAGTAGGCGATTTCAAAATCGAAATCAAAGACTTTTCAGGCAAATCGCTTTTTGTTGATACCATCGATAGTTCAATATGCTCAGTTAATGCTGGTTCTAGTGAGCTCATTCATGCGCTTTCCTTAAAACAATTAAATCTTGATCTAAACAAAATTTACGTGTCTTACCAATTTGGTAATCACAAAAGCATTAAAACTTTAACAAGGCCAAAAAATCTCAAATTACCTAAAGCAGAAATCAAAATAAAAAGTCCAAAGCGTAATGACTTTTATGAAATTACGATCGTTTCAAATGTATTTGTAAAGGATCTATTCGTCTTTTCTAGTTTAGATGGTCATTTTTCTGATAATTTCTTTGACTTGGAGCCTAATACTGAAAAATCAATTCTATTCTATCCAAAATCGAAAGAGCTTGGTGTCCTGCAGATTAAATGCTTGAATGATTTGGTAAGTATGAGTGTGAAATAATTTTGTTTATTGCTCCAACGAACCAAACAATTCTTTTCTCAAAAGCAAGATCAAAATTAAAAAGTAAAATATGTAATTTAAAAAGTAAGCCATTACTACGGCATTTTTTCCATAGTATGGTAATAAAACCATCGTAAAAAGATAGAAACAAAAAATGCTTATAAGTTCAGCCACTAGATAGCGTTTAAGATCATTTAATGCGATAAACCTAAAAGCCATTACGGTGGTGATGACCTTGATGAAGTCACCTAATAATTGCCATTTAAACATGCTAGAAGCAGGTAAAAACTCTGTAGTAAATAAATATTCAAGAATTAAATCTCTACATAAATAAACAGCTATAAGTCCTGCTACAACTACAGGAAGTATGGTTTTATAAAAATTCCATATGGTACTTCTATATTGTTTAAAACTAGAATCCTTGCTCAAATTAGGTAATACGTATAAACTGATTAACGTGGTAACAAATACCATGTAATATCCTGAAATACGTTGAACAGATTCCCACCATCCTGCTGCATGGTCACTTACTTGATCAATAACCTCGTTGCGCACTTCAATATTTACAAGCGGTATAAGTATAGCACTCACTAAAGCCATAACACTGTATTTAAAGAGCTGTAGTGCTTGCCCATTACTCCATTCAATTGAAAAGTTGAGCACTCCTTTTTTACCTTTTAAATAAAAGAAGTACACCAAAAGAGCCAAAATAAATTGAACATAAGGTGTCACGGCTATACTAAGCAGGGCACCGTATAAATTCTCATTTACAATCAAATAAGAGCCCAGAACAAATACCGACAAGGCAACGATAATATTAAGAACCACATAGGTCTTAAACCACTCAAATCCTTGCAACAAGGAACTTACTGCCACAAAAACAAAGTAAAATGGTAATGAACAGCCAAAGATCCGTAAGACAAATGAATAACTATCACTATCAAATAAATACAAAGACAGCAAGCTAGCTGTAAAGTTGATACCTATAGCGGTTAATACGCTTACTATAAAAGTTGCTATCCATGCTGTTGTAAAAGTTTTGCTTAATAGTTTAGGCTCATTCTTTAAGGCAGCAGCGTTTTTAGTAAGACCGTTTTCCAATCCCAGAACGGACAGGCTTTGAAGTCCTTGAGAAAAATTACGTAAGTTCCCTAAATAACCCAATCCTGCATCACCTACAAATCGAGCCAAAAGATTAGACATAACAGCACCTAGCGCAATCCTGACAAGAATAAAAATACTATTCCAACTTGCCATTTTAAGCAGCATATTTCTATTAAACAATAAAAACAGCCTGCGCATCAATAAGAATTTATGGTTTGTATAATATGATGAACCTCTTGAGTATCTAACAAAGGATGGCATGGAAGACTTACCTGTTGTTGATGTCTACTTTCTGTGGCGGGAAATTGTAAGTCATTCCACTTAGAAAATGCTTTTTGTTGATGAGGTGGCACCTCATAATGACATCCAGTTTGTATTCCATGATGTTTCATGAAGTCTATAAAGGCTACCCTATCTTCTACAAAAATTGGGTAAATATGAAACACTGAACGATTTGCTAATTGCGTGCTTAGTAGCTGCACCTTTTTGTTATCAATACCTTGACTGTATTTGTATGCGATGGATCTACGAGAGTTGTTGTCGCTTTCTAAAACCTGTAATCGCGTACTCAAAAATAGCGCTTGTAAAGGATCCATGCGTGAATTTACTCCTATCTCACTATTTAAAAATTGGGAATCACGCCCATAATTGGCGATTTTGCGACACATTGCTGCTAGCTCTGGGTCGTTTGTGACGATAGCGCCTGCATCACCTAGTGCTCCTAAATTTTTAGTAGGATAAAAAGAAAAGGCACTTGCCGCTGCAAGACTTCCACTCGTTTTACCACTACTTGTACGACCACCGTGAGATTGTGCTGTATCGGTATATATTTTTTTGTGGTTCGCTTTTGCGAAAGCGTACACATCATCATCTACCATGATTCCATATAGATCCACCACTATAATAGCATCATAGTCTTCTTTAATTTTTTTAAGATCATCAACCTGTACGACACACTGCTCTGTTTCAAATAATACAGGCGTGTGATGGCTGTGAACAACGCTTAAAATAGTAGCTATATAAGTATTTGCGGGCACCGCAATTTTAGCATTTTTAGGAAGTCGATTCAAAGCGGTTTCTGCTCTTAGGATAATACTCAAGGCATCCAATCCATTACCAGTACTCACGCAGCACTGAACGTTACAATAGCTTGCAAATTCCTTTTCAAATGTATCTACAAATTGACCACCAATATACCTACCAGATTCATGCAACTCTTTTATAGATTCCATATCCTGAGGTAGAAATCGGTTTTGTATTTTTTTTAAATCGAGAAATGGAATGTGCACAAAAATTATTTATTACGAATATATAAAGAGTTTCCTATACAGGAATCTCGCTTAAAAACCATCTATAAGCTAGGTAAATTAAAAACCAAAAGTTGATTATTGTAACAATGAATTTCTTTACAGTAAAAGGTCTTTTTAAACTTAACAAACTTGCTATAGATCCAGCTATCACAATCACTGCAAAAAAGGTCATGAGATACGATATCCATGAACTGATATCATTAGAGACTGTGCGAGGAATAAAACTTAGTATTATGAAAATTCCAAATACTACAACTTGTATAACGGCAAAATGAAAGGCTTTCTTTTCCAATGATTTACATTAAAATAACACTCATTAACTATGCTTAACCCAAATGTAACACCTTGAAATGGAACACCACCGTACATTTGTAATGAATTACATAACAAACGAAATAATTATTGTAATATTCGATATAAAGAAAAACTTTAGTTTAAGTTTTTCTTGCTATGAAAAAGAAAAATATTCCTTAATCGACTTTGATTGTTAAAAGATTCATTTGATAAAATAGCCTAAAACCAGCGCCTGATTAGCGCTGGTTTTTTTTATTTTCTATGTGGTTTAAAGTGCCAAACCGTTTGTGTTTCAAAACTCGCTCCCATCTCTTTCTTATTTTTAGCAAGGCCTTTATTTATTCCTCCATTAGGATCATCTACGGCACCTAGATCATATTTAGTGATATTACACTGTCTTAAAACTTCTATAGTTTCTAAATATAAAAAATCCATAGCCCTTAATGATCTTGCCTCGATTGTACTTGCCATATATTGAGCTCTTGCAATATTTCCTTTGATGAAAATTACCACACCGGCAATTATTCCCTCTTGATTAGCAACTGTATAAAGTCGGATTTCTTCGGGAAATTTACTCTTCAACTTTTCAATTTCCTGAAGACTATGAACAGGACTAGCAGCATATTTATGTTGCAACAAGGGCACTAATACTTGATTCCAAAATTCACCCCAGTTATCATTTTCTTTAAAGATTAAATCATTCCAATTACCGTTGCGATAACCAGCGGTCCGTTTAGATGAAATAGACAAATCAACATTTAATTCAACGTAGGCATTATTAACCCTTTTAAATGGCTGAAAGTCTATACTTTCAATTACCTCATTTATAAAACGGTTGATTTGAGAATATGAGTTAAACGGTTGTTTGATAGATATATCCTTAATTTCATTTGAAATTAGATAAGACACCACTTGATTCATAACCTGTTTAAGAACATCCTTTGACAAATCCTGATCTAAAATTATACCGCCGTAAGTAAGACCTTGATGACTGTACCACTTGTCTCCTACTCTATTACCAGGTATTACAGCAATAAGAGTTTGTGACCTATAAACCATTAGGCTATAATCATTAAAACAATCCTCATGGTACTCCATGAAAGATCGTTTTAATATAAAGGTACCGTTAAGAGATGAATCTATAAATTTATTCCATGAAGTAGCATCATCACTAGAATAACGATGGATGACTATTTCATTACTCATAAACTAGTTTAATAATTCTCTAGCCGCTTGTAGCGCTTGATCTATTCCTGCTGGATTTTTTCCTCCTGCTGTTGCAAAATGGGGTTGTCCACCACCACCACCTTGTATAAACTTACCTAGTTCTCTTACAATTTGTCCAGCGTTCAATTTCTTTTGATCTACAAGATCCTTTGAGATAATTACAGTAAGTGTGGCTTTATCACCTGCGTTTGATCCGATTATTAGAAATAAGTTAGTAATCTCTTTATCGATTGAAAAAGCCAGGTCTTTAACAGACTTTGCATCTAGATCAGTCTTTGAAGCAATAAATTGAACACCATTTATATCTTCTGCGCTATCAATCAACTCTTGTTTTAGATTGCCTGCCTTGGCTTTTTTCAACTCCTCAATCTCTTTTTTAAGATTCGAATTTTCTTCTTGTAGGGATTGAATAGCTGTTACAGGTTCTTTTGCATTTTTTAGTAGGGCTTTAATCTGCTCAAAATGTTTTGATTGATCATAAAAGAAATCCTTGACTGCATCGCCAGTAATAGCTTCGATACGGCGTATTCCTGCAGCTACTGCAGATTCATTTGTGATTTTGAAATGCCACACATCACTGGTGTTTTTAACATGTGTACCACCGCATAATTCATAACTGCTTCCAAATTTTATGGTACGTACTACGTCTCCATATTTCTCGCCAAATAAACCTATCGCACCATCTTTGATGGCATCTTCATAAGTATTGTTTCTATTTTCTTCAAGTTGTAATTGTTCAGCAATACGAGCATTTACAAAATCCTCAACTTGTTTAAGTTCTTCAATGGTTACTTTAGAAAAATGTGAAAAATCAAAACGCAAACTAGCACTGCGTACCATACTTCCTTTTTGTTCTACATGAGTTCCTAAAATTTTACGCAACCCTTGATGTAAAAGGTGTGTAGCTGTATGGTTAGCACTGGTTCTAAAACGCTGCTTTTGGTCAACTTGAACGATGAACGTTCCTCCTAACTCTTTAGGCAGGTTTTTAGTTATATGCACTGTTTGCCCGTTTTCTTTCTTAGTATCAATGATGTATACCGTATCGCCATTTACACCTTCAATATATCCCTTGTCTCCTGTTTGTCCACCACTTTCTCCATAAAAAGGTGTCATGTTAAATACAAGTTGATAGCGATCACCATCTTTTTTAGTGGTTATTTTCCTATATTTTGATATACGTACTTTGGCATCTAGTTTATCATAACCAATAAATTCCTGTGTATCATCATCACCTAGTATTACCCAGTCAGACGTTTCTGTTTCACTTGCCTTTCTAGAACTTTCTTGTTGTTTTTTTAAGGCAGCAGTAAATCCTTCTTCATCCATTTTGAGTTGTTGCTCGCTTAGAATAAGTCGAGTAAGCTCTTTTGGAAAACCATAAGTATCATTAAGTTCAAATGCTTTTTTACCTTCTAGAGTATCCTGGCCTTGTGATTTTAAGTTAGCAATCATGCTATCAAGCAAGGCTAAACCATTCTCTAGGGTACGTAAGAAAGAAATCTCCTCTTCTTTGATTACATTTAAAATCAAATTCTTTTGAGATTTCAACTCAGGAAACGCCTCACCTAATTGTTTGGATAAGGTCGTTACTAATTGATAAATAAAAGGTTCCTTTCTATCCAAGTATGTAAAGCCATATCTTATAGCTCTTCTTAAGATCATTCTTATAACATAACCAGCACCATTGTTTGACGGTAATTGACCATCAGCAATAGAAAAAGATACTGCTCTCACATGATCTGCGATTACACGTATTGCAATATCTTCTTGCTCTGTTTTTCCATAAGCATGACCAGTAATAGTTTCAATCTCTCGAATTAGCGGCTGGAAAACATCAGTATCATAATTTGACTTTACTCCTTGTAAAACCATTGCCAAACGTTCAAACCCCATTCCAGTATCTACATGCTGTGCAGGAAGGTTTTCTAAAGAACCATCAGCAAGTCTATTAAACTGCATGAATACAAGATTCCAAATTTCAATCACTTGTGGATGATCCATATTGACTAGTGTAGCACCATCAACCTCTTGTTTTTCCTTGTCGCTTCTAATGTCAACATGAATTTCAGAACAAGGACCACATGGTCCTTGCGCACCCATTTCCCAAAAGTTGTCTTTTTTATTACCGTTTAGGATTCTATCCTCAGCAATGTGTTGTTTCCAGAAATCATATGCCTCGGTATCGCGTGATAATCCTTCGGTATCGTCGCCTTCAAAAATAGTTACGTATAAATGATCTTTAGGAATTTTATATACTTCTGTAAGCAGTTCCCAAGCCCAATCAATAGCTTCTTTCTTAAAGTAATCACCAAAACTCCAGTTACCTAGCATCTCAAACATGGTATGGTGATAGGTATCAACTCCTACTTCTTCTAGGTCGTTATGTTTACCACTTACTCGCAAACACTTCTGACTATCGGCAACTCTGTTATTCTTTGGCTCTGAGTTTCCTAGAAAGTACTCCTTAAATTGATTCATCCCTGCGTTTGTAAACATCAAGGTAGGATCGTCTTTTAACACCATAGGTGCGCTGGGTACTATTTGATGACTTTTTTCAGCAAAAAAATCTAGAAAGGTCTGTCTTATCTGCTTAGAATTCATACTGGTGGTCTATGAGTTTTAATTTTATATTTTTGTAAAAATCGGTAAGGGCAATTTCCTGCATCAATTAAGTATTTTTACTACTTATTTTGATTTTTATTATTACGCTTTCGCGAAAGCGTAATAAACTAAAAACAATACCGTTTTCAACACAGCAAAAATAGTATAAAAAGCATGTCTAAAATTAAGTATTACTACGATTCTGAAACTCTATCCTATAGAAAGGTGGAACGCAAGAAGCGTCATGTATTTTTTAGATTTATAGGATTCCTCGCGGCGAGTATGCTTTTTGGCCTATTATTCTTCTTCATCATTAATCAGTACGTGGAGTCTCCTGCGCTGGTAGACGCCAAGGCCGAAAATGAATTTATGAAGCTCGAGGTTGAAAAAGCAAATGAACAAATAAACAATCTGGCGCAAGTCATTGCCGAGGTTGAGGAGCGCGATAACACTATATACCGTATCTATTTTGACGCTGCGCCTATAAGTGACGAGCAGCGCATGGCCGGTTTTGGTGGTGTAAATAGATACAAGGATCTTGAAGGTTTTAATACCAGTGAACGAGTTATACAGCTTAAAAAAGATATTGACCAACTTAAAAAAAGAGTGGCTATACAATCACAATCGCTTGATGAAATCGCAGAATTAGCCAAGGACAAAGAAAAACTTCTCGCTTCTATTCCAGCGATTCAACCTGTACGTAATCAGGATTTAACAAGGATGGCAAGTGGTTATGGGTATAGAACCGATCCTTTTAATAAAACAAGAAAGTTTCACTACGGAATGGATTTTACTGCTCCTAGAGGAACACCTGTGTATGCAACTGGTGATGGTGTTGTTACAAGAGCAGATGCTAACAGCTCGGGTTATGGAAATCACATAAGAATTGATCATGGTTTTGGTTACATCTCGTTATACGCGCATTTAAATGCGAAAAATCCTTACAACGTGCGTGTAGGACAAAAAGTAAAGCGTGGTGACATAATTGGTTATGTAGGTAGTACAGGACGCTCGCAAGCTCCTCATTTACATTATGAGGTATCTAAGGATGGAGAGCGCATCAATCCTATCAATTTCTATTATGGAAATTTATCTCCTGAAGAGTTTAACGAATTGCTGAAGAAATCGCAGCAAGAAAATATTTCTCTAGATTAATGCATATCGACCTACCTGAAAAATTGTATTACAGTATAGGCGAGGTGTCTAGAGCTTTTGATGTTAACCCTTCACTAATCCGGTATTGGGAAAAGGAATTTGATGTCTTACAACCCAAGAAGAATGCTAAGGGTAATAGGAAATTTACAAAAGACGACATCAAAAATTTACAAACCATCTATCGATTAGTAAAGGAACAAGGTTTTACACTTGAAGGTGCCCGCGAATACATGCGTACACACAAAAATCAATTAGATAAATTTGATATTATTCAAAAATTAGAAAACGTCAAGGCCGAACTTCTTAAGATTAAAAAGCAAATGGATTAACCGTAAAGGTGATCCCATATTACTATGAAAATACTTCAAGTAATAGATAGTTTAGATGCTGGTGGTGCCGAAAGAATGGCTGTTTCAATCGCCAATGAACTAGCGGCGCATGGATATGATTCTCATTTATGTGTAACTCGCGCCGAAGGGCTTTTGAAGAAAACTATAGATAAAAAAGTAGACTACATATTCTTGAATCGCAAAGGCAAGTTGGGCATAAGAGGTATTTATAAACTTTATAAGTATGTCAAGAAAAACGACATCACCCATATTCATGCGCATGCAACCTCGTTTTTCCTTGCTGGTTTGATTAAAAAGGCCCAACCATCACTCATCTATATTTGGCATGATCATTACGGCAATGCCGAACAGTTACAGGATAGACCGCAAGGATGGATCAAATGGGCAAGTAATTTATCATCGCAAAATATTGTTGTCAATGAGCTTTTGTTGGAATGGCACAAAAATATACTGGGTAAAAACAATGCGGTATACTTAAAAAACTTTGCTCAAAAAACTGAATCAGATACTACAGAAATTAGTTTACCAGGCAAGCCTGGTAAGCGTATAGTTCAACTAGCCAATTTACGACCTCAAAAAGATCATCTCAATTTGCTCCAGGCATTTGAGAAAATAGAAAGTGACTGGGATTTAATTTTAGTAGGTAAGGATTTTAACGATGACTATAGTGAGCAAATAAAAAATTATATATCAAGCAGAAAATTAGAAAATCGAGTGCATATTTTAGGCGCTAGAAATGAAATAGGCTCCATTCTAGATCAGTGCGACATTGGCGTTCTTTCATCAAAGTCAGAAGGTCTTCCAGTTGCCTTACTTGAGTATGGATTATACAAACTTCCGGTAATTACGACTAATGTAGGTGCTTGTAAAAAGGTTGTTGAAAGTTACGGTAAAGTAGTAGCAGCTAATCAACCTCTAGAATTAAGTAATGCTATCGAGGAATTAATAAATTCAAAAGAAGAAAGAGAACAACTGGGTACTGCTTTTAATAAGCACGTACTTTTGAATTATGGGGCTACATCCTACATTAATCAACTTGTAAACCTGTATAAGTCGCATGTTTAAAATTGAAAAACTTTCTTATCCGGTTTTAATAATCGCACACATTGTGCTTACTATCTTTATGATAGCTATTCCGTTTTTGGTCAAAGTGTACTTTTATGGAATTACAGGATACTTTATACTAAGAGCGTTAACTAATCAAGATCGTGGTCAAGAAGTTTTACTAGCAAGTTTTTATCTCGTTACCTTAGAGGTTTTCCTGCGCATGAATAGCGCATTATTCTTTTATGAAATGATCAAGTATTTGGTTATTGTTTTATTAGGATTAGGTATATTTTTTAAAGGATTTTCACTGCGCAGTATTCCATTTGTATTTTATTTATTGTTATTGATTCCCAGTATTGTGGTTGCCTCGCAAAACATACCATTGGGAGAAAGTTTACGTAAAGCTGTAGCCTTTAATTTGAGTGGTCCGGTATGTCTAGGTGTTACTGCGATCTATTGTTTTTATAGAAAAATTCCTCGTGAAAGATTGGATAGCATGCTCAAATTAGGAATTTGCCCATTGGTAATGACTACTTTTTACTTATTCCTGGTAACGCCAGATGTAAGAGATGTTGTTACTAATACAGCTTCCAACTTTGCTGCTTCAGGTGGTTATGGTCCCAATCAAGTGGCAACGGTTTTGGGAATCGGTATGTTTATATCCTTTGCACGGTTTATTATCATTAAAAACAGACTGCACAATATTATTGACATCATACTCTTTATCGCCATGACTTATAGAGGTTGGGTAACCTTTTCACGTGGCGGAGTGATCACTGCCTTTTTAATGATTGCAGGTCTTTTAATTACTGTAATATTTTTAAAACGTTCCGAATTTAAATTCTCATTCCTTCCTAAACTAGGTGTTCTTGCTGTAGGTTTATTGCTAGCTTGGGGTTATACATCGCTTGCTACTAATGGGATGATTGATAAAAGATATGCTAATCAGGATGCCGCCGGTAGAGCCAAAGATGATTTATCTACTGGTAGAACAGAGTTGATTCTTATTGAACTACAAGCCTTCTTTGAAAACCCGATTGCAGGAATAGGCGCAGGACAAGTAAAATATTATCGAGCCCAAAAAGATGGAATTGTTGCAGCTTCACACAACGAGACCAGCCGATTGTTATCAGAACACGGTAGCATCGGTATTCTTTCTATTATTGTATTAATTATCACGCCCTTATTGTATCGCATTACAAATCGAGGAAATATTTACTTCTATCCGTTTCTTGTATTTTGGATTGCAACAATAAACCACAGCGCCATGAGGATAGCAGCACCTGCATTTATTTATGGATTCTCACTTTTATACGTTACCTACCCTAGTAAGAAAGTTAACAAAATAGAAGATCCTACTCCAGTACTCGAACCAGCAACTAGCGTATGACACGTATTGTTTACATAGGAAATCAACTATCAGGTAGTGGTAAATCCTTAACAACCATTGACACCTTGGCTCCTTTATTGAAAAATTTAGGCTATGAGGTTGTAACAGCTAGTTCTAAACAAAACAATTTGTCAAGGTTACTAGAAATGGTGTATACCGTGTATAAAAACAGTTCAAAAACTAATTATGTTCTCATAGACACCTACAGCACCTTGAACTTTTGGTATGCCGTAGTTGTAGCCCGAGTATGCAGAACAATGAATCTCAAATACATTCCGATATTGCATGGTGGTAACTTACCTCAACGTTTAAAATCACATCCTAAAACTACATTAAAGTTTCTCAATAAGGCTTACAAAGTGGTTAGTCCTAGTGATTATTTAAAGGACGCTTTCGCGAAAGCGATCACTCAAAAAATCGTTCACATACCTAATAACATAGAGTTACAAAACTATCCTTTTTTACATCGCCAGGCAGCCAAACCTAAATTATTATGGGTGCGGTCATTTGCGCACATTTACCAACCCAAAATGGCGGTACAAGTACTTCATAAATTACAATCCGTTTACCCTAATGCCGAACTATGCATGGTAGGACCCGATAAAGATGGAAGCCTAGAAGAATGTAAAGAAATGGCAGATTCATTAGGGCTTTCAATAAATTTTACTGGCCTTTTAAGCAAAAACGATTGGATCTCATTGAGCAAACAATACGATGTGTTTATAAACACCACCAATTTTGACAATTTACCAGTGAGCCTTTTAGAAGCAATGGCGCTGGGATTGCCTATTGTAAGTACAAATGTGGGCGGAATTCCTTACATCATTAAATCAGGAAAGAACGGGTTATTATGTGAAGCACAAGACGTTAACGGCATGGTTTCACATATAAAAGCATTAGTTGATCAACCTGAACTTGCTAGCAAGCTTAGTAAAAATGCTAGATCCTATGTTCAATTTTATGATTGGGATCAGGTACAACTTCTATGGAAAGAGTTGTTAACCTAGTTTATAATTTTATCTTTGGGTTTTTTAAATCGAAACCGTGCCCTCAAAAAATTCGATTCACTTTGAGATTTCTGAACGTAAAATTCTATTACGAGTTCTAGATGTACTGGTAGTATTGACTGCCCTAGAAATAGTCGGTTTTTATTTTGAGTTTGATTATTTTAGAATAACTGCCGAGCAGTGGAGCTGGACGATAGTATTAACAGCGTATTTACTGTTTTTCAATACTTTGTTTGAACTATACAATCTAGTAAGAGCTAGTCGAATAACAAGTACTTTGAACAGTGTAATAACCGCAAGTAGTTTAACTTCACTTGCCTATTTACTTACGCCCTTTTTTACACCTACCTTGCCCGAAAATAGGTTACAAATTTTGTTTTTCTATCTGGCTTTAACTCTTTCTATGTTGCTGTGGCGTTCAATCTATATTAAACTTTTTGCCAGTTCTAGATTTGACAAAAAAATTGTTTTATTAGGAAACGCTGAAGATATCACATTAGTAGCTCAAAATTTAGAAGAAGCAAATCCTTATTACAAGGTAATCGGTTACTTAAACACAAACACACAAGCCAGTCTTAAAGGCCAGTTTATAAAATTAAACGAACTTACTATAACACAAGCGCAAGAGCTACTCAAATCAAATGAAGCAACAGGTGTTGTCGTTTCAGGCAATCAAATTGATGGTATTACACCCCAGGTTTATAACTGGCTTATTGAATTGGTGGAATACGGTCATGAAGTACGAGAATACACACAAGTTTATGAAGAAATGACTGAACGAGTACCCGTACAATTTATAGGTAAAGACTTTTATAGGTTTTTCCCCTTTGCCAGAAACAATCAAAATGCCTTGTATCGATTTTATCATCGAACCATGGACATTGTATTGTCATGTATAGGATTGGCATTGGGAATTCTACTACTACCCATAGTACTTTTAGGAAACTTACTGGGTAATCGTGGTCCTTTACTATATAAACAAGAACGAGTAGGCATTAATAGAACCGGTTTTTATATCTATAAGTTTAGATCTATGGTGACTAACGCCGAAGAAGGAGGCGCTCAATTCGCAAAAAAGAACGATGTTAGAATTACCAAATTTGGAAGGTTTTTGAGACGTTCAAGAATTGATGAATTCCCGCAATTTATTAATATCCTTAAGGGCGACATGAGTATTATTGGTCCTAGACCAGAACGTCCAATTTTTGTTAAGGAATTATCCAAAAAAATCCCCTTTTACGATACCAGACATGTTATAAAACCTGGTTTAACGGGATGGGCACAAGTAAAAGCAAAATATGGTGAGACCGACGATGATCACTTACGTAAATTACAATACGACCTGTTCTATATAAAAAAACGTAGTGTTTTTCTTGACATTAGAATAATTGTCAAAACTTTGAGTACTGTCTTGTTCTTTAAAGGACAATAGCCTATTTGCGCTTCATGACGCCTCGACGAGTAAAAGAGAATAGAATTATCCCAAGCATTAAAAAGACACTTAACCGTGCGATAAAGTCTCCGTGTTTCACGTAAAATGTGATTTTGTTATTGGGATAAATGGTTCCTTTAAGCGCTCCTTTTTTTTCGTATCCTAATGTGGTGATGATTTCACCGTAATCGTTAATCACAGCACTAATACCTGTATTTGCACTGCGAGCAATCCATTTTCTATTTTCAATAGCTCGCAATCTTGCAAGACTTAAATGTTGCTTGTGACCTTGAGTATTTTGCCACCAACCATCGTTGGTAATGATACTTAAAAATTGAGCACCATTATTTACATAGCCGGTTACATATTCACCATAAACAGACTCATAACATATAATCGGAGCTACTTTTAAACTGTCTCTAGTAATAAAAACTTCACGATCTTCTTGTGTCGTTTTTGTGGCAACCGTACCACCTAAATCCAACATCACGTCTCCTAATATTGGTTGTAACACGTTCTTATATGGGAAATTTTCAACTCCTACAACCAGTTTAGATTTGTGATAAAGCTCCACTGGATTTGTGGAATTCATAAACACCGCACTATTATAGTCGTTATAGTAAAAATCGCCATTTTTAATGTAGTTAGTTTGTGAAGTGGCCTTGTCTTTATTTTTGAAGCTATCGCCTAATGATACACCACCCAAGTAATAGGTATTAGGATAATCAAATAGAAAACGTTTAATCCTATTAAGAGCAGGGTTTCTATTAATTCCAGTAAGTCGCATACCAGATGCCAAAGTAGTTTCTGGAGCGATAATAAGTTTAGTGTTTGCAGTAATAGAATCTACAGCGAGAGTCATTAAATTCTCTGCCATTTGAGAATTAGAAATATCATATTTCTCTGAATAGGGATCTATATTTGGTTGTAAGATTACTACCTCTGTTCCTTCAACATCATTTGTTATACCATTTATAGACAGAAAATGTGATAGGGATATTGGCAAAGCAATAATTAGCAACGCAGGAATACCATAACGTATAGTAATTCCTTTAGTTGAAACTGAATTTTCTTTTCTGCTAGAGTATTGTAACCAGGCATTATATAGTAATGTATTTACCACAAGCACCCATAAACTTCCTCCAAAAACACCTGTAAATTCATACCATTGAATCCAACTCACAGATTCACTAAAACCATTACCTAATTGCAACCACGGCCACGAAAAATCCCAATGTAAATGCAAGTATTCAAAGGATAACCAAATAGCAATAAAAAATGATGAAGAAGTAAATCTACTCACTTTTTTAGAAACCAAATGATACACTAAAAAAACGAGTGCCATAAGCAGGCTATTTACCAAAACAGCAAACCACATTCCAAAAGCACTACTATAGTATAACCAACCTGTTGTAATGATATTCCAAATGAAAAAAGTAAGGTAAGCATGCAAAAACACCTTCCATTTCACCGCCTTAACAGCTGTTTTATTAAGTCGGTAATGAGCTATAAACAAGGGTATAAAAGCAATGAATAACAAACCAGCAAATCCATTAGTAGGCCAGGCAAACGCAAGTAACAATCCTGATAAAACGCTAAGTATTGGATTTAAAAAATTCTTCATTAAGATTGCTAGTTAATTTTAATACTATCGCGAGAATACAGACAAATCGATATTTACAGAAAACACGTTGCTATACAAATCATCACCGTTACCAATATTTGTAAGTGCATAGTCCACAGATATACCTCTGTACTTAAATCCAACTCCGATATTCGGTTGAAAATTTAGGGTTTCGTCACCATCAATACCTTGTACGTTTTGAAAGTTACCAGCGCCAGCTCTTACAAATACCATATCTATATAACCGTATTCAAGCCCAATGGCAGGCGTAGCACTTACACTAGATGAAGAAATAATATCATTAGTCTGAATGAATCGCATGTTTAAATCAACCTCGGCAGTGAGAATATGGTCGTAGTGAAATTCAAAAGTTCTTGCTACACCTATCTGTAATTTAGGTAAGGTAACTTCAGTAGTTTCTGGAAGATCTTGATTTTGATTTTCAACAGCACCTCTCACTTCTTCAAACTTCTCCTCATCGATGGTCCATGTATTATAGGTAGTAGTAATATCACGTGCCATCACTCCTATTTCCCAATCACCTCTTTTAAATTGAGCTCCTACATCAAACCCAAATCCCCAAGAATTAGCAAATTCTCCTATAACCCTACGTATCACTTTAAAATTCCCACCATAGGTAAAACCGTCCAACTTTGCCTCGCGTGCATAGCTTACTGTAAATGCCCAATCGGCAGTTGAAAAGGTTGAAATACGATCGTAATTGATGTTTCCTTGTGAATCAATTAATTGAGTGGTATTTAAAATATCATCAACAGAGAAACGAATAAGTGATGCCCCAAAACTACTTTGATCATCAATGGGCATCGCAAATGCTGCATAATTGTACTGGGCAATATTTGCAAAGTAGCTACTGTGCATGAGTGACAGTTCCTTTTGTTCCAATCTCATGAGTCCAGCTGGATTCCAGTATCCCGAATTTACATCATCGGTTTGAGCGACTACAGCGTTACTCATACCTAGCGCAGCGGCGTCTACACCTATATTGATAAATTCATTTGAGTAGGCTGCTGTAGTTTGCGCTTTCGCGAAAGCGAAACACATCACAAACAAACCGGTAATAACAATTTTTTTCAACGCCATTCTTGTACGCAAATATCCGTTTTTCTGATGTAATAACTACTATTATCGACTGATATTGCTTTGTTCTATGTAGAGCACTGGTTTTTGTGCATATTTGTGTTATGAAAAAACAGGTACCTAATTTAATTACACTACTTAACTTATTGTCTGGATGCGTGGCTGCTGTCTATGCTTTTCATGATAATCTACAGATGACATTGCTTTTTGTAGCGATAGGTATAGGGTTTGACTTCTTTGACGGATTAGTTGCTAGATTATTGCGGGTGCAAGGTGAGCTGGGCAAACAATTGGATTCTCTAGCAGATATGGTTACTAGCGGACTTGTACCAGGAATAGTTATGTTTCAATTATTACAGGATGCTACTGGTATTACTTTGTTTGAAACAGGTGTTGAGTTTACTACAGCGAGTGCGCAGCAACATGTTTTGGCTTATTATATACCATGGATTGGTTTTTTTATAACAGCTGCTAGCTGCTACCGACTGGCTAAATTTAATATTGATACTCGCCAGACTGATTCCTTTATCGGTCTTCCTACTCCTGCTAATGCTCTATTCATTATATCGCTAGGTTTGATCGCACAGACCACTCAAATAGATTGGATTTATTTTTCATTAACTAATGAATGGGTCCTGCTTGCCATTACTGCATTAAGCTGCTTTATTTTGAATGCCGAATTACCCTTGTTTGCGCTCAAGTTTAAGTCATTCTCAATTGCCAAAAATAAATTGAGATATGGTTTTTTAGTTACTTGTATCGTTTTACTCTCGTTGCTGGGATTACTTGCCATACCGTGCATCATTATCCTGTACGTGGCGTTGAGTATGATTACTGAGTTAATAAGCAGTAAAAAATCCTAATCTTCAAAGATTTTCTTTTTTCTGAGTTCAAAGTTTTGACCTAGGTAAACTTTTCTCACTATTTCATCTTCTGCTAGTTCTTCTGGAACTCCATGTTTAAGAATAGTACCTTCAAACATCAAATAGGTACGATCTGTAATAGCTAGTGTTTCTTGAACGTTGTGATCGGTAATTAAAATACCGATGTTCTTTTTAGTCAATTGAGCAACAATACGTTGTATATCTTCAACTGCTACTGGATCTACTCCTGCAAAGGGCTCATCAAGTAAAATAAAGTTTGGGTTAGTGGCTAATGCTCGTGCAATCTCGGTACGCCTGCGCTCTCCACCAGATAATAAATCACCACGACGCTTGCGACGCTCGGTCAAACCAAATTCTTCTAGCAACATATCGCAACGTTCTCTTTGCTCTTTTTTGCTAAGATCTGTAAGCTGTAAAACTCCCAAAATGTTGTCCTCGATACTTAGTTTTCTAAAAACAGAAGCTTCTTGAGCTAGATATCCAATACCACTTTGCGCTCGCTTGTACATAGGATATTTTGTAATCTTTTGATCGTTTAACCAAACATCTCCACCAGTAGGTTTAATCAAACCAACGGTCATGTAAAAGGAAGTTGTTTTACCTGCACCGTTAGGGCCTAACAAACCAACTATTTCTCCTTGATTAACATTGAAAGACACTCCTTTTACAACGGGACGGCCTTTATAAGATTTTTGAAGATTATCTGCTCTTAATTGTTGTTGCATGCAGCAAAGTTAGTTTTTTATGGGCTACTGTCACATAGACCGATTTAATTTGTTTCTTTGTAATCGAATATAAGCATTATGACAATACCTAGATTTCTTTTAGGAGATAACGCCAGTTATCCAGATGATATTTTTATTATACACACAGAATATCCCAGATTTATTATCAATTTAAAGGATGATAGTATCGAGTTTTTGGAAGAAATAAGTAAAGCTGATAAAGAGGATCTTGAAGAGGAAACTAAGAATTTAATTGAAGAAGCTTCTAGATTCTACGACGAACAGATGGAATTCTACGAAAACAATGAATGATATCAAACAAATAGATTGGGACCTTACGGTTATTCTTAATGATTGGGGAAATGATCAAGTTGATTTATTTTTCAATGTGGTCACCCATAAATTTTATGCTATACCATTGTACTTGGTCTTTTTGTACTTCCTTTATAAAAAAATGGGATGGCGCAATTTGCTTATTGCCCTAGTTACTATTGCACTAGTTATAGCTGCTAGTGACCAGCTAGCTAACCTATTCAAAAAAACTCTAGTTTTAAGGTTAAGACCTTTTAGAGAACCAGCTCTTGAAGGGTTAATTTCAAAGGTAGGTAAAAGCGGTGGCCGTTATGGGTTTTATAGTGGGCATGCGAGCAATGCCATGGCTGTGGCTGTTTATTTATGGTTCCAGTTCAAGAATCATTTTAAGTGGCTGGGTATTATTGCTCTTATTTGGGGTATACTAGTGGTATACAGCCGTGTGTACCTGGGCGTTCACTACCTAGGTGATGTATTAATGGGAGGTTTTATGGGATCTCTTTTAGGGTATGCAGGCTATCATTTTGTACCATACGGTAAGGATGAAGTTCATCGAGAAAGTTGACAACTACAAGGTTTTCTTAATCTCTTGACATTCCGTTTTTTTTGAACTAATTTTAAGTATTACTTTTGCAAAAAATTAAACATTTGTTTATTTTTTAACCTACCAAAAAAATCTTTGATTAATCAAATTGCTTTTTAGGCATTATTTTATTGGACAGAATGAAAGAAATAATCTACAAGGATTTAGGATATGCGGAACTTTACTGTTTTGAGAATTACATTATTTCTCAAGTAAAGGAAGGGACCATAATTTCTCCAGATAAAAATAAAGATCTGGATGAAGTCATACAAGAACACTATGAAAATAGACCTGTGGTTTATTTATCAAATAGAACGTTTGACTACAATGTAATGCCTACCACTTATTTAGAGTCTGCGATGATAGAAAATTTAATAGGTGTTGGTATTATCACTCAAACAGGTATTAACAAAAGAAATGCTGAATTTGAGAGTAGTTTTTTCAAAAAAGAATTTATCGTACTGGATTCACTTTTGGACGGTATTTTATGGGCTGAAAACCTAGTTAAAGAATATAGTATTAAAAAGCTGAAATAATTAAGGCATTCATTTTATCATAATGAAAGCTCCTGATTTCTCAGGAGCTTTTTTTATAGTGTAAATGGCAAGATAGATGTATAGCTAAGCGGAATACACTTAACAAGTCTCCTTAGGATTTTATAAATTAAAGAGTACGATAATAAGCGGGTTCTTTTTACTCTCGACGCACTTATCAGTAAGGTAAAGCTTAAATCTATCGCATAAACAAAGGAAAGCCATATCCAACTTTCCTTTTTTCCTTAACGGTTGTGTAAATTACGAGCGTGACGCTCGCGCCAGCTGGGTTATAAATAAATGAGATTCTATTCGCTAAAACTGAACTCTGAAAGATTGTAAACAGTTTCTCTAATTTCTTTTCTAAAAGGATAGTGTATCACTTTTTCAAGAATGATTTTACCTTCCTTTATTACACCTTCTTTCTTTAAATACATTCCTGAATTAGAACAACTAAAGTATTCTAAATACAATCGATCATCTACGATTTTCCAGTATCCTATATTGTTAGCTTTTTTATAAGTTAAGTCGCTTATACCAAATTTATCTTTTAATGAAAACCCATCACGAGACGCTTCTACAAGTAATCTTCCGTCTTCCATAAAGCCAAAACCCAAACGCTCTCCGTTTTCAGATAAATATAATTTATTAAAATTCAATTTGTCACTATGATTTAAAGTTTCTCCTTTGTAGTCAAAACGATCCTTCTCTGGTCTACAAGTTTCCCCTTTAATTTTGGTTTTATTACTTATGCATGAATGAACGAGTACAAGTGCAAAAAACAAAATTATCCGTATTACTTTCATTAGTCGATTGTTCCTGATAAGTTCAAATTTTTTATGATGAGCAGCACAAAATTTAATATTTCTGTAAGTAGGGATTTGAAAATTGCCAGTTTATTTTATAAACAGCTTTCAATAAATTCAGCTAGTGTTACTTGTTGAGAATTTATATGAGTCGATAAAGTTCTTGTTATATACTTAAACTCTTTGAAGTCCCTTTTTTTCAAATAAATAATAGGGGCCTTACCATACAAGGAGTGTCCTCCTGACTTAATCAACATCATTTTCCTCTCAATATTATTGATAAAAATAGTTCCTCTTTCTTTATCATAATAATAGTAGATTTCATGATTATTAATATCTGCATCCAATCGAATTACAATATCATCATTATTCAATAGGTCAATATCTCGAAAATTAGTGTTGACTTGTAACAGTAACATTAAAGTAAAACATATATATTTCATTATTTTAAAATCATTTGGATAAAGAGTTCATTGGGTAGACTTTCAAAAGAAACAGCTTTTTCATTAGTTAACAGGAAATCTTTAATCTGAACGTGCTCAATATTTATTTTTATGAATTTCTGAGACTTGCTTTCAAACCTAGAGGATTTTATGACTAAATTATTCTCCTTTGGAAACCCAATTAAAAGTTCCTGATTTAGAGAATCGTAAGTGTAATAAACATTTATATTTTCAATGTTTTCTTTGTTTTCAATAATAACTTTTGAATTATATTGATTGGGGACAACTAGTTCAATTTCATGGCCCGAAGAATCCTTTTTATCCTTTTCACAACTACATAAACAAATGAAAAATAGGAATAACAAAGTGAAACGATAATGAATAAACATATAATGTAGGGATTGTTTGACAACTAACTTATTTAAACAATTTTCGAAAAAGACTCTTATTTGTTTTTGGCTGTGGCTTTTGAAGTCCAAAATACGTTTTTCTTATTATTTGATATTTACATTTCTCATAAATCATTGAATGATGATTTATATAAAGTACTCTTTTCAAATCTTATTTTAGTATGCGTAAAATTTTTACTTACTACAATAAAATCTCGACAAAGTATCACTCGGAAATGATACAAATCTATCGCATAAAAGACAGTAACTAATTAATTATAAATTGCTGTTTCTATAAGCCACTAAACTATTTCCTTTTCGCATTACAAATGCTAGTTCAATTCACACGCGTTGCAAACGCGCTCGACGTGGACAGATTATTCATTTCACTCTAAATTAAAAAAACAGCTAACAAATCGGATGTTGTTAGCTGTTTTTAAGGGTTCAAGGTCTCCAAGCAAGATCGTACCTTACTCTATAAACTTATCAGATAAGGTTCAATCTTGCTTTAATTCTTTTCAATCTTTTTATAAATTTTATTTTCCAGTTTGAATTTTGTATTTGAATATATAGAATCCGTAACTCCGATAATCCGTAAATTGTTTAGGTTCATATCGGTAACGGATTTTAAATCTATATTTAGCTCAATTCCCCAAAAACCTTGAAACACTTCGTATAATTCAGACCTAAAAGCAGTAGTCATAATTTCATTACATTCTTTAATAGCCTTTGATTTGTTACAATCGTATCTAAGTCCAATTATTCTAAAATAGTTAAGAGTTTCTGCTAACTTAAAGGTGTTTTTTTCAGAATCAAGGGAATAAATTAAAGTCTCATTTGGTTTTTTGATATCGTTTGAACTAAAACCTACAAAAAACAATTTTATGTTAGAATGCTTTTCCTGAAACTGAATAAATGAATCTTTGTTAAAATTGATGGTGACATTTTCCTCTGTTGTACTCTCAATTTTATAGTCAATTTTTAAATTTTCATAATAACCTATCGAATCACTTTTGAGTACTATTGAGGATTCGATTTGAAAATATTTCCCTTTACTTATTATATCATTATTAACACGAACATACTTATTGGTTTTACTATCGAAAGAAATGAAGTCATTATGAACATTTTTTTCATTTGAATATTTACCATTTAGCTTATACTTATTCGAACAACTTGTTGTAATCAATACAATGAGTAAACCTATAATAAATGAAGACGTTTTTTGTATCATAATTAATTCCTCAAATTAATATCTGTAAGGATTTGATTTGCTAATTTAATATCATGCCCCACATTATCGATTAGAATTCTATAACTGGAATAAATATGTGGATTTTTTTTCTCATTTCTTCTCAATTTTTTAGCCGACAGGTTAATGCTCAATAATTTAATGTGCCTACCAAAAGAATATTTTGACGTATCACCACGTGTTGAAATACTAACGTCAGATGAAATTAAATTGTTTGATTGGTTTTCGTAAGCCCATTGAGATCGATAAGCTGAAACCTCTTGTACAAAAGAATCATGAATATTAGGAAACACCATTTTCCACGAATCATTAAATGCTAACTTTCTTCCTGCCGACCTTTCAATACCGACATGTGTGATTTCATGAATCTTTAGAGCATCATCAGGTCCTTCAATACTTACATTTCTTCCATCAGACGATTTCACATGAGAAGAATCACTATTACCTGAAGTAAGATCGTAAAAATAGTCTTCATCTTTGCCTAATACGTCAATATACTCTAAAGTTTGATCCAGTTCCATGATTCGGAGTGAATTTTTATCAGTTGCTTCTGATAAATTCTCAAATGCCTCATCATTGAAATCTCCATTTTCGAAATAAGCAATTATTAAGTCAAAATTTTTCTGAGACAAAGCATCTCTTTTGTTTTGAACATTTATTTTTAACTCTTCTACCTCTTTAGGATCTTTCCATTTCATTCCATCAGGGTCAATGAAAAATATTGGATTATTTATAGCATAATTATATGGTGAAAATTCATAATTATCTATATCATCCGCTAAAGGATCAATATTCATCCACCTACCAATAGCAGGGTCATAATTACGAGCGGTTATATCAATCCATTCCAGTCCTAATTCATCTTGTTCTTCTTTATTCCCGTAACCGTACTTATGGTCACTGCCTGTGATTGTGTTATTATACCCATTATGTTTGAGGCCGAAGGGATAATAGTTATTCTCTTCTTTAATCATTAAACTGTCAGGACCTTTAGCATAGTTGAGTCTTACATTACCAAGGTGGTCTTTATATTGATAGAAATACTGGTAATAAACTTGATCTACTTTTTCAACATACCCTTCTGCATGAGAGAAGCACTGTAACTGCTCACTACCACTTGAGGAACTCTTTTCATATAAAAAAGCACCTACATAGGATGTTATGCTGGTTAAGGTGTTGTTCACGTAGATTTGTTTTTGAAGCTTTGTTCCCGAAGCATCATAAATATACCTAATTTGTTCATCATCCAAAAAGTGTATTGAAAACGGTAAGTTTAAATGATTGTATTTGATGGGTTCAACTTTTTAACCGAAACATCAGAACATCAATGTCCATTTACCGACATCCAATGAACTTTAAGTCGGACACTACCTAAAACTAAAAGACATATGCATAAAACCACTCCGAAGTGTGAGATTTTGATTATCTGATCTCAATATGTGTTTATATGAAAAAAAGCAGTGGCTTAATACACTTACTATTTTCTGTCTAACGAGGCTATTGCTTTTTCAAATTGTTCTTTTTGCTCTTCTGGTACATTGACGTAACCTATAACCACATCTCCCAATACATACTCTAACCAATACAGGTTATTTCTATCTTTTCCAGAGTTTTTGATAGTATCCACTAAGGTAATACTTCTTGAAATTGCATATGTATTCACACCAATTGAATAAAGATTATCAGAGTTTAACCTTGATCCACTATAAATATCAGTTGAAACGTAAATTGTTGATTTATTTTGGTACTCAAATCGATACTCGCAAAACCCATGGTTTTCTACTTTTTTTTTGATAAAACCTTTAGGAAGGTTTAATTCAATATACTTGTAATTTTTTTCTTTTGAAAGACAGTTTTCAAAATTTAAAGTTTTTGAACTAAATAGAAGGCTCTTACTTGATGAACAGCTAGCAGCTATTAGTAAAGGTAAGAGTACTATGTTTGTATATATACTTTTCATCTTTTAAAAACTTAATAATTTTGAGAAAAACGGTGTCGGTTAAAAAGTTGGATTTTTATTGCTATCTAGAAGATTCGGACAGCCATTATAATTACACCTTAACCTAAACCACTCTATTTTAATACTGTTCCAACTTTGGAACATTTTTATCGCGTTTCTAACGATTAGTACCAACTGGTACACCTACTAATTACTGTCTTTCAATAATTTAAACTCTTTTATCTAACCATGTCCTAATTTGGGACACTACCGCCATTACCTACCCTATCTAACGAAATATCTTTTTCTTAGCTATTAATTTTTGTCCTTTAGATAAAACATCATAAGCTCCAATAAAAGTTGGAGGGTTTACTATAATTTCATAATCATTACATTCTTCTTTAGTGATTTTAGAGTACCACATACATGAATCTAACTTTTTCCCCTTTTTGAGCAATAAATCATAGAAAGAATGTCTATTTTTATTTGAAGTAGAATCATGCCAATAAAATAACCTGTTATTTCTTGAAATATAATTGTAATTGAATAACGAATCTGGGAGCACAACTTCTTTATTGTCCCAAGTCATAAAAATATAAGATTGTTTATTCCTTTTACTAATCTTGCTTATTTCAAAAACATAATTATCTTCCAATTCTTTACTAACACTTGGATCGTTCTCAAAATGGGTTATTATAATTTCATAAATATTTTCTTTTGAATCAATATCAATCGCATTACAGCAACTCAATAAAATAAAGAGTATGTAAAGAAATATCACTTTTAAAATTCTCATCTTTTATTTAGTTTTTACGATTTCACCTTGCTTGTTATAATAATAACTGACACTGCCATAAAGGACATAGCTAGGTACATTATGTTTATATTTAGTACTTAATATTTACGATACCTGTCCGTCCTTTTCCTCTTTGCGTGTTTCACCGAGTAGAACTCGGAACTAGCGGAGAAACGCTATTTGGCAATACTTTCTATATTTATAATCTGGGATAAATTGATTTGACCTCTTGATTCTATGTTTTTATTAATTCCTTTTAATATGAAGAGACATACCTTATTATATTTTTTAACAATACATATTTCTAAAGAGTAGGTTTTAGAAAGTGATTTATTTTCTACTAGTACAAAGGATTCTTTATCATTATTTAGAGACAAGCCTATCTCCTCTAAAACAGGTGTCTTTAAGTTAAAAACATTAGGTTTTTTGTATTCGATTTCAGCTTTTTCAAAATTAACACTTCTAATCTCAATCTTATTAATAAAATTATCTGGATGATAATTATAAAAAAATCAGTTTTAAAAATACTTCCTTGACCATAATTAAATCGATCATAGGGGTCTTTATTTACTCTTGATATAATACTATCAAGCATAATATCTGAGTCAATATCATATGATGATATTATTAAACCATAATCAAAATTATTAACATTATATATACTGTAAACAGAGCTATTTCTATTTCTTTGTGATCTAACATGTTTTATATTTCCTGAATCTTTGTTAAAAAAAAGATTTGTTAATTTCTGGCTGATCTACATTCTTGTTGTCATTAACCAAATCCAAAGCGCTAAAAATTCTATAGCCAGCTAATACTAGAAGAATTCCACAAACTAAAATTATGATTATTTGTTTTTTTGACATATAATATTATTTAAAATGCAGATACAAGAATACGAATAGGTGCCGCAGCACTCATCGCAGTTAAAGCGCCGATAAAACGAATGTAACCTGGTTTATATGTCCTTTTCAGCCCAGTAGTATAATTACCACTTTTAATTACTAATGGAGGATTTCCCACAGCTCTAAAACCATCAAGCCCAAGTTCATCTTGTTCTTCTTTATTTTCGTAACCGTATTTATGATCACGACCTACAATCACGTTATTATACCCTTTATGCTTCACTCCGAAGGTATAATAGTTATTCTCTTCTTTAATCATTAAACCATCTTCGCCTTGAGCGTAGTTTAATCTTACGTTACCAAGGTGGTCTTTGTATTGATAGACATACTTGTAATAAACTTGATCTACTTTTTCAACATACCCTTCTGCATGAGAGAAGAACTGTAACTGCTCACTTCCACTTGGGGAACTCTTTTCATATATAAAAGCACCTGCATAGGATGTTATACTTGTTAAGTTGTTGTTCACGTAGATTTGTTTTTGAAGCTTTGTTCCCGTTGCATAATAAATATACTTAATTTGCTTATCATCCAAAAAGCGTATTGATACTGGTAAGTTCAAATGATTGTATTTGATGGTTTCAACTTTTTAACCGAAACATCAGAACATCAATGTCCATTTACCGACATCCAATGAACTTTAAGTCGAATTACCACCTAAAACGAAAAAAGCTCCTGATTTCTCAGGAGCTTTTGTTAGTAGCGAGGACTGGACTCGAACCAGCGACCTTCGGGTTATGAGCCCGACGAGCTACCTACTGCTCTACCTCGCGATATCAACAAACTAAGTTAAACACTCTGTCATAACTCAGAAACAAAGTTTGTTTCATTTGGGATGGCAAATATACAACCCTTTTTCACTTCTAACCAAATATTTTGGAGAGAATCTTTCATAATAAAATATAACAGTTGTTAAAAGATTTTCAATTGATTGAATTTTAAGAACATGCTCTTTTATTCTATGTAAATTCAAAATAAAAAATTATGAGCAATACAGTAAAAACAGAAAATTATCTGAATAATCTAATAGAAAAAAGTTACGACGCGCAACATGGTTATGAAAATGCTGCCGAAGTTGTAGATAATGTCCAATTAAAAAAATGGTTTATTTCTCAAGCACAACGTAGAACTGAATATGCAGGTGCTTTAATTAACGAAATGAATAATGTAAATGGTGAGGCTCATCTATCAGGATCCTTTACTGGTGACATGCATCGCAGTTGGACGAATTTAAAAGCAGCTCTTTCTTCTAACAAAGAGGAAACAATACTAGAGGAATGTTTAAGAGGTGAAAAAGCAACTATCGAAGAATATGAAAATGTGCTCGAACATAAGGGTGAATTGCCTCCTACCATAGTGAGTATCTTACAAGCTCAAAAGGATGAAGTTCAATCTACTGTAAATACAGTAAAACGATTGGAAGACATCGCCGATGATTTAGACAGGTAATATGCAATGATAAAAATAAAAAGGCTGCCACTATCGGCAGCCTTTTTTCATTTACTATTTTAAAACTTCAACGGAACTTCCATAAATAAAGCTTCACTATCCTGGGTAATATTAAAATCAAAAGATGAAGTCTGGTATATACCGATACCATCTCTCGTAGATAATTGTTCGCCATCTATAGTTATAGATCCTTTAATTAAAAAGATATACAGACCGTTTGTTTCATCTTTAAATTTATAAGTAAGGTGGCTGTCCTTTGTGGTTTGAATCATATACCACCAACTGTTTTGATGTACCCAAACACCATCATCATCTGGATTAGGCGATAGAATTTGGTAGAGTTCGTTCTCAACAGCGATTTCACTTATCGCGACTTCATCATACCTAGGCGTTACATTCTGTTTATTAGGAATCATCCATATTTGCAATAGCTTGAGTTCCTCATTTTCATTTTTATTATACTCGCTGTGCTGCACACCTGTTCCTGCGCTCATTACTTGTACCTTGCCCTTTTCTATGACAGCGGTATTTCCCATACTATCATTATGTTCTAGAGCACCTTCCAAAGGAATGGTAACAATTTCCATATTATCATGTGGATGAGTAGGAAATCCTGCTCCACCTGCAATTCTATCGTCGTTTAAAACCCGTAAAACGCCAAAGCTCATTCTATCCGGATTATAATACCTACCAAAACTAAAGGTGTGTCTGGCATCTAACCAACCAAAGTTAGCAGCTCCTCTAGTTTCCGCTCTATGTATAACTGTTTTCATTTTTTTTTTACAAGTTAATCATTGACCTAATTCTGTAGCGTTAAAGCTTTCTAAACTACCGTTTTCAAACACCACCTTAATCTCAATAGGATTGCAGCACACTTCACAGTCTTCTACATAAGTTTGTGAATAGGCTGGATCTAGTAACATTGAAATTTCTTGCCAACAATGCGGACACATAAAAAAATGCTCTATCATAACTCCACATTTAATAATTGTCCTGTGAGTTGTAGTAATTGTAACTCGGCAAGTTTGGCATCGTACTTAGCAAGGTTTTTTGTTGTTTGAGCGTTTAACAAGTTTACCTGAGCCTGTCTAAACTCCACCGACGATACTTGACCTAATTTATAACGCTCTTCAGTTCTCGTGAAGTTGTTTTGATTAGTGATCAAGTTTTGCTCCTGCATTTGATAAATTCGTAAAGCGTTGTTGTAATTACCACGAGCATTTGCGATATCTCTCTTTACCTCGTCGCCTATTTGTTTTTTAAGCAGTTCTTCATTATTGAATCGAATTTGCGCATTTCGATAATTAGTGATTGATGTACCACCGTCAAAAATATCCCATGTAAGATTTGCACCCAACTGCAATGAAGTACTCAAATTGGTAGTACTTGGGAAAAATGCACTAGCTGGGTTGTCAGTTTGATTCCAACCGTAAGAACCTGTTAGACCTATTCGAGGTAACATAAGCGACCTTGCTGTTTTAATATCGTATTCACTTACAGTCACGTTGCGATCGGCTTGTAATAAACGTACGTTGTTCTCACTAGCCTTTTCAATAAACGATACAATCTCGAGTTCATTGAGTAATGTTACGGTTGTATCTACTGCAAACGACGTTTCTATATCACGTTGCATGATAAAGTTTAAATCTCGTTTTGCATTACGTAATTGTTGTTGAGCATTTAGTAAGTTAATACTGTCGGTATTAATATCTACTCTAGCATTAAGAACCTCAAGTTTGTTTACTTGTCCATAATCAAACTGGTACTGCGCTCTTTGCTCTCGCTTTAAGGATATATCCAGTGCCTGTTCTAGTACTTGTACGTTTTCTCTAATACGTGCTACCTCTAGATAGACAGACATCAATTGCAAGGCATTTGTTTCTATGGTTTGTCTAGCTTGTAATTCAGATAAGTTATATAATTCTTTTAAACGCTTGTAGTTGTACAACCTACCTAAACCATCAAACAAAGTGTAATTGACATTGATCGCAGCATTGTAACGTCTCGTTTCAGCATCCTGAATGTTTACATTATCCCTTACCGATCCATCTTGATTTGAGGCGCCGCCAAAGTCTACCTCGGTATCAGTTTGTTCATAATTGGCGCCTGCTGTTCCATTAACGGTAGGCAAGTATCCAGAATTCAGAATCCCTTTATTATTTTCAGCAATGAGTTTTTGATTTTCAGCAATTCTAACTCCGTAATTATTTTCTAGCATTTGTGCAATTGCCTCTTGCTTGGTTAACAAGCTCTCTGGTGACTGTTGTGAGTACGCTTTCGCGAAAGCGTAGAAACAAAAAGCCATTAAGATAAACCTACTTTTATTCTTCATAATCCACTGTGCTATCTTGTTCTTTTTTTACCGGTGTCACTTCCTTAGGAGCTAAAGATTCACCTTTTATAAGCCAGCGCATAGCGAGCTTACTACGATTTCCGAAACTTAAAAATAATGGTAACAACAATAAGGTTAAAATCGTGGCCAAACCTATCCCGTAAGATATTGAAATCGCCATGGGTTTAAGAAATTGCGCCTGTCGGCTAGTTTCTAACAGTAAGGGTGCTAGACCAGCAATGGTAGTTATAGAGGTTAAAAATATGGCTCTAAAACGTGATTTTCCTGCCTCATAAAGGGCGTCATCAAAATCTAGTCCTTCCTTAATGTAATTATTGAATTTACCGATGAGTACAAGACCGTCGTTTACCATAATTCCTATTAATGCGATAATACCTAGCATCGATAAAATATTCACAGGAAAACCATGAATCCAGTGTCCCCAACCTACTGCCACCAGACTAAAAGGAATAAGTAATAATAGCATGATAGGTTGTGTCCAACTTCTGAAGGTAAACGCGATTACTATATAAATTAATAATAAAATTATAGGCATTACAGCGCCTGCACTGGAACTTATCTTTTGTGCCTCGCGTGCCTGTCCATTCAAATAGTTAGGTGATATGGTCGGGTACTTGGTCTGTAATTCTGGAATAATGTTTTCCTGAATGTCTGTAAGGATATCTGTGGCGCTTTGATTAGGATCCTTTAAATCGGCAGAAACTTGGATTTCCCTACGACCGTCAAGGTGATTAATGACAACATCGCCACGTTCAATTGTGTATTCTGCAATGTCTCTAAGAGGCACACGATCTCCAGCTGGCGTTACTATTCTCAATTCATCTAGGTCAGTAATACTGCTTCGGTTTTCACGATCGTAGCGCACCCATACTTTAATCTCGTCTTGACCTCGTTGGAATCGTTGTGCCTCGCGACCGAAAAAAGCAGCTCTTACTTGATTCATAATACTTCGTGTATTAAGACCTAGCGCATAAGCATTTTGTTTTAAGTTAAGTCGTATTTCTTTTATTCCAGCAGGATCGTTATCGGTAACATCCTTGAGCAACGGATTGCTTGTTAAAATTTCCTTTAATTCCTCAGTCGCAGATTTCAATTCCTGAATATCATTACTCAATAAAGAAACTGAAACAGGACTACCGCCAAAGTTACCACCTGATCCAAAGACCAGTCTTTCAGCGCCTGGAACATCTCCTACTAGTTCCCTTAATCGGTTAGAAACAATATTTGAGTTGAGAGATTCTGGTCTAGTTTCACCAGGCAATAGGTTTATCGTTAATCCAGCTGAAGAAGATGAGGTTTGTGTTTTAATAATGTTTTCAAACAGCATAATGCTATCACCATAAACATCATCGGTTAGGTATTCCTCGGTTAACTCTTGATTTACAATTTGCGCTTTTTGTTCTATATGTGAAATAATAGAATCTGTAATTGCAGTGGCTGTTCCATTAGGCATTTCCAATTCTACACTTACTCTATCGCTTGCAATTCTAGGAAATAAAGTTACTCCAATAACTCCACCACCTATACTTCCTAAAGTGAGTAAAATAGCCGCTAAGAAAAAACTAAAAGTCAAAAACTTATTGCGTAGGGTAAATCGTAAAGCAGGCGCGTAAAGTTTATCTCGCATCCACGCCATGGATCTATCGCCGTAGTCGTTAATTCCTCTCATTTTTTTGAAGAATTGTCCTAGTTTACTTTTAGGTTCCTTAGGTTTATCTGCCAGCGCTTTGGAATGTGCCAGGTGAGCTGGTAAAATGATCAATGCCTCAACTAGAGACACCAATAATGTCAACATAACAATAACGGAAACCTCACTAAAAAACTCGCCTATTCTACTATCTAAAAATAAAAAGGAAGAAAAGGCTAGTATCGTTGTTGTAATCGCACTCAAAATAGGTGGAATCACTTCTAGTGTTCCATCAACAGCAGCTTTTATAGCACTTTTACCATTCTCGTAATGCTGATAGATATTTTCGGCAATCACAATCCCATCGTCCACCAATATACCTATCACGATTATCATCCCAAATAAGGAAAGCACATTGATGGTGACATCAAACTGCCCAGCAAACATGAACATTCCTAAAAAAGCTACTGGTAATCCAAAAGCTACCCAAAAAGCCAATCTTACATTTAAAAAAACCGATAGAAATATCAAGACTAAAATCATTCCTACAACAGCATTTTCTGCCAGTAATGCTGTTCTTTGATTTAAGGTAATTGATTGATCACTCACTACGTTTAACTGTACATTTGAAGAACGTTGATTGAATCCTTCAATGTACTCCTTAACCTTATCGGCACTATCAATTAAATCTTCAGAATTAGTACTGGTAATGGTAACATTTACTGCAAGTTCATTATTAAAGTAGGATGCATTTGGTGTTTCAGAGAAACGGTCTCGCACAGTAGCTACATCGCTTAATCTTAAAGTAGTACCATCACTATTAGTACGTACAGGAATAAAGTTAAGCTCAGTCCCGTAATAGTTACGGCTGTTTGCCCTAATTAGATACTCCTCAACATCGGTTTTAATATTACCACCGGTAACCAGTAAATTACTACTAGCAACAGCATCTGCAACCTCTTGAAAGCTTAAATTATAAGCCAACAGAGTATTTTCATTAACAGCAATTTCAATTTCCTCGGCCGGATAACCTGCAATATTAACTTGAGAAATACCGTCTATTCCTCTAAGATCATTTTCAATATCACGAGCTATTGTTTTAAGCGTTTTTAAAGGTATATTCTTACCGCTTACAGCAAAAGATATAGTAGGTCGAGCATTTTCTTGTTTGGCTACTACTAGCGGCTCCATACCTGTGGGAAATGATGGGACTCTATCAACTGCATTTTTAACCTCGAGCAGCATAAAGTCGATATCGTAACCTTTTATTATTTCTACTGTAATAGTTCCTGCATTCTCTCGTGATGCACTAGTAACCCTATCTACACCTTCAATACCCTTTAAATTATCTTCAATTTTTAAAACAACTCCTTCTTCTATTTCTTGAGGTGAAGCTCCTGGGTAGACCACATTAATGGTAATAATTTTTGAGTCTACTAGTGGAAAAAAGGAAGAATTAAGAGATAAAGCACCTATGATACCAAACACTAAAAATGCAAAGATCATCACATTAACTGCGATGTGATGTTCTATAAAATAACTGATGATTTTTTTCATGTCTCCTTACTCCTCTTCTGGTTTTACAAGCATGCCTTCATAAGCACCAGGTAAAGATTTTGAAATGATAACAGTATTATCAGGAACGTCCTTTATTACAGCTGTTTTATCACTAAAATAGACTGGATTCACTTCCATAAGTTTAAGCACACTATCTTGAACGGTAAACAACGCCTTATCATTTTGTAATAGAGACCTACTAATTTCAATTGCTTGATCAATTTTCTCGGCTTCTAATTGAGCTTGAACAAACATTCCTTCTTTTAAATCTGCATCACTTACTTCAATTATAGCGTCAATAGTTTGACTAGCTTGATCGATTTTAGCATTTATTCTAGTAATAGTACCTGTATAGGTTTTAGTCCTTGTAACATTTTCAAGAACTACCTTTCCCCCTACTTTTAGCAAGTCAGCAAATTCACTACTTACCGCTACCGGTAGTTCATAGGTTCCTGATTTAATAAATTCACCTAGTAGTTGACCATTGCGCACTAATGTACCTTCGGTAACATTAGCCTCGGTCAAAGTTCCTGTAAAAGGAGCTCTTATGCGGTATTTACCTAATCGTTGCTCTAAATTTTTAATATTGTAATAGGTTGTATAAATATTACGACCAGTTATGTAATATTTTTCCTTATCTGATTTTGGCTCTGGTAATGCTGCTGTGGCTGCATTAATGTTCCAGTTATTAAGGTAATCCTGCCACTGCTGGAACGACTCGGGATAATCAAGTCGTAAATCTGGCATGAGCGCTGTAATTTGATTATTCAAACTACTGCGCAAGCTTTGAACCTGCGCATAAAATTCTGTATTATCTATAAGGATAATAGTCTCTCCAGCTTTATACTCCTGTCCTGTTCTAAAGAGCTTATTTACAGGTTTAAACACACCAGAAACCTCGGCATATAATTCAATTCTATCCTTTGCTTGTAAGTTACCTTGTGCAGGAATAATAATTGGTACAGTAGTATTTTTTACTGTATCAACTTGAACAATCTTAACCTCTTTCTTGATCTTAGGTTTTGGTTTCTTTTTGCTATTAAAAATAGAATAAGCACCATAGGCTGCACCAAGAATAATAAGCAAGCCTAGAACAATACGTAAAGCAGTTCGCATGTATATACAAATATTAAAGTAGTGCCAAAACTACAATAATATCATACTGCTGCGGTTAAGGAAAACTTAAAGACTAGGAAAAGGATTCAATTTCCTCGTATAAGGATTCCCATTTTTGATTCCAGTCTTTTAATTCTGTTTTAAGAGCTTGGTAGGAATCAAAAAATTTAGGGTCGGCAACGGTTTGATCATAATTCACTTGTAATTCTAGATCAATCTCTTTAATCTCCTTTTCTAATCGGTTTATGTTAGATTCTGCTTTTGATAAACGATTATTGAGCGATTTCAGTTTTTTTTGATCCTCGTAACTTAATTTTTTTTCAGGTTGTGATTCTTCTTGCTTTCGCGAAAGCGTACCACTTACCTCTTTATCGTTCTTACTATCCTTTGAGACTTTTTCAATCTCTCGCATATCCATAGCCTTGCGTTGCTCTAGATAATAATCAATATCGCCTAAATGCACCTGAAGTTTGTGATCTCTAAACTCATACACCAATTCAGTAAGCCCTTGTAAAAATTCTCTATCGTGAGAAACGACTATTAATGTACCATCGTAGTTAAGTAGGGCTTTTTTCAATACATTTTTTGACTGTATATCTAGGTGGTTTGTAGGCTCATCCATAATCAGGACGTTAAATGGCTGTAACAATAATTTACAAAGTGCCAGCCTATTGCGTTCTCCACCACTTAATACCTTGACCTTTTTTTCCACTTCATCTCCTCTAAAAAGGAAACTTCCTAGCATGTCTCTTACTTTGACACGATTAGTATCGTCTGCAGCATCTAGCATGGTATCTAAAATGGTTTTTTCACCGTCTAGATATTCTGCCTGATTTTGTGCAAAATAACCCAACTGAACGTTGTGTCCTAAATTCACATTCCCTTGAGCATCATTAATATCACCTACAATAATTTTTGCAAGTGTAGATTTTCCCATTCCGTTTTGCCCTACAAACGCTACTCGTTTACCTCTTTCAAGTAGTAAGTTTACATTCCTCAATACCGTTTTGGCACCATAGTTTTTTGAAACATCTTCTAGCTCTAGAACAACTTTACCAGGTTGAACTGATGCCGCAAAACGGATATTCATAGCTGCGTTATCCTCTTGCTCAATCTCGACCACATCCATGCGGTCCAACTTTTTTATAAGTGACTGTGCCATGGTCGCTTTGCTTGCTTTGGCTCTAAATTTTTCAATCAGCTTTTCAGTACGTTCAATTTCCTTTTGTTGGTTTTTGAATGTAGCCTCTTGTTGTTCTCTAATTTCGGCACGTAGTTCTAGAAATTTGGTATAAGGCTTTGGATAATCATAAATACGACCTAGACTGATTTCTATAGTTCGGTTTGTGACATTGTCCAAAAACATCTTGTCGTGACTTACAATCATTACAGCTCCTGGATAATTTTGCAAAAATTGCTCTAACCAAAGTATAGATTCAATATCCAGGTGGTTAGTAGGTTCATCCAGAAGCAGGATATCATGATTTTCTAATAATAATTTTGCTAGCTCAATACGCATGCGCCAGCCACCTGAAAGTTCATCAGTTAGTTTATTAAATTGTTCTGGTTGAAAACCTAGTCCTTTTAAAATCTTTTCAGTTTCTCCCTTATAATGATATCCGCCAATAATTTCATACTCATGAGTTAAATCACTCAAATCGATCATGAGTTGATTGTAACCTTCACTTTCATAATCGGTGCGTGTGGCAAGTTGCTCATTAATGTTTTCTAACTGAGCTTCTATTTGTATCGCTTTCGCGAAAGCGGTATAAGCCTCTTCTAGAACTGTTCTTCCTTGTACGAAATCAATATCCTGTCTTAAGAAACCTATACTGGTACCTTTTTCCATAGCTACCTGACCTTCATCGTACTCTAAATCACCAGCTACTACTTTGAGTAAGGTAGATTTACCAGCACCATTTTTACCGATAAGTCCAACTCGTTGACCAGCGTTTAAACGAAAAGTGATTTCTTGGAAAAGTGTCTCACCACCAAATGAAACGTGTAAATTATGAATGTTTAACATGTAAGTATTCTATGGATGCAAAGATGCGTAACTACCAGTAAACCTTAAAACTTTGGCAGTTAAAAGCTACATATTTATTTAAATGGAAAATGAACAATTATTTACCTAAATCTTTGAATATCGATTTCTGGATGTAAGGATGTGTTTTTGAAAATACAATTATGGAGCTGTTCACTAGCCCAAGGAGCAATCAACACTGCCCTACTACCCATTCCATTAAAAACATAATGATTTTTAAGATTAGGATGTGCTCCTAAAAAAGGTCTCCTATCAACCGTTGTTGGTCTAATGCCCCATTTATATTCGACAATCTGATAAGGTACCGTGAGAATTTTTTCCAAACGAGAGGAAAGAAATTGCGCGCCTGGGTGTGAAATATTATCAGACAGGTCATGCCTATTGTACGTAGCTCCTACCCAAAACATATCGTCCTTGTAAGGCATAATAAAAACACCTGCCTTGATAATAGCATTAAGCTTTAAATCAGGTGCTTTTATAAGCATGATTTCTCCTTTATTACCTTGTAAGGGCAAATAATTAAATTTTGCATTATCCTTTATGGCATAACCTTCTGCATAAATTACATGATCAAAGACTTCTGTATTAAAAATCACAGATTGATTATCAAAAGAAAGACCGTTGTCATTACCTGTATAAAAACTATCTAAATTTTTAAAGATTTCATAGGATTTTGACATGAAGGTTAATGTGTCTAACCAACCCGTTTGAGTAACCTCTCCAAAACCAAAAGGTGCATTAATTCCATCAATTTTTAAAGAAGAAATAGAACCTTTCATAAAAGGTTTTAATTCGGGTTTTTCAGATTTTGCAACCCAAGTTTTCTGTTCATTATTGTCATGTAATCTTCTTAAGATTTTATAGGGATGAAGTAATTTACAGTCTAATTCCTTTTCTATTTTTTGGTAAAAAGGCAACATATACTCAAGCTGTTCCTGCGCTTTCCATACACTAGTAAACCTTTTTAAAATAGTTGGATTATAGACGCCAGCTGCAACTGCACTAGATCCTTTTTTTTGATCGGTAACTAAGGTGAATGATTTATTGTTAAAGTACCATTGCCAGGCAAGAGTACAACCTGAGATTCCACCACCAATAATTAAAGTGTCTTTCATATAAAAAGATGAACAACAAATTTACGTCAAAAAAAAACCTCGCTTTACAGCGAGGTTTTATAAATTTAATTATGTAGTTTTAGTAATTCCACATGTCTAATTCGAAATTTCTAATTATTTCGTTTAATCTTCTAGATTCTAATAACTGCATTAAAGAGTTATCTGCAATGTAACGTTCGATTTCACGATCACCTTGAACATTGTCCATTTTATAGATTAACGCATTAAATCTGCGTGAATTTAAAATATGATCAAATGAAATAGGACGCGCACTGTTAAGTGTATTAAATGCTTTAGCCTCGTGAAGTAGTTGACGAGCATCTGGATAGTAAACCCAGAATAATTCAACACCTTCATCAGAGTCCATAAAGTTAGCATCTGGAGTAACAGGACATATACCGATTAAACGATAACGTAATTCAGATTGACGAGCATCGAAATACCATACACCACGTATTCTGTATTCCTTCACATTGTCTGCACCAACAGTTACTACGTTGACATACTGATCAAAACCAGGGATGTTGTAAGTAGTATCTACATCTAGAGGTCTTACTCCTTCTTCAAGAATAATACCTTCATCATTAAGGATGTTGATACCAGCTTCAGAAATTGTTTGACTGCTCAATGAGTTTTCTATATCAGCAAATTCTCTTTTCTCATTGAAATAAGAATCAGCATATAAAGGTAGATCTCCTTTTATAGCAGCATCAGTTAATACATGAAATAAAGAACGACGGTCTTTACCTACTCTTATAGTGTCTACAGGATAATAAAGAGGAAAATTAATACGCTCATCAAGATCTATGGTTTCCCATACAGTTCTTTGCCATAACACATCACGTTGTTCCACATATCCATAAGGTAACGGTGTATCGTTATTATTTTCAATCTGTTCTTCCGTCAATTTCCCAAATTCCTCTGGACTTTTGGCATTGAGAATATTGTTTTGAGCAACAGCAGTTCCTGTAAAGGCTACAGCAGCTATTAAAACGATTATCTTCTTCATTATTGAGATACTATTAATTTATTAGTTTGTAAGTTCAACTGCTACACTTGATACACCTGGAAGGTTTACCTTAACTCCAGGAATAGCAGCTTTAATTTTAGCAAATTGAACGATATCACCCTTACGAGCTCTATTTAAAGCACTTTTTGCAGCACCATTTAATCTATTACCACTTACTGGTATAGCAGGCTGGCCAGGCACTTTAAATATAAAACTTGTAACTCTTGGCTTTAATTCAAAGTCAAAGTTTAAGAACTTAGCGTCAACATCAGATATAGCAAGCTGTTGACGTCCTTTTTTAACATCGTCGTATTCACCTGCTACCATACCTGTAGGTCTTGGTAAGTTTTTGATACGGAAAGTTTTAGAATCAGAAACTGTTTCACCAGTAGATAATTTACCAGTAACATTAATCTTAACTTCTTTACCAGCACCAGGACTCATGATATAACTAGAACCACTTTGCTTTCTTAAACCAGGAGCAGATGCATTAACATTACCACTTTGAACTCCTGCAAAAGTAATCGTCATTGGGTTATCTACACCACGATATACAACGTTCATCTTATCAGCAGATATAGTTGCCGAATTAGGCTTAGCAATAGTAGCGAAAGATTGTTCAACATCAACAGGTAAGTCCTCACCGTCTTGTTCAAATATCAACTGACCTGTGATTTTGTGATCACCAACCGAACCTGCACCAACTTTTAGTACAACACGACCATCCTCAATGGCGTATTGATTTTCAGATAACGTTCTACCATCTAATTTCAGCTCAACTCTTTTAGGTTTTAATGTAGCATCCTTTCTTCCTAAAACAATTTGACCATCAAAAGTCTCTCCATTGTAGTAAGCAGCTTTAGGAGTCTCCATAAGAGTGGTATACTTATTCATACTCACTTCTTCCTTAAGAGCGCCAGTTGTTAATTTACTTAAAACTTCAGATTCAATATTCTTAACTTGACTTTGCAATAATGTAATCTTAGCAATTGAAGCAATTAATGGAAAACCTTTATAGTGATAGTCCATGTATTCAACTTCTTTACCATCACGATTAGTTTCAGCATTAGGTGTGAATTTATTATCTAATTCACTTTTTAACTCTGCATTATCTGCAACAACTTGTTTCATGTTGTCACGATATTCTGTCATTCTAGATAAAAATTCTTCTCCTTCAGGGCGCAATTTATCACCTACAAAGAACTTCTGATCAAGAAAGTCTGCCTTATCCATAACCTGATAATCCGTAGCATCCTCAACCGAACCTTCCATTTCTTCTTTAATATTTTGAAGATATTGATAGTATTCAGTAGATAATTGATCTACTTTATCCGCCTTTGCTTTAAGTGGAGCATATTTTTCAGGCTGGTCACTAGCTAATTGTGCTAGACCATTCATAGCATTACTGTTTTTTGCTGTCGCAGCAACATTGCTTTCTTCTATGTTTGCATTTAATAGACCAAATGCATTAAGAACTTCCTTACTCATATTAAGAGCAAGCATCGCGATGAAAACCAGATACATCAGGTTAATCATCTTCTGTCTTGGGGACTGTTTTCCTCCTGCCATAACTTTTTAATTAGTTGTTGTTAAATCAATTAAGCGAACTAATTATGCTTTCATTGCTCCAAGCATGTTACCATACACACTGTTCAATGAAGATAAGTTATTAGCTAGTCCAGCCATTTGCTCTTGAAGTTTAGTAGCGTTTTCAGCGATTGCTTGATTAGCTTCAGCTTGTTTAGCACCGCTCTCTACTTGTACTTTGTAAAGACTGTTTAAAGATTCCATTTGAGCAGCTGCAAGAGCCATTTCCTCAGAATACTTTTTAGTAGAAGTCATAGCCTCAGTAGTTGGCTTAATACCTTCTGCTGCACCTTTAAAGCTACGGATGCTGTCTCCTAAACTAGACATAAGTTCAGAATCAAGTTTAGCCTCCTTAAGCATTTCATCTAATTTTTTTGATAAAAGACCTTGTGCATCTTTAGGCTCTTCTACTTTTTTCTTTTTCCCACCAACTGCTTGACCACCAGCTAATTCCGGATAAACAAGTGACCAATCAAGATCATCTTCTACAGGTTCAAAAGCAGATATAAAGAAAATTAAAGCTTCAGTAATAAGACCAATAGCAAGTAAGGTACCACCACCAATTTTAGCTCCACCACCTAATGGAATTTCCCAGTGAAGAATTTTGAATAATGCACCGATAATTACAATTGAGGCTCCGATACCGTAAGCCATGTTAAATAATTTCTTAGTTGTTTTAGACTGTGCCATTTTTAAATAAGTGTTTAGTTAAGTTGTTAAGTTAAGATTTAATTAATTAAGGGGTATTAGTTAGTAGCTGCATTAAGAGTAATATCAGTACCTTGATACGTTTGTACCGTACGGAAACCAATAAAACTTCTTGCACTATCCTGATATTCGTAGTCACGAGTTCCTACTTGTAAGAAGTATGATACATCCTTCCAAGATCCACCTCTAACACCTTTACGTTTATTTTCTTTATCATTTACTACAGGCGATAATGAACTCATAAATTCATAAGCTCCTGGCTCATATGAAGAATTCACCCATTCTGATACATTACCTGACATGTTATACAAGTTGTAATCATTTGGTTCATAAGCATCTGCTTCTACCGTATAAACCGCTTGATCTGCTGCGTAATCACCTCTTAATGGCTTGAAGTTAGCAAGGAAACAACCTCTATCATTTTTTGCATAAGGACCACCCCATGGATAAGTAGCTCCTTCCAATCCACCACGAGCAGCATATTCCCATTCTGCCTCACTTGGTAAACGGTACTCAAATACTCTTTCCAGGTTACGTTGCTTTCTATAACCATTGTGATAAAGTGTTCTCCATTGACAGAACGCCTTAGCTTGTTTCCAGTTTACTCCTACTACAGGATAATTACTATAAGCTTCATGATAATAGTAATCATTGTGCATTGGCTCATTGTAACTATAGTTAAAATCTCTAATCCATACTGTAGTGTCTGGATATACAGGAACTGGCTCTTGAGTTATAAAGTCTTTTCTAGATTTAGATTTGTCACGATTACGAGCAACCGCTTCAACATCGTACTCTGTATACATAAACTGTAATTTGTCCGTATCGATAGTACGTTCTCCGTTATAAGCTTCCTCGTAAGGGATTAAGAAATTGTCATAAACCTCAGCATAAAATTCGTCTGGAATCTCCTCTGTATCCCAAATAAGATCAACATCACGATTTAATTTTCTTCCTTCATATCCAGTCGGACCAAGACCTACGTAGTTATCTTGTAGGTATTGCTCCCAAGGAGTAAGCTCTCCTTCTTCACCATCAAGAAAGGCAAATTCCCCTATTCCATCATCACCAGGAGTAGCTCCATTTTCATCTGCCATAATAGCTAGATTTGTTCTAAAAATAGAATCACGTACCCAGTTTGTAAACTGACGGTATTCTGCGTTTGTAATCTCAGTTTCATCCATGTAGAAAGATGGTACTGTAACAGTTTTAGCCGGCGCGTTTCTAGTAGCAGCGATATCATCATCACTTTTACCCATTATAAACGCACCACCTGGTATAAGCGTCATACCATAAGGCTTTTCAGGATGCCATTTCTTTCCTTTGGCACCTACTACCATTCCGCGGTCTCCTTTTCCACAACTAGCTACAAAAACTGCCACTGCTATAAGGACAAAAAACTTTTTCATAAGGTATCTTAAGTTATCTTTATGAGATTTAAGGCCGTAAACCTATTATTTTATTTATAATTCCACAACTTTTTTTTATGATTAATTTAAAGAAACTATCGATAAAATGTTGCTAAAATTCGTTTTTCTTCCTAGCTCTTAACCATTTATCAGGAAGATGTTGATTGCAAGCTTCTTGATAATCTTGATAAGAACAAGGTAATAACGTGTGTTGTTTTAATTTATTATTGACTCCTTGAATAAAAGGTATTTCTATCCACCAGCGCCCAGTATTACTACTCTTGTAAAATATAAGTATCTCGTCCTTAACAGGTACCTGATACTTTAATACATTATCATCGATATTCAATGGATACTCACCGCTGCGATAATTGTAACCTTCGATAAAATACCAAACTATCTCTGCTACCAACTGCGCTGGTGTATCTATTGCCTCCAGAACAGTCTCAAAAACACCAAATACTTTTAACCTATCACTAATTCCAGCGTACCTGGAAAGGCTGCAAATTTGCTTACCATTAAATCCATTAGGGTTCGCTTTCGCGAAAGCGAGATCACCACTACGAACCGATTGTAAATCGATACCTACCAAATCTGCATCTCTCATATGAGGCTCTGCTAAGGTGATATCCTGATCCAACGCACCTAATCGATCTGCTTCAAAATACATGCGCTGCAACAACTCAATTTCGTCCTGCGAATTGAAATAGGTTTGAAAACCAAGATTGGTATAATTGAATAAATTATAGGGTTGTTCTGTAACCATTTTACCAACGTAATTGCGTGAGGTAATGGGTGCATTGATATCGCCTAAGTCAAACCTACAATCAACATTCAACGCATTAATCATAGTATAATGCTCATCAAATGCTCGATACATAGGATACATAAGATCTTGACTACCACCAATGTATATAGGAATAATTTTTCTTAAGAGAAAAAATTCGGTAAGCTGTCTTATCACGAAATAGGTATCTTCAACAGTTTCACCAGGAAAAACATCTCCTAAATCGGCTATGGTTGATGTCCAGTTTCCTGGATACAATTCGTACAGCTTTCTTCTAATATGATCCAAAGTTTTAACTTGAATCAAGGCATTATTATCCTTACGGTTTTCTAACAGACCGATGATCACCAAATCCACATTTTGCAAGTCTGGCATACCATCTTGCTCTGTATGAATTCTTATTGTTTGTCCTAAAGTGGCAGGTGGTTGCAACATTGCATGAGCCACCGCAAGCTCATGAACTGGGTTTAAAAAATCCAGAGACATGTTTATTTTTTAGTACTCTTACGAGTGGTTTTTTTCTTAGTTGTTTTCTTTTTAGGAGCTTTTTTTGCAATTAATTCTTGAGCTTTTTCTAGAGTAATACTTAAAGGGTCGATGGTTTTTGCTAGTTCCACCTTAGTCTTACCTTTAATGATATTATGCCTACCCCATCGAGCCTTTTCAATTCTTATTCCTTCTTCTTCCCAATCAACTATCAGCTTGTCTTTTTCCTTTTGAATCTTATCTTTAATTAAAGTTTCAATATCTGAATTAGACAGGTTATCAAAGTCGTACTTTTTGTTTACTGAAATAAACATACCACTCCATTTTATAAATGGCCCAAATCTACCAACTCCTTTAGTAACCGGTTGGCCGTCATATTCATAAATTGGAGCATCGGCCTTTTCTTTTTCTTCTATAAGCTCCATAGCACGATCTAGTGAAATACTCATTGGATCATCTGTTTTCTCCAAGGAAACAAATGTTTTACCGTTGAATTTAACATAAGGACCATATCGCCCTTGATTAACTTCAACAGGATGCCCATTGTATTCACCCAAAGTTCTAGGAAGTTTAAAAAGCTCTAAAGCTTCTTCTAAGGTAATCGTCGATAGATTTTGAGAAGGCAGTAAGCTAGCAAACTGAGGCTTCTCTTCATCCTCTACAGTACCTATTTGAGCCATTGCCCCAAATCTTCCTAATCTAACACTTATAGGCTTACCGCTTTCAGGATGTGTTCCTAAGATACGTTCACCTACTTCTCGTTCGGCATTTTCTGCTACGTCCTTAACTTTAGGATGAAAGTCTTTATAGAAAGACTGCATCATATCAGTCCATTCTTCTTTTCCTTCGGCGATGTTATCGAAAGACTCTTCTACTTTGGCTGTAAAATTATAATCTAAGATATCACCAAAATGCTCTACTAAGAAGTCATTCACAACTCTTCCTACATCAGTAGGAATCATTTTACCTTTATTTGATCCTGTTTTTTCAGTTAATTCTTGAATCTGAACTTCTTCATTAACCAGAGTGAATTGTTTGTAAGATCTTTCTTCTCCTGTATCTTGACCTTTTTCAATATACTTACGATTTTGAATGGTCGTAATTGTAGGTGCGTAGGTAGAAGGTCTACCGATACCTAATTCTTCTAGTTTTTTAACCAATGAAGCTTCCGTATAACGGTATGGTGGTCGTGAAAAACGCTCGGTAGCAGTTATAGACTTTGAATCTAAAACATCTCCAACGGTTAAATCTGGTAACAGTCCTTCTTGTTCTAGGTCTTCATCATCAGTTCCTTCTAGGTATACTTTTAAAAAACCTTCGAATTTTACGATTTCACCATTTGCAGTGAATTCTTTATCGTGAGTACTAGCACTTATAGAAACGTTGGTTCTTTCAAGTTTAGCATCACTCATCTGGCTGGCTATAGCTCTTTTCCATATGAGCTCGTATAATCTGATTTGATCTCTATCGGCTCCTGCACTATGGACAGCAAAATCAGTTGGCCTTATAGCCTCGTGAGCCTCTTGAGCTCCTTTAGACTTTCCTTTATAATTACGCTCTTTATGGTATTTATCTCCGTATGCCTTATTTATTTCCTCCTTGGCACCGTTTTTTGCTTCATTACTTAAGTTAACCGAGTCGGTTCTCATATAAGTAATCAACCCAGCTTCATACAATCGTTGTGCAAGTTGCATGGTACGACTTACATTGAAGTATAATTTCCTTGAAGCCTCTTGCTGTAATGTTGATGTAGTAAATGGTGGAGCTGGAGATTTACTAGCTGGCTTTTTGGTTAGATTTGAAACCTTAAAAGTAGCTCCTTTATTGGATTCTAAAAATTCCTCTGCTTCCTCAGTAGAATCGAGTGAACTTGGTAATTTTGCTTTGACTAACTTACCTTCTTTTGAAAGGAATTCTGCATCAACCCTAAAGAAGTTTGTTGAATTAAACTTCAAGATTTCATCCTCGCGTTCTACTATTAATCGCACTGCCACACTTTGCACACGACCAGCACTTGCACCACCTTTGACTTTTCTCCATAATATAGGAGAAATCTCATATCCTACTATACGGTCTAGCACTCGTCTAGCCTGTTGGGCATTTACAAGATCATAATCTATCGTTCTAGGATTATCAATTGCCTTTTGAACAGCGCTTTTAGTGATCGCATTAAATACAATACGTTTTGTTTTTTCCTTTTTGAGATCAAGTTGTTCAGCAAGGTGCCATGCAATAGCTTCTCCTTCTCGATCTTCATCACTCGCTAACCAAACTATTTCGCAATCGGCAGCTAGTTTTTTAAGCTTTTTAACCAGATCTTTTTTATCACTAGAAACAATATATTTAGGTGTAAAATCTTTATCGACATTAACACCTAATTCCTTGGCAGGAAGGTCAGCAATGTGACCAAAACTAGATGCTACTTTGAAATCTTTTCCTAGAAATTTTTCAATAGTTTTTGCCTTGGCAGGCGACTCTACTATTACAAGATTTTTTGCCATTAAGTTTTGAAATTTGAAATGCAAAGTTATAGTTAAAATAATTAGAGAGTCTAAATAATTGTTAAACCAATATTTTTTAGAAATATAAAAATCTGTTATTCAGTCTTTTAACTTTGAATATTCTTTTAAACCAAATAATCAAAGATAATTCTCCCTGTTCGTAGTATTCTTTTTAGGTTATTAATAGGCAAACCAACTTTTGAACTTTTTCCTTAGAAAGAGCATAAATATCTGTTAGAATGCTAAGGTGACAGATTGTCATTAAACCAAAAAAACAAACTATCTTTGCACCACCTAAAAAAGGTGAAATACTAAGGAGACGATGGAAAAAGTAATTGAAGAAGAAAAGCAAGGAACTACTGTTCAATTAAATGATAAAAAAGAGAACGGCCGTAAGTTGTACATAGAGAGCTACGGTTGTCAAATGAATTTTTCAGATAGTGAGATTGTTGCATCAATCTTGGCTAAAGAAGGTTTTAACACTACTAATACTCTTGAAGAAGCAGACCTAGTTTTGGTTAACACTTGCTCCATTCGTGAGAAAGCAGAACAAACAGTTCGTAAAAGATTAGAGAAATTTAATCGAGTAAAAGAGCGCGAAAATCCAAACATGAAAGTTGGGGTTCTAGGCTGTATGGCAGAAAGACTTAAATCTAAATTTCTTGAAGAAGAGAAAATTGTAGACATGGTTGTAGGACCAGATGCCTACAAAGACCTTCCAAATCTTGTAGCAGAAATCGATGAAGGTCGTGATGCAGTTAATGTAATTTTATCTAAAGAAGAAACCTATGGTGATGTTGCTCCTGTAAGATTACATAGTAATGGTGTCACTGCATTTGTATCCATAACTAGAGGTTGCGATAACATGTGTACGTTTTGTGTGGTTCCTTTTACAAGAGGACGTGAACGTAGTCGTGATCCTCAATCTATCTTAGAAGAAATTCAAGATTTGGTAAACAAAGGTTTTAAGGAAGTAACTCTTCTGGGACAAAACGTTGATTCGTATTTGTGGTATGGCGGTGGTCTTAAGAAGGATTTTAAAAAGGCTAGCCCAATGGCACAGGCGACTGCAGTAGATTTTGCCAAACTTCTGCATATAGTTGCTAAGGCTCAACCTAATTTAAGAGTACGCTTTTCTACAAGCAATCCACAAGATATTAGTGATGATGTTCTCCATGCTATGGCAGCACATCGTAATATTTGTAATTATATACACTTACCTGTACAGTCAGGAAGTGATCGTATATTAAAAGAAATGAATCGACTGCATACCCGTCAAGAATACATGGATTTAATTGATCGTATTCATGACATTATTGAGGATTGCGCAATTTCTCAAGATATGATCGCAGGATTCCCAACTGAGACAGAAGAAGATCATCAAGACACTTTAAGTCTTATGGAATATGTAAAGTATGACTATGGTTTCATGTTTGCATATAGTGAGAGACCTGGTACTATGGCTGCAAGAAAAATGGAAGATGATGTTCCTGAAGAAGTAAAGAAAAGACGTTTATCAGAGATAATCGATGTACAACGTCGTACTGGTCTAGAAAGAGCTCAATACTTTGTAGGAAAGACTGTAGAGGTACTTATTGAAAAAGAGTCTAAACGATCTGATCAACATTGGGCAGGACGCAACTCTCAAAATTACATGACCGTTTTTCCTAAAGGTAATTTTAAGGTTGGCGATTTTGTAATGGTCAAAATAACAGACTGCACTAGCGCAACTCTAATAGGTGAAGCTGTTGGATATAGTGATATGACAGGCCCAATCACGATTAAATAATAGTTTATGGAAGGGATACAAGCTATAAAACAAAGATTTGAGTTAATTGGTAACGACCCTAGTTTTAATCGTGCTATTCAAAAATCCCTGCAAGTTGCTCCTACTGATATTTCAGTATTAGTAACGGGAGAAAGCGGTGTTGGTAAAGAAAGTATTCCTAGAATTATACATTCTCAATCCTTTAGAAAACACGCCAAATATATAGCCGTAAACTGTGGTGCTATCCCAGAAGGAACCATAGACTCTGAACTTTTTGGGCATGAAAAAGGCGCTTTTACTGGAGCTACACAAACAAGGTCTGGTTATTTTGAAGTTGCCGATGGCGGAACCATATTCTTAGATGAAGTAGGTGAATTACCACTGCCTACACAAGTTAGATTGTTGCGAGTTCTAGAAAATGGTGAGTTCCTAAAAGTAGGATCCTCAAAAGTTCAAAAGACCGACGTTAGAATTGTAGCTGCCACAAACGTCAAAATGTTTGAAGCTATTGAGAAAGGGAAATTCAGAGAAGATCTGTATTATCGATTAAGTACAGTAGAAATTCACTTACCTCCATTACGCGAGCGTAAAGGTGATATTCACTTGTTATTTAGAAAATTTGCTAGTGATTTTGCTACCAAGTACAAAATGCCAACTATCAGATTAGATGAGGATGCAGTACGCTTATTAACCAATTACAGGTGGAGTGGAAATATTAGACAATTACGCAACATTGCCGAGCAAATAAGCGTTCTTGAACAGGAACGTAATATCAATGTAGCTACCTTACGTAATTATTTACCAGACACTGGCACTCATTTACCTGCCGTGGTAGGAGAAAACAAAAAAGCCGACAGTGATTTTGCAAACGAGCGTGAAATACTTTACAAAGTGCTGTTTGATATGAAAAATGATTTGAATGATCTTAAAAAGCTCACTCACGATTTGATGGCTAGCGGTAACATGAAAGATGTGTCAGAAGAGAATTCTGGTTTAATTCAACGTATTTATGGCAACAATAATGATTCTAGTACAGACTATGAAGAAGTCATTGATAATGCCTATGAAATAACCAATGAAGATTCTTTTCATGAGGATAAATTACCTATAGAATATCAACCTCAATCTTCCATGGCTTCATCTGTATCAGACAGATATGACTTTGCTCAAGAAATTGAAGAAGAAGAATCTTTAAGTCTGGAGGAAAAGGAAATTGAATTAATTAAAAAATCTCTTGAACGTCACAAGGGAAAACGCAAAGCAGCCGCAGAAGATTTAGGAATATCAGAACGCACCTTATACCGAAAAATTAAGCAGTATGACCTTTAAGAAAATAACCTTTTTAGCAGTAACCCTTATCTTGGTTACCAGCTGCGGTATTAAATATGGGTTCAATCAAACTTCCATTCCTGATAATGTCAACACTTTTCAGGTAGATTTTTTTGGTAACCTGGACCCTATTGAACCGGGTATCGAGCGTACTTTCACGCTTAATTTACAAGATTTAATTCAGGATCAAACAAGGTTAAGTATTGTCAATAGCGGTGGTGATTACATTTACCAAGGTGAAATCACCAGGTACTATATCGCTCCTATGACTGCAACCGCAAACAATACTGCGAGTCAAAATAGGCTAACTATAGAAGTAAATGTAAGATTTACTAACACCAAGGATGAAGAGCAAAGCTTTGAGAAAAAATTTAGCTTCTTCTATGACTACCCTGCAAATGTTTTACTTAATGGTAGTGCTTTAGATGAAGCTCTCGATGTGATATTTACACAGATCACACAAGATATCGTCAATGAAACACTTACTTCATGGTAACCAAGGAGCGTTTACATACTTTGATTGCCACTCCTGACGAGCTTTCATTAAACGATTTAGGAGATATTCAAACTACACTAGAAAAGTACCCATACTTTCAAAGTTTAAGATCTGTATTTCTTAAAGGTTTAAAATTAGAAAATAGCCCTTCATACAATCAGGAACTTCAAAGAACGGCCGCGCATACCTCGGACCGCGCTGTTCTTTTTGATTATATTACTTCCAAAAGTTTTATTCAAAATAGAATAAGTACTGAGATCAAAAGGCAACAAGAGCAGCTTAATTCGTTAGAAATTGAAGTAGAAGAGTTTAACGTTGTTCAAGAAGATTTTAATGAAAACAGCGATTTTACCAACGTAACAGATGATGACTTATTTGTTAAAAAGGATACTGATCAAACTCTGAATTTTGAACAAAGTGATGCTTACAGCTTTAGTGAATGGCTCAAGCTCACATCGCTCTCTCCCATCAAAAGAAGTGATGAGAAATCAGTTGCTAAAGAAACAGATGACATCCAAGACACTTCAAGTGAGAATAGTTATAGCGTTGAGGAGTCTCATCAACGTTCCATGGATATTATTGATAAGTTTCTTAAAACCAAACCTAAGAAAATTAAACCAGTAGCCAGTGAAACTAAAATTCAAAATCTGGCAGATCAAAATATGGCTCCAGAGCAATTCATGACTGAAACTCTAGCCAAAGTTTATCTTGCGCAAAAAAACTATAAGAAAGCAATTAAAGCATATGAAATTTTAAAATTGCAGTATCCAGAAAAAAGTAGTTTCTTTGCAGACCAAATTCAAGAAATAAAGAATTTACAAAGTAATCCATAATGACAACATATTACATTTTTGCAGGTCTTATCATTTTAGTTGCCTTTTTACTTATCGTAGTAATTATGGTTCAAAATCCTAAAGGTGGTGGACTTTCACAAAGCTTTGGCGGCGGTGGAACACAGCAGTTAGGTGGTGTACAAAAAACAGGAAATTTCCTAGACCGCAGTACTTGGGTTTTATCAACGTTACTTCTAGTACTTATTTTATTAGCTAGTACTGCAAAACTTCAAGGCTCTAGTACGTCAACTATTAAAGTTGCCGATCCTGATGCTCAAGTAGAAACTCCTGCTTTACCATCAGATTCTGGTGATGCAACAACACAAGAAACTGACACGAACGAATAAACAGTTCTTTTAACTGACAAAAAATCCAGCTCCACGAGCTGGATTTTTTTATTTACGGCATTTTGTCAGTAACCACAAAATGGCACATTATTAGAATATAGGCAGGCATAAAAACAACTAAAAATTCATTTTAAAAATGGGATTAAATATTCAACCTTTATCAGACAGAGTTTTAATTGAGCCTATGGAGGCTGAACAAAAAACAGCAAGTGGTCTGTACATTCCAGACACAGCAAAGGAAAAACCTCAACAAGGTAAAGTAGTAGCTGTAGGAAATGGTAAGAAAGATCACGAGATGACTGTAAAAGTAGGTGATACAGTTCTTTACGGTAAGTATAGCGGTACCGAACTAAAATTAGAAGGTACTGATTACCTTATGATGAGAGAGGACGACATCCTTGCAATCGTTTAATCTAACCTTTCAATTTAATTTTTAATTAAATACGCTTTCGCGAAAGCGTAAATTCAAAAAAAACAATCATGGCAAAAGACATAAAATTTGATTTAGAAGCTAGAGATGGTATTAAGCGTGGTGTAGATGCACTTGCTAATGCTGTTAAAGTAACATTAGGACCAAAGGGTCGTAACGTAGTAATAGGAAAATCATTTGGAGCGCCAGTCGTAACTAAAGATGGTGTAAGTGTAGCTAAAGAAATCGAGCTAGAAAATGAGCTGGAAAACATGGGTGCTCAAATGGTTAAAGAGGTAGCATCAAAAACCAACGATCTAGCTGGTGATGGTACTACAACTGCAACCGTACTTGCACAAGCTATCGTAAAAGAAGGCCTTAAAAATGTGGCTGCTGGTGCAAATCCTATGGATCTTAAACGCGGTATCGACAAAGCTGTAGAAGCGATTACTAAAGATCTAGACAAACAATCAGAGAAAGTTGATGATAGTGGTGATAAAATAAAACAAGTTGCCTCGATCAGTGCTAATAATGATGATGTTGTAGGTGAATTAATCGCTACTGCATTTGGCAAAGTAGGAAAAGAAGGTGTAATCACAGTAGAAGAGGCAAAAGGAACCGATACTTATGTAGACGTAGTTGAAGGTATGCAGTTTGATCGTGGTTACTTATCTCCATACTTTGTAACTAATTCAGAAAAAATGACAACTGAATTAGAGAATCCTTACATTCTTCTTTTTGACAAGAAGATTTCTACCATGAAGGATTTAATGCCAGTATTAGAGCCTGTAGCTCAAACTGGAAAACCTTTACTTATCATCGCAGAAGATGTTGATGGTGAAGCACTTGCTACCCTAGTTGTAAACAAGCTAAGAGGAGCTCTTAAAATAGCTGCAGTTAAAGCACCAGGTTTTGGTGATCGTCGTAAAGCTATGCTAGAAGACATCGCTATCTTAACAGGTGGAACCGTGATTAGCGAGGAAAGAGGATTTACTCTTGAGAATGCTACTATTGACATGCTAGGAACAGCAGAAAAAGTGGATATTGATAAAGATAACACTACAATTGTTAATGGTAACGGTGATAATGAAGCTATTAAAGCTCGTGTAGGTCAAATTAAATCTCAAATCGAGAACACGACGTCTGACTATGATAAAGAAAAACTTCAAGAACGTCTAGCTAAACTTGCTGGTGGTGTTGCTGTACTCTATGTAGGTGCTGCAAGTGAGGTTGAAATGAAGGAGAAGAAAGATCGCGTTGATGATGCATTACATGCAACAAGAGCTGCTGTTGAAGAAGGTATTGTTGCTGGTGGTGGTGTTGCCCTAGTTAGAGCTAAATCAGTTCTATCTAAGCTTAAAGGCGCTAATACAGATGAAGAAACTGGTATTTCAATAGTAGCTAGAGCTATAGAGGCTCCATTAAGAACTATCGTTGAAAATGCCGGTGGTGAAGGTAGCGTTGTAGTTTCTAAGATTCTTGAATCTAAAGGAGCTCAAGGTTATGATGCTAAAAATGATCAATATGTTGATATGCTTAAAGCTGGTATCATTGACCCTAAGAAAGTAACTCGTGTGGCTCTTGAAAATGCTGCATCGGTTAGTGGTATGATTCTTACAACAGAATGTGCTCTAGTAGAAATTAAAGAAGATGCACCTGCTGGTGGCGCTGGAATGCCAGGTGGAATGCCAGGAGGAATGGGCGGAATGATGTAATCATTTCTCCATTTTATTACACAAAGCCATCTCTTTTAGAGATGGCTTTTTTTGTTTTGGCTAACTTATCTTTGTGATATGCGTATTTTATTTCTCTTATTCTTAATAAGCTCTGGGATTTCCTTATCACAAAATGTTCAACACATCATTGATCAAGTTGATACCAATAGAATTACTACCCGACTTCAAGAATTTGCAGGTGAAGTGCCTACTACGGTAAATGGTAATGCGCAAATCATAATTAATCGCGAGAGCAATCAAAACGATATTGCAAAAGACTATCTTGTTGAAAGATTGAATGCCCTGCCCAACCTGAATGTTACTTCTATAAATTACAGCACTAGAGGAACTAACATCCTAGCAACGCAAACTGGTCTTACGAATCCCAACGACATTTACATAATATGTGCTCATTATGATACAGTTACTAACTACTGTGTAGACGATAATGCTACTGGAACTATCGCTGTTTTAGAAATCGCAGAGTTATTAAGCCAGCAGTGTACGGATAACACGATTGTATATGCATTTTGGGATGAGGAGGAACAAGGTTTAATAGGAGCACGTAATTATGCACAAGCGGCAAAAGCCAGAAATGATAATATAAAAGCAGTACTCAATCTAGATATGATAGGGTACGATGGTGATGGTGATAATGATTTTGATATTGACGTGAGAGATGTCGCTAATAGCCTAGCTATGAAAGATGATATCGTACAAATGTTAAACCAATATGGAACAAATTGGAATTTAAACGCCAATGTCATTAATCCAGGAACACCTTTGAGCGATCACAAGGTATTTTGGGATGAAAATTATACTGCCTTACTAATTGGTGAAGCATGGTCTATGAACGATCAAAACAATCAATACCATACCACTAGAGATAGATTTAATAATCTAGATTTGTCTTACTGCACCGACATCATAAAACTATGTACCGCTTATATGGCCACAAAAGCAGGACTTAATTACATAGATTCAAGTATTCAAAACACAGGTTCGTCACTTACTGTTACTAATGATCCAACAGCAACATATAGGTGGATTGATTGTTCCACAAACTTATCAATTTCGGGTGCTACCAGTCACTCCTATACTCCTATTACAGATGGTACTTATAAAGTTAGTATTACGAAGTCAGGCTGTACGGAAGAAAGTGACTGCATTAATTTCACAACGTTATCACAGAATAGTTTAAAAACGCCTATTCAAGTAAGCTATAATCAAGCATCCAAAGATTTATTAGTAACGAACACCACAAAAGCTGAAATCCAATTTCGATTGTATCATGTAAATGGTCAATTTGCTCAAGAATGGATTACAGAAAAGCCTCAAGAGAATATTAACTTAAAAAATTATTCGGCAGGGATTTATATTCTCCAATATTTCGTTGAAGGACAAAGACATATATTAAAGATTCAGATATAAAAAAACACCCTGAAAATGTAATCATTTTCAGGGTGTTTAAATGAATTATCGAGATATTATTGTTGTACTGGTTCTAGCGCATCTGCGATTAATGTTTCCCCTTTAATTATTTCAAAGGTTTCTTTGTTTGCTACATCATCGTGTAATGCTTTTACTAAGACCTTAGCTACATCAGCTCTTGGAATTTCTCCATGCTTATTTAACTTAGTTTGCAATTCTATTTTATTGTTAGAATTATCATCGGTTAATGAGCCTGGTCTTACTATTGAGTAATTTAAATTTGAATTTTTCAAATAATTATCTGCTGCTTGTTTAGCTTTTAGATACTCTTGTAAATCTGAAGCCTGCTCTGGTTTGTCTGCTCCCATTGAACTTAGCATCACAAATTTCTTTACCGTTGCATTTTGACTTTCGTCAATTAATTTAATAGCACCATTTTTATCAACTTCTTCAACATTCTTTCCTTTTGATCCTGCTGCAAAAATCACCTTATCTATATTATTTGTAGTATGACTTAAATCATTAGTTAAATCACCTAAAACAGTTTCAATCCCGTTAGCTTTAAACTGATCTACCTGTTCAGGCTTGCGCACCATTGCTACTGGTTCAAAATATTGATCGTTTTTTAATAATTCAACAACTTGTTTTCCGGTGGTACCTGTCGCACCTGCTACTAATATTCTTTCCATGTCATGAAATTAACCACAAAAGCCCTTTAAACAAGGGCTTTTAAGACTACTTAACTAGAGTTTATAATCTAGCTAAGGAGTTAGTCATAAATTAACTAAAGGATCTCTTAAAAGAGTTATAATTCCTTTTTTAAGAATCTAGCTGTATGGCTGGTTTTGTGTTTTGATACTTGTTCAGGAGTACCCTTTGCAACTACTTCTCCACCACCACGACCACCTTCTGGACCTATATCTATAAGGTGATCTGCGATTTTAATGACATCCATATTATGTTCAATAATAAGTACTGTATTTCCTTTATCCACCAACTTATTCAGCACATCCATAAGTACTCTTATATCCTCAAAATGTAATCCTGTAGTAGGTTCGTCTAAAATGTAAAAGGTATTACCGGTGTCTCTTTTTGATAATTCGGTAGCCAGTTTTATTCGTTGTGCCTCACCACCAGATAATGTCGTAGATTGTTGTCCCAATGTTATATAACCTAACCCGACATCTTTAATTGTTTTTAACTTGCGATATATTTTTGGAATAGATTCAAAGAAATCTGTTGCCTCATTTATTGTCATCTCAAGTACATCGCTTATGGATTTTCCTTTATAGCGTATTTCAAGAGTTTCTCTGTTAAATCGTTTTCCGTTGCAGGTCTCACAGTTCACATAAACATCTGGTAAAAAGTTCATTTCTATTACTCGTAATCCACCACCTTTACAGGTCTCACATCGTCCACCAGCAACATTAAAACTAAAACGACCTGGTTTGTAACCTCTTATTTGCGCTTCAGGAGTCTTGGCAAATAGCGATCTTATTTCATCAAAGGTTTTAGTATAAGTAGCTGGATTAGATCGCGGCGTTCTACCAATTGGACTTTGATTGATATCTATGACCTTGTCAATGTGTTCAAGTCCTTTGATACTTTTATAAGGCATTGGCACTTTTACACCATTGAAAAAATGTGCGTTTAAAATCGGATACAAAGTTTCATTAATCAAAGTAGATTTTCCACTTCCAGATACTCCAGTCACTACGATCATTTTGCCTAATGGAAAGTCAACTGAAATATTTTTAAGGTTATTACCTGTACAACCTTTCAATACCAATTTTTCACCAGTTCCTTTACGACGCGTTTTGGGTATTTCAATTTCTTTGGTGCCGCTTAAATATTGGGCAGTAAGTGTATCGTGTTTAAGAATATCTTTTGGACTGCCTTGACTAATTATTGATCCACCGTATTTTCCAGCTCTTGGACCTATGTCTATTACATGATCGGCACGTTCAATCATATCTTTATCATGCTCCACGACTATCACGCTGTTACCCGTATCTCGTAGTGATTCTAAGGAATTGATTAATTTTTCATTATCTCGCTGATGTAAACCTATACTAGGTTCGTCTAGAATGTATAAAACACCTACTAATTGTGAACCTATTTGCGTCGCTAGTCTTATGCGTTGTGCCTCGCCTCCTGATAATGTTTTTGCGCTCCTATTTAAGCTTAAATAGTCTAGCCCAACGTCGAGTAAAAATTGTAATCTTTCTTTAATTTCTTTAAGTAATTCGGTGGCTATTTGTTTTTGCTTTCGCGAAAGCGAACTCTCTAAATCATCAAACCAACCTACCAGTAATGCGATATCCATGTTTGCCAGATCGGCAATGGATTTTTCATTTACTCTAAAGTAAAGCGACTCTTTTCTTAAACGTGTTCCTTCACAGGTAGGACAGGTTACTTTATCCATAAAACCTTTGGCCCATCGTTGTAAACCAGCACTATCGTTATTGTTATAAGTTGCTTCTATAAAATTAGCAAGACCTTCAAAATCAATTTTGTATTTACGAGAAACTCCAAGTGTTTTTGAATTTACTTCAAGACTTTCATTGCCGCCATACAAGATCATTTGTACAGCCTCCTTGGGTAGTTTCTCAATAGGATCAGTAAGTTTAAAGTCAAACTTTTTAGCAATAAGTTCAAGTTGTTTAAATATCCAATTCTTCTTATTATCTGGATAAGGAGCTAGTCCACCTTTTGAAATACTTAGACTAGGATCCGGAATAATTTTTTCTTCATTAACCTTATACAGGGTTCCTATACCGTTACAAGTAGGACAAGCTCCCTTAGGCGAATTAAAAGAGAAGTTATTGGGTTCTGGCTCTGGATATGAGATCCCAGTTTCTGGACACATGAGGGATCTAGAAAAAAAACGTCCTTCCTTATCTCCATGAGCCACTACCATAGTAATGTCGTTTCCATGGTACATAGCTGTGCGTATAGCCTCATCTAGTCGTTTAATATCCTGTTCTGTATCACCTACTTGAATGCGGTCTATTACAATTTCAATATCATGAGTTTTGTAACGATCTAGTTTCATTCCTTTGGTGATGTCCACGATTTCACCATCGGTGCGCACCTTTACAAATCCTTGTTTTGCAATTTGTTCAAATAATTCCCTGTAGTGACCTTTTCGAGCTCTCACGACTGGTGCGAGGATGTTTATACGTTTGTCCTTATAATCTTTAATAATTAAATCCCTGATTTGTTCATCGCTATAACTAACCATTTTTTTACCGGTGTTATAGGAGTAAGCATCACTCGCTCTAGCATAGAGCAGGCGTAAGAAATCATAAATTTCGGTAATCGTTCCCACAGTACTTCGTGGGCTTTTTGAAGTTGTCTTTTGTTCGATGGCTATGACAGGTGATAGACCATCAATTTTATCCACATCTGGGCGTTCCAATCCTCCTAAAAATTGCCTGGCATAGGCACTGAATGTTTCAATATAACGTCTTTGACCTTCGGCATAGATGGTGTCAAATGCAAGGGAAGATTTTCCAGAACCTGATAATCCTGTAATAACTACTAGTTTTTCTCTAGGAATGTTAACATCAATGTTTTTTAAATTGTGAACTCGAGCTCCTTTTACTTCAATAATCTCGTCTGAATATCCCATAATTTTAGTCAATCCCGCGAAGTTACCTAAACCGCTCTAAAATTTATTTCAAACTAAGCTTAAATCTTGTTAAGTCTTTGCCTCTATTCTTATTACATCTAGTAAACATAAGTGAAAAAACTTGACATTTATCACAAATCGCTCGATTAACTGTAGGCGTTCATCCTAATAATAATAGGCTTTATCTAAAAAAATATAGTTTTAAAACTAAAGTAAATTTTACTTTTAATTTTATCAAAAATTCCCCTATGACCTACCACGGTAAAAATGATTTTCCAGTTTATTTGTACACCATTTTACGTATTGGTTTAGGACTGTATCTTCTTTTTCATGCCCTAGATCATATTATTCATTTCAACCAGTATCTTAAAGACACAGAAGCATATTTAGGTGAAGACTCTATGAGTACCGTGCTGCAATTATTTATCCCGATTGTTCCTATGATTGAGTTTTTTATTGCCCTTATGATTACCATGGGACTTTATACTCGTAGTAGTTTAATAGGCGCGATTGCGACAGGAATTATTTTTATAATCGCTTTCTTCCTTTTTGAAGATTATGACGCTGGCATTGTTCTTCTTTATTCTCTCGCGGTTAAAACGTTGTTGCTGTTCACTGTTAAATACAATCGAATATCGGCCGATTATAGAAACATTCAAATCGCCGAAAAAGAAATGAATGAATTATTGAGGATTAAGGAACAACTTTAACCTGAGTTATAGGTATCTCAATACCGTAGAGACTACGCTTTCGCGAAAGCGGAAAACCACCATCTGTCATTTCCCAGTCTTGCCATGTAGCTCTTATTCCATCTAGAGGTATTATACTTACCCACATTTTAAAAGCTACTGGTAGGTAATTTTCATCCAATTCCCAGAGATAAGCATCGCCTGGCGTTGATCCTCCACTAGAATATTGTACTAATAATTGTTCTTTATCATCAACTTGTACGACAGAGCGCTTTACACCAGCATCAAATAGTTTATGAGGCGCTACCATCCAAAAGCTATCGTTATTAAAGTTTTTTTCAGCATAGGCTATAGCCTCTTCTCTTTCCTTTCCTTCTAGTTTTACTTCGTTTTTAAATGCAAAGCTACTTTGCGGATACCTGGTTTGATACGCAACCCTATAATCATCCCAATAAACATCAACTAGGTTTTGCTGTAACTTCCATCGATATCTATTAACTCCTCTAAATGTCCAGTGTAATTCACTAGCTTGAGTAAATTCTTTGTGATTAATTGCATCTAGCATTTTCATGGCCAATTCATCGGCAGGTTTTCCTGTAGTTCCTTCTGGCACCTCTTCATTAAACGTAAGTTTCAATACTATAAAAACAATAAGTAGTAATGCAACAACACCTATAAAACCTTTCAATAAAAACTTCAATATTTTTTTCATAGTACTTATTTTTTGCGCAATTTACAGGCAAAATTAAACGTATATCTTTTACTTATGAAATTATTAGGAATAGGCTCTAGAATTGAACATAATGAATTAGGTTTTGGCGTGGTAACCAATGTTACTTCAAAACATTATTGGGTTAGCTTTCAAAAGTCTGGAATTGAAACTATTGATATAGATGATGATTTTGAAGTCATCGAAGCCTGTGAAGATGATGTCGATACAGTTAGTTTTTATGAAGTTGAAAAATCACTAAGATATATTCTTGAACGTTACAGCGATACCAGTCAAATTGTACCGCTAGCAGATAAGTTCAAAGGTGGAAAATTGATATTAGAACCTAAAGACACCGATTTACAATCAAAAGAGATCCCTATCGATAAATTTTGGCATAAAATAGTAATGCTAAGAGATAGACTGCGTGTTATGGAACAAAAGATTAATAGTTCAAAGGAATTAGACGATCAACTTAAAATAGACCTACAGCAATATATTACTCGTATTTACGGTAGCCTTACTACATTCAATGTATTGTTTGCTAGTAAAGACCAGCAATTTAAAGGAACTGGTAAATAAGGATACCATGAACCTACAAGAGGTGAAAAACGAATTTAGAATTGCATTGTCAAATAATTATCCTGACTTTGAAATTGATTCCATTTTTAAAATATGTTGTGAGGATTTATTAGATTTTTCTCGATCTGATATTTTACTAAAATCACAAGAGCCACTAACCAAAAATCAAGAAGATACTTTAATTACAGCGCTTGAAAAGCTAAAGCAAGATATTCCTGTTCAATATATTACTGGTGTAGCACATTTCTATGGCAGGCAGTTTAAGGTAACTGAAAACACTTTAATTCCAAGACCAGAAACTGAAGAGCTGGTACAGCTCATCGTGAATGATTTAATTAACGAGTCTTCTTTAAAAATTATAGATATAGGCACTGGAACGGGTTGTATAGGTATAAGTCTTAAAAAAGAACTGATCTCAAGTGATGTCACCTTATTGGATGTTTCTAAGGAAGCATTATCAATCGCAAAAGAAAATGCCACCAACTTAAAAGCTCAGGTACATTTTATAGAACAATCTATTTTAACCACTACGGATTTACCTGACAAATTTGATATTATCGTAAGTAATCCACCCTATGTACGGAATGTTGAGAAACAGGAAATTCATAATAATGTATTATTACATGAACCTCATCTCGCATTGTTTGTGGAAAATGAAAATCCGTTACTTTTCTATAGAAAAATTTTAGAACTTGCCCTTAATGGACTTACAGAAAAAGGTCGCGTTTACTTTGAAATTAATCAATATCTTTCAAATGAAATGAATGAACTAGCTAGTTCACTAGGGTTTGATTCAAAGATGATTAAGGATTATAATGGAAATTGGCGTATGATGATATGCTGGAAAAAATAAAATCAATTTCAATAGTAGTCCTTATTGACTCTGGTAGTATTCTTTTTTCAATAGTAAGCCAGCCTTCTCATCAAATTTTTTATTGAAAACAAACATGTCCCAAAACAATACTCGCTGAGTGATTTGTAGGGTAAATTCCTTTTCAGTAACCTCATTGTTCCTTATTTCATCAAACTTAAATTGATAATAATCTGGCATATATACAGGCACTTGGCCTAAGGTAATCATGGATAAAGTCAAAGGTTGACCACATACTGGAGTTCTCTTAAGTGGATACAATTTTAGAACCACATTAGCTTCAGTACTATCTGACACTACATTAAAAAGTTCTGAGGCCTTTATTATTTTTAGTTCTTGCTTCAATGAGTCACCCAATACAAATGCGTCAATAGTTGTAATTTCCTTCCCGTATTCTTCATAATGAGTAGGAAACACACGATAACTATAACACGAATAACAATTCCAAAGCAGGGATACAACAAATAAGAATTTCAATAATCTCATGACTCAAAATGGTTTTCGTTACAGTAGAACAAAACTGTTCGCGAGTGATGTTACAATAAAAATACAGTTTTCAGTTCTATTGATTATAACAACAATCCCATTGCGGCTCCTATAATCATTACCAACATTTTTGCAAGATTAAATTTATGAGCTTCACTCGCTTCAAGGATTAAGGTAGTAGAAACATGTAAAACAATACCTGCGACTATGGCCTTAATGATAGTGACTAATTCATCGTCCAATAAGATATATTCATTAAGAAGCGTTCCTAGCGGTGACATTAAGGCAAAAATAAATACTAGCAATGCTGATTTAAATACGCCATATCCTTGTTGTAATAAAAAGCTCGAAAAAATAAAAGCAATAGGAATCTTGTGTACAGCAATTCCATACACCATACTTTGACTAGCATTCAAAGGAATACCTTCTAAGAAAGCATGTATACATAAACTCACAAATAATGCGGTAGGAAAACTAGGAACTTCTTTATTTATGTGTAAGTGACCATGCTCGGCTCCTTTTGAAAAAAATTCTAGAATAATTTGAATAAAAACTCCTATTACAATGTATACGCCATAGCGACTTCCATCTTCAAACACCTCTGGTAAGAATTCATGCACCGTAGTGCTCAATAAAAAAGCTCCAGAAAATGCAAGTACCAGTTTAATACTATTAGAATTGATGTTTTTCAATGCCATAGCAGCAAAAAACCCCAATACCACAGCTATAAATGGGAGAAAAATTGGTATCATCTATTATTTAGAATAAGCTTGCAAAATTAACTAACTTCTCAAACATTTGAGCACTTAAAACAGTTATCGTAACTTTACTTTAATATTTATTCAATCAATATGAAAAAAGGATCTTTAGGCTGTTTGGGCATAGGTTTAATTAGTCTTGTAGGCTTAGTTGTCGTTATGGCAATTTGGGCAGGCAGTTGGTACAATGGTACTATTAATTTAAGCGAAGGCGTTTCTGGCGCGTGGGCAAATGTTGAAAGTAGTTATCAACGTAGGAATGACCTAATTCCAAATATTGTAGCTACTGCAAAAAAATATGCCGAATTTGAACAAGAAACATTAATCGGTGTGATTGAAGCTCGTGCAGCGGCCACTTCAATAAAAGTAGATGCCGACAACTTATCTAGTGAACAAATTCAAGCGTTCTCAAAGGTACAAAGTCAAGTAAGTTCAGGTTTAGGTAGATTATTAGCAACCTATGAAAATTATCCAGATCTTAAATCAAACGAGCAGTTCAAAGAACTTATTAATGAATTAGAACGTACAGAGAACCGCATTAATGTGGAACGTAACAATTATAACGGTGCTGTAAAACAATACAACGCTCGCATCAAACGTTTCCCAGGAAACCTGCTTGCCGGTATCTTTAATTTTGATGCTTCTCCTTATTATCAAGCAGATGAAGGTGCAGAAAATGCTCCTGATGTAGAAGGCTTATTTGGCGAATAATATGGACAACCACGTTGAGGAATTTCTTACCGCACAAGAAGAGAAAGAGATTATTGCTGCGATAAGACGAGCAGAAAATAAAACCAGTGGAGAAATAAGAGTACATCTTGAGAGTACCTGTGAAAATGCTATATCCAGGGCTCAAGAAGTATTTCATTTACTCAAAATGGATAACACCAAAGAAGAAAATGGTGTACTTATTTATCTTGCTGTAGATTCTCACAAGTTCTCCATCATCGGCGATAAGGGTATCGATAACAAAGTACCCAGCAACTTTTGGGATCAAATAAAGGATGTAATGGCATCACGCTTTCGCGAAAGCGAATTCTCAACAGGAATCATAAAAGGTATAGAGCTTATAGGTAAGGAACTAGCACAGTATTTTCCATGGGATGTGGACGATACCAATGAGTTGAGTGACGAAATATCAAAAGGAACAATTTGATGAAGAGGATACTTTGCTTTTTGGTATTATTCCCTGTTCTTCTACAGGCGCAATTTAATATCCCAGAAAAACCAGTAGTAAAAGAACAACGAGCTGTTTACGATTATTATAAAATACTCAACAAGCAGGAGTTCACAGCCCTAGATCGCAAATTGATCAACTATGCCGATACAACAAGCACGCAAATTGTAATTGCAATTGTAGAGAGCACAAATGGAGAAGACATTTCTTTACTAGGAGCTCGCTGGGGTGAAAAATGGCAGGTAGGACAAAAAGACAAAGACAATGGGATTTTTATCCTGATGGCTTATGGCGATCGTAAAATTGATATTAATACAGGACGCGGCATTGAATACCGCATGACAGACCTAGAAAGTGAACGTATTATTAATCGAATTATAGTACCCAACTTCAAAAGAGGTAATTATTATCAAGGACTGGATCAAGCCACCGATGCCATTTTTAAATATTTAAATGGTGAATTTGTAGAAGACAGAGATTTAAACAAAGCGCCTTTTCCATGGTCATTCTTTATTGTACTAGCTTTTATATTATTCATTATTATACTAAGCAGCCGCAAAGGAAATAATGGCAATAATCGTGGTGGCGGCACTTCCTTATTAGATGTCATTATCTTAAGTAATATGGGACGTGGCTCATATTCTGGTGGTAGTTTTGGTGGTGGATCTTCCGGTGGTTTTGGCGGCGGATTCGGTGGTGGTTTTGGTGGTGGAAGCTTCGGTGGTGGTGGTGCCTCTGGTGGCTGGTAATTAGTAACTTAAAATATAAAGCCGTTCCTATTTGATAGGAACGGCTTATTTATATTCTAAAGTCACATAAGTTACTACTCTTTATCGTCTACATAATCTTGTAAGTAGGCAAAGCGCTCTGTCAATTGACCATCACTGGTAGTAATTTTTGCACGTTGCAATACTCCATCTTTATCCTCATTAAAAAAAGCAGGAATCACATACTTAGAGAACATTTCTCCAAAACCTTCACTTGCATCCTTGGGCAATTCACAAGGTAGATTATCTACGGCCATTACAGTTATAGCGCCCTCTTTCTTATAATCTACTTCCTTTTCAGTTTGTGGGTCATAACCATAAATAGGTTTTGCAATTGTGCTAGGTCTAATTGTACAAGCAATAGGACCATCAATATCGCAACTTACATCGGCTACAAGGTTGATATTAAAATCTTCATTTCTCATATCTTCTCTTGTAAAAAAGTAAGGAGCACCGTTTCCATAAAAATGACCTGTAATAAGCATGTCGGTTACCCTAGCATACTTCATAAAATCGCTTTTCAATAATTCAGGATTGTTATAACACTCGGTTCTAGTAGGTTTATATCCATCTTTGCGCATGTAATAATCTGTCACATCCAGTTGGGTAAACAAGGTTTGCACACTTTTGAATTGACCCAATTGTAAGTATTCCTTGGGTTTTACTTCATGAATTTTAAGCTCCTCTAGGATTTCTCTAATTCCACCTGCCACTTTACCACTTCCTGTCATTACAATATGTATAGGTGGTAGATTGCATTTTATGCGTGCTAGTTCTTTTTTAAGAGCCTTGTAATCAGGAAGTGATTCTACTTTGGGCAATTCAAAACTTCCGTCTCTTAAACCTAATGCTCTAAAGCCATTGTATGCACCTACTATACCAGCATATCTTCCAAAACCTATTAATCTACCTCCGTTTTTTGCGACTATGGTTTCATGGTCATACAGTTCTATTTTTTTATCTAGAATGGCTTGCAATAACTTTCGGTTATAGGGCTGCTTTTTTATCGTGTGAGAAAAGAAAAAGTATTTTTTTCCAGGTATTAAACTTTCAACGGGTACTTCCTTTACTCCTATCATTACATCGGCATCGGTAACATCATCGGTTACGGTAATTCCCTCGCGAGTATAGGCTGCATCGTCAAAAATTCTTATTGGTGATGATTCTACTAGGAATTCCGCTTTCGCGAAAGCGTGATCAAGAACATGTAATTGTTGTGGAGAAAAAACTACGCGACGATCTGGCGGATTTTTTCTTTCTCTAATAATGGCAAATTTCATAAGGTAGATTATAAAGTAGCAAGATAATTAATCGCAATCAATTTAAAATGGGAAATAAACACCATAAAGACGGAAATATGTTCCAATTATACAGGAAGGTCTATCTGGATCTTTGTCTTATAAATTTATAAAACAAAAAACATGAAAAATTTAGTAGTAGTACTTATCGCATTTTTAGGCTTTTACGGTGTGCAAGCACAAGATAAAATGAGAAAGCATTCCGATGAGATGACCCAGGAAATAGCTCACGTGCAACTAGATCAAATCAAAGGAGAGTTTGTTCAAAAACAAATTACTCTTAAACCGGGCACGTACATTTTTGATGTATCAAACAAGAATGTAGGTCATGAGGTTGGATTTGTACTAGTAAAAAAAGGTGCCGACATAAGTAACCCTAAAAATCACATTCAAACTGCCTATGTAACCCAAGCTGTTAAAACAGGAGAAACCCAGCAGTCTAATCCTACAAAACTAGAAGCTGGAGAGTATGTGTATTTTTGTCCTTTAAATCCTACAAGTACAGACAACACGATACTTGTGGAATAGCTTTCTTCTCCCTAGAAAGCAAAAGCCCTGTCATCCAGACTGGGCTTTTTTTTGGCATAGTTTTTAGGCTAATTAATGAGTGTAAATGATATATTTGCGCACCTAAATTAATTTTAGGTTTTGTTTTTTGAAAACAATCTGGGGTCGACTGGTTTTGACAGCGAGACTGGATTAATGGTAAGCATGTCGAGCGCTGGGAAACAGCTCGTAAATCTCATTTTTCATCTTTTTTAAACGGCGAGAATAACTACGCCCTAGCTGCATAATCTGAATCATAGTAAGATTACGCCTCGGTCTACTAGGTAGACAAGCAGGAAGTCTCTCAACAGCCTTGGTTTGCGGCGGTTGGTTATGGGACTTCGTAAAAGTAAACCTATCTACGGCAGTGCTTTGATGTGGTAGAGAAATTTAATTGAAGCCAAGCCTAGTTTTGGTAGTTTCTGACCGGCTCTAGGACTGAAATGAATTAGAAACTAAACATGTAGAAAGCGATTGATTCACTTGTTTGGACGGCGGTTCGAATCCGCCCGACTCCACAAAAAAATGATAAACCACGACAGCAGTCGTGGTTTTTTTTGTTTTGAAGTAATTCAGCTAGCAAACTCAATCATTAATATTAAGATCTCATAACCATACTGCTTACATTGAAAAAAAGCCCATCCATTTACTAGACAGGCTCTACCTAAAAAAATAAACACTGAGCTAATTCAATATTTAAAGAGTCTAAGTGAAAAAAGAAAATTATTCTTCCAATAACTTGTAAGCAAATTGAGGATATCCTCTTTCATTACTAGGGCTTGTAAGTGCAAGAAATTGGAGTTTGTAGTAGTTTCCATTGGCATCGTGAATGACATAGAAAATATCTTCTATAAGTGATGGTGAAGCGCTAGGACCACCGCCGTTTCTCCATGTACTACCTATACTTCTTTGATCATTTTCAAAATTGCTATCCACAACATCTAATAAACTAAAGTCCTCGTAGGTGATACCTTCCTCAGCTTCATCAATCATATAAGCTCGCGCACTCGACTTGATGTTATTGGTTATAAAGTCTGCATAAGCATAGGCTCCATAACTTTGTCCACCAAAAACAGCCTCGTTTGTAAATACGGTGTAGCACAAATCCCATTCTTCTTTTTGTGGCTCAACATTCACTACTGATTCTGTATTAAAACTGAAAAAAGTATAATGGAAGGAAGGGTTTTTATTAATGGTAGTTGTTTGAAAGGTAGTATCGTCAAGGTTAGCATATTGCAATAAATAATTCTCACCGTCTTTTAAGATTCTAATCTTCTTCCAACCTCTAGCATCTCCTTTGTAATTTGAAGAACCAGAATTAGGTTGATCTACACCTACTTCATAGCCTAGATTGATTAGATAAACGTTGTTGTTTGAATCTACTGAAGAGACTGCATCTATAGCGGTTCCTGATATATTTCCATCTGGTGCATCGATAAACTCCATATTTGCTGGATTGAAATTACCTACTTCTGCCTGTGGCTGTAATTGTTGCACTTCAGGATTGGTTGAGTTTACCGCAGTCATATCGTTAGTAGATAAGCGAGCGGCCATCATGAGGATAGACCCGTTTATGATAACCCTATCTTGCATAGAACTAAATCCTAAATCCCAAGAGGTTCGGTTAACCTCGGTTGCAATATTGGTACTCAAATCAAAAAAGACCTGGTTGGGCATATTAGGGCCACCTACATTTGGAGAAACTGTAGCGCCATCTACGGTTACTACAATCGGTCCCATAGGCTCATCGTCTTCACTACAACTACCTAATAGTAGAATGCTTATAATAGTTAAAGCTGTTAATAGATTATTTTTCATGTTTTAAAAATTAAGTTTATATAAAAGTTTTAAATAAAAAGATCGTCCGTAACCGAGTAAAATAGAATTTGTTGCTGTGTTGTGTGCACCGCCACTAGAGGTATAATTAGTATCTACACGAGTAATATCAAATAAATTACGCGCTCCTACTGTAGCCTCTAATTGATCACTTAAAAAGGATTTTCTTATCGATGCATCTAACCATGAATAAGCATCTGTTTCAATCTTGGAAAAAGTTGAATTACCGTCACTGTCTGAACCTGTAACCCTCAAATCTTGCTGTCTTCCGTTATAATTTACAAGTAGCGAGAAAACCGTATCCCACTTAGGGTAACGATAATTAAGACTGGCATTCAATTGGAATTGATACAAGTAGTCGTCACTAGCATTATCTTCACTTGCTAGCTCTCTAGATATACCAAAAACAGTTGCATTTAAAGAGGTGCTCCAGTTCTTTAATTTAAGTGAATTAGTATTAGTTAATCCTATAAAACGATAACTATCTATATTCACATATCGGTACTGTAACGGATTCGTATTTACAATGGATAGTTCAATGCGATCAGATAAATCAATGTAAGTTAGTTTTACACTATTTTCTAATCTAATCAAAGAATTATCAAACCAGGTTTTCTTTTTTAAACTTAGGAAAGTAGTTAAACCTTCTTCCGGTTTTAAATTCTCGTTACCTTGAACATCATGGTTAGCATCGACAAAGTAATAATAAAGCTCAGTAAAATCAGGAACCCTATACGATGTACCTACATTGGCTCTTAATTCAAACCCTTTTTCAAATAACTGTCTTGCTGTTAATTCATAAACCGCCTTGTTATCAAACTGAGAGTTATAAATGAAACGTATACCAGGACGTACAGTTAACTTATCACTCAAACCTATTTCAGAAGAGATGAATCCAGCAAAATCATTGATGTTTCTAGTTTTAGGGTTTAAGATGTTTTCTCCTGCAGCTTCCCTATCAAAACCTTCTTGTAAAGTTATTTCATAACCTACCTGAGCATTTAAACGATCCGTTTTGAAAAGATTCCCTAATGTACCTTTTGAATAGAAAAATTTCCCAGATTGGTTAACTTCATCTATTTCTGCAGTTCGTTCTCGGGTAAGAATGAAATAGTTAAATTCATTCAACCTTCTTTTTTGTTCCTGATAGGATAATGAAACACTATACCTTAAACCAGAATCAAATGTACCAGAGCCATTAAGATGATTGAATATTCTTGAAGTTTTATAAATCCTATCAGTAGCAGATGGATTAATGGTTGAATTCTGGCTATTAAAATTACTTCTTACTGTAGAATTAAAGAAGTTGATAGTCTCGTCAAAGTACTCAAACTTATAGAAAAACTTGTGCTTTCCATTATTATAGCCTAACAATGCGTTTGAGGTAATTTGTTCCTTAGGTAACCACTCGTAACCTCGCAAACCATCATTCTCAAAATAATCACGCCCTTTTTTATTATTAAAAAAACCAGCAAAATCGTTTCTGGTTACTCCTACACTCGCATACCAATCATCATTAATATTGTGTGAAATTGTAGCGCCTTGTACATGCCTACCTTCATCAAACCATGCGTACTCGTCGCTTACCGTTTCTTCTTGTAAGGAGAGATTAATTCTCCATTTGTTTTTATCAGATTTTTTGGTGATAATATTTAAAACACCCGATACGGCATTAGCTCCATATTGAACTCCCATAGATCCCTCGACAATTTCTATACGTTCAACATCGTCTAGATTAATTTGCGTGAGATCAATGTTGCTTCCTACTCCATTATCACTTACTATGGGAACATTATCAATGAGAACATTAAAATAACGAGCATCTAATCCAAAAAAACTTACCGTACTCCTACCAGTTGAGGTGCTAGGCGTTACATTAAGATTTAGATTAAAATTGAGCAAATCAGCTACATTAACGGCAGCTATTTGTTTGATTTGTTCTGCTTTAATGACTCGCACGTTGTAAACCGATTTTTTAATTGATTGTGGATTATACTGTCCGGTCACCACAATCTCTTCTAGCGACTCTACCTCAGTTGTATCAATAACGACTGTTTGTTGTGAGTTCGCTTTCGCGAAAGCGAGAATTAAAACGAATAAAACATTAAACTTAAATTTCATTATTAATTAGAATGATTCTTAATAAGGCGCAAATATATATTTTATTTTTATTTAGAATCAATAAAAACAACTATTTTTGCAGCAACAAAAAATTTGTACTAATCATGAAAAAAGTTTTAATACTTGGTGTTCTATTAATTTCTATTGCAGCAACTGCTCCTAGTAAAAGGAATGATGATGCTTATGCCATTAAACAAATGTGTGGCTGTTTTGAAGTCACTTTTAACTTTGCGGAAACCTTTAATTATTCCCAAGATTCACTATATAAGCCCTCAAAAACCAAAGTTGATAAAGGACTAGAATGGGCTCAATTGGTTACTGATGAAAAAGACAAAATCCAAATTCAACACTTACTTCAAGTAGGAGATCCTTCAAATCCATATATCGTGAAACATTGGAGGCAAGATTGGCTGTATGAGAATACAGATTTATATGAATACAACGCCGACAACAAATGGGATTTTATTCAATTAGACAAAAAGGATGTAAAGGGTCAATGGACTCAAAAGGTATATCAAGTTGATGACAGTCCTAGATATGAAGGTACAGGAACCTGGGTGCATGTTGATGGTAAAAGCTATTGGGAAAATACCACTAGTGCTCCATTACCTCGTAGAGAATATACCACTCGTAGCGATTACAACGTAACGATGAGAGGTAATCGTCACGAAATTACGGATTATGGTTGGGTACATGATCAAGACAACTTAAAGATCATACGTAAAGAAGGACAAGAGGATCAAATACTAGCAGCCGAAAAAGGTTATAATACCTACAAAAGAGTAGACGATAGTCGTTGTGCAGCGGCGGCTCAATGGTGGAAAGATAATAACGACAAATGGAGTACCGTACGTTCTAAATGGGACGAAGTTTACAACCGTAACACCGATTTACATTTACATGAAAAAGTAGATAATAAAGTGCTTTTCAAGCATTTATTTGATGAAGAAATTAAAACTAAAGATCAAATTGATCCTATTATTGAATCATTCATAATCTCAAACCCTAAATAATGAAAGGAATTTTAAACTTAATCCTATGCGTTGTTGTAAGCTCGTTTTCAATAGCCCAAAACAATGTATTTTTAGAAAGATCCTACTGGAATTCAAAACCTAGTCTAGAACAAGTAAAACAAGACATCGCGGCCGGAAACGACGCAACTCAATTGAATCAAAATGCCTTTGATGCTGTTGTATACGCGATTAACTCGGGTGCTGATAATGATGTGATCTTATATTTATTATCGTTAGAAGGAAATGATGTAAACAAACTTACACACGACGGAAGAACCTATATCTTTTGGGCTGGTTATAAAGGGAATCTACAAGTCCTAGAATACTTAATGAGCAATGGAGCCAATACAGATGTGATTGACAGTCACGGTTATACCTATCTTAATTTCACAGCAAATGCTGGACAGCAAGACACGGCTTTGTATGATTTTATATTTGAAAACGGTGGTAGCCCTAAACAAGTTAACAAACAAGGTGCCAACGCTCTTCTTCTAATTGCTCCATCTTTAAAAGATGAGAAGCTCCTATCCTACTTCATAAGCAAAGGATTTGACCTAAACGCAACCGATTATGATGGGAACAACATATTTAACTATGCTAGTAAAAAGGTTAATCCTGATTTTCTTAATCTGTTGGTTGAAAAAGGGATAGACTATAAAAGCAAAAATGAGAATGGTGGAAATGCCTTCTTATTTGCAGCAAGAGGTACACGAGGAAACTCAAATTCTCTAGAGGACTATCAATATTTAGAACAATTGGGTATTGATCCTAATGTTGTAAATAATGAAGGAGTAAATGCCCTGCATTATTTATCAGGAAGAAATAAAGATTTAAAATTATTTGATTTTTTCATAGATAAAAATGTAGATATTAATCAAGCCAATAAAGAAGGTATCACGCCTTTCATGAATGCTGCACGTAGTAACGATAACACTGTTATAGATTATCTATTAGACAAAGTAAAAGATATTAATACAATAGATGAGAATGGATATAGCGCTTTAACTCATGCTGTGCGTTACAATCGCGCAAGTGTAGTTGACTTACTTCTTAAAAACAAGGCTAACGCTCTTGTTGTAGACAAGGAAGGTCAATCCATGGTTTACCATCTAATTCAAAGTTATAACAGCTCTAGGCACGATGACTTCATCAAAAAATGGAAATTACTTACAGATGCCGGAATTGAACTCAGTGCTCCTATTTCAACAGAAACAACCATCTGGCATGAAGCTGTTAAAAAAGATAACTTGAAACTATTAAACTTAATTAGTACTGTTTCCAAAGAAAAGATAAACGATCTTGATAAGGATGGTATGACGGCGCTTCATCTCGCTGCCATGCAAACTAAGAATCCTGAATTATTAAAATTCTTAATCGATCAAGGCGCAAGTACCCAAATTACTACTGCATTTGATGAAACAGTTTATGACCTAGCTCTAGAAAACGAGTTACTTATGAATGAAAATGCTAATCTAGATTTTCTAAAACCCTAATTAAAAAATGATGAGAATATTATACATGGCCCTTGTTGCCTTGATTTGTCTATCTTTTACTGCTTCTACCGTTTCAAAAACGGCCGTAAAATGTATGATTCAAATGAAAAATTATACCGGTGAAGGTGCCTACATAGTAGTATCTGTAACCGATAAAGAAGGAGAATATAAAGAAACGATTTATGTTTATGGAAAGGATCCAGAATGGTATAGCGAGATTGACTCATGGTGGAAATTCTACGGTAAGCATAGACCAGATATCGACGCCATATCTGGTGAGACTATCGCTGGCGGTGAGCGTTCCATTAGTGTGCTTGAAATACCTACACAATACATAAATTCTAATCACAAACTACGTTTTGAAACTGCTGTAGAGGATCAAGATTACAATGAAGTAGATTTGGAACTAGATTTAACTGATAGTAATCTTAAATCTAAAGTTGACGGTACAGGTTGGATTAGATACGTGAGATTAATGCCACAAAAATAAATAAGTGATTACATCTATATATAGATACAGTCACCTTGTACTCGCAGCTATTTCCTCCCTTTTTTTGGTAGTAGCTGCGATTACAGGTTTAGTACTTTCAACTGAACCGATTTTTTATGACTTAAAACAACCAGATAAAATCGATTTAAGTGAAATAAGCCTAGGACAAACTATTCATAAATTACAACAAGAATACGACGAGCTTATTACACTTTCTACAACCTCGCAAGGCCTTGTACTGGCCGATGTTGTAACTAAAGAAGGTACAAGCGTTACCGGCTACATAAATCCCAAAACAGGCATGTTTCTGGGTGATGAAATAACGCGACCTAGTATTTACAATTGGTTCACAAACTTACATAGATCCCTATTCCTTAAATCAATAGGAAGAGGTTTTATAGGTGTTTCCACCCTTTTATTAGTCTTAATAATCGTATCTGGGATATTTTTATTAGCACAGCGCCAGGGCGGATTTAGCAAATGGTTTTCCTCTATAAAGGATAAGGAATTCCATAAAAAATACCACGTAATACTTAGTCGCTGGCTTTTGATACCTATTCTAATTATTGCTATCACTGGTGTTTATCTTTCACTAGAACAGTTTGATTTGATTCCTGTTGAGAATCAATCTTTAGATTGGAGTTTATCGCCCGATGAGGAATTACTGCAACAAACAATTGAAAATCAAGTCTTTTTTAAGACCACGACCCTAGATCAGGTTAAAGAAGTAAACTTTCCCTTTTCAAGTGATCCCATAGATTATTATGAAATTTATTTAAAGGAAAAAAGTGTTCTGGTCGCACAACACACGGGTGAAGTCATCGATCAGGTAGAAAATCCTTTTACAGCACTTATTTCTTATTACAGTACCATTTTCCATACTGGGAGCGCATCGCCGCTGTGGTCTGTGATCTTGGGAATATCCTGTATAGGAATACTGTATTTTATTATTTCAGGATGTGTCATTTATTGGAAACGTAGGCCTAAGAAAAATTACAAGCTAGAACTTTCAAGCGCACAGGATAGTGAATATATTGTTTTAGTTGGGTCTGAAAGTGGTAGTACTTACGCTTTCGCGAAAGCGTTTACACAACAACTCTTAAGCACAGGTAAAAAAGTATTCTTATGTGATCTTAATCATTACCAGCAATACGAGCGTGCCTTGCACCTCATCATTTTTACAGCAACCTATGGTGATGGCGATGCTCCTACTAATGCTAGGAAGTTTTTTGATAAACTAGAAAAAATTGATCAACCTAGATCATTATTTGTGTCTGTAGTAGGATTTGGTTCTTCTATCTATCCAAAATACAATGAGTTTGGAAAACAAGTTTATCATCGTCTAGTAAAAGATGAGAATATGAAACCATACCTGCCGTTCACTGAGGTAGACGAAGAACACCAACCAGAAGAAACTTGTAAGCAGTGGCTGCAGTTATGGCAACAAAAATCAGGTTTTCCTATGGAACTAAAGGTTGACCAGTTTTCTAAAAGCAATATTGAGAAACAAAAATTTAAGGTAACTCATCGCAGCCCATTAAATAAGGATGAAACCTTTATCATAAGCTTACAACCTACTAGTCATAATGACTATCAATCTGGAGATTTGTTAGAGGTTTATGCAAGTGAAACAGCAAAGGCACGGCAGTACTCGATAGCTCGTATACAAAACAAAATAGTCCTAAGTGTTAGAAAGCACGACCACGGACTGTGTTCCACTTATCTAGCAAACTGCCATAAAAACGATGATATCATGGCCACAATTAAAACAAATACCAGCTTTCATTTTCCTAAAGATGCTCCAAAAATTATTATGGTAGCAAATGGTACTGGAATAGCACCATTTCTAGGAATGCTGGATGAAAATAAAACGAACATACCTGTAGATTTATATTGGGGTGGAAAAAACATAGAGAGTCTTTCCATTTATGGAGAATATCTAGAAGATGCTCATAAAAAGCAACAAGTATCTAATTATCATATTTCATACTCTAGAGAAAACGAAGTTGTAGAATATGTACAACATAAAGTAGCTGAACACAAAGAACAAATCACTATTGATTTGCTACAAGGCGCAGTCATCATGATCTGCGGATCTTTATCCATGCAAAATGAAGTTCTAGACTTATTAGAATTATGGAACAAAGAGAATCCTGAGATCCAACTAGAACAACTGTATAAAAATCAAAAAATCCTTACTGACTGTTATTAATACAGTCCGTAAGGATAATATTCAGTAAGTTGGAAGCCTATTAAGCAGTAACTTTTTCTGGTGCCCAAGCCTCACACATCATTCCTGCGCTTGCCTTTTCTGGATGAGGACAAGAAGATGACTTGAATCTAGCACATTGTGCGCAATCGTGTACATTATTAAGATCGGCACGCATATCAAAACTGTTACAAGTGTAACTACTGCTCACTGCCACTTCATGAATTTTACATGTATTATCTGCGTTCAAGTTTGAACAATTTCCACAAGTATTTCCTAATCTAATTGCCATAATCTTTGATTTTTATTTAAAGATATAACACTTTACAAGAAGAATATTCAATAAGTTGTTAATTACCAGTAATATGCATTTAGAATAAATAAAGATAAATGAACTTTAACACTCTAAATTTATTTAGAATAATTAAAAATAGATTATATTTGCACTGTAAATAAAGGGTTTATAACCGATTAATTATTTTTCATGAATCACGAACTTCAATTAATTACAAAAAATCAATTTGGTGAACTTAACTATTGCAATGGTTGTAATTGTTATTCGCTTGTTTTTTCTAATTTCATTTTTAAGTTCACTGTGAATGAGTTTGAAACATTTCAAAATTATATTAATGACATTCCTATGTCGTTTTGGAATAACTCTGAGATGATGAAAAATAAAAAACGTCGCATTCCAATTCACACTAAACAAAAGAATCTTACGCTTGTTTTTAATGGTGAAGAATTTACAAAGCTCAAGGCTTTGGTAAATGGAGTTACAAAAAAAGATGAATTCTTATCCTTATTAGATATTGATTATCCGCTTCATTTGAATTAAGGATACTTAAAAAGCTTCAGCAATACTTAAGTAAAAGCTACTAGCTCCATTTTGTCCACGACCGTAGTCAAATCTTAGATTTAAATTTTCTGATTTATCTAGCATAAATCTTAGTCCAGCACCATAATTAAATTTTAAGCTGTCAAACTGAAAATCAGATATATTATTATAGACATCGCCGCCACCTACAAAAGCTACTAGCCCTATCCTACTATCTTTAAAGTTTTTACGGTACTCTATTTGACCAGCTAGTAAATCGCGGTCCACATACCTACCTTCACGGTAACCTCTCATAATTTCACTACTTCCAAAAAAAGAAAATTCTGAAAAAGGAATATCTCCTCGCGTGAACCTACCTATTGTTTGTATAGCAAGAATGTCAAGGTTATTTGGTGATACGTCAATATAATGTCTTAAATCAAAACGAGTAAGATTAAACTTATGAGTACCACCTACTGCTTCAAAATATTTACCATGTGTAAATTCCAAATACCATCCGTCTTGAGCATTTAATATATTACTACGGCTATCGTATAATAATGCAGCTTCTACACCAGCCGATGTTGAACCATCATAACCACTAGGTCTAGTTTGATCAATAAGTTTTCCTGGTTCTATTTCAACATCATAGATTACATTATACCTTACACCAGCTCCTAGAAATAAATACCTTAGTGAGGTTTGTTTGAGAAATATGGGCTCAAATAAAAATTGATAATAATTATACTGTTCTTCATTACTTTCAGGTGAATTGTTTCCCATACCGTAATAAAGCCTAGGGTAATTCTGGAACAACAAATTTCCTTCAATCACCCATTTTTCCTGATTGGTAAAAACCTCAAATCCAGAATACAAAAAGAACTGATTGTTTAACGTATACTGTAAGGTGATCGGCATGTTTGAGGTTCTAGTTTCCTCGCCACTACCATTAAATTTGAATAAATATTTTGCTCCTGTTCCAAAAGCAAAACTGGTCTCTGGAGAATAACTTATCACTGGTGCTGCGATAAATTTTTGCAGGTATAAACTACTATCTTTTTCTACAGCTTTACGATTCGGGTAAAAAGTAAAAAACTCTTTAAGATCTTCAATAGTTCCCTTTTTTTCTTGAGCGTTAAGAGAAGAACAACTTAGGATTATCAGTATTACGGATAGGTAGAAATATTTCAATATATGTTATTTAAAACGCCCAAAATAAAACAGGCGTAATAATAAAAGTATCAGTGTTTTACTAATTAGGAAAACTTTATCACTCTTTAGGGTGACAAAAGTCATCCTTTATGGCGTGTAGTCGGTTCTAGATTTGTATCAAATTTAAAATTTATAGGTATGAGCACTTTGTATAACAATTTAAAAAAAGACTGGGAAAATCACTTCATGATGTATGCTGCACTAGCTATTATAGCATCAACCTGTTTAGGAGGATTTGCGGTATTGTCCATTTTCAATAATGGTAGTGGTATCCCACAAATGATTCAAATATTTCTTGTGGTAACGATTTGTAATATCGTAAATGCTTCTATTCTAACAGTTCAAAAACCAGAACGTGTATTAAAGGCACTTATAGCAAGTTTAATCATTTGCTTCCTCATTACGGCAATTAATCTGTTGTTCTAGAAATGGATTTAGTTAGAAAGTATAACGTAGCTGGTCCTCGTTATACCAGTTACCCTACAGTTCCCTATTGGGATGATACTACTTTTGACGTTGAGTCCTGGAAGGAATCTGTTAAAGTAAGCTTTCGCGAAAGCGGAATAAATACTGGCATCTCATTATACATACACCTACCTTTTTGCGAAAGCATGTGTACTTTTTGTGGATGTAACAAAAGAATTACTAAAAATCATAAGGTCGAAACACCTTATATTGAAAGTGTTTTAAAGGAATTTGATTTGTATTTAGATTTAATGGAGCAAAAACCTAGAATCAAACAAATTCATTTGGGTGGTGGAACTCCAACATTTTTCTCACCACAGAATCTAAAACAACTTATTGACGGTATTTTCAAAAATGCATATCGGGATGATAACGTAGAGTTCAGTTTTGAAGGACATCCTAACAATACCACATACGAACACTTAAAAGTTCTACATGATTTAGGTTTTTCTAGAGTGTGTTACGGTGTTCAAGATTACAATCTCAAGGTTCAAAAAGCTATAAATAGAGTTCAACCTTTTGAAAATGTTCAACAAGCTACTCAAATGGCTAGGGATATAGGTTATAGTAGTGTAGGACACGATATCATTTACGGTCTACCTTTTCAAACCTTAGAAGATGTAATATCGACAATTGAAAAAACGATAAAACTTAAACCAGATCGCATTGCTTTTTATAGTTATGCACACGTGCCATGGATTAAAGGTAATGGACAACGTGGTTTTAAGGACGAGGATTTACCACATCCTACGATTAAAAGAGCGCAATATGAAACGGGAAAACTCTTATTGACACAAGCAGGATATGTAGAGGTCGGCATGGATCATTATGCACTGCCCGATGATACTCTTGCTGCTGCAATCCATAACGGTAAACTACATCGTAATTTCATGGGTTATAACAGTTCCAAAACAGATTTAATGATAGGTCTAGGTGTTTCCTCAATAAGTGATAGCTGGTCGGGATTTGCACAAAATTATAAAAACATAGAGGACTACAAGCAAGCAGTAGACCTAGGTATACTACCTGTTTTTAGAGGTCATATCCTTACGGAAGAAGATATGATTATAAGAAGACATATTTTGAAATTAATGTGTCAATTTTCTACTAACTGGACTTCAAACTCAGATTATTTTGACGAAGTTCCAGATGTTCTTATAGCTCTTAAAGAATTGGAAGCCGACGGACTAGTTGTTCTGGATAAAAACGGTGTTATTATTACTGAAAAAGGTAAACCCTTTGTTCGAAATATATGCTTACCGTTTGATTTAAGACTTAAAAGAAAAAAACCTAATACACAGTTATTTTCTATGACCGTTTAACTTACTACCCATTTAAAATGCTCGTCGATAATGCTACTTTTATTATCGGATAAGTAATCAATATACGCTTGCGCCACTGGTGTAAGCGTTTTGTTTTTTAGCCATACTAGGTTCCACTTTGTTTCTATAGGTAAGCCTGGATAATCAACGGTCTCGATCAATCCCATTTCAAGAGCATTTTTGATTCCGATTTTGGGCATAATCGAAAAACCCAGTCCAGCTATTACAGCTTGTTTAAGTGCCTCGTTTGAAGTTAATTCAATTCTCTTTGTAATTGGATATTCATTTGCTTTTAAAAAATCTTCCATCGCATTGCGAGTAGCACTACCCGATTCTCTGTATAACAGTGGTTGACTCATGAAAATATCTTCACCTTCCTTTAATTTATTTATTCTTTTTTTGTTCCCTACTAAGAAAAGTTCATTTTTAAATATAGAAAACGTTTTAAGCGATAAATGCTCTGGCAACACAGAAACAAGAGCAAAATCTACTAGATTCTCCTCCAAATCTTTTATTACTCTTTGTTTGTTAGTCACATCCATTTTAAACTCAATTTGTGGATGTTCATCTATAAATCCTGATAAGAAATAAGGCATTAAATACTTACCGGTAGAGACAACAGAGATTTTTAAAGTCCCAGCCAACTTTCCTTGAAAGCGTTGAACCTTGTGCTCCATTTCCTTGATTTGTTCAAGAATATTGATTGCTGTGCGAGCTATTTCTTCACCAAAATCAGTTACATAGAGCTGTCTACCAACTACTTCAGTTAAAGGTAAGGGAAACTGCTCTTGAAATTTTTTAAGCTGTATGGATACTGCTGGCTGGGTTAAAAAAAGACTTTCAGATGCCCTTGTGATACTTCTATGCTTAACAATCTCTATAAAAATTTGTAATTGATGTAAAGTGTAATGCATAAACTTATTTTATGGTAAAGATAAAAAATATAAATAAAAATATATGCAAATGATGTTCAACCTTTGCACCGTAAATGAGAGCATGTTATGGCAAGAACACAAAACCTGTATTCCAATCATAATTCAAAGAGAAAATTAATCCGGTTGAAAACAACTGCGCAACTTATTAGCATTCAAATTGATAAGACAAAAATAAGTAAAGGATTACAAGTTTTATCGGTTTCTAGCTTTTTAACAATTTTACTCGTTGCCGTTATATATAGTTATTGGAATAATACCTATCACTTTAAACCCTTAGTATTTTCTAGCGGTATTATTTTCTTACTCATTTCATTAAAATTTATTAACTCTAAAAACAAGTAATATGTCTGTAATGATTAACCACAAAGTCAATCTCGTAGAAGGGACTTTTACACCGCAAGAATCTTTGGATATCATTAATGCGTTAATCAAAGAAAAAATTAATTTCCATAAACTACATAGACTTTCGATAGCTGAAGGTAATCTTTATGAAGATACAAGTTATGATGATGACCGCGTGGCACAACTAAATGAAGAACGTCAATCTTACCGAGAATTTTATAAAGAGATTAAACAAAGCGGCAAAAAGTTACGCATTAAAGGAACTTTAGAAATTGAGGTTCTAGATTAATTCTAAGATTACTAAATACTTATGGATTTACATTTACTGGCAGATAACCTAACAAATCCTGCCTTATTATTTTTTATTCTAGGTCTTATTGCTTCACAAATCAAAAGCGACCTAGAAATTCCGCGAACCTCTTCAAAATTCATTTCACTATACCTTCTATTAGCCATAGGCTTTAAAGGTGGACAAGAACTTTCTCACAGCCCTATTACAAACGATATTTTATGGGCTTTGGTCATGGGTATTGCTCTGGCTGCCCTCGTACCCGTCTACACTTTTTTCATATTAAGAATTCGGTTTAGCCTAGAAAACGCTGGAGCAATTGCTGCAGCCTATGGATCAGTAAGTGCTGTCACCTTTGTAACTGCAATAAGTTTCCTAGAAATGGAAGGAATAGAATTTGGCGGACACATGGTGGCAGTGATGGCCTTGATGGAAGCTCCTTCTATTATAGTAGGTGTTCTTTTAATGAGGATATGTAGTAAGAAGAAAAATAAAAAAGATAAGGATACGAGCAAGATAGTTAAGCATGCGGTAACTAATGGTAGCGTTTTAATGATTCTGGGTAGTTTAGTTATAGGTATACTAGCCAACGACGCACAGGCAGCCGATATCAAACCTTTTACTACAGATATTTTTAAAGGTTTTCTTGCTGTATTCTTATTAGATATGGGTATTGAAAGCGGTAAAAAAATTGGTGCATTAATTAAGAAAGGTTGGTTTGCCTTGGGATTTGCTCTAATAATTCCAATTGTAAATGGAATCTTTATCGCTTGGGTTTCACAATTTGTACTTTCAGAACCAGGCGATAGATTTTTAATAGCCATACTGGCAGCGAGTGCAAGTTATATTGCCGTTCCTGCGGCCATGCGTATAGCAGCACCTAAAGCCAACCCCAGTTTATACTTACCTATGGCGCTAGCGATAACCTTTCCCTTCAATATTACATTGGGCATGCCATTATATATGTATGTGATACAATCTTTATAGTTAAATGGTTAACTAGAATCAAAAAAAGGAACCCAAAGATGGGTTCCTTTTTTATTTCACTCATGTGGTATGAAGAAGTTCATTTTTAAACTTAGATCATTTAAATAATTGATTTTTCTACTCCCTCGAAATTCTCTCATCGTATATCATTTCATTTTGAAAGTGCCAACTTTAAATATTGACGTTTTCGGTCCTTTGTAATTGTTAAATTTTGAAAAAAAGTGAACCATCAACAAAAAATAAAAAAGTAGATTTTAAGAGTTTTATAACATTTGAAATTTGGCTAAGCCTTTGCAAAATAAAGGTTTGTTAAACCTTTGAACAGACTATCAACAACTTAGCTTAACAAGCTAGCAAATTTAAGCTAACAAACTGTTTTACAACACTTTAAGCCATTGTTGAAAACATTGTGAACAACCTCAATTGCTCCTTCTAGTTACACCAATAATTTATACGCAATTTTACTTAACGTTAATTTAAAGAAGAAATAGGGCATGGAAATAGCATCGATTAGAAAGAGAGATTTTAGCGTTGTTCCTTTTGAACTGGATAAAGTAACACTGGCAGTTTTAAAAGCAATGAACGCGCAAGGAAATGGTGAAGAAAAAGACGCACAAAATGTGGCGCTTACCGTTTACAAGAAATTAAGTACCATTAAGGATAAAGATGCTAGTTTTATTCCTACCGTAGAGCAGATTCAAGATTATGTTGAAACGGCCTTGATGGAAAATGGTTTTCATGATGTAGCTAAAGCCTATATCATATACCGTGAAAAAAGAGCTATGGGACGTCGTTCCAATATCTTTGAAAAACGAGTGAACCTAAAACCATATGAGTATCCACAACTATATGAATACGTTCCTGCAATTAGACACTCTTACTGGATACATACCGAATACAACTTCACGAGCGATATTCAAGATTTCAAATCTAGACTAACTGATGTAGAACGTAGTGCCATCAAGAATACGATGCTCGCTATTTCTCAAATCGAAGTTGCGGTTAAAAGTTTTTGGGGCGATATATACCATCGCATGCCTAAACCAGAAATAGGATCAGTAGGATCCACATTTGCTGAAAGTGAAGTACGTCATGCAGATGCCTACTCACACCTACTTGAAATTCTAGGATTAAATGAAGAGTTTAAAAAGCTTAAGAAAAATCCTGTAATTATGAAGCGTGTTCAGTATTTGGAAAACGCTTTACGTAATTCAAAAAGTGAAAGCGATAAAGAGTATGCAGAATCTATTCTTCTATTCTCTATTTTCATTGAACATGTTTCCCTTTTCTCTCAATTCTTGATCATCATGGCCTTTAACAAGCATAAAAACATGCTTAAAGGAATTTCAAATGTGGTTGAGGCAACATCTAAAGAAGAACAAATACACGGTGACTTTGGTATCGATCTAATTAAAATTTTCCAAGACGAGCGTCCAGAGTGGTTCAATGAATCCTATACCGAAAAAATTCAAAACATCTGTAGAGAAGCCTACGAGGCAGAAAAAGCTATTGTAGATTGGATCTTTGAAGCAGGTGAACTTGACTTCCTTCCTAAAGCGGTTGTAAACGAGTTTATCAAAAACCGTTTCAATCGTTCCCTAATCAGCATTGGTAATGAGGCCATCTTTGAAGTAGATGAAGAACTTCTCGGTCAAACAGAATGGTTTGATGAAGAAATCATTGCCACCAAGCACGTAGACTTTTTTGTAAAAAGATCTATTAACTACACAAAAAGAAAACAAAGTATAACCAGCGACGACTTATTTTAATTATGATTCAAGAAAACAAGCAAGAACAAAAGGTTCAAGAGCAACAAGCAGCACCATCTGCTGCAGAACAATTACTAAAAGCACGTAAAGAAACCCTACAGAAAAGTAAGGAAAAACGACAAGAGCCGTTTTACTGGTTAAACGATTACAGTCGTAGGTTTCTTGAATCAGGATATTTAACCCAAGGAGTAACTCCTGAACAACGTATTAGAGAAATCGCAGATCATGCTGAAAAAATCTTAGGAATGCCAGGTTTTTCAGATAAGTTTTATGACTACATGTCTAGAGGTTTCTATTCATTAGCCTCTCCTGTTTGGTCAAACTTTGGTAAACGTCGCGGTCTTCCTATAAGTTGTTTTGGATCTCATATCGATGATGATATGGGTAACATCTTATATACGCAGTCAGAAGTTGGTATGATGTCAAAATTAGGTGGTGGTACATCAGGTTATTTTGGTAAAATACGTCATCGTGGTGCGGCAGTAAAAAATAATGGGGAAGCTTCTGGTGCTGTACACATTATGCAATTGTTTGAGTCAATGGTCGATGTAGTAAGTCAAGGATCAGTGCGTCGTGGCCGATTCTCTCCTTACCTACCTGTAGAACATCCAGACATCATGGAGTTTCTAGAAATAGGTACTGAAGGGAACCCAATTCAAAGTCTTACTCACGGTGTAACTGTGACTAACGACTGGATGGAAGAAATGATTGGTGGTGACACTGAAAAAAGAGCCATTTGGGCCAAAGTTCTTCAACGTCGTGGTGAGATGGGTTATCCATACATTTTCTTTACAGATAATGCTAATAAAGGTGCTGCCGATGTTTACCAAGACAAAAACCTTCCTATTTATGCCAGCAATTTATGTACAGAAATAATGCTACCTTCAAATGACGACTGGTCGTTCGTTTGTGTACTGTCAAGCGTTAATTTATTGCACTATGATGACTGGAAAGATACTGATGCAGTAGAAACCATGATCTACTTCCTAGATGCTATTATCACTGAATTTGTTGAAAAATTAGAAGCGTATAGAGACTCTGAAAATAGAGATGATCGTCAAACGTTCTTATTCATGGAGCGCGCCTACAATTTTGCGAAAACAAATCGCTCTTTAGGTTTAGGAGCATTAGGATGGCACTCACTTTTACAATCAAAACGTTTATCGTTTGGAAGTCAAGAAGCATTCAATTTGAACAGTGAAATTTTTAGAGAAATAAAAGATCGTTCTTACAAAGCAAGTGAGGAACTAGCCAAAAAATTTGGAGAACCTGAGGTTCTTAAAGGTTATGGCCGTAGAAATGCGACACTTAACGCAGTAGCGCCTACTACATCTAGTGCCTTTATTTTGGGTCAGGTATCTCAAGGAATTGAACCTATTTGGTCAAATATTTATGTAAAAGATATTGCAAAGATTAAAACCACCATCAAAAACCCATTCCTTGTAGAACTTTTAGAAGAAAAAGGAATGAACAACAAAGAAGTGTGGAGAGATATTCGCGATCATGATGGATCTGTACAGCATTTGGATTTCTTAACAGAAGAAGAAAAAGATGTTTTTAGAACTTACCCTGAATTAGATCAAAACGATATCGTTTATCAAGCTGCAAACCGTCAAAATCATATTGATCAAGGTCAGTCGGTTAACTTAATCGTTCATCCAGATATGCCTATTAAAGAGATTAATAAAATTCATATCAATGCATGGAAATTAGGCCTTAAGTCACTGTATTACCAGCACAGTATGAATGCTGCACAAAAATTCAAACAACAAAAAGAATGTACTACGTGTGAAGCTTAAGTAATTACTTATATTTAATAAAAAAGCCATCTTATTCAAGATGGCTTTTTTTAATTCCTCTAATTTTTAAGGACAATCAAATCGTAATTTCCCACTTACAACTCTTTAGCCTCGTTCCAGTAGACATCCATCTCGTCCAGGGACATATCATGTAGTTGTTTACCAGCCTCACCTGCTTTTTTCTCTAGATAAGAAAAGCGTTTGATGAATTTTTTATTAGTTCGCTCTAGTGCATTTTCTGGATTTACACCTAAATGTTTGGCATAATTTACAAGTGAGAAGAGCACGTCTCCTAGTTCGGCTTCAATTTTATCCTTATCTCCTGCTAGGACCTCAACTTCTAGCTCTGCCAGTTCTTCTTGTAACTTTTCCTTTACCTGTTCTGGTCGTTCCCAGTCAAATCCTACACCAGCCACTTTTTCTTGTATACGTGCACTTTTTACTAGAGCTGGTAAAGAATTAGGAACACCTTCTAACACACTCTTTTTACCTTCTTTAAGTTTAAGAGCTTCCCAATTTGCCTTTACCTCGGCCTCGTTTTCCACTTTTACATCTCCGTAAATATGTGGATGCCTAGAAACCAACTTATCGCAAATTCCATGAGCAACACTAGCAATATCAAACTCGCCAGTCTCACTACCTATCTTGGAATAAAAAACAATGTGCAATAATAAATCACCCAGTTCCTTAGGAATTTCTTCTCTATCATCATCTAGAATAGCATCTCCCAGCTCATAGACTTCTTCAATGGTCAAATGACGTAATGATTGCAATGTCTGTTTACGATCCCATGGACAGCCTTCTCGCAGTTCATCCATAATGGTAAGCAATCTATCAAGAGCTTCTAATTTTTCCTGGCGTGTAGTCATAAATTGATACTTTTGTGATAAAAGGAACTTACTTTTATCCGTGTGAATAGTTGGTTTAATTACGCTTTCGCGAAAGCGTACTCTCAAAAATACTACTGAACGTTTTCAGTCCATCTACTCACAATAATTATGGCATAAAATTAGTTAGCTTTACTTACAAACAAGAACAATGAACAGAATACTTTTCCTCTTACTTTTTATTTCACTAGGTGGGGCCATACAAGCACAGGATTATATAACAGATGATACGTTTGAAACTACCGCGATGAAAAGCGATGGGCAACTTAAAGTCGTATCCTTTACCGCGGCATGGTGCGGTCCTTGTAAAATGATGAAACCTATTTTTAAAGAGTTAAATGAGGATAATGATCTGGATATTACGGTATATTATCTGGATATTGATCACAACGTGACCAATGATGTTCTCAACATTCACAGCGTGCCTACTATATATTTTATAAAAAATGGTGTGAAAATGGGTGAATTAATAGGTGGTCGTTCCAAAAGTCACCTTTTGAAAGAAATAAACAAGTTTAAAAATAGTGAGGCAACGGGAGAAAAACTGGACTACCTGCCTGTACCTAGTTCAATAGAAATAGTTGCTGGTGATCATAAGAAATTGACGGTAAAAACCGCTCAAAAAGTATGGAACAGTGTAGATAATTTAAATAAGCTGAGTGAATCTATATTTCTGAACCTGAATAATAAAGCAGACTTGCGTTACGGCCTGATGCTAGCAGAACGCAGCATAGAGATAGAACCTTCCCTAGTGAATACTGTGACAAAAGCTTATATCCTGTACAAACTAGGCGAATCAAAAAAGGCCAAAAAAGCACTTAAAATGGCTCAAAAGGTGGCAGGCGATCAAAAAGTAGAGGCGATTGAAAGTCTGCTTAAAAAACTAGCTTAATGTTCCACCGCATAGCATTACCCATCCTAATGTCCATGGGCTGGATGTTGCCGGCACAAGCTCAAACCTATGTTACAGATGCAACCATGGATGAAACTGTAATGCAGGAGAACGATCGCATGGTAGTTCTTTTTTTTACTGCTACCTGGTGTGGACCATGTCAATACATGAAACCTATAATAAACAGTATTAAAGACGAAGTAGACGTTGACATTTACTATCTAGACACAGATAATAACACCGCCGATGATATTTTGCAGGTAACTAGTATACCTACTTATTATTTCATTAAAAACGGACGAAAACTAGGTCAAACAACCGGTACTTTGAAAAGAGCACGACTTATCCAGTTAATTCAAAGACATGATGCAATGACTGTAACCGGTGATCTTTTACCCTATCGCGGTAAACCCAGTAAATTTTCTATCAAGGAAGGGCATTCAAAAGAATTATCTTATGAAGGTATTGATAAAATATGGTATGATGCGGCGCAACTTAATGCCACTGCATGGAACTATACTAATGAATCGTCTCATTTACAGGACGTACAAGCTGCTCTCGTCATGATAAATCGCAGTATTGAACTAGAAGAAACGGTAAGTGCTCTAGAGACAAAAGCCTTTTTACTGTTACGTTTAAACCGCAAAAAAGAAGCAAAATTGGTAATTGACCAAGGACTTAAACTAGCTCGTAAAAGGGATGAATTTACTGGAATTCTAGAAGGTTTACTAGAACGATTATAATCCCTTTAAATAACTGCTGTACAAATCGTTAATTTGGTATCCTTCCTTAAATCGGTGCTTGCTTAGTTTATCAAATTCCACCAAGGACCAAAGTAAAAATTCCTTTAAAAAGAATTTGTCCTCGCTTGCTACATCGGGTTGATACTCGTTTATTAAATCTTCTAGTGGAGTAACTTCATTCAACAAATGCTCATATTCCTCATTGGACAACTCATCAAGTAATTCAATCCCGTTATTGTCAAAAAACCATTGCACAAGAGTATCGTATGGGGTTTGCTCATCAGCTTTGGTAAGCTTTTTAATTTCAGGAAAATATATTGGAAAAAGTGTTTTTGTAGCCTGAGCAATTAATTCTTGCGCTACAAATGCAGCTCCTTCTTGTTCTCCTTCATAAACCAACTCTATTTTACCCGTGATGGATGGTATGACACCTAAAAAGTCGCTATATCGTATAGTGGTTGTTTTTTCGCCACTCATTAGCGACCTACGTTCGGCGGTACTTAATAGGTTTTCATATGCGGTGATACTCATACGAGCACTCACTCCACTTTTTTCATCTACGTATTCACTTTCTCGTGCTGTAAAACTTATTTGTTCTAACAAATCTTTGGCAAGTTCAGGTACGTGAATGTGATTTTTTAGACGATCGTCATTACTAGCTTCTTGTTGGGTAATGGTTTTGGCAATCTCAATAGATTTTGGATAATGAGTAAGTATTTGTGAGCCTATACGGTCTTTAAGAGGTGTTACAATACTACCTCGATTGGTATAATCTTCTGGATTTGCAGTAAATACAAATTGCATATCCAGTTGTAGCCTTAATTTAAAACCACGAATTTGAATATCTCCTTCTTGAAGAATATTAAATAAGGCTACTTGAATGCGTGCCTGTAAATCAGGTAACTCATTAATTACAAATATGCAGCGATTTGCTCGTGGTATCATACCATAATGAATCACCCTATCATCTGCATAACTTAATTTGAGATTAGCTGCTTTTATAGGATCGATATCTCCTATCAAATCGGCAACAGTAACATCTGGAGTGGCTAATTTTTCATAGAACCTTTCATCTCTATGTAACCATTCGATAGGCGTGTTATCGCCGTGTTCTTCTATAAGTTGTTTCGCTTTTCGCGAAAGCGGATTTAAAGGATCATCATGTATTTCACTGCCACCTATAAAAGGAATGTATTCATCTAAAAGCTGAGTCATGAGTCTGGCGAGCCTAGTTTTGGCCTGTCCTCTTAAACCTAATAAATTAATATTATGCTTAGATAGGATGGCGCGCTCTAGTTCTGGAATCACAGTATTTTCATATCCATGAATTCCTTTAAAAGTGACTACATCATTTTTAATGTTGTCAATCAAATTATCACGCAGCTCATCCTTTATAGATTTTGATTTCCATCCAGCTTCCTTTAATTGACCCAGTGTTTTAATACTTTGAATACTCATGACATTACTTTGAGTAGTGAAAATACAGCGCATAAATGCATTAAAAAAGAAGACACCGCTGTTTTAACGATACTTTGAGTTTTAAAAAGCTTACTGTTCTCTTTATGTGCTCAAATAGAATTAATGAGTAAACAAAACCTCACTGTAATCTGTCAAAGCATCCAATTGTTCCTCGCTTAAATCATCACGGTTTTGATCATTCAAAAGAGACAAATAATACAGGTAATATTTCTTACTTACCTCATTAGGATTAAATTCAATTTCATAGTTTAACTTTTCGTAAATCAATTCATTATTATCAATTAGTAGTAAAACTTGAATGATACCTGATCTAAGTATTACATAATTACTGTAAGGGCTTTTTATTTCTCTAACTAAATCTAAAGCTCCATCTGGATTTCCACTATTTAATTGATGCCTTGCCTCAGCAAGAGTTTGGTAGGCATCCATCATCTCTAGTTGTTTTCCTAATGGAACATCTACTTGCATAGACAGGGCACTTTGTATAAGCTGTGAAATACTATAACCAGAAGCTACGTGGTAATGATTTGCTATGTAATAATCCCCTTGATTATTAGGTTGAAGATAAAAAACCACATTATCGGCGCTTGTGCCTGTGCTATCCGATATACTATAAATAGCTCTCACGGCATTGTCTTTCTGATAAAGTTCAATCAGTTCGGTTTTTTGATTATTCAATTTATTCGTTTCTGCAATTGAACCCAACGCATCTCTAACTAATCGACGCAAAAATAAACTACACTACTTCGAGTGTGTTGTGGTATTTTTTTAAAACTAATTTTTTTAGTAAAAGAATTGATATTAAAATTATCCTTAAGGAAATCTGCATCATAATTATTAAGGGCTTCTTCAATATCAACAGCAAGATTTTCAGCTTGAATGGGTATTATGTAATTGATTTTATCTTCATCTGATTTGCAAGCGATGAGTATAACAATTATAAATGTGAGAATAAGAACGTAGTGGTTTTTCATTAAACTAGTTAGGTTGGTTAACTTATATATTTCCAAAAGCCTTTTTTACTTTGTAAGTAGGCCATTACTCGTTTGATAGGTTGATTTTTATCTAATTGAATAGCAGGATCTTCTTTCAACACTTTACTTGCAGCCTCTCTTGCTATAGCGAGAATTTGTTGGTCCTTCACTAGATCGGCCATTCTCAAGTTCATGATACCACTTTGTCGTGTTCCCATTAAATCACCTGGACCTCTTAATTTAAGATCTACTTCAGCAATCTCAAATCCATCGGTAGTACGCACCATAGTTTCCATTCTAGTGCGAGCTTCCTTGCTTAACTTAAATCCAGTCATAAGAATACAAAAACTTTGATCAGCACCTCGTCCTACTCTACCTCGTAATTGATGCAATTGCGACAACCCAAAACGTTCGGCACTTTCAATTACCATTACACTTGCATTAGGAACATTTACACCTACCTCAATAACGGTTGTAGCTACCATAATTTGTGTTTCTCCTTTAACAAACCTATCCATTTCCCAGTCTTTATCTTCTGGCTTCATCTTTCCATGGACAATACTTACCTTATAATCCGGTAAAGGAAATTCTCTCACGATACTTTCATATCCGTCTTGTAAATCCTTATAGTCTAATTTTTCAGATTCTTCAATTAAGGGATACACCACATATACTTGTCTACCTTTGGTAATTTCATCCCTAATGAATTTAAAGACTCCTAGCCTATTTTTATCGTAACGATGTACGGTTTTTATTTCCTTACGTCCTGGTGGCAATTCATCAATTACAGATACATCTAAATCTCCATAAACACTCATAGCCAAGGTACGTGGGATAGGAGTTGCGGTCATTACCAGGACATGTGGTGGTAATTCATTTTTCTTCCACAGTTTTGCTCGTTGAGCTACACCAAATCGATGTTGTTCATCTACAATCGCAACACCTAGATTTTTATACTTTACTTTATCTTCAATAAGTGCATGTGTCCCTATTAAAATATGTAAGGAGCCATCTTCTAGTCTTTCATGAAGTTCGCGACGCTCTTTAGTTTTTACACTACCAGTCAGTAAGCCGACTGACAGGTCTGTTTTTTCTAATAATTCAACTACGCCTGCATAATGTTGCTGCGCAAGAATTTCTGTAGGAGCCATTATACAGGCTTGGAATCCATTATCAATGGCAAGAAGGCAAGTAAGTACCGCAACTATAGTCTTTCCTGATCCTACATCACCTTGAAGCAAGCGATTCATATGGGCGCCTGTTCCCATATCGGCTCGTATTTCCTTAACCACTCTTTTTTGAGCACCTGTTAGTTCAAAGGGCAAGTGATTATTATAAAAATCTAAAAAATTGTCGCCTACTTCTTGAAACGGGTATCCTTTAATTTTAGACTTGCGCACTTTATTTTTAAGAAGTAACTCCATTTGAATAAAGAACAACTCCTCAAACTTCAACCGGTATCGGGCAGCTTGCAAATGCCTAGCAGTTGATGGAAAATGCACTTCTTTCATTGCTTGATTTTTCCCCATTAAGCGATAACCTGATAGTACCTCTTCAGATAAGGTTTCAATAAAGCTGTTGTGTATTTCACTATACAGCGACCTCATCAATTTTACCATATATACGTTGGTAATTTTTCTTTTGGCCAAAGTCTCGGTACTGGGATAGATAGGAGCCATTGCTTGTTGAGCACGCGATTGGTGATCTTTAAGCAATTCCATATCAGGATGAGCCATGCTAAAAGTTGCGCCATAGCGCTGTACTTTACCAAACACCACATAAGGCTGATTAAGTTTTAAATTATCTTTAAAATACTTCTGGCCTCTAAACCAAACTAACTCCATTTTACCAGTATCATCTATAAACGTCGCCACTAGCCTGCTTAATTTACCTGTAGGAACGGTTTTGATACTAATGATTTTACCAATTACTTGTACTTGTGTGTTACCGTCAATTAATTGATTGATTTTATAATATTTGGTTTTATCTACATATCGATTGGGGAACAGATTTGCCAGATCTCCATAAGTATCAATATTTAATTCTGTGCGCAACAACTTAGCTCGTTGTGGCCCTACTCCATTTAAATATTCTATAGGTGTAGATAAAAAATTCTGTGGCAAAATTTCTAATTTATTACCAAAAATAGCACATCTCTATCAACGACTGTGGTTTCTTACAAGCATACTTAGCGACCTACATAAGCAACACATTAACTTACAACCATTTAAACCCATAATCAAACACAAAAAACTAAATCCAATTGATTGTGAATAACACGTTATTAAAAGCCAACTAACTAAGAATAAAGTCATGAAATCTATGTAGTAAAAAGCTATCTTTGCAACTAGCTTTAAAACGCTCGCAATGATCCTTTTTTTCGGTGAACCCACAAAGAAAATTTATGCTGTACAATCACAGCAAGCTCTCTCTAACGACAACCTTCAAAAATTAGTTTGGCTACTAGGTAATGCTCCTCAAATCGAGGCCGATGCAGTTCCAGGAACCTATATAGGTCCTAGAGCAACTACCATTACACCATGGTCTACTAATGCTGTTGAAATTACTCAAAACATGCAAATTCCAGGTATACAGCGTATAGAGGAGTTTAACTCCTGTCTGCCCGATGCCGACTACGACCGCATGTTACTAGTTAAATTTGATGGATTAAATCAATCTCAATTTGATATTAATGTTACTCCTGATCAAGTATTAGAAATTGATGACATCGCAGCTTACAACATGCAGGAAGGACTAGCTTTAAGTGATGATGAAATTGATTATTTAAATCAACTTGCAGAGCGTTTAGGGAGAAAGTTAACCGATTCTGAAGTATTTGGTTTTTCACAGGTAAACTCTGAGCATTGTCGTCATAAAATATTCAATGGCACCTTTATTATCGATGGTAAAGAACAACCTACCTCTTTATTTAAATTAATTAAGGAAACTAGTAAACAAAACCCTAATGAAATAGTTAGTGCTTACAGTGATAACGTTGCATTTATTCAAGGTCCACAAGCAGAACAATTTGCTCCTGCAAGCGCAGATAAACCTGACAAATACGTCAATAAGGATTTTGAATCTGTAATATCATTAAAAGCAGAAACCCATAATTTCCCAACCACTGTAGAACCATTTAATGGTGCTGCTACAGGAAGCGGTGGAGAAATACGTGATAGACTAGCTGGTGGACAAGGTTCTTTGCCTCTTGCAGGAACAGCTGTATACATGACCAGTTATTCACGATTAAATGATCAACGCCCATGGGAACGCGATTTTGAAGCACGTGAATGGTTGTATCAAACTCCACTGGACATACTTATCAAAGCCAGTAATGGAGCAAGTGATTTTGGTAACAAATTTGGGCAACCTTTAATAGCAGGCTCTGTACTTACATTCGAACATGACGAACATGTAGACCAAGAAAACCAATCTTCCCACGATCCACGTTATTTAGGTTACGACAAGGTGATCATGCTTGCTGGTGGAATAGGATATGGAAAAAAAGATCAAGCTCTTAAAAAAACACCCGATGCTGGCGATGATATCATCGTTATGGGTGGTGATAATTACCGTATAGGAATGGGTGGTGCTGCCGTAAGTAGCGCTGATACTGGTTCAATGGATAGCGGTATTGAATTAAATGCTGTTCAACGATCTAATCCTGAAATGCAAAAACGTGCGGCTAATGCCATTAGAGGAATGGTAGAAAGCGACAACAATACCATTAAATCCATTCACGATCATGGTGCTGGTGGACATTTAAATTGCTTATCAGAACTTGTAGAAGAAACAGGTGGAGTAATTGATGTAGACAAATTACCAGTAGGTGACCCTACTCTTTCTCGCAAAGAACTTATAGGTAATGAAAGCCAAGAACGTATGGGATTGGTAATGGAAGCTAATGATACTCCAGTACTAGAACGTATAGCTCAACGTGAGCGTGCACCTTTATATAAAGTAGGAACAGTTACCGGTGACAACAAATTTATTTTTAGTGAAAAAGACGGACGCAGCCCGATGGATCTCGCTCTAGAAGACATGTTCGGTTCTAGTCCAAAGACCATCATGGATGATGTCACTATTAACAGAAAATATACCGACGTACAGTACATTCAAGATGAATTGACCTCTTACCTTAAAAAGGTTTTAAAACTAGAAGCTGTTGCAAGTAAAGACTGGTTAACAAATAAAGTAGACCGCTGCGTAACTGGTCGCGTAGCAAAACAACAAACCTGTGGTGAATTGCAGTTACCTCTTAATAACGTAGGTGTGATGGCCATGGATTATCAAGGTAAAAAAGGTGTTGCGACTACCATAGGTCACAGTCCTGTGAGTGCACTTATCGATCCTATCGCTGGATCTCGTAATTCTATTGCAGAGGCCTTGAGTAATTTAGTATTTGCACCGGTTGAGAAAGGTCTATCTGGTGTAAGTTTGAGTGCAAACTGGATGTGGCCATGTAATAACCCAGGTGAGGATGCTAGACTATATCAAGCAGTAAAAGCGGTAAGTGACTTTGCTATCGAATTAGGTATCAATATACCTACAGGAAAGGACTCCTTGAGTATGAAGCAAAAATATGCCGATAAAGATGTTTTATCTCCTGGAACAGTAATCATTAGTAGCGTGGCAGCTGTAGATGATATCACACGAATCGTAGAACCCGTATTACAGCCAGATGATAATGCTCCTATTTACTACATCAATTTAAGTGGTGATTCTCACAAATTAGGTGGATCTAGTTTTGCACAAGTTTGTGATGCAATAGGTAATGAATGTCCGACAGTTGTAGATAGTTCCGCTTTCGCGAAAGCGTGGTCACAAATTCAAGCTCTCATAAAATCTGATAAAGTACTAGCTGGTCACGATATAGGAAGCGGTGGTCTTGTAACTACATTACTGGAGATGTGTTTTCCATCAACCAAGGTGGGAATGAAACTTGACCTTTCAAGTATTGGAGACGATTTAATCAAGGTTTTATTTTCAGAAAACATTGGTGTAGTCTTACAAACCACCCAAGATATAGATGATGAATTAAAAGATTGCGGAGTACCTTTTTACAAGATAGGTACAGCAACAAACAAGCCTGTAATAGAGCTTAATGAGCTTGTTCTTGATGTGGCAGAATATCGCAAAGAATGGTACGAGACCTCTCACCTATTAGATCGTGAACAGTCCTTTAATGGTAAAGCCGATGAACGAGCTGCTAATTATGAACAGCAGCCTTTAAATTATCAATTTCCTGCATCCTTTGACGGAAAACTACCCGAACTACCAAAGCACAAAATAAAAGCAGCTGTAATCCGAGAAAAAGGAAGTAACAGTGAACGAGAAATGGCAAGAGCAATGCACCTTGCTGGTTTTGAGGTTATAGATGTTCACATGACTGACCTTATAAGCGGTCGTGAAACTCTTGAAGATGTGCAATTTATTGCTGCTGTTGGAGGTTTTTCTAACAGCGATGTTCTAGGTAGCGCCAAAGGTTGGGCCGGTGCATTTTTATATAACGACAAGGCAAACAAGGCATTGAAAAACTTTTTTGCACGACCAGATACGATGAGTTTAGGAGTATGTAATGGTTGTCAATTATTTGTGGAATTAGGATTGATAAATCCAGACCACGACATCAAACCAAAAATGCTTCATAACGATAGTAACAAATTTGAATGTCACTTTACTAGCGTAGAAATTACAGCAAATAATTCTATTATGCTAGAATCACTAGCTGGTACAACCTTAGGAATTTGGGCAGCCCATGGAGAAGGAAAGTTCCAGTTACCTAAACAAAAAGAGGATTACAAGATCCCAGCCACTTATGCCTACACGGGATATCCTGCAAATCCTAATGGATCTGATTACAACGCTGCTATGATGAACAGTGAGGATGGTAGACATCTTGTAATGATGCCACACCTAGAACGTTCTACATTCCCATGGAATTGGGCGCACTATCCTAAAGACCGTAAAGACGATGTAGTTTCTCCATGGTTAGAAGCATTTGTAAATGCTAGAAAATGGTGTGAAAAACAAAATTCCTAAGGAATTTGTTTTTATTAATATGATTAAAAAACACCTCTCTTAACGAGGTGTTTTTTTTAATTGTAAATTTCAATTTTATAATAAATCTAGATTTATACGGAACCATGCAATTTGTAGTTCATTATTTTTTACATTTTGGTTTTCCTTTTTTCATTGCCTATATATTCTTTAGGAAAAATTGGAAACGGGCTTATTTAATTCTTCTCGCAACCATGCTGGTAGATCTTGATCATCTAGTAGCAAATCCCATATTTCAAGAAAATAGATGTAGTATAAACTTTCATCCACTGCATACTTTTTATGCCATGGCATTTTATGTGGTGTTACTGTTTTTCCGCAGGCCATTCAATATCATTGGTATCGGTTTACTTTTTCATATGCTAACTGATTTTATAGATTGCTTAATGACCTACAGTAAATGTACCGATTGCCTAGTCTCCTCTCCTATTTATGAGAGTTTACAATCAATAAGTCAATTCTTGGGCATATAATTTCATCCCTATACTTAAGAATAGTTGATACTACTAGATGTAAAACAAATATTAAAATCATAACAAACACTTTTTTATATAGTAACTTTACACCAATCGTTAGGGGTGCCGTTGTGCTGAGATTATACCCTATGAACCTGAGATGTGTAATTACAGCGGAGGAAAACGAGACTTGTAACTAGTAAATAACCATAAACCTACAAGCCACTTTCATTACCGTGAAAGTGGCTTTTTTAATATAATAATGACCCAACAAAGCATATGAATACAACCATTGACTTAATCAAAACGCAATCGCCGCTTATTCATAATATCACCAATTACGTGGTTATGAATAACACTGCAAATGCCTTACTAGCTATAGGAGCTTCACCAGTGATGGCTCATGCAATAGAAGAAGTTGAAGATATAACCACGATCTCATCATCTTTAGTAATCAACATGGGAACTCTTAGTAAATCTTGGGTAGCTGCCATGGAGCAAGCAATGAAAAAAGCAAAAGCAAACGGAATCCCTATCGTCTTTGATCCAGTTGGAGTAGGCGCGTCAAATTACCGTACGCAAACCGCTCTTCACCTAGCAGAAACTTACCAACCTGACGTAATTCGTGGTAATGCATCAGAAATTATGGCACTGGCACAATTAAGTTCAAATACAAAAGGTGTTGATAGCACGATAGAATCTAATAACGCAGTGGATGCTGCTAGCACGCTTTCGCGAAAGCTGAATAATACGATTGTAATAAGTGGAGCTACAGATTATGTCGTGACTGGTGACAAAATTGAAGAAATTACTGGTGGAAGTGCGATGATGCCTAAAATAACAGGAATGGGATGTACCGCAACCAGTATTATAGGTGCTTGTGTAGCAGTTAACAAAGACATACATAAAGGTGCTCGCGATGGAATGGAAATTATGAGTAAAGCTGGTGAGCAAGCTGAGTCTAAATCCAATGGACCTGGTAGCTTTCAAATGAATTTTATAGATGAGTTGTTTCAACTCACATAGAATATGAATAAAGCAGACTATTCTCTTATGTATGTGACTGATGAGCGCATTACAGAAGATACCCTATTTTTTGACACGCTACAATCCAGCTTAAAAGGTGGTGTAACTATAGTGCAACTTAGGGAAAAGCTGCTGGATACTAGAGATTTTTATAATCGCGCCCTTAAAACAAAAGAGATCTGTGATTATTACAATGTGCCATTGATAATTAACGATAGAATTGATATCGCTTTAAGCATCAACGCCCATGGTGTTCATATTGGTCAACAGGATTTACCACCAGCAATCACGAGAAAAATTTTAGGATCAGATAAAATTATCGGTTGGTCAGTAAGCAATGAGGAACAGGCTCTTAAGGCTAATAGCCTAGAGATTGATTACATAGGTCTTTCTCCAGTATTTAGCACGGCAACTAAAACAGAAAATTTAGAAAAGCCATTAGGAATTTCAGGTTTATCAAGAATAAAGTCCATAAGCAACAAACCTATTATATGTATAGGAGGAATTGACCATTCAAATACAGAAGTACTTATAGAAAATGGTGCAGAAGGAATTGCTGTGGTATCCGCTATATCAACCTCTGAACAACCTCAACAAGCAACTGAAAAATTTAAAAAATTATTATGTCGAATTGGTACCAACAAATAAATAAATCCACTGACGGTATTCTTGCTAAGATTCAAAATCAGCCTTTCATAAAAGAACTTATGCAAGGTACATTACCTAAAGATGTATTTCAGTTTTACATTAATCAAGATGCCTTGTATTTAGCACAATACAAAAAAGTTCTTGCCCTTGTTGGAATAAAATGCCGTGATGAAAATGAAACCCAGTTTTTTCTAGATGCAGCAACAGGAATCATTCATGTTGAAAATGCTCTTCATAAACATTTTGTAAATGCCGATTCGTTTACCACAATAGCATCACCTACTTGTGAGCTTTATACCAGTTATTTGTCTAGAATTGCTCATGAAAAATCAATTGCAGTAAGTATAGCAGCTGTTTTACCATGCTTTACCATTTACAAACAAATAGGCGATTATATTCTTGAGAACCAAACTAATAAAGATAATAATCCTTACCAAGAATGGATTAACACCTATGGTGGTGAGGAGTTTGCAGCATCTGTAGAACAAGCAATCAATATTGCAAACAAGTATGCACAAACAGCTAATCAAGAAGAACTCGAAATGATGAACCAAGCCTTTTTAAAAGCGTCACAATTAGAGTGGATGTTTTGGGATAGTGCTTATAGAAAGGAACAATGGGAAATTTAAAAAACACTTACCATACAGTACTTACCATTGCCGGTAGCGATAGTGGTGGCTGTGCTGGTATACAGGCAGATATAAAGAGTATTTCTGCTTGTGGTGCATTTGCTGCCAGCGTGATTACAGCCACAACAGCACAAAATACGCAAGGTGTTTTTGATATTCACCCTATACCGATTGATCATATAGAAAAACAACTAGACGCTGTTTTTACCGACATAACATTTCAGGCGGTAAAAATAGGCATGTTACATTCTTGTGAAGTGATTAAACTTATTTCAAAAAAGCTGCAAGAGTATCAGGCAGTAAATGTGGTAATAGATCCTGTAATGGTAGCAACTTCTGGTGATAGATTAATCACCAACGAGGCGCTGCAAAGCTTAAAATCTTTACTGCCACAAGCCTATTTGATCACACCAAATTCTAAGGAAGCAGAACTACTACTAGAACAAGAAATTAATCCCAAGAATGCACAAGAAGCGGCTCAACAACTAGCTGAAAAATACCAAACCTCGGTCTTATTAAAAGGCGGTCATATAGATCATGCTCCTGATGAAATGGTTGATATTTTATACAACTTTGAAACCGCTCAAACCATTCTGCTCAAAAATCCTAAAGTAGAAACCCGTCACACTCATGGTACAGGCTGCAGTTTATCATCTAGCATTGCTACTTTTTTAAGTAAAGGATATTCCTTGGAGAAATCAGTTGACCATGCATGCCAATACATCAATTCGGCAATTTTAAATGGTAAGGATAAGGTGTTGGGAAAAGGCAACGGTCCCATCAATCATTTTGGATTGTAATTTTTTATGAGGATGTATTTTAGGTACGCTTTCGCGAAAGCGTAATCAAATCAAACCACTGTAAATCAAACAATCACCTTGGAAAAAGCTTATTAATCCATATCTTTAAGCTGAATATAAAAGGTGTAAAAATGACCAAAAAGTTAACTCCTATATTTTGTTTACTACTCTTTCTAATAGTAACCAGTTGCACATTAGAATCTGAATTTTCTTTACCCAACAATGAGGCAATTGATAGTGAGTTATTAGGTTTATGGAGCCCAACAAATAACCCGAAAGAATCCGTAAAAATAGAACGTCACACTGATAAAAGATACAAGTTAACTCTAATAGATGGAGATGATCAAGAGGAGCTAATCGCCTACTCTACTACCATAAGAGAAAGACAAATTTTAACTATAATCACGGAAGATGAAGTTGGTCTCAGTTACCAATTTTATGGGATCTCAATGATAAACAACTCTCTTACCTATAGTTAAGTCAATAATCAAATAAGAGAGGAAAAATTTGAATCCCAACAAGATTTATATGATTTTTTCCTCACTCATATTGAGAAAGATTACTTTTTTAAGAATCCTGAAACTTTAAAAAAAATATCCCATTAATCTAAAATGCATTACTTGGGATCAACGGTTTAAATTGAAAGTTATAAAGTAAAAATCTGAATCATAATCTTATTGTTTTTATAAGTCACTTCTTTAAGAAATCTTACCTTCGTCGTAATTTTTACAGCCCTTTTGGGGCTATTTTTAAACAGCTATTAATGACACAATTTTGGACTAAAAAATCCGAAGAAGAGATTAAGAAGATCGTATTCAATGCATTAGATAAAAATATAAATTATGACAAGGAAGGAGTTATAGGGGTACCTGCTTCCTATTTAGACGACAAGGTTTTTAATCAAGATGCCACCTTTCTTAAAGACGCTCCTTTTATGTACGCACTAGTGAAAAATCCCAATCACATAGGTTGTCATACTTTAGGAAATTCTGAATCTTTTTTTGAAGGTACGCATGCAATCGAAAAGGATCTTATTGAAATTTGTGCTGTAGATATTTTAAAAGGAATACCACATGAACAAGATGGTTACGTAGCATCGGGAGGAACTGAAGCTAATATTCAGGCCATCTGGATTTATCGTAACTATTACATGCAACAAATGAATGCATCTCGTGATGAGATAGCAATTGTTTGTAGTAAAGACAGCCATTATTCCATGGATAAAGCTGCAAATCTATTATCGATCAATATTCACAAATATGATGTGAATGAACATACTAGGGAAATTACAGCATCAAGTGTCGAGCAAACCCTTACAAGCGCAAAAAATAAGGGTATAAAATACTTTATTGTGGTTGCAAACATGATGACAACTATGTATGGATCAGTTGACAATATTGAAAGAATAATAGATTCTTTAAAAAAACTGAAGTGTGAATATAAAATCCATGTAGATGGTGCTTACGGTGGCTTTTACTACCCTTTTACCATAAAAAACAACTTACTTACCTTTCAAAATCCTGAAATCACATCCTTTACACTTGATGCTCATAAAATGGCACAGTCTCCTTATGGAACAGGAATTTTCTTGATAAGAAAAGGTTTTATGAAGTATGTAAACACCCAAGAAGCAAGTTATGTAGAAGGTCAAGATTTTACACTTGTAGGTAGCCGTTCAGGAGCCAATGCTATCGCGGTATGGATGATATTGGCAAAAAATGGACCTTATGGTTGGCAGGAAAAAATATTTATACTTCAAAAAAGAGCTGAATGGATTTGTAAGGAGCTAGAGCAACTTAATATAAAATACTATCGTAACCCCATGTCGAATATCGTTACGATAGGATCCAGTTATTTAAATCCAGAGTTGGTTAAAAAATATGGTCTAGTACCAGACAATCATGTATCACCTAAATGGTATAAAATTGTAATTATGGAGCACGTTACTGTAGATAAACTAGCTCTTTTCATCAATGACATAAAGGAAACGGTTTAAACAGCTTGAACTATAGAAGAGCGAAATTTATACGAAACCTGATAGCGTTTAGCATTAGATAGATTAAAACTAATCGGTATACGTAAATAGCTTTTTTTATTTTTTTTAAGGTTTATACTTCAGGGATACAACTACTTTTGGCATCTGAATTTTTCTAAAACTTGAAGGAGAAAAGAACTCATATTTTAAGTGCTATTGTACTTGCTGCCATTTATGTATTTGGAATAGTTAACTGCATTAATACAGTTAATATTTCAAATGTTTCTATTCAAGAAAATAACATATCCACAGATAAAATAGAATCTGTTGGGAATGACCTATTTGCCCATGCTACACCTTCGGATAGCAGCATTTATAGTCTTACTGAATACAACGACTATAATGGTTTTAGAAGTAAGACATCACCATCATTCCATAGCTCTCTTGTATTTTCAAATGAAATAAAGGCAAGAGTAAAACAATATACCAATTATCATTTTTCTATATCATTTAGGTATAGAAAATCAGACCTAATATTTCCTTTTCATTACTTCTGGTAGTTAGTAGCTTTTTAATCTGGATCAGATTAAAGCTACGATAAAGTGCTGTAACCTTTACAGTACTAAAAAACATACTATCAATTTAAATTAAAATAATGAATACAGGAATAGCCTTTATAGGCATCGTATGTGTTGCAATTTGTGCAATACCGTTTTTACTCACATACAGCTCACGTAAGAGAAAACAAAATTTAGAAAAGAAGGAATTTGATACTTTCTTAATGAAACATCAAGCACAACTCGATTATAGCGAGTCTTGCGGTAACTATCATATCGGAATAGACGAGAACAAAATGAAATTGTATTTTCAGCTTCATACAAAGCACCTCATAGAGCAGGAAGTGGTTAACCTTGATGAAATGAGTCATGCCGAAGTTAAACGACATAACTCTAAAAAGGGAACTATAGATAAGCTCGTGATGATACTCTATCCTAAGGACAAAAACCTACCTAGTACTTTTTTAGATTTTTATGATATCAATTTAAGTTATTTGCCTAGTGGTGAAATTGAATCTATTGAAAAATGGCAAGACGTTATAAACAAAACCATTAAACATAACTAAAGTCCATAATGTGGTTTTTCATTTTTTTATTTTCACAATAAGAATGAAAAACCACATCAAATTCTGACAATTTTCTTGAGAAGGATCTTAAAAAATTAATACAATAAACTCTATTAACACAAGATTAATACTCTACAACAAATAAATATAAATAACTGATTAACAATGTTTTATTTTAGTATCAGTGATTTTCATAGCGTTAAAATATTACTATCATTTTAGATAGTTATTGCTCACCAATAACACTATAGTTACTTTTGCTACTATAATTTTTATAGTACAATATTGATATGGAACATACAGACATTATAGAAGCATTAAAGTGGAGATACACAACAAAATCTTTTGACCCTTCTAAAAAAATATCTAAGGAAAATGAAGAAAAAATTAAAGAATTACTTCAGTGGAGCCCTTCATCAATTAATTCTCAACCTTGGCATTTCGTATTAACGTCAAGTGAAGAAGGAAAAAAACGACTTGCAAAAGGAACCGCTGGATTTTTTAGCTTTAATGAATCCAAAGTGACTCAAGCTTCACATGTTGTCTTGTTTTGTACAAAAACTGAAATTAGCGATCAATATTTAAGCGAAGTAACAGATAAAGAAGATGAAGATGGTCGTTATGCAAATGAAGATTTAAAGGAACAAAACCTAGGAGCCAAAAAATTATTTACTAATATTCATAGGTATGACTTAAAGGATGCTCAACATTGGATGGAAAAACAAGTTTATTTAAACATTGGTAATTTCCTTCTAGGTGTGGCCGCACTTGGAATAGATGCTGTACCTATGGAAGGTATTGATATGAAAGCTCTAGATGAAGAGTTAGGTTTGCGTGAGAAAGGTTTTTCTTCTATTGTTATGGTTGGATTGGGTTACCGATCTGAAGATGACTTTAATGCCAAACTACCTAAATCTCGATTGAATCAGGACGACATAATCACCGTGATATAATAAAAATTAGAATTTAGAATTTAAGTGAACAAAGCCTTTGAGTATTCTCAAAGGCTTTGTCTATTAACAACATATTAATTCAACTAGGTATTCAACAGGATTATCTTTGTTGATGTAATGAATTCCATTAGTCATGAATAAACTAATCCCGTTTTTACTGAGTATTATTTTCTTAAGCTGTCAAACTGAACAGAAAATACAAATTACCCAAGTAATTTCCTTTAAAGGTCAACAAGTAACTGGGGTAACTGCTACAAATACAGGAAGGTTATTTGCTAATTTTCCTAGATGGCGCAACAATGTTGAAAATTCAGTCATTGAAATTTCAGATTCTGGGGTTGCGACACCTTATCCCAGTAAAGATTTGAACAACTGGAATCTAGGAGCTCCTATCCATGATAGATTATTTGTTGCGGTTCAATCGGTAGTAGCCTTTGAAAACCATTTATATGTTCTGGATACAAGAAACCCATTGTTCAAAGGGGTTATTGGACAACCTCGTATTTATGATTTTGATTTAAATACCAATCAACTGCTCAACACATACTTTTTGTCTCAAGGTAGTTATCATCATGACTCATATATCAATGACCTTAGAGTGGACAAAAAATTAAATAAAATTTATTGTACAGATTCTGGTCATGCCGGTCTTGTAATAATTGATATGGAATCTGGAAATTCTATCAGAGTTTTGGATAATCATGAATCTACGCTAGCACAAGTAAACAAACTTACTTTTGACAACGGTGATTGGAAAAATACAGTTCATTCCGATGGTATTGCCCTGGATACGGTAAATGACGAATTATATTTTCATGCACTTACAGGTTATAAATTATATAAGATTTCAACGCAGTCACTTAACTCTGGCAATGTAAATATCATAAAGAACAACGTACAGTTTGTGGCACAAACTCCAGCTCCAGATGGAATGATAATAGATAGCAACGGAACACTTTATTTAGCTGATCTTGAAAAAAATAAGATTATGCAGTATAATATTAATCAAGGAGAACTGTCTGTTTTAGCTCAGGGCGAAAACATAAAATGGGCAGACACATTTACGCTACAAGACAATAGACTGTATTATACAAATTCTAGAATTAATGAGGCTCAAGATGACATAAGCCAACTAGAATTTTCAATTAATTACATTGAATTATAAATTCAAGTTATTCTAATGGATGAATAATTTTGTTTTCAGGTATTTCAGAAATAACTTCCTTCATGATGTCTTGAATCATCAATTGGAGTTTATTAAGCAACGTTTTCTTTACAAAATACTTATGGGTAATTATTCCTACCGATCTGGATGGAACAGGTGTGTCAAAATGTACCAATTTACCTTGATCATGCTCGGTAAAATCTAAGGTAGCTATTTGAGGTAATATAGTTAAACCATTACTCGCTTTGGTAAATCTTATAAGGCCGTCTAGCGATCCAGATCTAAATTCAAGATTAGAATCTTCATCAACCTGTCGGGAAGACTGTTCACAAATTTGATTTACTTGGGTTTGTAAACAATGACCTTGTTTTAATAACCACAACTTGGAATAATCTAAATTTTTAATAGAAATAGGTCCTTCAGTAGATTTTTCCCTGCAATCGTAAATTAAAAACGGTTCAACAAATAATTCTTTTTCATTAAGATCTTTATCCTTTATAGGTAAAGCGAGTAAGCCAATATCTAAAGATCGATTTTTTATAGCTGCTACAATCTCGTCAGTTTGTAATTCATCCACAATTAAATTTACATAAGGAAATTTAGTGGCAAACTTGTGTAAAAATAAGGGTAATAAGTAAGGAGCTATTGTGGGAATCACCCCTATTTTTAATTCACCCATGAGCTCACCTTTCAACTCTTTAACCAGTGCTCCTAACAGTCCAATATCATTGTTTATAGTCCTTAAACGTTCAACGATTATAGCTCCTTCACGAGTGACTGAAACAGGTTTGGACTTACGATTAAAAATTTTAATTCCAATTTCATCTTCAAACCTTGCAATCATCGTGCTTAAGGTAGATTGACTTACAAAGCATTTATCGGCTGCGGCTTCAAAATTTCTTAAATCAACAACCGCTAGAATGTATTTAAATTGTTGAATATTCATATACAAATATAATATCTACCATGTCGATATTAACATTGATTTTTTAGTTTTTATAAATAAAACAACGCGCCTAGTTTTGTGCCAAATTCAATTAAACAATACACTATGCGCAAGATTTTAATAATTTCGGCAATTGCACTGGTAGCTATAGCATCCGTAGCTTTTACCATGCATATTAACAGTTATTCAGACAAGACTTCAACGTCTGAATCTGGCGGCTGTCCATTTGGTTTTGACCAACCTAAATCAACAGGAAACAGAATTAAAGGAGAAGGAAAAACCAATCAAGAATGGTGGCCTAATTCATTAGATTTAAGTGTCCTTAGACAAAATAGCGATAAATCAAATCCACTAGGAGAAGATTTTGATTACAAAAAAGAATTTGAAAGTTTAGACTATGCGGCTTTAAAAGCTGATGTAGAAAAAGCACTTACCGATTCAAAAGATTGGTGGCCAGCAGACTTTGGTAACTATGGTGGATTATTCATAAGAATGGCATGGCACAGTGCCGGTACTTATAGAACTGGTGATGGTCGTGGTGGTACACGAGAAGGTAAACAACGTTTTGCTCCTCAAAACAGTTGGCCTGATAACGCAAACCTTGATAAGGCAAGAAGATTACTTTGGCCAGTTAAACAAAAATACGGTCAAAAAATTTCATGGGCAGATTTAATGATTCTGGCAGGAAATGTATCCTTTGAATCCATGGGCTTTGAAACACTAGGCTTTGCCGCTGGTAGAGAAGATACATGGGAACCACAAACAAGTGTTTATTGGGGTTCAGAAAATGAAATGCTAGGTGACGATAGATTCAATGAAGAAAGAGAACTAGAACAACCACTTGCTGCTGCACAAATGGGTTTAATTTATGTAAATCCAGAAGGGCCAAATGGAAATCCAGATCCAGTACTTGCAGCACACGACATACGCAAGACCTTTGGACGTATGGGAATGAACGATGAGGAAACAGTTGCTCTTATTGCTGGTGGACATACCTTAGGTAAAACACATGGTGCCGCGAGTGGCGAGAATTTAGGAAACGCTCCAGAAGAATCAGGAATTGAAGAACAAGGATTAGGATGGAGCAGTACTTTTAAATCTGGTAAAGGAGCCGATGCTGTTACATCGGGTCTTGAAGTAACCTGGACTCTTACTCCTACACAATGGAGTAATGGATATTTTAAATCACTTTTTGAAAATGAATGGAAACTAGTAAAAAGTCCTGGTGGCGCACATCAATACGAGGCAGTAAATCCTAAAAAAATGTATCCACATGCCTTTGATAAGGATAAAGAAGTTAAACCTACCATGCTCGTAACTGATCTATCGATGATTAAAGATCCAGAGTATCGTAAGATTTCTAAAAGGTTTTATGAAAACCCAAAGGAATTTGATAAAGCTTTCGCGAAAGCGTGGTTCAAACTAACACATAGAGATATGGGTCCTAAATCCACTTACCTAGGACCTGAAGTTCCTGCGGAAGAATTTATCTGGCAAGATCCTATTCCTGCTTTAGATCACAAACTGGTTTCTGCTAAAGATGTTGATCGTCTTAAAAAAGAAATCAAAAACTCTGGTTTAAGTACTAGTGAATTAGTTTCAACAGCATGGGCTGCCGCAGCTACTTACAGGGATGGTGATAGACGTGGTGGAGCAAATGGCGGTAGAATAAGATTAGAACCACAAGTAAGCTGGGAATCAAACAACCCGAATCAACTTAAAAAAGTGTTAAAAGTTTATGAGGAAATAAAATCAAATTTTGATTCCAATACAACAAAAATTTCTATAGCCGATTTAATTGTTCTAGGTGGAAATGTAGCCATAGAAGACGCTGCAAAAAAAGCAGGATATACTATTAAAGTTCCTTTTACACCTGGTAGAATGGATGCGTCACAAGAACAAACAGATATTGATGGAGTTAACCTGCTAGAACCTATCGCCGATGGTTTTAGAAACTACCAAGAAAAAGAATACACGCTTACTCCAGAACAATTACTAATTGACAAGGCTCAACAACTTACATTAAGTGCGCCAGAAATGACGGTCCTTGTAGGTGGTATGAGAGCCCTAGGAGCAAACTACGATAATTCGTATGTAGGAGTTTTAACTGATAATCCTGGTGTACTTACTAATGATTTCTATCGCAATCTTTTAAGTATGGATTATAAATGGAAAGCTGTTGAAGGAGAAAACAACCTGTTTGAAATCATCGATCGTTCTAATAATAAAGTAATGTGGAAAGCAACTAGAGCAGATCTTATTTTTGGATCAAATTCTGAATTAAGAGCTTTATCTGAAGTTTATGCCAGTGACGATGCCAAGGAGCGATTTATAAACGACTTTGTACAAGCATGGAGTAAAGTAATGAATCTAGATCGATTCGACATTAATTAAAGAGTAATTGATTTTTATGATAAGCGGTTTTAAAGATTTTTAAAACCGCTTTTTTTATTCTTAACTTATTTTGAACCTAAGCCACACGCCTAATTCTTATTTTTACCACATGGCCCAATTGAAACCCATTAATGTGTTTACATCTACCTTACCTGCAGATCCAGTAGATGAAAATTACCGACGACAAGTAAGTCAAGTAGCGTACTCTTTTGTACAACCAGAACAATTTCTCAACAGTGAGGTTCAACATACATCATCGCTAACCGAAGAGCTAGGTTGGGATCCCATTTATGTGGCTAGCAATGAATTTAAAGCTGTATTTGGCAGTAAACAAATTATAGAAAATAGCAAGCCTTATGCAATGGCCTATGCTGGTCATCAATTTGGTAATTGGGCTGGTCAATTGGGTGATGGTCGCGCCATCAATCTTTTTCAACTAGAAACTGATATTGGATTGCAAACCTTTCAACTTAAAGGTGCAGGACCTACACCCTATTCAAGAAATGGAGATGGATATGCAGTTTTAAGGTCCTCTATAAGAGAATACTTGTGTGCAGAAGCAATGCATCACCTTGGCATTCCAACCACACGTTCACTCACAATAGCTACTACTGGTAAACAAGTATTAAGGGATGTTATGTATGATGGAAATCCAGAGTATGAACAAGGTGCGATAGTTTGTCGGGTAGCTCCTAGTTTCATAAGGTTTGGTAATTTTGAATTATTTGCGGCACAAGGGGATCAAGAAAACTTAAGAAAACTGTTGGATTATACCATTGAGCATCACTTTCCACAGGTTACTGCACTTGATAAGAAAGGATATCTAGAGTTTTTTGAAATTGTGTCTCAACGCACATTGGACATGATTATTCACTGGCAACGCGTAGGATTTGTTCATGGGGTAATGAATACAGATAACATGAGTATCTTGGGCCTTACGATTGATTATGGACCGTATGGATGGTTAGAACCTTATGACCACGGTTGGACTCCAAATACGACTGACCGACAACACAAAAGATACCGTTATGGTGCACAACCCGAAATTGGATTGTGGAATTTGCTTCAGCTGGCAAATGCACTCTATGAAATAATCGATGATCAATCTGGATTAGAACAAGTTTTAGACAATTACAAAATTCAATATCAAGAAAAACATCTTGATATGATGAGGAATAAGTTAGGTTTTCTTCATAAAGATAGTAACGATCAACAATTAGTAACACAGCTCATACAAACCCTTCATCTTCACGAGGTAGATTACACGTTCTTTTTCAGGGAATTGCAGCATTTAGACAGAAACATGGATACTACCATTATGCTAGATAAACTTGCCATTGCTTTTTATGATTTTGAACAATTAAGTGAACCTCATCGATTAAGATGGTTGGACTGGTTATCGGTTTATAAGTCACGAATTCAACTAGATTATTCTAAATTTCTTGAATCCAAACAGTTTACTAATGATGATGAGGATGTTGTTAATCTCGCTTTCGCGAAAGCGAGATCTGAAAAACTAATTACAACAAATCCTAAATACGTCCTGCGCAATTACATAGCTCAACAAATTATTGATGAAGCTGAAAAAGGAAATTATAGCATGTTCCACGAAGTCTATCGGGTATTGCAACATCCATATGACGAACAACCAGAATTTGAAAAATACTATGCCAAAAGACCTGAATGGGCCAAAACTAAAGTGGGCTGCAGTATGTTAAGTTGTAGTAGTTAAACAACTTAAAACTTATAGGTGTTAAATTTTCATTTTCCACATCGTTGTAATTGGAATTATTCCTATTTTTGGAACTATTCCAATTATGAATTTACAAGAGCAAGATTTTGTTATAGTAGACCTAGAAACTACAGGTAGTGGACTGGGCGGAAATCGCATCACAGAGATATGTATGGTGCGCCTGCGAGGTGAAGAAATACTAGATAAATATACCAGTCTAGTGGATCCCCAAATGCTTATTCCTGATTTTATTACTAGTCTCACAGGCATTGATAATGAAATGACTAGTAGCGCTCCGCTTTTTGAGGAGATTGCTCAGGATATATTAGATTTTACTAAGGATGCTGTTTTTGTAGCACATAATGTGAGTTTTGATTACAACGTTTTACGCAATGAATTTAAAAGGTTGGAACTACCATTTACTCGTAAAAAATTATGTACGGTAAGATTGTCTAGAAAAATTATTCCTGGGTTTCCTAGTTATAGTCTAGGACGTTTGTGTAATTCATTAGGTATCGACCTTGTAAACAGGCATCGCGCTGAAGGTGACACTGATGCAACGGTAGAATTATTTAAATTACTGCTTACAAAACCCAATGCAAGCGAAGTGATGCTAAAGGCTCTTAAGCCCAAAAGTCGTGAAGGAACTTTTCCACCACACCTAGACCGATCTCAATTTAATGAGTTACCAGAAGTTCCCGGAGTTTATCTTTTTAAAAATCAAGCACAGAAGGTCATTTATGTAGGAAAAGCAATTAATTTAAAGAAAAGGGTACTCTCTCATTTTTATAACAAACGCAGTAAGTCCTATCATATGTGTCAAGAAATTCATCACATTGAACATATTCCAAGTGGTAGTGAATTGGTTGCGCTGTTGCAAGAGGCAGAACTTATTCTTCACTACTACCCAAAATATAATGCTGCACAAAAAAAACCTAGACGTTCCTACCAGATTTTACATTATAAAAATCAAAAAGGCGTAATTCAGTTTGCGGTAGGAGTTATGAAATCCTACGACTCTAGATTAGTTACTCATTACAGTCGAGCACACGCTGTAGAACAACTGGAACAATTGTGTGAGGAATATAATCTGTGTCCTAGATATTGTAGTTTTAACACTAAAGAACATTGCACCAGCCATTATAAAATAAAATCATGTAAAGGAGTATGTAGAGAAGAGGAACTTGTTCAACTATATAACATACGAGCTAATCAAGCGATTAAAGCTTTACAAGAGACCAATGCTACTTATTTTATTCAAGAACAAGGTAGAACCGAAGATGAATTTTGCTTGGTGATGGTCAAGGATGGTGAGTATGTAGGTTTTGGGTTTGTACCCAATCATGAATCTATAGAATCGGTAGAACAAGCAGAAAGCTATATTGAATCTAAAAAGCCCAACTATCACACCTCTCAAATTTTAAGAGCCTATATAGAAAAAAGGCCTGGTAAACGATTAGAGATAAATAATTGGAGTACTGCTGTTTAAACTTAGTTTTTAAAGCTGTTATTTTCATGTTTACCAAAAAGTAAAACGTCACCATAGCTTTATGGTGACGTTTTTGTATTTACCTATTGCTTTGCATAGCGTCCTTATAGTCTGACGCTAGGCTTTTCTTTTGATTTTCAGAAAGTGATTTTCCTGCAAGTTGAAAAACCTCGTGCTCTTCTTCATCAAGGTGATGTATGACTTTATCGGCTAGGTTTTTCATGTGTGCCAGCCATGCGCTACTATCAAAGTCTGTGTCATTCAATTTTTCTATTAATTCATCAATTTCATGATGTTCGGCGACGCTGTGTCTTGCTTTATCTTGTGTAAGGTCATCCTTAAATAAAGGAACGTAAAAGTACTTCTCCTCTGCGTCGGCATGGATTTGGAGCTCTTTTTTAAGCTCTTCCCAAATGTTTCTTCTAAATTCACTATCACCAGAGGTGTCTAGTAACTTCTTACAATAATCACGTTGTTTCTCATGGTCTTCTCTTATGGCTTCAAAGATGTTCATAGTATTTTGGTTATAGAGTTAATTTTCCTTTTGTTCCTATATCAGTAGGTGTACCGGTTAAGGCTGTAAAACCTAGCTTAATCATATTACTAAGTGCGTTGCTTTTAGTATCCCAATACTGACCTTCAAATGGTTGAAATTTTAAAATAGTAATGGAAGTATCCTCTTCATTTTCGAACCAATTATTATCAATATTTGAGTACAACTCTTTAATCAATTCTCTGTCATGAGAAATTATCGTTTCTCCATATACAATTAGGAATTGATGGCTTGAAGGATCTGAAAACACAATTTGAGATTCTGCATCAATTTGAATATTCTGATTGTGCTCACTATCCTTTTTACTAAAGAATAAAATTGTTCCATCGTCCTCTACCCTTTTTAAGGTCATGGGAATTGAGTGAATAGGAAATTTATCAAGTGCGGTTTGTAGGATTCCAGTTTGAATTTCTCTGGTTAATTCTAGGTACTTTTCTCTTGCTTCTCGTTGGGTTAAATTCATGTTGCTTGTTTTTCTTTTAAAGCTATTGAACTTAAAAGGGCAAGCGTATTAATGAAATATGAATTAACAGAATTTAAGACTGATTGTTACAAGTTTTCAGAACTTAATTTTATTATGAAGATTTTAAGTTTAACTCCTTCATTTAGTAATCATTAAATAACAATTCGTTAAGACAAAAAACTGTGCTTGCATATTAAATTTGAAAAAAAAGCAAACAATGAAAGAGTACTATCTAACCAATGGTTATAGTGATTACAAAAGAAAGGTAATGACTGATGACAATTCAACTAAGGAAAAGCCCAAAGTTGAACCTCAAGAGCTATTTGATACAAGGTATCAAAGTAAACTTTAAACGGCTGGTTTCCCAGCCGTTTTTTTTTATTCTGTAGTATAGTAAAACTTAAAAGGACTCTAATAGGATTGTGTTGTTAACCACTTGTATGGAGACCATTCCATCTTCTACAGAAAGTATTTTATCGGAATAAGCATCTCTAATTTCAGTGGCATTAGGGAATACTTTTTTAACTTCGATAGTAGTTGGACCGTTAGTTAAACCAGTTCCTACTAGTACGTCGTCAACGACTCCATTTTTATTGTAAAAACGGGCGAACAACACGCCTTGTCCATCGTGTTCTAGTTTAAAATGTTTTCCGGCTCCTACTGCAGGATGATTAGATCTAAATGTTCCTAACTTTTGATAATGAGACAACAAATTGTTGTCGATAGCATTCCAATTCATCATAGAACGTAGATTAGCATCACCCAAAGCTCCGTCAACTATCAATTGTCTTGCAGTTTCATCACCGTAGTAGGTTTGTGCCATTCCTGGAGCTAGTAGTAGCTTTGTAGCTGCTTCATACCTTTTTTCTCTTCTAGGATCAAATGGTTGCCCATCATCATGACTGCTTATGTAGTTCATGAAGTAAGCTTTATCATTTGGATCTTCGTTTAGTAAGCTTTCGCGAAAGCCATCATACTTACTAAATAATTCTTCATAACTAGCCTGTGCATGTCTTTTGAAACCAAAATTGATCATGCCGTCATAACCATAATCGAAATAATCTACTTGATTCTCGTCACTGAATGGAAAAGGTCTACCACCTGCTACTTCCCAACCATATAACTCACCTAAAACGAAAAACTCATCGTCATGAATCATTAATTCAGGATGGTTGGACTTCCATTTTTCAAATGCCTTTTTGGATTGATCAATAAAGGTTTGCCATACATCTTCTTCAACATGTTTAACTGTATCTACTCTAAATCCATCTACACCTGTTTCACGTGCATAATCAGTAACCCATTTAATAAGATAATTAGAAGGTGTACGTGGTAAACCTGTTTCCTCAAAGAAGGCATCGATTTCTTGTATTTCTTGATCGTATCTACCTTCTTTTTTCCATTTCTGAATTAAGATTTCTGGTAATTCGACTTCTTTACTACTATTCGTTAAAATATCTGGTAAATTGTTAGTTAGTGTACAGTCAACAGCTGTCGCTTGATCTTGATAGGTACAGGTAGGTGTAGTTCGCACCCAATCTGATGGCCAAACGGGATCTAACTCGGTTACAGGACCTGTGTGGTTAATAACCACATCTAGTAAAACTCTTATATCCTGATCGTGAGCTTTTTGAACTATGGTTTTAAATTCCTCGTAAGTTCCATAGCTGGGTTCAATAGCTGTCCAATCCTTTGCCCAATATCCATGAAAAGCATAAGTATTTCCTGTCCCTTCATCAACGCTGCCATGAATTTGTTCCCAAATAGGTGTAAGCCATATAGCATTTACTCCTAAATCAGAGAAGTAACCTTCATCTAGTTTTTGTATAATCCCTGCAAAGTCACCACCTCTAAAATCTCTAAGTTTTCCTGTCTCTAAGTCTCTATTTATAATAGTGTCATTAGTGGTATCACCGTTTTTGAATCTATCTGTAAGTAAGAAATAAACATGTGCGCTTGACCAATCAAACACCTTTTCTGGAACGGCAACATCGGCATTATCTTTTGAATTACATGATGTTATAACCAATGCAATTAGCAAAAAGAAAAGTAAATAGATATGTTTCATGAAATAAATTTGTGTACTAAAATACATTCACAATTGTTTTTTATAATGTTATCAGATTTATAAATAATACAACGTTGTAGTTTGTGATCTAAGGACAATATCTTTGTAATCGATTTATGAATAAATATGTAGACGTTTTTATAAATAGTTTTAAAGGCTATTTTAATTATTTAATTCATGAGGTTACACACCCTGAATGGGGTAGTTATTTTTATGGATTGTTATTACTATCCATGATTGTTTATGTCTTGGAAATTATTATTCCATGGAGAAAAAAGCAGTCGGTAGTTCGCAAGGACTTTTGGTTGGATCTTTTTTACTTACTATTTAATTTCTTTTTGTTTTCACTTATAGGCTATAACGCAGTCAGTGATGTTTTTGTGACGCTGTTTAATGATGGATTGCGAGGTATAGGCATTACCAATCTAGTAGCTATTGAAATACAATCCTGGCCAGTATGGGCACAGTTGCTAACGATGTTCATAATAGCAGACTTTATCCAATGGAATATTCATAGGCTACTTCACAGAGTGCCTGTTTTGTGGCGTTTTCATAAGGTGCATCATAGTGTTAAGGAAATGGGTTTTGCCGCTCAATTTAGATTCCATTTTATGGAAACTATAATATATAAGAGCTTGCAGTATATACCACTGGCAATAATAGGATTTGGAATACAAGAGTTTTTTGTGGTACACATGATTGCGATTTTAATAGGTCATTTAAATCATGCTAACTTAAACTGGGATTATGGACCATTAAAATATGTTTTTAACAATCCCAAGATGCATTTATGGCATCATGCAAAAAAGCTTCCTAAAGAACATCCTTATGGTGTTAATTTTGGTCTATCCTTAAGTATATGGGATTATTTATTTAAAACGGCTCATCAACCCTACAATGATCCTTATTTAGAATTGGGATTTGAAGGTGATGAGAATTATCCTGATGACTTTATTAAACAAACCATAAAAGGATTTGATAAAAATCAATCCTAATTAGATTCTTCCTGGACTAAATATTCGTTTTTTAAAGCCAAAAAGATCTGCTAGTTTTTCAGCCTCGTATTGTGCTGCTTGTTCATCTTCAAGTTGTAATAGTAATAATCTTTGATAATGATTTTCAGTGAGTAAGCAAATTCTAAAAACTTGTTTTTTGGAACTGCTAGTAACCATTGATCTACTTGTCAAGGTCGTTTTTTCTGTAAAGGAAAGTACCGATATATCCGTGTATGGGCTTAATGTTTCCCATGTTCCAAATTTGATAAATAATACTTGAGTGTATGATTTTAATCGATTTTGATTCTTGTCTAATAAAACGCCTTTACGTGAAAGTAATATAGCAAAACCAACAAGTGTGATACAAATTCCAACTACAACATTTGAAGTAATCCCTACCAAACCAATTATGATAAATAATCCACTTAAAATTCTTGTAACAGGTGGAAAAAGCCAACTTGTTTTAAAATTATGCATTATAAACCATAGTGTTTTTTAAGCATGTTCTCATACATTTTTTCAGGTAGGATTTTTTTGAGAACGATGGAGAACTTTTGTAAAAAGCTACCTACTTTATAGTGAATTCCGGGATTCTTTGCTTTTAATATTTTTTCTACTGTATATGCAACCTCCATTGGATCATTACCATCATCCACATGTTCATCTATGAGCTTTAAGGTGTGCGAATAACCTTTTTCATAATCACTTCCGGCAACAACGGGTGCGTGGTACCTACCTGCTGCGATATTTGTAGCAAAATCTCCAGGTGCTAGGTTACTAAAATGAATATTGAGGTGAGCACACTCCATACGATATGCTTCAGTCGCTATTTCTAGCGCTCCTTTTGAAGCACTGTAAATCCCTCGATAAGGTAATCCCATGTATCCAGCGATACTAGTAATATTTATAACTTGTCCCCTTTTTTGTTTACGCATTATTGGTAAAACAGCTTTTAACACCCTAAGAGGACCATAAAAATTAGTTTCCATAGCATGTTTTACCTCATCAATCGGAGTTTCCTCAATTGGTCCAGTAATACCAACACCTGCATTATTAATTAAAACGTCAATGGTAGTTTCTTTTTGTAAAATAGACGCAACACAGTTGTGCGCCGATTCTAAATCATGAACATCAAGTGCGACTAATTCAAAAGGTAAATTAGAATACTTATTAGGATTTCTACTTGTACCATACACCTTGTAATCTAGTGATGAAAGATGTGTAGCTATGGATTTACCAATACCAGATGAAGCGCCAGTAACAAGAACCACTTTATTCATATTAGTCTTAATATCAGGTAGTTAAATTTCAATGAAGTGTACAAAAAAAGGCAAGCTACCTACATCACACCGCTACGACCGCTTACCTTTGCTGCGTTCCCGCCCTGGAGGAGTTCAGCAGGAGCTGGTTGTGTAGGACTTGCCCGGTGCAAATATATAATCTTGTATGACTGTCACAAAGGATTAACTGTATTTTTATGAGTATATTTCGACTGAATTTTAAGTTGTACTATGAAATTAAAATCGATCGCTATAATTGCGACAATAGCACTCTCATTATCAGGATGTAAGACTGAACTGGAAAAATTCTCTTCAAACTACAGTTTAGAAATTTCCAACCCAAAATCGGTATATACACAGAATGATGAAATAAAAATTAGCCTTATCGATGACGCTGGTATAGGTATGGACAGTATAAAATGGTACCGCAATGCTCAACTTTTAAAAGAGGTTTCGGGTAGTACGCTTTCGCGAAAGCTGGCTAACGAACCTTTAGGTAATATTACCTATAAAGCTCGTATTTATAAAGACGGGAAAATAACGGCTGCCACAACACAGGTTACTCAGTATTCCAACAAACAGCCTAATATGATTAAAACTGTGGTGACTAATAGGTTTCCTCATTTGACTGAAGCTTATACACAAGGTCTAGAGTTTTATGGAGATAGTTTATATGAAAGTACTGGACAATATCGTGAGAGTGATTTAAGAATCACCAATCCAACTACTGGTGAGGTAATTAAAAAAATCGAATTACCTGCCAATGAATTTGCAGAAGGTATGACCATATTAAACGATAAAATTTATCAACTTACCTGGCGCAGTAACAAAGGATACGTTTATGATCTTAACTTGAACAAATTAGATGAATTTAGATACAACGAGAGTAAAGAAGGCTGGGGTCTTACTAACGATGGTAAACATTTACTGAAAAGTGATGGTAGTGCCAAAATTTGGAGGATAGATCCAAACACTTATGAAGAGTTAGGGTACATTGAAGTTACTAGTAATGATCGACGCATTGATAAGATCAATGAATTGGAATTTGTAAATGGTAAAATTTATTGCAATGTGTATCAAAATGATTTAATCATGGTTGTAAATCCAGAAAATGGTGCTGTAGAATCATTTATTAATGTTAAGGATTTACGAGATGAGATACCTAATTGGGATAAAGACAATAACGTACTTAATGGAATCGCTTACCGTAATGAAACTGGTAAGTTCTATGTAACAGGAAAAAGATGGAACACTCTTTTTGAAATTGAATTACAATAGTGAAAGAGGAACTTCCTATCTACTCCAAAGAGCTTTTTGTAACGGACGAACATATAGATCAAAATGGACATGTAAATAATGTAATCTATGTGCAATGGGTTAATGATATCGCACTGGAGCATTGGTTTTCAAAGTCCAACCAAAAGCAACAAAAAGAGGTATTATGGTTTTTAGTAAAGCATACCATCAACTATAAAAGTCAAGCGGTTATCGGTGACCGAATTATTATTAAGACTCAGGTAGGACGAGCAACAAATGTGAGATATGAACGTTTGGTAAATATTTACAATGCAGATAGTAATCAATTACTAGCAAGCTCAAAAACAGATTGGTGCGCTGTAAACCCTGATGGAAAAATTATTAAGATCTCTCAAGAAATTAGAGATTTATTTGAAGTGAAATAGTATGAAGTACTTTTTAGGCGTCTTAGGAATTCTAATTTTATTGATCACAGGAACCTCGTGCAGGGATGATTTTTCGTTTGAACCTAGTACAGGAAATCTAGAATTTTCTCAAGATACTGTGTTCCTAGATACTGTATTTTCTACAATTGGTAGCAGCACTAGAACACTCAAAGTTTACAATAGAAGTTCAGACAACATAGTCATTCCTAGAGTAGCACTAGCAAATGGTACTAATTCAAAATACCGATTAAACGTTGATGGAATACCTGGTCAAGTGTTTGAAAATGTCGAATTACTAGCAAAGGATTCCTTATTTGTTTTTATTGAAACAACTGTAGATATTACTGATTTTACAAACGACACTCAATTTGTTTATGAAGATCAAATTGAATTTGATAGTGGCACCTTACAACAAAAAGTAGAATTAGTAACTCTTATACAAGATGCTATCTTCTTATTTCCTGAACGTGATGCCGATGGAGTGATAGGAACATTACCACTAGGAACTACACAGGATGGTGAGGAAATTAGAATTCAAGGTTTTGTTCTAGATGACAGTCAACTCAATTTTACAAATGAAAAACCTTATGTAATATATGGTTATGCAGCAATCCCTAATAATAGGACAATGACTATTCAACCTGGGGCAAGACTTCATTTTCACGCTAATAGTGGGATAATAGCCACTAATGAAGCCACCGTAAAAGCTTTGGGAGATTTCTCCTCAACAGAAGATCTAGAAAACGAAATTATAATTGAAGGTGATAGACTTGAACCATCATTTGCAGACTTACCTGGTCAATGGGGAACAATTTGGCTTACTCAAGGTAGCTTAGATCATGAATTCAATCATGTGACCATCAAAAATGCCAGTGTAGGGATTTTGATGGATAATTCTAACCCAAATTCTACAGGTGCTACCTTAAAAATAAACAACAGTCAGATTTTAAACAGTTCAAACAGCGCTTTAATCGCCACCACTGCCGATGTTGATTGCTCGAATAGTATTTTTCATAACAGTGGTCAAAGTACCGTGATAGCAAGACTAGGTGGTTCTTACAACTTTAATAATTGTACCATCTCAAATTACTGGCGTAATAGCTTCAGACAGGATGCAACATTATTAATAACAAACGGCTTTCCTAATTCTGAATTAAGTGAAGATCTTATAGAAGCTACGTTTTCTAATTGTATTGTATATGGAGATAGGAATATTGAGATTGCCCTAGCTGATACTGAAAATAGTTTGTTCAATTTTAATTTTAACCATAGCTTGTTAAGAATCAATGATCTATTTAATGATTTAGATGGTAATCCTAATTACGATTTTAACAACCCATTACTTTACGAGAACAACATTCTGAACATCGATCCGGAATTTGAAAATCCTGCTAGATTTTTGATGAGAATTGACAATTCATCTGGTGCTAATGGCATTGCCAATCCAACTACAGCTAGTAACACTGACATTCTAAACATTACGCGAGGAAGCAATCCTGATGCTGGTGCATTTGAAAGTCAAGATCTTAATAATTAACAACTAAAAACAACTAAAAAAATCGATATGTTAAAGAGAACTTTACCTTTTTTAATTTTAATTCTTTCTGTTGTAGCATGTACTACAGATATAGAACCACTGGATCCAGGATTAAATCCAAACGGTGGTAATAATGGTGGTGGTAACTTAAATGCCGTTTTCACCGCAGAAATTGATGGTCAATTCAATGACTATTCAAGTACAGTCGAAGCTGAGGAAACTGAAGATGGTTTTACCGTAGGTACTTTGGGAAATCCTACTCTAGCCATTCAAGTATTTAATCCTGCTGTTGGCTCCTTTAATGTGGACGCAAATAACACAAATACTGGTGCGCTTATACTCTATTCTTCTGGCCCTAACAGCCTCTACGTTCCAACGAGTGGTACTGTAACAATCACTTCGTATGATACTACAAATCAAATTGCAAACGGTACATTTGAAGGTGTCATGTCGGATATTGCAGGAGTAGATCCCGATGTAATAATTACAAATGGTGTTTTTCAAAACATTACATACGACATCACAACCTCTTTTGATGAATGTGAAGCTCTATTAGACGGTAATCAATTTGTAGCCGACGTTTTTGCTTCAGCTGAAATCAATAATCAACTAAGTATTGCTTTCAGTAATAGCTTAAATGAACAAATCAACATTCAATTTCCATTGAATATTACTCCTGGTACTTATGATATAGAAGGTTTAGGAGGTACTTATATTGGTCGTTACACCGACACTAACGGAGTTGATTACACCTCTGTACCAATGAGTGGTGAATTAGTGATTACTAGTTCTTCTAACCTAATATTTGAAGGTACATTTGAATTCACTGTAGCCGAAGATGGAAATCCTGCTAATGTTATTGTCATAACCGCTGGAACATTTATCTACGACTATAATTAATTTATAAGAATTAACAGTATAAAAAAACCGAGCTCGAGGCTCGGTTTTTTTTTTATACATTTTGTTGTTGTTTGATTTTGGCAATGTGATAATCCACTAAACCTTCAATTGGCCTGCGCACAATGTTACCCACTTCATAATCAAACTCATTTGCAACTTGCTTGATTCTCTTTTCAGCAAAATGAGCAATACTTCCTACAAAATGAACTTTATACTGTTTTAATTCTTCTTGGAATTGTAAAATCATATTGCGTGAGAACTTACGTAATCCTTTACGCAACAATTTTTTAATATATCGTTCTTCTAGATTTTTAAAAATAAACTCAGCGTGCTTTGCTAGATAGGCATTAGGATTTGGTAGTTTATACAAATTGTACTTAATGTAATCCGGATCTGTATTATATTCTGCCGCAAATCGTTCCATCAATACTCCTGGCATTTTACCGTAATTGTAATCTTTAAGCAACTGCTTACCATACCAGTTACCACTTGCATCATCCATTAAGGTATAGCCTAATGAAACTACGCGTTGTTCAATATGAGTACCATCGCTAAAACAGCAATTAGATCCAGTTCCTAAAATACAAACAATACCTGGCCTGTCTCCTACTGCGGCATATACGGCAGCTGCAGTATCTTCTTTAACAACAACCTCATTTGCTTGTTGAAAATAATTTTCCAGTAAATTTTGAAGCGCCAATCTAGGCTTTTCGGTACCACAACCAGCACCGTAGAAAAAGATTTTTTCAACCTTTTCTTTGGAAGCGATGAGATCACTTGATTCATTTATGCGATCTTCTAGTTGTTCCAGAGTTAGAATAGCCGGATTCATACCTTTTGTCCTAGACTTGAATAATTGATTTCCATCATTATCAAGAGCTATCCAATCACATTTTGTAGAACCACTATCGGTGATAAGTATCATAAGGGTTAGTTTTAAGGGTAAAACAAAAAACGGCCGCAATCAAATAGTTGTGCAGCCGTTTTCTCTTAATCATTATAATGAATTTACCTTTTCAGCTAGGTCTACCAATTTGTTTGAGTAACCAAACTCGTTATCGTACCAACTCACCAACTTGAAAAATGTTGAATTAAGTTCGATTCCTGCAGTAGAATCATAAATACTAGTGCGGTCATCACTTACAAAATCCTGAGAAACTACAGCCTCATCGGTATAACCTACTATCCCTTTGTATTCGTTTTGTGCCGCTTTCGCGAAAGCGGAATTAATTTCCTCTAAACTAGTCTCCTTACTTAGTTTTACTGTTAAATCAACAACCGATACGTCTACAGTAGGTACTCTAAATGCCATACCAGTAAGCTTACCTTTAAGTTCTGGGATTACTTTAGTAACAGCAACTGCCGCTCCTGTAGAAGTTGGAATAATGTTATTCATAGCACTACGCCCCAATCTATAGTTCTTTTTGCTAGGTCCGTCAACAGTGGTTTGTGTTGCAGTTGTTGCATGAACAGTAGTCATAAGCGCCTCTTCAATACCAAAATTGTCATCAAGGATTTTTGCCATAGGTGCCAAACAGTTTGTTGTACATGAAGCGTTGGAAACGATTTGATGATCGGCAGTAAGTTTATCGTCATTTACACCCATTACAAACATAGGTGCAGTCTTTGATGGTGCAGATATTACCACTTTTTTTGCACCAGCATCGATATGAGCTTGTGCTGTATCTAGGTCGGTAAAAATACCTGTACAATCTGCCACTACATCAACGTTAACATTGTTCCATGCAAGGTTTTTAGGATCTCTTTCACTAGTTACTCTTACCTCTACACCATCTACGATTAAATTTCCATCCTTTATTTCGATAGTACCGCCATAACGACCATGTACTGAGTCATATTCTAATAAATAAGCTAATTGTTCTACTGGAACAAGGTCATTGATAGCAACTACTTCTACATTTTCTCTTTTTAAAGTTGCTCTAAAAACGATTCGACCTATTCTACCAAAACCGTTTATTCCTAATCTTAATTTTTTACTCATTTTATTGTAATTAAATGTTGTTTTGAAATATTAAATTGTTAGTGCTTTTCCATAGATAATAAACATCTAAAAAAGCATGTTATATTGTCACTATATCACTTACTCTAAGTAATTCTGTGTCAATTTCTGTTTTTCCTTTAACGGCTTTATCTAGTGGACATAAGGCCATTTTATTGTTTTGAATTCCTACCATGTAATTAGTCTTACCTTCCAGTAAACTCTCCACAGCTTTAACACCCATACGGCTAGCTAAAACACGGTCAAAACACGATGGTGTTCCACCACGTTGCATGTGTCCTAGCACAGATACTCTTACCTCATATTCTGGCATATTTTGAAGTACATAATCTTTTAGGTCAAAAACATTCTCACCTGTCGTATCTCCTTCGGCTACTACAACTATACTTGATGATTTTCCATTTTTACGACTGCGTTTTAAACTTTCTACAAGCCTATCCTTACCCATATCTTCTTCAGGAATAAGGATCTCTTCAGCTCCTGCTCCTATCCCAGCATTTAGTGCAATATGTCCCACATCACGACCCATGACCTCAACAAAGAATAACCTGTTATGTGAACTCGCTGTATCTCTAATTTTATCAATAGCATCAACAACTGTGTTCAATGCGGTATCATATCCTAAAGTAAATTGAGTACCGTATATATCATTATCAATAGTTCCAGGTATTCCCATTACTGGAAAGTGAAACTCCTCGTTAAAAACCATACCACCAGTAAATGAACCATCACCACCTATGACCACAAGAGCTTCCATTCCCGATGCTTTAACTTGTTCATAAGCTTTCTTACGACCTTCTACAGTGCGAAACTCTTGTGAACGTGCACTTTTAAGAACCGTTCCTCCTTTATTTATAATGTTATTGACACTACGTGGTGTCATTTCCTTGAAATCACCTTCAATAAGTCCTTGATATCCACGGTATATACCCAAACACTGTACTTGATGGTAGGCACATGTTCGAACCACCGCTCTTATTGCTGCATTCATTCCTGGAGAATCACCTCCAGAGGTCATTACACCTATTTTTTTAAAGCTTTTGTTCATTACGTTTTTAATAAAAACCAAGCTAATCTATTAACTTTTCCTAAAAAAATGACCGCTATTAATCTATATTTAGCGTTTAGAGAAAATTCAAACGTTATCGTTAATAACTTTTTTACATGAAACTGGAATTCATAGACTTTACGCTCATAATCAGCTTCTTTTTAATCTCACTTTTAGTAGGAATTTGGGTCTCAAAAAGTAGTGGAAAAGACAGTTCTTCCTTCTTTTTATCCAGTAGAAATATGCCGTGGTGGTTACTAGGATTTTCTATGGTTGCCACCACCTTTGCTGCCGACACTCCAAATTTAGTAGCAGGATTAGTTCGTACCGATGGTGTTTCGGGTAACTGGGTGTGGTGGGCTTTTTTACTAACTGGGATGCTTACTGTATTCTTTTATGCGCGTTTATGGCGTCGCAGTGGTATTACCACCGATTTAGAATTTTATGAGTTAAGGTACAGCGGTAAAAGCGCTGCTTTCCTTAGAGGTTTTAGAGCGTTATACTTAGGTGTAGTTTTTAATATCATTATAATGGCTACCGTATGCCTCGCTGCTATAAAAATTGGGCACGTTATGTTTGGTTTTGATGCTACCACAACTCTAGTATACGCTTGTGTAGTTACAGTTGCCTATTCGCTTTTAGGAGGATTAAAAGGTGTATTAATAACAGATTTCATACAGTTTATTATAGCAATGGTAGGTTCGATATGGGCTACATGGTATATTCTAGATTTACCTGAAATAAATGGTATGAAAAACTTAATTGCTCATCCTAACGTCCAAGATAAACTAGACTTGATACCCGATTTTTCTAATACTGATATGGTGATGGGTATTTTTCTTATTCCTATCGCTGTTCAATGGTGGAGCACTTGGTATCCAGGCGCAGAACCTGGTGGTGGAGGCTATATAGCGCAGCGCATGCTTGCCGCAAAAGATGAAAAAAACGCTACATGGGCTGTTCTATTTTTTAATCTAGCACATTATGCATTGAGACCGTGGCCATGGATTATTATAGGACTAGCTTCTCTAATTATTTATCCTAATCTCGAATCACTATCACTTGCATTTCCTAATCTAGATCCTTCATTCATAAAGGATGACCTCAGTTATCCAGCTATGCTTACTTATTTGCCTGCTGGTTTACTTGGGCTAGTTGTTACCTCGTTAATCGCAGCATTTATGAGCACCATTTCTACTCATTTGAATTGGGGTTCAAGCTATGTTGTCAATGATTTTTATGCTAGGTTTTTATATCCAGAAGCTACTGAAAAAGAAAAAGTTATTGTAGGTAGAGTTTCCATGCTAGTAATGATGTTATTAGCCGCATTGCTTTCCTTTGTTTTGGAAGAAGCAAAATTTGCATTTGATCTTATCATTCAAATAGGTGCTGGATCTGGATTACTATTTATTCTTAGGTGGTTTTGGTACAGGATAAATCCGTGGTCAGAGATAACAGCAATGACCATTTCCTTCCTAGTGGCGTTAGTATTTTTCTTAAACAACAGTGACCTCACATCATTACAATATCAAATATTTGGAGAACTCGCTAGCTGGAAAATGATTTGCATCAATGTTTTAATAACATCTATTTCATGGTTAACGGTTACGTTCTTGACTGAAAAAAGTGACAGCGAAACCTTAAATAGGTTTAATAACCTCATCTATGGCAAAGAATCAAAATTCCATAATTTCCCTGCTAAAACTTTAGGTTTTCTTCTCGGAATAACAGGTGTATATAGTTTACTATTTGCCACAGGAAAACTACTTTATGGTGAGACCGTAATTGGATTAATATTACTATTAATCTTTATCACCTGTACATTGGGTATTATTTTAATGAGAAAAAAATTGTTTTAAGGCGTGGTGAGTATCACGCTTTCGCGAAAGCGTACTTATTACAACCTCAATTGCATTTCATAAAACTTGATAAAATAGCTATCCAAACTTCCTGTTAAAGGCTTTTTGAACGATTTTTTAAAAACTAAATTTGCACGAGAAACGATAAACAATGCAGAAAGAATCTATATTTTCCTTTATTCAAAAGGTATTGGTAAACATGCCTGAAGGATGGGTAAAAACTACTACACACCGATTAGACATATATAATGAAGCTCTTGCAAAAACCGAGTTTTTAATGCAGTTTGAACAACTGTTTGAAAAAGGAGATGCTTCAAGAAAATCATTAGAGGAATTACCTACAGCCTACGATTATATAAGGCTGGGACATCCTTTGTCTTGTGTGCTAGAATGGACTCTAGCAAAGATTAATGACGTTGATGCTCATCAAGTTATTTCCTTTTCCTCTCGTACAGCTCCTATACTAGCCGTATTACGTAAAAACTTACTAGAAAATAAAAACACAAGACTAGTATTTAATAAGGAATTGCCAGCATTCATTGACCTTGAAAAAATAAGAGAGGTTTATGGATATAATTTTGAAGCGATTAAAATAGAAAGCTTATCAGCATTAGACAATTACGCTGGTAGTACGGTTCATATAAAACAGGATGGCAACAACTTGTCTACAACTTTAGAATCTGCTGCTGATTTTACTATAACTACTCATGGAAGATTAGGTAGCATTATAAGTATAAACAATGATTCTAATAAACATTATATAGGAGATATTCAACACGTGCGCCGCAGAGAAACTATTGCTATGACGCCTGCTGATTCACTTAAAGTTTTAAAATCGTTAGTGAATAATTCTAATCTTTCAATTCCATCGATAGATACTGATGTCAAGAAAAAAGTTCTTAAAACAATACAAAAAGTTGCAGGAATAGATGAAGCACCTGTTGTAGGATCCAGTGGGCTTTCTATTCAGTATGCTATTATGATGGGATTAGTTGACCATGCAAATGAAAACCATCCTGGGAAACCCATAAAATTTGTTGTACCACCTAATTGTTACGGTGGTACCAATGATCAAGCTAGAAGAGTTGCAGCAACGCTGGACCATGTTGAAATTATGGATTTACCAGTAGATGGTGAAAACGACATGGTTAATAGTACCGAAAAAGTACTTGTTGAAATCGCTAAACAAGATGCTATTCCCTACATTATAGCAGAAATACCTACAAACCCTAGAGTTGAAGTTCCTGAACTTGATGCGCTCAAAAAAGTGTTATTACAGGAAAGAAAAACTCCAACAGGAAGTGTTGCTGTAGATCCGGTTTTTATTCTTGATCAAACTTTTTGCCCCAACATCCAGTTCATGAAAGCTGGAGAGCTCTTAGAAAATGTACGTAGTATTTCATATGCCAGTGGATCAAAATTTCCTAGCGGTGGAAAATGTACGGCTGGTTATTGTATAGGTAATCCCAATGCAAAATCTTTAATGCTTAAGGTAAGTGAGCATCTTAATTTATGCGACAACGAGGCTACTGACTTGCAATATGAATTACTGGCAGAACAGCTACCAGGAATGAATGATCGTATTAAAGGCGCTTATCTCAATACCAGAGAGTTTGTAAATTTTATAGAAGACACACTTCCTGAAGCAAAAATCAACTTTGTTTCTGAAGAATTAGCACAACGAGGATTTACACCTTCAGTATTTTCCTTAGATCTTCCTACACAAGGAAACACTCCTGAAGAACGTGAAAATTATAAACGTAATTTGAATCTTAAGTTGATTCACCTTATGATTAATAAAATACCGCATGAAAGTAAGTTTTGTGTAAGCTATGGACAATTAAAAGGTTGTTATTGGACAGTGCCAGCAACTTCAACCCAAGGAACAACTAAAGAAGAGGATAAAGACTATATCGTGCGAGCTTCCTTATCTGCAAGCATGGATCTAGAGCTGCACAAGCAAGTTTTTAAAGAATTTGTTACTACTCACATTCATTAAAATATACCGTTATTTTTAAACTGGACGCAACCAATTAAAAGGTTTTACATCTATTTTAAAAATAACGGTTATGAATAAACTACTTATACTATTTATCATCCCTTTGCTATTTTCTTGCCAAGAAGATGATGAGGTCCAGATAGAAACAGATGTAATTGGTGAATGGGAAATTGTGGCAAGATACGCTGATCCAGGAGATGGCAGCGGATCCTTTCAACCTACTACAGGTAAATTTCTCACCTTTAGCAACAACAATGTTCTATTTTGTAATCAAGGATTTTGCTTTGCATCACTCACACAAGCAACAACTACTGGTAGTTTTGATGATAGCAACAAAACCATAACTACATCAGACTGTGATGCTACTTATAGTTTTAACGGCATGTTTTTAGAAGTATCTTATTTATGTATTGAACCTTGTATTGAACGATATATAAGAGTCAATTAATCCTTACGGTACTTTTTTGTGTTTTCAAAAACGCAATCCAAAATACGTTGTTCTACATCGTTAAAACTCAATTTACGCCTTTTCATGACCACATCGGCAACCTCATAAGCTTTAGCAGGTTTGTAAGTCATTGTTCCTTGCGGTCCACCCCATGTGAATGATGGAATAAAATTACGTGGGTATCCTGCTCCATAAATATTAGCACTCACGCCTATCACCGTACCAGTATTAAACATGGTGTTAATACCACATTTACTGTGATCTCCCATCATTAAACCACAAAATTGCAAACCAGTTTTAGCAAATCTACCTGTATTATAATCCCATAATTTAACCTCGGCGTAATTGTTTTTAAGATTACTCGTGTTCGTGTCGGCACCTAGATTACACCATTCTCCAAGTACAGAATTACCCAGATAACCTTCATGACCTTTATTTGAATATCCAAGTAATACAGAATTACCAACTTCACCACCGATTTTACTATGAGGTCCTACAGTAGTCGGACCATATACTTTAGTTCCTAATTTTGTCGAGCTATTATCACATAATGCAAATCCACCTCGTATAATACTACCTTCCATAACCTCAGCATTTTTACCTATATAAATAGGACCATCTGTGGCATTAAGAATGCAGAATTGTAATTTGGCGCCTTCTTCAATAAAAATGTTTTCACTAGCTATTGTTTGAACTCCTTCAGGAATAGGTTGTGAGCTTCTATTTTGAGTTATTCTATTAAAGTCGGCTTTTAATTGATCACCATTTTTTGAAAAAATATCCCAAGTGTGATACAAGCCATCCACTTCTTCTGCATAAATCACTTGTTCTAATTCAATAGTAGGTATTGAAATAGTTGAAGATCGGTAAGCAATAATCTCATCATTTGCGACCAGTTTTTGATTAGGTTTTAGTGATTGTATAGCTTCAATTAATGGTTGTGAGGCAAAAATGTGTCCTGCAATTACCGTGTTATCATCCTTTTCAACAAGAGGATATTTTTCTTGCAAATAATCCTGTGTATAATAACTAACAGAGCTTTTTAAATACGCTTCCCATTTTTCTTGTAAGGTTTGTATACCACATCTAAGTAACGATGTAGGTCGAGTATATGTAAATGGTAATAAGGATAAATGCTGATTAAAGTCGGCAAGGATGTAATTCATAGTGATCAATTATTATTCAAAGGTCGGCAAAAGATTTTGTAATCTCATATCAAAATAGCCCTTCTTCGTTTGATTTTTAAAACTACATTCATCGATACCTTGCTACTGTATTGTTTTAAAAGTAGTAAGAACTTGCCAATTGAAACGAGTGATTTTAAACGCTTACATAAAGTTTACAACCAATACGTAACTGTAGAAAAACATTGCGTAAAACAGTGCATAAAAAAACTGCCCTGATTGTAACAGGGCAGTTGAATCAAAAACAAAATCTATATCGAGAAACTAAGCATTAAAATACTTACTATTCCATATAGCAACATTAAAATTCTTACCAGTAGCAAAGGAATAATACAAGACTATACTAGCCACTGATTTGAATGTAAAAAAGAATATTAAAAGGTATTCTACAGATGTAGTATCATTACTAAAAAGACCGTTTGGAATCATGTAAGCCAGTAAACCACTTACTACCAATGTAGTCAATATTAAGTTTTCAAAACTCTTTACACACCAAGCCCATGCTTTTCTAAATGGATTTAAGTCATTTCCCCATTTATGAATAAGGTAAAAGTATCCATTACCGATAGGTGCAAAAAGTAAAGGATCATCCTTATCTTCTAACTTGAAAAGTTTTGAAGGAGCGACAATTTTAAAACCGCTCATCGTCATTTGATGGTCTTTTTCTAATTGCTTGATTTCATTAAGAGCTTCTTGAGGAATCTCGTTTTTAAAATACTTTGTATCTAAAAAACGTAATCTATAATCCACACAAATCTTTCTAATTTGGTCAACGTGATAAATTCGATCAGCATCTAATAAATCAATATCAAATTGATTGCGTGGTGTAGGTTTTTGAGGACTCTTCATCCTTGCTATAATAGCATCTTCTCGTTTATTGTCTTCAGCTAGAATAGCATAAACTTCTTTTAAAACATCTTCGCTAGTGGTTGCTTTATTTCTTACCTTGCGTAATTGATCCTCAATGTTAGTTCTACTAAGCATACTCTTTTAATTCTTAAAATTAGAATTGAAGTTTCAATTTAAAACAAAACTCCTTCACAACCATAGTCGCAAAGGAGTTAAAAACTTTACTTAAAAAAACAAATCTTATCTAAGAACTGCTCCAGTTTGTTTTTCAAGTGATTGCTGTATCTTATTCATTACCTTGTCGATTTGCTTATCAGTTAAGGTTTTATTCTCATCTAATAATGAGAAACTAAGGGCATATGATTTTTTGCCAGCTGGAAGATTTTTACCTTGATATACATCAAATAATTTAACCTCCTTAAGCAATTTACGTTCTGCGTTTAAAGCAACCGTTTGTAATTCTTTAAAGCTTACTTCATCATTAACTAATAATGCAAAGTCACGTTGCACGACAGGGAATTTTGGTATCGATGTTATCGGTTTATTTTCTGTTTGAACTAATTTAATAATCTCGTCCCAGTAAATATTTGCGTAATGCACCGTTTGATCAATGCCAAACTCTCTGGTGAACTTCTTGCTTATCACACCTAGATCAGCAATTTTAGCTCCGCTATTAAGTGAAATACCTTCACCCAGAAATTCCAGTTTAGTAGCTTTTTCATTTAAAGTGGTAATTCCCAATCGATTTAAAACCGCCGTAACAGCACCTTTCAAATAGAAAAAGTCTGCTGGTTGATCTCCACCTATCCATGAATTTGAATGTACGTTACCCGTAGTGAATAGGGTTAAATGTTGTTGTTCTGTAAATTGACCACTAGAATATTGGTGATAGGACTTTCCAAATTCAAATAATTTAAGGTCTTCTTGTCTTCTATTGATATTGTATGCAATAGCCTCTAATCCTCCATAAATAAGACTTTGACGCATTACCGCTAGATCACTACTTAATGGATTCAACATGCGTACCTCGTTATCAGCCGAAATTTGTTCACCTAAATGATGATATTTTTCAGCAGTAAGAGAATTTGCCATCATTTCATAAAATCCTAACCCAACTAATTGCTGTGCTGCAATATTTTGAATACGGTTGTTTTCTTTTCTTGAAGTGGTTGCGATAGTAGCATTAAGTTTAGTCCCTACTTCGATGCGATCATAACCATAAACGCGCAGTATTTCTTCTATTACATCGGCAGGACGAGTTACATCATTACGATAAGCAGGAACTGTGAGTCCAATACCAGCATCGGTTGCGTGATTAACGTTAATCTCCAACGAACTTAATATTGTAGTAATTTCCTCGCGTGGAATTTCTTGACCTATTAAATTATTTATTTGTTCAAAAGTCACGTACACCTCATGATCTTCTAGTTTTACAGGGTAATGATCTACTATATCACTACTTACGTGTCCACCAGCACATTCTTCAATAAGAGTAACCGCTCTTTTAAGAGCATATTCCGTAATATTAGGATCTATACCACGCTCAAATCTAAAGCTAGCATCGGTATTAAACCCGTGACGTTTGGCAGTTTTACGCACGCTTACAGGATCAAAGTAAGCACTCTCTAAAAATATACTGGTTGTACCTTCTGTTACGCCGCTGTTTTCTCCACCGTAAACTCCTGCAATGCATAAGGGTTTTTGATCATCACAAATCATAAGGTCTTCCTCGTGTAATTTGTGTTCCACTCCATCTAGAGTAATAAATGGCGTGTCCTTTTCGACTGTTTTGACAATTATTTTATTACCTGTAATTTTATTGGCATCAAAGGCATGTAACGGCTGCCCTAACTCATGCATTACATAGTTGGTAATATCTACAATGTTATTTTTAGGTGCTAGACCTATAGCCTTTAATCTATTTTTCAACCACTCTGGTGATTCTTTTACCTGTAAGCCCGTTAAAGTCACTCCGCAATATCTTGGTGCTTTTTCAGGGTTTTCAACTTCTACATCGATACGTAATGTGCGATCATCAACATGAAAACTACTTACCGATGGTGTAATAAACTCGGTAAGTTCACCAGTTTCTACTGCAAGACCAGCTCTCAAATCTCGAGCTACACCCATGTGTGACATGGCATCTGCGCGATTAGGAGTAAGTCCAATCTCAATCACATGATCTTGCTCAATTTTATAAATCTCGCTCAATGGAGTTCCTACTTCACAAGAATCATCTAGGACTAAGATCCCATCGTGAGATTCTCCCAATCCTAATTCATCCTCGGCACATATCATTCCGTGACTTTCCTCGCCACGTATTTTACCTTTTTTTATCTTCCACGCTTCACCTTTATCATCGTAAAGTACCGTTCCTATTGTGGCAACAGGAACCTTTTGACCGGCTTCTACATTGGGCGCTCCACAAACTATCTGTACCGTCTTTTCACCTAGATTGACAGTGGTAATTTTTAATTTATCGGCATTTGGGTGCTTTTCACAAGTTTCTACATGACCTACAACCACGCCTTGTAATCCACCTTTTACACTTTCAAATTTCTCAACGCCTTCAACCTCAAGCCCCAGTGAAGTCAATAGGGCTGTATGTTTATCAATGTCGTGAGGTATGTTTATAAATTGTTTAATCCAGTTGTAGGATACTCTCATGTCCTTTGTTTTTTTGGGTCGGTAAAGATAATGCTATGGTCGCTTTCGCGAAAGCGTAACCACCACAATCCACAACAACTATTTTATATATCTTTATCCTAAAAGAAATACGTGAAAAATTTAGTGGTTTTAACTGGAGCTGGAGTAAGTGCAGAAAGTGGTATTTCAACCTTTAGAGATGCTGGTGGTTTGTGGGAAGGACATGATATTATGGAAGTAGCTTCACCACAAGGCTGGGAACGCAATCCCGAGCTGGTACTCGACTTTTACAATAAACGTAGAGCTCAATTAAAAACGGTTGAACCTAATGAAGCCCATCATATTATCGCAGGGCTAGAACGCAATTTTCAAGTAACTGTAATCACCCAAAATGTAGATGATTTACATGAACGAGCTGGCAGTAATAGCGTTTTACATTTACATGGAGAATTACGCAAAGTACGCAGTACGGTAAATCCAGATGATATCGCACACCATGAGGATGATTTACATCTAGGTGATTGTTGTGCAGCTGGTCATCAATTAAGGCCACATATTGTATGGTTTGGCGAGGATGTTCCTGCCATGAGTAAGGCCATTGACATCACCAGTAAAGCCGACTTGTTTTTAGTAGTTGGAACTTCATTACAAGTATATCCGGCTGCTGGTTTGATAGATTACACTCCTATTAATTGCCAGCATTTTTTAGTAGATCCTAATCCTGCGCTCTCCTCAAAAAATGGCCTTACGGTAATAGAAGATGTTGCAAGTACTGGAATGAGAAAAATCGAAGAATTATTGTTCTTACATCATGATAAAAAAGATTGATCTCGAGACTGAATTAAACGCATTAAAAGCGTACAAAAAAGAGCGTGTGCGTATAGGAACACTGGTTGTAAAAGAAAATGGTATACCAGAGCTTATCTCATTGTGCGCAGTTGACAGTAAAGTTAGTCATCAGGCATGCTGGTGCCTAGAACAGTCTTTTTTATTGTTCCCAGATGCTACTATGAAGCACATTGATGCGATTGCAAACTTATATAACCAAGAGCTCAACTCGTCGGCTATGAGGTCTTTATCAAAAATAGCCTCAGTAATAACTAAAAAGTATTATTCTAAAAGGTCACATCCATTTCAAAAACAACTAACAAAAGAGCATCGTGAACATTTTGTTACGGGTTGTTTCTATACTTTGATAACGCATACTGATTGCACAGCAAATATGGCAATGGCCACAAACAGCTTGTATGAGTTAGGTAAGGAGTTTGAATGGATTTATCCTGAATTAGTTCCCACTATTGAGAGACTGCTTACTCAAACAAAAACTAAGGGATATCGTGCTAGTGCTGCCAAAGTATTAGATGCTATAAACACCTAATACTCTCGGAAATTTAGCGTACTTTTGCGTGCTTTAAAGACAGAAATTATGCCTACTGCTTTACAAGCTATCTCTCCTGTAGATGGTCGTTATCGATCAAAAGTTGAACCACTAGCCGATTACTTCTCAGAATATGCTCTTATTAAATATAGAGTTCTAGTTGAAGTAGAATATTTTATCGCTTTAAGCGAAAGCGGAATACCTCAACTACAGCCGCTTGATGAAGCGACACAAGAGGAACTTAAAAATCTATATCGCAACTTTACTGAAGAAAACGCTCAAGAAGTAAAAGACATTGAAAAGGTTACTAACCACGATGTCAAAGCAGTGGAATATTTCTTGAAAAAGGCGTTTGATCGATTAGGTCTAAGCGATGTAAAAGAATTTATACATTTTGGTCTTACTTCACAAGATGTAAATAATACAGCCATTCCATTATCCATTAAAGATGCTGTTGAGAATGCTTACTTACCTATATTAGACGAGGTTAAGGATAAATTAAATAATTTATCTATTGAGTGGAAAGATATTCCAATGCTAGCAAGGACTCATGGACAACCTGCCTCGCCTACAAGATTAGGTAAAGAATTTTATGTGTACGTAGTTCGTTTAGAAGAACAACTCAACATGCTAGAGCATGTGCAGCACGCGGCAAAATTTGGTGGTGCTACTGGAAATTACAATGCTCATCACATTGCTTATCCAAACATTGATTGGCAAAAATTTGGTGAAGACTTTGTAGAAAATCGATTAGGATTGAAACACAGTTTTCCGACTACACAAATAGAGCATTACGATCATATGGCCTCACTTTTTGATACCTTAAAAAGAATTAATACCATTTTAATAGATCTGGATCGTGATATCTGGACCTACATTTCTATGGATTATTTTAAGCAAAAGATTAAAAAAGGTGAAGTAGGTTCAAGTGCCATGCCTCATAAAGTAAACCCTATTGATTTCGAAAATTCTGAAGGAAATCTAGGAATTGCTAATGCACTTTTTGAACATTTGAGTGCAAAACTTCCAGTATCTAGACTACAGAGAGATTTAACAGACTCTACAGTTTTAAGAAACGTAGGAATGCCACTAGCCCATACTTTAATTGCTTTTCAGGCAACATTAAAAGGTTTAGGTAAATTATTATTGAACGAGCAGGCGATAGCACAAGATCTTGAAAACAATTGGGCTGTAGTAGCTGAAGCTATTCAAACCATTTTAAGAAGAGAAGCCTATCCTAATCCGTATGAAGCACTAAAAGAACTTACTAGAACCAATGAAAAAATAACTGGTAAGAGTATTGCGCAATTTATTGACACGCTTAATGTAGATGAATCTGTTAAGGAAGAGATGAGAGGAATATCGCCATCCTCGTATACCGGTATTTAACTAGTAACATATAAAATCACATATTATTAAACCATCTCATCTTGAGATGGTTTTTTTGTGAAAATTTCTCATTAAAGTTTTACAATGTTGGAATATAAATACCATTGGTACTTTAATAATTAAAATCACCCTACCTATTTTTAAGTTAATTTATTACAAAATAAGTTAATAGTTTTTCAATTGATTAGATTTTAATAATGTTATCAATATTGGGATAGTAATTTAGAATTGAATCAAAAACAAAAACTATGTCAATTTTAACTATCATCTTAAACATTTTTATCCCACCATTAGGAGTAGGGCTAGCCAAAGGTTTTGGCAAAGATTTTCTTATCAACCTGATACTAACTCTAATATTTTTTATCCCAGGAGTTATACACGCGTTTATTGTAACAAGTAGATAATCTTTATTAAGAAAACAGAAATTAATAATCACATTAAATCAAAAAAAATCATGAAAAAATATATTATACCATTTTTTATAAGTGCATCCATATTAACTAGTTGCGATGTAAAAAAGACAGAAAAAGGAAGTTTACCCGAAGTAGATGTTGATGTTGAAGCTGAAGCAGGAAATTTACCAGAATATGAAGTAAACTGGGCAGATGTTGATCTAACGACAGAAACTAGAATGGTAGAGGTTCCTAAAGTGGTCGTAGTAATGGAAGAAGAAGAAGTTGAAGTTCCCGTTATTGACGTAGAAATGCCTGGTGAAGATAAGAATGAGCGTACCTTGCTTGTAGAGGCAGAGGTATCTGATTATGATCATGAATTAGAAATTGAAGAGGTACGTGCTGCCAATAAAAAATTATATGTTATTGCGTCTCTAGAAAAAACAGAAACTAGTTTAGACGGGAAGACTATAAGAAAACAAGATCAAATAGACCTCAATGCTCCAGCTATGGATGTGGAATACATAATTATTGGAGATCGTCCAGACAGAGTATTTAATAAGAATAATACATACGTAGCAAGTAAAGCAAATCTTAACGATGCTATTAAGAATGCTACTGTAATTTATTCAGAATAAAGACAGTTAAAATCAGTATGAAAAACGCGCCTTATTAGGGCGCGTTTTTTTCTTCTACAATTTTTACAACAATATTAGGAATATGTTGTTTAAAGAACATTTTAAGCTTCAATAATGACTCCTTTTCAAAATCAAAAAAATATAAATAATCTACTCTATTTTCTATGGAAGTAACAGCTACAAATTTCTCAGACAATCTTATTTCTTTGAAATTAATAATAGTATCAAAGTACTCAATATCATTTTTCCTAAAAATAAGTTGATTCTCATTTATCGCAACTATAGCTTGCTCCTCAATTTGAATTTTATAACTAGCGATAACTAAAACGATTAAGATTACAATAAGATAAAAAATATTATTTTCAAGCCAATCATCGACTCCAAATTCAATTATATCCTTAAATAAAACAATATAAAGAGAGACACAAAGCAAGAATAGTAACCATCCAAATTTTGAGAAATGGTTTACTTTTTTTTCGGGTTCTTTAAAGCCAGCTTTATCTGTATTTACTTTATTTGGTTTGACTATGGTTTGAAAAACCAGAATAAATATTGCAGAAATCAGTAAGTAATAAGGTCCATAAACCTCGTAGTGTTTGTTGTACAAGATTTGAATTAATAAAATCAAGTATGCTGTATAATGTAAAACCCTTAACCAGATATTTTGACGCCTTCTTTTTAAGAAGTATCGTTGATCAAATACGCTATCTATCTGCTGTAAAAAACGAGCTATCACTATCTTACATGCTTCAGCGTTCTTATAAAGCCGTTAGAATCCTCAATACGTGTAACATAAATCCCTGAAACTAGATCGGTTTTTATCTCATAAGTACTACCTACTAGAACCTTTTCATCTGCAATCAATTTACCAGTAAGGTCATAAGTCGATAATCGGTAAGTATCTGGTCTAGAAAAATAAAAGGTATCCTCCACTACCCTAACATCAAATTGAGCCATATTTGGACTCTGTTCACTAAGAGTACTTGGTTGCCATCCATAGTCTGACCCTTTCAAATCAGGACTTTGTCTAGATAAATCGGTAGTTATAATTAAAAAATACCAATCATTTACTTGTGTTCCAGTTGGAATTGTTGTCAAATTTAAATTAGGCTCCTCTTGATAAATGCGGTTTGCAATATCAATTTGTGCCACATAAGCGCCTGCAGTAGCGTCATAATTAAATACGACAAAGGTAGACGTGTCACTGAAGTCATCATGATAATCCCAAGTACTAGGAACGCCATCAGTTTCTAATCCAGTATAGAGAAGCAAGTTAGGATCTCCCATAGGGTCAAATAAAGAATAATCGCCTTGAGCTCCATAAGTTATAGTTATTGTACCACTATTTATATCAGCTGGGTTTGGATTCAATTGAATTTGACCGTGAGCAGTAATACTTAGTATGATGAAAAAGAAAAGTAATTTTAGCCTCATAAAAATCTTTTAATGATCTCTAAAAATAAAAAAAACCTAATTGTGAGACAACTAAGTTTTTTATTTAAGCTATAATAAAACCTTCTTGAAGATATTATTTCATTTTATCACCTTTAGCTAAATTCATAACTATGGCAACCATAGCTATACAAACCAGCACAAAGACTCCAATAATTACAGCTCCATAAGTCCAATTCACAAGTGGTAGCATATACATATTCATAGTAAAATATAATAAAATTAATGACATTTATATTGAGAGCTTACCTGCTCTACAGTTACATTTTCTGATGGTGAAACATAGGGTATATCTAACCCTAGACCTCTTAATACAAACAAAGCTCCAATCACAACAACAACCACAGGGATCATTTTAATTACCCGTTTTTTAACCTGTCCAGTTAAAAAATTTCCTAGATAAATAGCAGTAGTCATCATAGGAATTGTTCCTAGACCAAACATCAACATATAGATTCCACTTGCGCTCACACTGTTCATAGCAACAGAAGCAAATACGGCCATGTAAACTAAGCCACATGGTAAAAACCCATTAAGAAAACCCATCATAAAAAAGTTTTCATAACCTCTTTTTTTAAGCTGTTGGGATAAACTAGATTTCACCTTACCAATAAGTAAATAAACTGGTTTTGTTATAGAAAATCTCTTTAAAAATTTAGAAGGTAATACCACAGTAGCGATCATTATTATTCCTACACCAATAGAAATGTATTGCTGAAATCCGAATAAATGAGCACCACGTCCTATATACCCAAGCATCATTCCTATCGTAGCATATGTGAACAATCTACCACTGTGATAACTGACTAATTGTCCCCACCTTACAGTACGGCTTTTTCTATCCAATGGTAGTAAAAAAGCTATTGGACCACACATACCTACACAGTGAAAACTCCCTAATAGACCCAGTATGAAAGCAGTATATATCATTAATACAAAATAGATTCTTTATACAGATAATCATTACCTTTAGTAGTCCATTCAATAGTAATGTTCCAACGACCGTCCACCAGCTTGTTATCAGGTATGAGCAAGTGAGAACCAGATAATTTCAAATCAAATTGAGTATCTAGTTTTTGGTTGGACGGTCTATATAGGAACACTGTGCCAGAACTATTAATCTCGTTTATTTCTTCAGGAAACTCTATTAACCAACCTTCCTTAGTTCGCTTTCCATTAATTTTTTTAGATAAACTTTCAAGACGCTTTTCCTGATCAATTTCATCTTGATATGCCATCTCCTTTGCATAGTAATTTTCAGTTACAAGATCGTGATCATAATCACTATCAGTAAGCATGGTTATTACCATAAACATGATAAAAGCAATAAATCCTATCATTCCTAGAACAATACCGGTTCCCCAATTCCATTTCATATTTTATAGTTTTTAACTCTTATATTATTTGTGCATGCCAGCTACCCTACTTTAGGTAGCTGTCGGGCTATATGTTACAATTCCTCGCTATTAGTTATTGTATAACTATAGCTGCGGGATTTTCACTACTATCCCTCATGCGTTTTAATTAAAACTTCTAGGTCCCAAAAAGGTAGTTGTTGTAGTTTCAATTAAATGTGAACCACTGTAAATACCTATTTCAACTTTATCTTTTTCTTCTTTAAGTAAGTTTGAGTCAATTTCAATAAACAATGTCCCTTCTGCGAGCTCTTGCGCTGGTACATTAACCTCATCATTTACCACTTTTATAAAACCGTCATGCGATAATAACTTAAAGCTAACATCCTCAATATTTTGAGTGGTTTTATTCACTAATTTGTAGGTAAAAACATTACTTATATTACTGCCTTCTTTATGCTCATACAATTGACCAGGTAGACGTAGGATTCTAGCCTCAATATCATTACGTAAAAACAACATACCTACTAGCACCGCAATTAATACACCTAACACCACACTATAACCTTTAAGCCTAGGAGTAAATTCAAATTTTGTTTTTTTCTCTATATTTTCCTCACTTGCATAGCGTATGAGACCTTTAGGTAATCCCACATTTTCCATCATGCTATCACAGGCATCAATACATGCGGTACAATTGACACATTCCAGCTGTGTACCATTTCTTATATCGATACCAGTCGGACAAACATGAACACACTGTGCACAATCAATACAATCTCCTTTACCACTGGCTTCACGATTTTCTGATTTTTTAAACTTTGCACGCCCTTTTTCTTTTTCACCTCGCTTATAGTCATAAGCTACCACTATAGATTTATTATCCAATAAAACTCCTTGTAATCTACCGTAAGGACACGCAATAACACATACTTGCTCTCTAAACCAAGCAAAGACAAAGTAAAAAACTGCTGTAAAAATTAATAACGAAATAAATGTGCTTAGGTGGTACTTGGGTCCATCAATCACATACTTAAGTAATTGATCACTACCTATCAAATAAGCTAAAAAAACATTAGCTATTAAGAACGAAATAATAAAAAAGACAACCCATTTAATGACTCTTTTCTTAATTTTTTCGGCATTCCATGGAGCTTTTTTCAGTCTAATTTGCTTACCACGATCACCTTCAATCCAATATTCAATCCTTCTAAATACCATTTCCATAAAAATGGTTTGTGGACATATCCAACCGCAAAAAATACGACCATAGGCTACAGTGAAAAACACCACAAATAGAACACCTATAAGCATACTTATGACTACAAGGTGAAAATCTTGAGGCCAGAATGGTTGACCAAAAATATTAAACCTTCGTTCAAGAACATTTATCATGATAAACTGATTACCATTTATCTTGATAAAAGGAGAAATAAATAATACCGTAAGCAGAAAATAGCTTACAACCTTACGCCAATTGTAATACCTACCAGAAGGTTTTTTAGGAAATATCCATGCGCGTTTCCCATCTTGGGTAACGGTGCTTATACTGTCTCTATAAACTTCAGCTTCTGGCGATTTCATACTATTTATTTTATTCGTAATAACTAGGATACTTTTGAGTTAGGGATTGAGACGTCATCCTCTTGTGGTAGCAAGAGATATAGTCGAAAGCCCGACCCAAAGTCCCAAGGACTTTGGGAAACTTCCTAATTAAATTTTGAATTAGTTACTACACTATTTTGTAAACTATCGGTTACTGTCGTTTTGGCTGGATTTTCAATTATCATTTTATCAGGAGCATCAGGATTGTTCCATATTTCTCCTTGAGGTTCTTTAGGTTCGGCTGGTGTGGTTCCCTCAAACTGCATGACATAACTGGCTACTTGAGCAATTTGTGCTGGCTTAAGTTCAGTCTTCCATGGTACCATTCCTTTGCCACTACGACCACCTTCTGAAATGGTATTGAAAATATTTTTTATGCCACCGCCAAGTATCCAATAGGAATCTGTTAAATTGGGGCCTATTCCACCACCACCATCAACCTTATGACATGCAGCACAGTTTTGATTAAAAATTTCCTTACCAGCATTTAAATCACTTGCGTCGGTCAATAATGTAACTGTGTTTACATCTACTAGATCTTTAGCCGTTTTTTTCCATTCTTCTACTTGTGCTCGAGCAATTTCCATTTCAGTTTCAAATTCTGATGCTTGGTTATACTCATTAAATACATGGAATCGCGCCAGGTAAACTATACCAAAAATGATAGTTGCATAAAACATGTAAAGCCACCATGGCGGTAAGTTGTTATCTAATTCTTGTATACCGTCGTAATTATGATCGAGTACAATCTCGTGCTCGCTTTCAATAGGTTTGCTATCTAGAGATTTTTTATACACTCTTTTTATTCTAGCAAATTGATTTTCCTTACGTGTTTTTTCGGCAAGGTCATAGCGCTCTTTTGCTTCTTTATCAAGGGTGTTGTATAGGACCGCTTTTAAAGTTGAAATACTGGCCTCACCGGCGATCATAAGTATTATCAAAAGTGCAACCAGCGGCCAAAACCACACTTTTTCAAATGCTGAAAACGGTTGGTCTGGTGAAGCTACAAACATGAGCAAGCCTGATGCAACGACTGCAAAAACACCAACTCTTATATAGGATGATAAGGTTCTCATTGTTTATTAATATTTGTAGTTAAAGAATCATCTAAGGGTATGTTACTCACCTCTTCAATGTGTTGCTTTTTTGCTGTTGCTACCCAAAAGAAGAGTGCTACAAAAAAGACGAAGAATATGAGTAAGGAGATCATGGGATAAATACTTACTCCATCAATCTGTTCTAAATTTTGTTTTACAAACTTGAGCATGACTTATTAATTTGATGCAGTTTGCGCTGCGTTACTTATAACTTTTATATCGGTACCTAATCGCTGTAAATAAGCAATAAGAGCGGTTATCTCGCGATCTTTAATTTCTACAAACTCCTCACCTTGTTGTTGCTTTCTAGTTTTATCTGCCTGGTAAGTTTTTAAGAAATCTGGATCTTCAGATAGGTTGCTTTGTATTTGACTACCTTGTTCGTCCATCCATTCTTGAGCTCGATCTACATCATCCTGCGTATAGGGAACACCTAGTGAAATCATGGCTTCCATTTTAGCCTCGGTATTTGATTTATCAAGTTTTGATGTGATTAACCATTTATAAGCTGGCATTATGGAACCATCTGATGTACTTTGAGGATCATACATGTGATTAAAGTGCCAATTATCGTTGTATTTTCCTCCTATCCTAAGCAAATCAGGACCTGTACGTTTACTACCCCAAAGGAATGGGTGATCATATACAAATTCACCAGCCTTAGCATACTCTCCATATCGTTCAACTTCACTACGGAAAGGACGTACCATTTGAGAGTGACAATTATTACAACCTTCTCGTATGTATATATCACGACCTTCTAGCTCAAGAGGTGTATATGGTTTTACACTTGAGATAGTTGGAACATAATCATCAACCAGTAAGGAAGGTATAATTTGGACTGCACCACCAATTAAAATTGCTATTGTAGCGTATATAGTTAATTTGACTGGTCTTCTTTCTAACCATGTGTGATATCCTTCTTTGGCAGTTCTACTAGAGGTTACAGCAGGTAGAGCCGCAGCTTCTGCAAGTTCATCGGTTACTTTTTTACCAGAACGAGCTGTCATAATCACATTATAGACTCCTACTAACGCACCTACTATATATAAACTTCCTCCTATAGCACGCATCCAGTACATAGGCATAATTTCATTTACAGTCTCTAGGAAATTACCGTAAACTAAGGTACCGTCTGGATTAAATTGTTTCCACATAAAAGCCTGCACAAATCCAGCTACATACATGGGTAATGCGTAAAGCATGATTCCTAATGTACCTATCCAAAAATGAACATTTGCTAATTTATTAGACCACAATTTTGTTTTGAACAGTTTAGGCACTAGCCAATATATCATACCGAAGGTTAGGAAACCGTTCCAGGCCAAAGCTCCTACGTGAACGTGAGCTACAATCCAATCGGTAAAATGGGCAATAGCATTTACGTTTTTAAGCGATAACATAGGTCCTTCAAATGTGGCCATACCATATCCTGTGATAGCTACCACCATAAACTTAAGTACTGGACTAGTGCGCACTTTATCCCACGCACCGCGTAACGTAAGCAGTCCGTTTATCATTCCACCCCATGATGGAGCGATCAACATTACTGAAAAAGCTACTCCTAAATTTTGTGCCCAATCTGGTAGTGCAGAATATAACAGATGGTGAGGACCAGCCCATATGTAGATGAAAATCAAAGACCAAAAGTGGACTATGGACAACCTGTATGAATACACTGGTCTATTGGCTGCTTTAGGAACAAAATAATACATAAGTCCTAAGAAAGGTGTAGTCAAGAAAAAAGCAACTGCGTTATGACCATACCACCATTGAACTAGCGCATCCTGAACACCTGCATAGGCTGAATAACTCTTTAAAAAGGTTACAGGCAACTCCATGCTATTAACAATATGAAGTACCGCAACAGTAACAAATGTTGCTAGATAAAACCAAATAGCTACATACAAATGTCGTTGCCTTCTTTTAAGTATAGTTCCTATAAGATTTGCTCCAAAAGCTACCCACACAATTGCAATTGCAATATCTATAGGCCATTCCAGCTCGGCATATTCCTTGGAACTTGTATAACCTAATGGTAGGGTTATAGCCGCTGCAACAATAATAAGTTGCCATCCCCAAAAATTGAAATTACTTAAAAAATCACTCCACATACGAGCCTTTAGCAGTCGTTGGGTAGAGTAATAAACACCTGCATAAATTGCATTACCTACAAATGCAAATATCACTGCATTGGTGTGAAGAGGCCTTAAACGACCAAAGCTTAGCCATGAAATACCGTCGGTTACATTAGGAAAAATGAACATGAATGCGAGTAATAACCCTACACTCATACCTACGACACCCCAAACTAGAGTTGCGACTATAAATTTGCGTACAATCTTGTTATCGTAGTAAAATTGTTGCAGTTCCATACTTGAATTAATTAGTGGTTTTAAAAATTACATTTTAGTCTTGAAGCACATCTTCATCATCAAACAACATGCGAACTGATGGTGTGTACGTGTCGTCATATTGACCACTGCGTACAGAGATCACAAAGGCTATAAAAAATCCTATAGCAACAACCACGCTTATGGCTAGTAATAAATAAATGATGTTCATACCTGACTTATTTTATACGGTAAAATTAGATCTAGATGCCACCTTGAAATGGTGACTTTTGTCACTTAATACCTATCTTTTTTTGTTGTTTTAAACAAATGCATACATGGCTATAAGTTGAGTTTCATAGCGCAGTTTGGTCCAATGGTTTAACATTGCGACATCTTCCTGGAGTAGCAATGAGTTTTTTATTTGAAGTAATTCTTGTTGCAGCAAAAAATATTGGGAAGACAGTTGATCCAATTCAGGAACAAGGTCTGACTTCTCCCGAGAAACATAACACTGTGTTCTAAGTGCCTGTATCTTAGATTCGAGTATCGATAATTGGTTATTCATAATTTAATTATGGTTTGATTTTATTTGAAGCGGAATAAGAAAACAAGGTGGTAAATACCACAATGCTTATGGAACTCAAAGGCATTAAAATAGCAGCAATAACTGGTTTCAAATGACCAGTTACAGCAAAACCTAAGCCTATAAGATTATAGAGTAATGAAAAGATAAAAGCGTATGAAATAATAGATCTTGCCTTCTTAGCTAGTTGTAAATACTGAGGTAAAAAATGAAATTGTGAAGCATCGATGATACCATCACATGCAGGAGAAAAAACATTTACATTTTCAGATATGGCGATACCTACATCACTTTGTTTAAGAGCTCCTGCATCATTTAAACCATCTCCTATCATCATTACTTTGCTATCATTATTTTGTAATTCTTTTACAAATCGCATTTTATCATCAGGCCTTTGATTAAATAAAAAGCGAGTACTTTCTGGAAGCATTTTTTTCAAAGCCTGTAATTCACCTTCATTATCACCAGATAAGACCACAATTTGATATGATTTCTCAAGTTCTTTTAAAGTTTGAGCCATTCCAGGGCGATATTCTGTTTGAAAAATGTAGCATCCTTTATAAGAATAATCTGTTGCTATATGAACTGCCGTCTCTTTACTGGCACTTACATCAATTGAATTTGAAGAATCGATACCAACATATCGCGCCGATCCTATTTTAATAGTTTGAGATGCAATAGAACCAGTAATTCCTTGTCCTACATGTTCTTGAAAAGTGTCTAACGTTTTAATGTTATTCTCCTGTAAAATTTTATATAAGGATCTACTCAAGGGATGGTTTGATGCCTTAAGAGTACTGGACAATAATTGTTTTTCCATATCATCCAGAGCAATTCCCTCATAATGAACTGTATTTTTAGAAGCGCTGGTTAAAGTACCCGTTTTGTCAAAGATTATGGTATCTAACTCAGACATCTTTTCTATAACATGACTGTTTTTAAGATATAGCTTTACCTTACCATAAAATCTTAATACATTGCCCAATGTAAAAGGAGCAGCAAGTGCAATGGCACAAGGACAAGCTACTATAAGCACCGCTGTAAAAACATTAAGCGCCAAACTACTGTCGTAAAACAACCAGAATAAAGCAGCAATGATCGCTACACTTAAAATACCAATTGTAAATCTTTTACTTATTCGGTCGGTAATAGATTGTAATCGTGTACTATCCTCTTCTTTAAAAATTTCGTTGGACCATAATTGAGTCAAATAAGATTGCTCGACTCCTTTAATCACCTCTAGCTCAAGCAAGCCAGATTCCTGCCTACCACCTGCATAAATTTTATCTCCTGATTGTTTAGGCACTGGCTGTGCCTCGCCAGTTACAAAACTATAATCTATAAGAGCCTTTCCCTTTATCAGAATAGCATCCACAGGGATAAGTTCCCCATTCCTAATCAGAATTCTATCACCAGGTTGTAATTCATAAACTGGCGTTTGCACCTCGCAATCAAGGTTACTCTTGTTAGGTTGATTTATTGTGTTGTTGATCTCGCTTTCGCGAAAGCGTAATTCTTCACTTTCCCGAGGTTTTACAATCTTTGTAACACCAATAGGGAAATAGCTTTTGTAATCACGTTCAAACGAAAGATAGGCATAGGTTTTTTGTTGAAAAAATTTACCCAACAAAAGAAAAAAGACGAGTCCTGCAAGACTATCCAGAAAGCCCGTACCCCAATCCATTATAATTTCTATAAGTGACCTTAAGAAAAGTACACTTATCCCTATCGCGATAGGCACGTCTATATTTAAAATCCTTGATTTTACACCTTTAAAGGCCGAAATGAAGTAGTCTACACCACTATAAAACACTACAGGTATTGAAAAAGCAAGCATTAACCATCTAAATACATGTTTAAATTGATCTAGCCAGTATTCATTTACTTCAAAATACTCTGGAAAGGACAAGAACATTATATTGCCAAATGCAAATCCAGCTACACCTAATTTATAAATCAGACTGCGGTCTTTTACTTTTTTTGACTTTTTTGAATCTTCAAGAGAAATGTAAGGTTCATATCCTAGATTAGATAATAGTATAACCAAAGATTTTAAATTAAGTTTCTCTCGTTGATAAACTATTCTTACTGTTTTTTCAGGAAAATTAACCTGAGATTGTGTAACAGCTGGGTTGATTTTATGCAAATGTTCCAGTACCCAAATGCAACTACTGCAATGCATAGAAGGGATAAGGAGCTGTACAATTTGTGTATCTTGTTCATTAAACTCTAAAATGGAATTAACAATATCCTGATTTTCTAAAAAATCAAATTTTCCTTCAAAATCTCTCGGACTCACTCCTGGATGTTGTTCAAGATCGTAGTAATAGGATAAATTGTTTTCATTCAAAATATCATAAACCGTCTTACAACCATGACAACAAAATACCTTGTGATCATGTTCAATAGCACCCGTAATACACGGATCACCACAGTGGAAACATTTTTCCATTTATCTAGTTCTTAAAATTGCTCATACCTGTGACAAAGGTGGGCACAAGACAAGCAATAAAACGGTGACTTTTGTCACCCTAGAACAATAAATTATGAAATGATTAGTAATTAAAAAACTGTATTTCAGTATTTTAAAATAAAAATTCTATGAAAATTAATGCACTATTTTGGGTTTATTTGGTGACGGCAGTATTAGTAATACTCACCATTTCTAGTCAACTAGGTACTATGTTTAAATGGATTTTTACAGGTACCTTAATTGGTCAACTATTATTACTTACTATGGTATATAAAATTTTGACCGATGATTATGAGACTGATAAAACTTTTGAGGATTTCTATGAAGATCGCCCAGACTTGGGTAAATAAAAACTATTATTTACTGTTTTGTTGTTCAAGTATAGTACGCCTGTGTTTTATTTAATTGAACATTAAGAGATGTTTTATTAATTTTACACATTGTTTGATCAGGTATCATATGAATCATCATAAAGAAAGTCGTTGTGAGAATTGTGTAATTAGACAGCTTAACTCTCTCAAAGCTTTATCAAAGGAACAGCTCAAAGAAATAAGTGACAGCAAAGTAACCAAATCTATTAAAAAAGGTGAAGTCATATTTGCTGAAGGTGAGCGACTACACGGCGTTTTCTGTGTAAGAAATGGTGTTTCTAAATTGTCCAAGACTAGTGAGAACGGTAAAGACCAAATTGTAAAAATTGCTACTAAGGGTGAAGTATTAGGACAGCGATCGGTTATTACCGAGGAATCGGCCAATTTAAGTGCTGTTGCATTAAATGACATGGAAATGTGCTACATCCCAAAAACACATTTAATCAATAATATAAATCGCAACCCAAAGTTTACAAAAGCTGTTCTCATTCAAATGGCCGATGATTTGAAGTTTGCTGATGATGTAATCGTAAATATGGCGCAAAAATCGGTGAAGCAGCGCATTGCAGAAACATTGATGTACTTAGAGAAAAATTTTGGAATTGATCAAGAAGGCTATATTTCTATGACTCTTACCAGAGAAGATATTGCTAACGTAGTTGGTACTGCCAAAGAAGCTTGTATACGTACCTTGACTAGTTTTAAAAAGGAAGACTGGATTATTACCGATGGTAAGCGAATTAAAATTACCGATAAAAACGCTCTCTTAAAATTGAGTAAAGGATTTTAAGTGTAACACCACTCATCTATTTTTGACCAAACGTGATTAGGGTCAACCTTGTAAATTTCGCTTTTTTGAATCCTACTCTTTAAGGAAGTGATGAATATAAATTCCTTTGGTCGGATAGTAAATCCGCCCCAATGGTTTGGACGCTTAATATCTTTATTTACATTCATTTGAGTAACCTTATTAAGATTATCAAGTAAACATTTTCTTGAGGAGATGATAGCACTTTGGTTACTAGCCAATGCACCTAATTGACTTTCTCTAGGTCTTCTAAAAAAATAGTTGTCAGAAATTTCACTTTCTGTTTGAGAAGCTAGACCTTTTACAATAATCCTCCTAGAGATATTAGGCCAATTGAACTCCAAGCTGCAATTTGGATTACATATTAAATCCACAGCCTTATTACTGTTATAATTAGTAAAAAAAGTAAGACCTTTCCAATCGTATTCTTTTAGAAGCACTACTCGATTACTGATTTCAAGGTCGTTACTTATAGTTGTTAATCTCATGGCATTACACTCGGGAACATGTGGATGATCCCGAGCGGTAATTAGCCATTCATGAAATAATTGTAAAGGGTTACAATCGTCCACTTTTACAATTTCAATGTTAGTACAGGTAAAATTGAATGGTTTGCTATATCTTCACTTACACTGCCTTTAAGTAATCGAGAAACACCGGTTCTTCCATGTGTAGGTATAGCGATAACATCTACTTGTGAAAGCTGTGCGTAAGACATGATGCCTTCTTCAATACTGTAATCGGCTATTCTATTCACTTTTTTGATAGCACTCAATGGTTCAGGATGATTAAGCTTTGTAAAGAAATGGAGTAAAATTTCATCCATTTCATTAGTACTCTTAAAGTTTGAACCAGGCAAATTGACGTATATTAATTCCACTCTTGATTCAAACATTTCAGCTATTTCTAGAACTTTTTTATAGGCAGGAATCACTTCTTCATCAAAGTTACTAGCCAGTACTATTTTTTCTGGATTAAAATTAAGGTCGTTTTCCTTGACCACTAGAACTGGGACCTGAGAGCTGCGTACCACTTTTTCGGTATTACTACCAGATATCACCTCTTTGAAGCCACTTGCGCCATGCGTACCCATTACTATTAAGCTGGCATCTACATCGCTTGCAAACTCACCTATACTTTCAAAGTTCAATTCTTTTTGTAAAACTGGTTCTACAACTAATCCTTTTAAATACTCCTTATCAGTAAATTCACTAAATTGTTTCTCGGCTAGTTTTAATTGAAAAATGTTTTGTTGAACAGCTTGTGCTTGGTTTTGATTGATGACTAGTTCTTCAATACCAGCCATGTGACATAACAGTAATTTTGCATTTATTTTATGTGCAACTCGTGCTGCTACTTGTAATGCTTTTTCTGATTCTTTTGAAAAATCTACTGGAATTAAAATGGATTTCATGCTCTACCTGTTTTAAAATTATAGAACAAAATTATTCTTGATATAATTTTATCAAGGTGACAATTATCATCTTTTTCCCAATATTCTAGAATTAATTTTACACAGTAAATTATCCTTTATGGAAACAAGTTTATTGTTACAAAACCTGAAATGTAGCGGTTGTAAAAATGCTATACTTAAACGTATATCAAAATTGGATGGAATTAAAAACATTCAATTAGATATCTCATCTAGTAAGCTTTCATTTGAATACACCAGTCATAATGCATTGGAAGGATTACGCAGTGATCTAGCTGATATGGGTTATCCAATAAGTGGTGAATCTAATACCATTGTTGAGAAAACAAAATCCTACATTCAATGTGCCGTGGGCAGGTTATCCAAAGAGTAAGATAATTACAGGTTAATTTTTAGGGTTTAAAAGTCGGTTGTAAACGTGATCTAGCAACCGGCTTTTTATTACGCTTTTCTATATCGTTTGTAGATTTTAAAAAGAATCATAAGAATCACTGCTAGTGCAAATAATCCTATTACTCCATAAATCCAATTGAGTGCACTTTTTAAAATAACTAGAAATACTACTGCAAATAAAACAAGAGTAGCACCTTCATTATATAACCTCATACCGTTTGAAGTCCACTTAACCACATTCTTATCTAACTCTTTAAGTATACTATTTGTCTTAATATGATAAATAATCAATGCAAGTACAAAGGCTAGTTTAACATGCATCCACCCTTGTTCCAGATAGTAAGGTCTTATCAACAATAGCAAAATTGCAAAAGTTGTAGCAAGAATAGCACTAGGCCACCCTATTATAAACCAAAGTCTTCTGGACATGATTTTTAATTGATCTAAAAGGATCGTTTTATTGGGCTCTGGTTTATCATGAGCTTCAATTTGATAAACAAATAGTCTAGGAATATAAAATAAAGCCGCAAACCAGGTTACAACAAAAATCAAGTGCAACGACTTAATATATCCATAGAAATTTTCAAAATAATCTGGTAAAACAGGCTCTAATTCCATAGTAGTACAAAGGTAATATGAAAACAGTTACCGATCATTTCAAATAGCTCTATGAGTACTTTTTGAGCGTTTCTATTTGCTTTTCAATAGCCGTTTTAAATTCAGATTTCATTCTATCTATAAGTTCACCAGCTGGTATAGAATCCTTAATAGTTGCAGATCCTTGTCCTGCACTCCAAATAGTTTTCCAGGCCTTGGCCTCAGTATCCATTTCTTTTCCAAAATCAATTTTGGCAGTTGCCTTAAGTTGTTCTTCAGTAATACCTGCAGCTTGTAAACTAGCCCCTAAAAAATTAGCATGTACACCTGATATAGCAGCCGTGTAAACGATATCACTAGCGCCAGATTGAATAATCATCTCCCTATACTCATCAGTAGCTTTAGACTCATGGGTATTAATGAATCTTGTTCCCATATAAGCAAGATCGGCTCCCATTTGCATGGCACTTGCTACATCTTGTCCTGAACTCATAGCTCCAGATAATAAAATAGCTCCGTCGTAGAACTCCTTTACTTCTCTTACAAACGGCATAGGGTTAAGAGTTCCCGCATGACCACCAGCACCAGCACATACTAGGATTAAACCATCAACACCAGCTTGAGCGGCTTTTTGCGCATGACGTTTTTTGATAACATCATGAAATACTAATCCACCATAACTGTGCACAGCATTTACAACCTCACTCACTGCACCTAGAGATGTAATAATTAATGGTACTTGATGTTTAACACACAATCTTAAATCGGCCTCTAATCTAGGATTGCTACCGTGAACTATAAGATTTACCCCAAACGGCGCTGCCTTTTTACCGGTTTCTTCTTCCCACTGCTTCAGGCTAGATTTAATCTCAATCAACCATTCTTCAAAACCTTCACTACTACGCTGGTTAAGAGCAGGAAAAGTACCTACTATTCCATTTTTACAACATTCTATAACCAGTTGTGGACCAGAAATTAAAAACATCGGCGCTGCCACCACTGGCAATTCTAATTGATCAATTAAGGATTGTGCTTTCATGAATAGATTTGTTTTGGGTAAAGATAAGTATTATGCATGCATAAAGAAAAGAACCTGTATCAACTTTGTGCTACAATAATAAACTGTGTTTAAGGTTTTACTAACACATTAAATACGAGTGTAGTTTACATTTGTTTTTGAAAAATATAGGTTTTGAAAAAAAATATCCTCCTAGTTTTTTTTGTTCTCGCTTTCGCGAAAGCGTACTCACAAAAAGCTACTCTTTCTGGAACTGTTACCGAGGCAGCAACAAGTGAAACATTGCTCAATGTTAATGTGATTATTAAGGAATTAAAAACAGGAACCATCACAAATGAATATGGTTATTACTCTATTAATCTTCCTGTAGGGTCATACACCGTACAGTTTACCAGTTTAGGATTTACTAGTCAAGAAAAAATTATTTCCTTAAATAAGGACACTGTCCTTGACATAGCTCTAGATGAAGCCAATGAAGAATTAGAAACTATTGTAATTAAAGCTGATGTTGAAAAATTAAACACAAGATCACCTCAAATGAGCGTGAACGCTCTAAATATAGATACTGTAAAAAAAATACCGGTCGTACTAGGAGAGACCGACCTAATAAAGGCACTTACTTTATTACCTGGTGTGAGTAATGCTGGTGAAGGAGCTGCTGGATTTAATGTACGTGGTGGCGCTGCAGATCAAAATTTGGTTTTACTGGATGAGGCTACTTTATACGGTAGTGATCACCTTTTTGGCTTCTTTTCTGTATTTAATCCAGATGCGATTAAAGATTTAAAATTGTATAAAGGTGGAATTCCTGCTAGATACGGTGGTCGTGTTTCTAGCGTACTTGAAATATACCAACGTGATGGAAACAAAAAGGAAATAAGTGGTACAGGTGGAATTGGGTTAGTCGCTAGTAGGCTTTTATTAGAAGGACCTATAAAAAAAGACAAGTCGTCCTTTTTAATAGGTGGTCGTAGTAGTTATGCTCATTTATTTTTACCTCTTTTTGATATAGATAACAAGGCTTATTTCTATGATTTGAACGCTAAATTAAGTTTTAATTTAAACGATAAGAATAGATTATATTTTTCAAGCTATTTTGGAAGAGACGTGTTTAATGTCAATGATTTATTTGGAAACACCTTTGGAAATTCATTTGTAAATGCAAGGTGGAATCATATTTACAACAGTAAATTATTTGCCAATGCATCATTAATTTTTAGTGACTACAACTATGGCCTTGAATTAGATTTTGTTGAATTTCAATTCGATAGCGGTATTACAAATCTTAATGCTAAATACGACCTCACCCATTACCTGAATGACAAGGTCAAATTACGTTATGGAGTGAACTCAATATATTATGAATTTGATCCTGGGAAAATTGTTCCTACAACACAGGAAAGTGGAGTTAATGAACGACAACTTACTAAAAAATATGCTTGGGAAAATGGATTATATATAGATGGCGAATTCAAAATTAATGACCAATTGAATATTAATGCAGGAATAAGGTATAGTAGCTTTAATCGATTAGGTCAAGATCGTTTAAGCACGTATGATGGTGATCCTGTTGTTTACAATGAAAGCCAAGGAATTTATGAAGGTGCAGAACCTACAGGAGAGACAAGAAACAGCCGTGGTACAACAATTGAATTTTTTGATGCATTTGAACCTCGTTTTTCGGTAGCTTACTCTCTTAATGATGACACTAGTATTAAGGCCAGTTATCAACGTATTGTTCAATACATTCACTTAATTTCAAACACCAATGCTCCTACTCCTTTTGATCTATATGCTCCCAGTGGAACTTATATAGAGCCCCAAGATGGTCATCAAGTTGCAATAGGATATTTTAAAAATTTCAATACTTATAGTTTAGAGATTGAAAGCTTTTATAAAACCGTGGACAATCGTCTAGATTATATTGATGGCGCCGATTTAATTGCTAATGATGATGTGGAACAAATACTGCTCGCAGGAGAAGCTCGCGCTTATGGACTTGAATTACTTTTTCGTAAGAATGAAGGTGATTTACAAGGTTGGATAGCATACACCTTGTCTCGCAGTGAACAACGCACTCCAGGTCGCAGTGAAATAGAACCTGGAATTAATAATGGAAAGTGGTACAGTGCACCGTGGGATAAAACTCATGATATCACCATTACTGCAAATTACGACTGGAATAAAAAATGGGATTTTGGAGCAAACTTTACCTTTCAAACAGGTCAACCTGTAACATTTCCTAACGGTCAATATAGCTTTGATAATTTATTTATTCCTACTTATGGCGAACGTAATAGCAATAGATTATCAAACATTCATAGGCTGGATTTGAGCGCAACTTACACACCAAAACCTGATCTAACAAAGGGATGGCAATCGAGTTGGGTTTTTAGTTTATACAACGTATACAATAGAAGAAATGCAGTGAGTATAAACTTTGGAGAAAATGAAGATACCGCTAGAAATGAAGCAACCAGACTATCGATTTTTGGTATCGTACCTGCGGTTACTTATAATTTTAAATTTTAAACCATGAAGTATCTTTATATAATCATGTTTTTGTTCTTATGCATTGTTTCCTGTGAAGATGTAGTAGAAGTCGATTTAGACACCGCAACGCCTAGATTAGTTATTGATGCAGCTCTAGAACTCAATGAGGATGGAAGTACCACTAGCACAGTATCACTTTCTAGAACTGCTGGCTTTTATGAAGAAAACAACCCTATAGTTACAAATGCCAGTGTAGTCATTAATGAAAGTAATGGAACAACACACAACTTCAGACACATAGGTGGTGGAGTTTATGAATCTAATACTATCAACCTAATAGATAACGAGGTTTATACATTAATCGTTGAAGATGGTAGTGATATTTATACAGCATCACAAACTTTGGAACGCACGGTACCTATCGCAACGGTCGAGCAACTTGTACTAGATAATTTAGATCCAGAAATTACACGCATTACAGTTCTTTATGATGATCCTGTAGGATTAGGAGATAATTATCTATTCACGTATCAAGATCAATACAATGATGAGCTAGATGTAGGTGATGATGAATTTACCGATGGTAATAGAGCACCATCCATTTTCTTTATGGAGGATCTGCCAGTAGGCACTGTTATTACACTAGGGATTAAAGGTATTGACTCTGATTGTTATCGCTTTTATGAAACACTACTTCAACAAACTGAATCAGGTGGACCATTTGATACTCAACCAGCAACAGTAAGAGGAAATATTGTTAATAGTGTAAATGAAGAAAATTTTCCTTTTGGTTATTTCAGAATATCTGAAGTGTTTTTCACGGAATATACCGTTCAATAAGAAAATTTATTAAAATCTAAAAATCTTTTCATTTTCCGCCATGAAGTTCCAGTGGTATCTTGCATCGCCACCTGAAAAGTTTTCAATTCTGTTTTTCTCTTTACCCTTGTGATCTAGCGCAAGAAGCGTAGGGTATCGACTATTGTTATACTTTTCAAATAATTTTTTGTTAGCTTTTTTCTCTTGTGGACTTACAATATCATCCCTAAAAGGTATATCTAGATAAACCAAGATATAATTCTGACTCTCATTAATAAAACGAGGTGTATTAAAAAATTTTTGCTCTAGATTTTTACAAGGAGTACACCAGTCACTACCGCTGAAATAAACCAACATAGGTTTCCTCGATTTTCCCGCATGTTTTAATGCCTTATCAAAATCTGTGTACCAATCTAAAGAATCTACCGTAATTTGGTTTTCAATTTCAACTTCGTATCGTGTATTATTCTCATCTTGAGCAATAAGGCCAAAAGTTGCGACTAGGAATAGCAAAAAAACAAAATACTTCATCATAATTCAGTTATCAGTTCAAATGTAAACAATAACGACTAAAAGTCAATTATCTTGCCAAACCTACTTAAACATAACCATTTCCTTCAATGGCAGTCGTACTTTCTTTAAAGATGCCATATAATCCTCACTTGATCTGTAGCCTATAGGAAGCATTAAAACACTTTTCAACCCAAGAGATTCAAGACCTAGCAATTGATCAATTTCCTTTGGTAAAAAGCCTTCCATAGGACAAGCATCAATTTTAAGTTGCGCACATACTGTGAGTAAATTACCTAATGCTATATAAGCTTGTTTTTGAGCCCAAAGCTCAATTTCGTCTTCCTTTTTTTTTGAAAAAGAATCAAGGAGAAATTCCTTGAAAGGGTTCAAAATATCATCAGCAGTTCCTCTCACATCCTTCACTGTATTAAAATAAGTAACGATCTCATCTCTACCAATCTTACGAGTACAAAACACCAGAACATGACTAGCCTGTTCCACTTGTTTTTGACCGTAACTCTTCTCTACCATCATCGATTTTAAGGCTTGGTCTTTAACCACCATTAATTTAACCGGTTGAAGTCCATAACTAGTTGCCGTTAAATTAAAAGCTTCAACGAGAGTCATTAATTTATCGTTATCTACCTTTTTAGTACTATCAAATTGTTTAACGGCATAGCGCCATTTTAAATTGTCAATAATTTCCATGCTCAATTAACGTTCTATTAAAAGTATTTTGTGTAATCTCGCTTTCGCGAAAGCATCATAAATACAAACAGTGATTGTAAATAAATACGGATTCAAAGGTACAATCCCTATAAGTTTAAAATCGCCGAAGTCCTATAATTTAAGTCTATGACTCAAACAGAAGAACGTATACAAAAATCTGTTACTCAAATTTTCAAAGCTGTATTTCCAAATACAACAAATCATTATGACACTCTTTTTGGTGGAACTGCACTACAGCTTATGGACGAATCTAGTTTTATATGCGCCACACGATTCTCCAGAAAAAAAGTAGTCACAATAAGCACTGATCAAATTGATTTTAAAAAACCAATTCCACAAGGAAGTATCATTGAGTTAGTAAGTAAAGTGATTAAAGTAGGGACAACAAGCTGCGTAGTAGAAACCGATATCTTTATGGAAGATATGTACAGTTATAATCGAGAAAAGGTGGTAACAGGTGTTTTTACATTTGTAGCAGTTGATGACGAAAAAAAACCAGTAAGTATTTTATAATGAAACGTTTATTAAACATACTGGTATTTTTAGTTATTGGTGTAATTGTCTTTGCAATAGGGCTTCAATTTCATATTAAAAGACTTGCTCAACCTATAACTCACACATCCGTTCTTGAAGCTCCTCATGCATATACTGGGATTGTATTAGGTGCTAGTGTAAAAGCAAATGGTAATTTGAGCGCAATATTACAAGATCGTGTAGACGCTGCGCTAATGGCCTATCAAGAAAAAAAAATAGAGAGATTCCTGTTGAGTGGAGATCATGCCCAAAAAGGGTATGATGAAGTAAATGCTATGAAAAAGTACTTGAATAAAAAAGGTGTTCCAGATTCAGTTATATTTCTAGATCATGCAGGATTAGATACATATGATTCTATGTTTAGAGCAAAAAATATTTTTCAAGTTGACACGGCTTTAGTCTTTACCCAAGAATTTCATCTACCAAGAGCGCTATACATAGGAAAAAACATGGGGTTAAATATCAATGGCGTTATAGCAGACGCAAGGATTTATGAAGGAAATTCTCATTTTAAAAGACGAGAATGGGCAGCTAATATTAAAGCATGGATGGAAATTAACATAGAAAACCCACCAAAAATTGACGGTTCTGCAATTCCGATTACAGGAAAATCACAACTCTCTCATGATAAATAAAATTTTTATTGCAATTGCGCTTTTCTAATTAAAAAAAGAAGTTATATTTGCACCCGCAAAAGCAGTTAGCTTTTCGACAAATCTGGAGAAATGGCAGAGTGGTCGAATGCACTGGTCTTGAAAACCAGCGAGGGTCACACCTCCGGGGGTTCGAATCCCTCTTTCTCCGCAACATGAAAAACCCGTTTTCTATATAGAAAACGGGTTTTTTGATTTCTTACTTTAATTATTTTATTATTGACTCAAAACTCGTTCTACTTTTAATTGATCAGTATCAGACATTTCAATCATTAAATTTTTAATAATCTCACGTCCTGTTTCTGTCTTAAATCCAGTTCTTAAATGTTCTCGCGAAGTCTTATAAAATCGCCAAACATGATGAAAACAGGACGCTATTAAATCACGATAATTCTCCTCAGACATAATATCCAATTGAATTAAGTAATCGAACGCAGCTTGTCTTGTAATCATACTGTGTTTAGAATCTGTGTAATCACGTAATAAACTTAAATAAAGCTGTTTTTCTGCATTAGTAAATTCTGGTGTACTTAATGCTAGAACTAACCAAGACATATTTAATTCTGGACTTAATGTATCCCAGCGACTTTTTAAATCTAAAAGAAGTTCTTTCTTATTCTTTGTATCCTGCCATAATAAAAACATGGCACTTTCTCTAGTTACATAACTTGGTTCGTCAATTAAAGTTTGAATTACACTACGGTTGTAATCGTTTATTTGCTGGGTACTCAGAACAATTGCTCTATTAACTTCAAGAAGGTCATGATTAAAAACTTTTTTGATCAAGTCATATTTCCTAATATCATCATGAAGCGTTAACTGTTGAATCATCTCAATTAGAGCAGGAATGTTGTCCCTTTCATTTGCAACTTCCTTGAAACTTGTAAAACTCTCATTAAAATTTGAAATACTTCTAGCTTTTAGTTGAAAAAACTCTTCCATTTCTGGATATGATCTTAATATTTGCAGTGCTTCTTTTGCAGGAAAAGATTTATTTAACAACCACCTTTCTCTGAAATCAAGTAAATCTAACCCAGTTATTTCGGTAACTTTTTCAAGAAAATCAAAAGTAGTTACATTTTCATAGGCATTTTTGGTTAAATAATGTCGTATTATAGTTTTAAAAGCTTTATCGCCTACTTTAACCTTTAATGCGTGTAAAGCCCAAGCACCGTGATCATAAAAAGTTAATGAGCTAGATCCCGGATTAAGCAGCTCGGTAGATTTACCCGTGCGTGATTGCTCTACAAGATTTTCTGCTTTGGTATACAGTAGATTTAGGAAATGATTGTCTCCATATAAATATTGCTCGGCTAGCATGGAGTAATAAGTGGCAAAACCCTCATGCAACCAGTGATGCTGTGATTCTGTTTCAGTAACTAAGTTTCCAAACCACTGATGCGCCATTTCATGAGCATTAACCGTAACATAACTTCTATCATTTGATCCTATTTCATCGTTAAAAAAGCTGTCACTGTAAACTGTTAAACCAGTATTCTCCATTCCTGAATACAGAAAATCCTTCACTGGGACCTGTTTATAAACTTGCCATGGATACGGGTAACCAATTTCTCTTTCTAGAAAATCAAAAATTTCCTTTGTTTTTTTATAGGTAGCGAGTGCTTTATTTTTTTCCCCTTTGTAATAATATAACTCAATTGGAACTCCTGTTTCACTAAATAGCTTATAGCTATCATATTCACCAATCACAATAGCTACTAAATAACTACTCATGGGTTGATCCATGCTATAATTCCATTGTATTACATTATCTAATTCCTTTTTTTGAGTAAGAACACCATTTGATAAAGAAGTTAAATGATCAGGAGCTGTAATTTGTAAATTCCATAACATTTTATCATTCATATCATCAATACTAGGTAACCAGTTACTAGTATATTTACCTTGTCCTTGAGTCCAAATTTGATTCCAAGACCCATCTCCTGTGGCATCAATAAAATACATGGCTTTTTTAGGCTCACTGGTGAAATTTATGCGTAGGTTGATAGTATCGCTTTCGCGAAAGCGAGAACGCAACAAGATACGCTCACCATTATAATCTGACTTGACAAGATTTCCATTGAGAAATACCTCGTGCTCTTTCAAACTCTTGGCATCCACAAATAAAGAATCAGTTGTAGATGTTATTAGAACATCAAAAGATATTTCTCCAGTTACATTTTCAGAATCGTTCTGGAATTGAAGTCGCGCAGTTGCTGACAAAAAATCGGCATAGGTCTGTGATGGTATGTTTTGAGAATAAACACAAAAGCTTACAAACGACATTATAAAAGTAAGGTATTTCATAGACCGTGAAATTACAAAAGTCGTGCCTGTATAACTATACAAAGGCTCGAGCTTAACACACATTAACGAGTTAAAATCATTATACTTGCAGGTAGAAATTGACCCAACGTGTACGAGAATAGCTTCCCTAAAAAAAGATTTCAAATAACCCTTGAGTTTTTAGAAAAACATCTAGAAAAAAACAGCAGCATTCTTGATTTAGGAGTTGAAAACCCATTTAGTAAAATAATGAGCGATGCTGGCTATAAGGTCGTGAATACAAGTGGTGAGGATCTAGATGATGAACTTACTGCCATTTCCAGTTTTACAGGCGATGCTGTTACTGCATTTGAAATATTTGAGCATTTAGTAGCTCCTTATAACGCCTTAAAAGCCATCAAAACCAAAAAGCTCTTTATAAGTGTTCCTATGAAATTATGGTTTGCAAGTGCCTATCGTAATAAGAATGATGTACGAGATCAACATTATCACGAGTTTGAGTCTTGGCAACTGGATTATGTTTTAGAAAAAGCAGGATGGGAAGTTATTGATAGTATTAAATTCACAAATCCCGTTAAGAAATTTGGAATTAGACCTTTTTTGAGAAGGTTTACACCTAGGTATTACCTAGTTTATTGTGAAAAAAGGTAGTCTATTCGACAGTCCAATCTAGCCATTCATCCTTGTATAATAAGGCTGTTTGATAGCATTTAAAAAGGATAGGAAAATTACTTTTGAACTGTTTAGGTGACTCAATAAAATATTCAGTTAATACCGCCATGAACTCATACTGATTGGTAAAGGCGTATTCTCTAAAAAACGCTGTGTTATCCAATCGTTTTTTGACTTCTGGATCCATCAATCTGCGCAAGATAAGTTGATGCTGTTTATGAAATCTTTGTGCATCAACATTGGTACTATGTTCACTTTCAAAATGCAACACATGGCAAAACTCATGTAATCCTAAATGCAAGTTGTCATTTGAATCGGCCATTCCTTGTAGAAAATCAGGCCAACTCATCGCAAGTACTCGTGCACTTGGGTTGTACTCTCCTTTATGCAATGCGTTATTAGTAGGACTAGTAAATGGCTCTGGAAAAAACAATAGGGTATCCAGCATTCCATATGTGTACTGTCTTCGACCAAAAGTGAGCTCACAAGCTACACATGCAGGAAGGACAAATTGTTCATCGGTGACGCTCTCACCGTATCGATTTTTAAAATTCTTTTGACTTATAAAATGAGCTACTCGATGCTCAAATTGCCTTTGATACTTACTAGATAGTCGTTTATAGAAAGGATAGTTTTCTAGAATACGCTTTCGCGAAAGCGGTAACTTCTTATATACAAACATTTGCCTGTACCAAATGAAGTCTTTTTTGCGCTGTAGTTTTATCAATATTAATTGTGCAAAAAACAGTACAATCAACAATCCTAAGGCTCCTAGAACATACGGCGCAAGCCACTCTGAGCTTTTCTCTATTAATATGGAAACCTTTAAGTTAATCGCGAGAAAGGAAAATATTAATGATATACCAGAATAACAACATAAGGCTAGCAAACAATCCAAGTGCTGCGCCAATGTACTGATCCGTATGATATTTGTGAACTAAATTTGATGTTTGATACAATATCGATCCTGCTGCTAGAATAACCATAGCACCAGAAAAAATCAAGCCTAAATCAAATCCAAAAATCATAGAGGCTATAATGATTCCTATAGCTACAAAAAAACCTACTACTAGAATACTACGTAAGAAGGAAAAATCTTTTTTTGTAAATAAAACAACCGCACTCAATCCAGTAAATAATCCTAAAGTCACTACTGCAGCTTGATTGAGTAAATTTGATTGTTGTAATTCACCCACGTAAATTGCAACTGTGATTAGAGGAACAAAAATAACAGCCTCGGCAACGACAAATAGTAGTAAAGCCAAATATTGCTGTGTTTTATCATGACTAGTATGCGCAATTTTTTCGGCATAGTTTGTCGCCAGCATAAACACTCCTAGAACCAGTAACCAACGCCAGCCATTAAGCATGCTCATCATAAATTCAACAAGCGGAGTTATTCTGATAAAAACAGCTTCAACTATAATAAAAAGCAATACTGCAAGGGCAACATGCATGTAAGTTTTTCTGTAAAAAGTGGCTCTAGTTGAGTCGTTGACCTGAATTAATGATTCAAATTGAGAATCGTACTGCTCATTGTGTTGTGATTCCATATATCTGTGGTTGGTATTTTTAAGATTACTAAAATAATGATTAATAATTATGGATATCGTATTATACTGAAATATTTAAGCAAATTTTGAAAGGACAACGTTTTTGAAATTCAATTTTAAAAATTGTACTAATTTAAATGCGGTAATAAATAATTTTTAATCGTTAAACCTTTGAAACTTTCTATAGTCAAAGAGTAAGTATGAGGGCAATTTCTGATCAGGAAATTTTAGAGAATATCAACAATCCGCAGCGCATGCAGTTAGGATACAAGCAACTTGTGCAGTGCTACAGTAAAAGAATATACTGGCAGGTACGTAAACTTGTAATAACTCATGAAGATGCTGATGATGTTGTACAAAATGTTTTTATCAAAATATTTAAAGGTATTAAGAATTTTAAAGGAGACAGTAAATTGAGCACTTGGATGTATCGTATAGCTTATAATGAAAGCATGACCTGGTTAAATAAGAAAGCTCGTTCCATGCAAATTACTAGTGAAGAATTGGTTCAAAAGCTCACACAAAACCTAACAGCCGATGTATATTTTACTGAAGACGAAATATTGATAGCATTACAAAAAGCCCTAGCAAGTCTACCAGATAGACAACGTGAAATTTTTAATATGAGGTACTACGACTCAATAAAATTTAGTGAGATCGCTCACATACTAGAACTGTCAGAAGGTGCTGTGAAAAGCAGCTACCATCTCGCAGCAAAAAAAGTAGAACAGTTTATAAAGACTCATCAAACTATTGAGTTGGATTAAAGTCTAAGAAATAGAATGATAAAGAAAAATCAACATAACGGCTTTAATATCCCTGATGGATACTTTGACAATCTAGAGCTTAAACTCCATAAGATTGCCGAAGATACAGATAGGGAACAATCCATGCACGGTGGTTTTCAGGCTCCTGAAGGTTATTGGGAGCAACTGGATAAAAAATTAATGAATCAACCGCTTCCTATTAATGATGAATCTAAAAGAAGTAAGGTAATTTCATTACTTACTCCTTTACTGGCTGTAGCTGCTACCATTGCAGTATTATTATACCTATTCCCAACCACCAATGAACCTAGTGATGAATTAGTGACTACCGATGGTTTAACCGGGACCGAGCTTGCTGATTATCTTGCTCCAGATGACATATTATCATCCGACTATCAATGGGCAGAGATACTTACCGATGATTTTATAGAACAAGTTGAAGTAAATGTGCAAGATGATGACCTGCATGAATACTTAAACGATGTAGAACTACAAGAACTATTTATAGAATGAAAAATATTATAATTCTGGCTGTGCTTTTAATAAGTACAACCGCTATTGCACAACGAGGTGATAGATCAAACAGAGAAGAAAGGGAAAATCGCATTGAAACTTTATTCATTGCCTATGTTACCGATAAATTAGAACTCACTACTGATGAGGCTGCAAAGTTTTGGCCCATCTACAATGAAATTAAACAGGAGCGTCGAGCTCTTGAAAAGAAAAAACGAGCTCTAATCAATGAAATTGATGACAACATGCAAGCAATGAGTGATCAACAAGCACAATCCTATGTAAACAAGGTAATTGCTCTTGAAAAAGAAATAAATTTAAAAAGTTTTGAGAATCGCAGTAAGGAAATAATTGCTGTTATCGGAGCAAAAAGATTTTTACTACTCAAAAAAAGTGAAGTAGAATTTAGACGTAAAATGATATCTGAATTTAAAAAGAAACGACGTCGGGACTAGGTTTGAGGATATATATTTTGGTTTTCATTTGGATTGAAATTAAACCCGATGCCTTTAAAAACTCTCAGAGCTACCTGAGAGTTTTTTTCATTAAATAAAATTCTGCTACTACTATCTTACCCCTTAAAAGAAATTGAAATTAATCAAGTTGATTCCTATTTTTACGACCAATTAAAAAACAAATCAAATGAGAAAATTAATTTTTATTCTAGGATCATTTTTAATTCTTTCATGTAACCAGGATAGCAGTAAGCAAAGTGATCAAACTGTTCTTAATGAGGTTACCCAAAGTGCAGATTATCAGAGGTACGTTCAAGCCTATAATGAATATGCAGCTTGTAAGCGAGAACGTCCTAAAATCACGGAAGATTACATATCCAATAAAATAGACGACAAGGAATTTAAAAGGAGGATTGAAGTTAATAGTCAGACATGCGCCATTAAGAAGGACATTTTCAATAAATACTATCAATTACTCGAGGCACAATTTGATAAAGAGCTTGTAGTCGCTCACAAAATAATGCCTAATTAAGGTATAACTACCTCTAGAGCATCTAGTGATTCAACTGGATTCTCATTATATATTAAAGTCCAACCTAGCGAATTGCTCAAAACATAGATTTGTGTGAGTTCACTCAACAATCTGTTTTGAGCATTTTTCATAGCATCAGAATTTTGAACCTGGCGTTTAATATCTGCTTTGACACTACGTTGAATTTTATTCAAATCCCTAGCAGTAAATTTATTTAAGATGCCTTCCTCAATATCATAATAGGTTAAATTTGGATCTACCTTAATTTCAGGTTCAGGAATTGATGTAATTCTTATTTCTTTTAGGCTTTCGTTAATTTCAACCTTTAGGTCACTTAAATCATAAGCAATTTGAACTTCTGCATTTGAAATAAGCAAGGCCTTTTTCTTACTGTAAAAAAGGTCCAATCCATACTCCTTAGTATCCTCATAATTAAAAACCTTGGCATAATTAATTTCAGTAACCACCAGTTTACTCACATGATTAATTTGCTCTTGAATTAAAGAGGTTTGCGCGATCAATTGTTCCCTTTCAGAGTTTCTTTGGTTCCAATAATAAAAACACCCAACTAGAATCGCTCCCAATAAAACACCTAATACATATTTTCTCATTTCAATTGTACCTTTGGATATAAGGATATCACTTTATCCTTCATTTCTTTTACCATTTCCTCGTGTTTCAATTTATTTTGAGGTTTGTGAGCTTCCAACCTTCTAAATTTCTCAACAATAGACATTTGTTGATCGAGTTTTGTATCTATTACGCTTTCGCGAAAGCGAGACCACACATACTCTATTCCAACTTCATTTAAGTGAATCATATCCGACTTAAAAAATCGATAGTCTCTTAACTCATCAAGGACAATCTCATAAGCTGGGAAGTAGGATACGTCGTTTGATACGTGTCCCAAAACACCTTCATGCAAACGGGATTTACTACGGGTATTTTCCACCATTCCATCTCGTGTATGACGTACTGGTGAAACAGTATATATGATTTTCACATTTGGATTGTGAGTTTTAGCTACTTGCTCTATCGTATCAAGTGCCTGATTAATTTCTTGCATTGATAAAAGCAGTTTTTCAAATATATACTGTGGTTGTTTATGACAATTTGCAACTATTTTTTTTGATTCTTTATGCTTGTATACCCATGCGGTTCCCAGTGTCACAAATAAATGCGAGGTGTTACTAAGCTGTTTTTTAAGTTGTTTTAATTGATGGTTTAAATTTTCAAGTAATTGTGTTTCATCCTCGTGATTCATTTGAGAATGGACCTCGTAACAAAAAGGTGTTTCGACATCAGTTGATTGATACCATCTTTCATCTCGTACTCGTTCAAAAATTCTAGCTATGCTCACTGGATTAAACAAAATACCCATGGGATTTATCAAGGTAGGGAAACCATAGTAAATGCATTTTTCACCAATATTTTGAGCAAAACAACTTCCTATAAATATCAATTGTGAGTCATTATTTATAGGTGTTGATGCTGGTTTTATTGTAACTGGTGTAGTGAGCTGCATAATAATCTGTATCTATCAAAAATAGCAATTTTAGTAGCAACAACTTCATTAGGATAAGTAGGTTTCCATTATTTTTGAAACTTGTGAAAATAGCAATCATCATACCAGCCCATAACGAGGCAGACTATATCAAATCAACCCTAATAAGCTTAAAGAATCAATCTCATCAGGCTTCAAAAATTATACTAGTTGATGATAATAGCACCGATGATACCAGCAATATTGCTCATGAATTTTCTGGCGACTTACCCTTAGAAATCGTAACTAACAAATCAAGCGATCAAAATATACCTGGAAGTAAGGTTATACGTGCCTTTGAAAAAGGTTTATCGCGATTAAATTTAGATGAAATTGATGTTGTTTGTAAGTTTGATGCAGATCTTATTTTCCCTGCAAACTACTTGAAAACTCTAGTTTCAACATTTAATTCAAATGAACAAATTGGTATGGTAGGTGGTCATTGCGTTATCCAACAAAAAGGACATTGGATACTTGAAAATCAAAATAATCCAGATCACATACGCGGAGCATTAAAAGCTTATCGAGTTTCTTGTTTTAAGCAAATAAATGGTTTACGACCATCGATTGGATGGGATACTATTGACGAAATGCTAGCGCGATATTATGGCTTTAAGGTTATCACGGTGCCAAACTTACATGTGAAACATCTTAAACCTACTGGAGCAGCTTATAGAAAAGGGTCTTGGCAACTTCAAGGTGAAGCATTTTACAGAATGCGTTACGGTTGGTGGTTAACGATGATTACGGCTCTAAAAATGAGTTTAAACAAAAAGAAGTTCTCTTTGTTTTTCTCTTACCTCTCAGGATACCTATCAAGTAAAAAAAACAACCTTGATCCAATTGTAACAGAAGATCAAGGTCGTTTTATACGCCAGTATAGATGGCGTGGAATTAAAAAGAAATTGAGGTTTAAAAATTAAAACTCATTCCTATATTAAATACAAACTGATTGTATAATTCTTCGGCTGGAGTAAGATCTTCCGTTTTATACTTAGCAAGAGGAAATCCAGCTTCAGTGTAAAGACCAAATCCATTTGTAAAGAAATAACGTGCACCTACGTGTCCGCCAAAATTCTTTGTAGAGAAATGAAGACCTGGATAAAAATCAAAGTTCTCATCAAGGTTAATTACATTTCCAATATTGGCATTAAATCGTAATGCAAGAGTAGATCTCTCATCAAAATCTGCATCTACCGCATCGTCTAGACCAAGTGCATAATTTGCAGCTAGACCTAAAGAAAAGTTCTCTCCTACTCCATAATCATAGGTTACACCTATTCCAGTAGCATTTTCCTGAAAACTAGCACCTACTTGTATTTTTTGATCTCCTTTACCGCGATATGCTTGTGCATAGACAGTAGTTCCTACAATCAACGCTAAAATTAAAAGTATGTTTTTCATTTTGTTTGTTTTGAATGACAAATATATTAGAGTTCTCGAATTAACTCTGTTATTTTTCAAATAAAGCTTCGTTAATTGGAGTTCCCGTACAGCCATTAGGAAAAGCTATACCTAACAGTGTTGAAACCGTAGGTGCTATATCCGTTATAAAAATAGGCCTTGCTGTACGACCGGCATTTATTCCTGCTCCATAAAAAATGCAAGGCACATGTGTATCGTAAGCATGAGCACTTCCATGAGTAGAACCTGTTTTTGAATAAGATATTACCGCATTATCTAGTACGTACATGACATCACCACTACGTTTTTGATGAAATCCTTTTTGTATGAGAGCTGCTGTACCTTCTGTAAAACTACCTTGTGTCATCTCATACCTAGTAAACACTTTTTGTACGTTATCTAATCCCAAAAGATAATCGGCAATGTAACGTTGGATGTACTTATGATCAATATTTATATCATTTAAAACTTTATAATTTAAAAAGACTTGCTCGTTGGATACATTTTCAATGATGGCATCATTACCAAACTCTTTTTTTACATGATCCTTAAGTTTTTCCCTTAATGTTCTAGAGTCAAAATAACCTGCTTGTAAGCCTTCATCATGTAAGTAAGCTGGAACGTGTACTGCACCGTGATCGGCAGTAAGAAATAAAGTATAATTTCCTACACCTACTTTATCATCTAATTCTTTCAAAAATCTTGCTATTTCCAGGTCTAGTCGCAAATAAGTATCCATTACCTCGACAGAGTTAACACCATATTGATGGCCTATATAATCTGTACTAGAAAAACTTACTGCAAGAAAATCTGTTACATCATCCTTTCCTAGTTGTTCACCTTCAAGAGCAGCAATAGCAAGATCTGCAACAACAGTATTTCCAAAAGGTGTTGCTTTGAGTAAATCGTAATTTCCGTTTTCTGCTGCTAGTTCTTTTAAATCATAAGGAAACACAGCTTTTTCTTTACCTCTAGGTGGTTTTTCATAATTATTAAGATCGGTACCGCTAGCTTTATAAGTTTCTATTGGATAAAGCGTGTTCCATTCAGTTAAGTATGACTTTGCCTTTCCACTATCATTATAGTCTGCTACCCATTGTGGTAACTCTTCTTTGTAAAAGTCACTGGTAATAAATCTAGCCTCATCTTTTCCTTTAAACCAGAATGCAGCATCGGCTAGATGACCTGCAGGCAAAATAGCTCCACGGTCTTTAATGCTTATTCCAATAACCTTGGCACGATCTTGTGTATGTAGTTTCAATTCGTCGGTAACGGTTGATGTCAACAAACGTTCAGGTGACATTTTACCGTCTTCTCCATTAGTTCCAATAGAAACACGATTATTATCATAAACGTTGTAGATGGACTGTTTTGCTACCTTATCGTACCAATTGTTTCCAATTATTCCATGATTTGCAGGTGTTGTACCCGTATAAATACTTGCATGACCTGGAGCCGTATAGGTAGGTACATAATTAAAATGATGATTAACGGCATTAAATCCATTATTCATAAGACGCTTAAAACCATCATCTCCATAGTAATCATAAAATTTAGTGAGATAATCGTACCTCATTTGATCTACAACAATTCCAACTACCAATTTAGGTTGTTGAATTCCTGTAGATGATGTTGACGATACTTGGTTTGCATCACGCTTTCGCGAAAGCGTACTACAACCTATAACCAGTGTTAACAGTACTAAAAGAACTGATTGTCGTTTCATTTTTATCATTTTGCGCAAAGGTACAAAGTGAATTTTCCATTAAGTTTAAGAAGGCATTAAATCACAAGGTTATTTTTTTAGCTACTTTTACCAACGCATGAGATTTTTAAGGCATATAGGTACATACATGATGATGCTTTTAGGTGTTTTTAAAAGACCTACCAAAGCTATCGTTCTTAAAGAATTGATTTTAAAGGAAATAGATGATCTAGTAATAGGATCCATAGGTATAACCGCCTTTATTTCTTTATTTATGGGTGCGGTTGTAGCATTACAAACAGCGCTCAATTTAGACAATCCATTAATTCCTAAATCATTGATTGGATTTGCCACAAGGCAATCAATAATTCTAGAATTTGCGCCTACATTTATTAGTGTGATTATGGCTGGTAAAGTAGGTTCTTACATTACATCGAGTATAGGAACCATGCGAGTTACTGAGCAAATTGACGCCCTTGAGGTGATGGGGATTAACCCTTTGAACTATTTGATATTTCCTAAAATTGTAGCGCTTGCATTCTATCCGTTTTTAATTGCTATTATCATGTTTATAGGAATTTTTGGTGGGTTTTTAGCCAGCGTTTATGGTAATCTAGTTAGTCTAGAAGAGTTTGTAGTTGGTTTACAGGATACTTTTATACCGTGGCATGTTGCCTATGCTTTTATAAAAACAATTGTTTTTGGGTTTTTGCTCGCAACCATTCCTAGCTATCATGGTTATTATATGAAAGGAGGCGCACTAGAAGTTGGGAAAGCAAGTACGACAAGTTTCGTGTGGACCTGCGTCTCGATTATAATTGCAAACTATTTACTCACTCAATTATTATTGACATGATAGAAGTTAAAGGTTTAAAAAAAGGCTTCAATGGTGAGGAAATTCTTAAAGGAATAGATGCTACTTTCCTTAAAGGAAAGACCAATATGATAATAGGTGCCAGTGGTTCAGGAAAGTCGGTTTTCCTTAAAAACATGCTAGGTTTATTTGAGCCTGATGCTGGTGAGATTATTTACGATGGCGAGCGTTTAGGAGAGATGGAAATTGAACGTAAAAGCGATTTACGTAAAGAAATGGGTATGCTATTTCAACACAGTGCTCTATTTGATAGCATGACGGTAGAAGAGAATGTTATGTTCCCGCTGCGCATGTTTACTAAAATGAAGAAGAACGAGCGACAAGAAAGAGCAAATGAAATTTTGGAGCGTGTAAATCTTCCTGGACTTAATAAAAAAATGCCTAGTGAAATTTCTGGTGGTCAGCAAAAACGTGTTGCACTTGCCAGAGCTGTTGTTAATTATCCTAGATACTTGTTTTGCGATGAACCCAATAGCGGTCTGGATCCAAAAACAGCAACAATAATCGATAATTTAATACAGGAAATCACTCATGAACGTGATATTACTACAGTGATTATTTCCCACGACATGAATTCTGTAATGGAAATAGGTGAAACCATTGTGTTTTTAAAAGATGGGCTTATTGCTTGGGAAGGAACGAATAAGGAAATATTTAAGACTGATAACAAGGCTGTAACCGACTTTGTATATAGTTCTGAGTTATTTAAAAAGGTACGTATCGCTCAAAACGAAGGACTTTAAAGAAGTTTTTCAATCTCATAATCAAATTTATCTAGTGTGTATTGCCTAGACCAGTTTGCCGCATTGTTAGACATTTCATCAAGTTTATTATTAAGATTTAAAAACTCTTTAATAATTTCACTTGCATTGGATAACTCTTTGATTAAAATTCCTCTTGTTTGATTATCATCACCTGTTAACATCCAAGGCACGCAACTTACAGCTGTTGCAATTGGGATACAACCCCAAAACATAGGTTCGGCAACGGCTTTGGGCCATCCTTCACTACGCGATAATAAAAATGCAAAATGTGCTTTTTTATACGCCTGAGTAACGGATGACAATGGTTGGTTTCCATGTAAGTGAATAAATGGATTTAGTTTATTTTTTTTGATATAATCATTCAAAGATTCAAAAAGAGGTCCATTACCATAAATATCCAAGGTGACTGGCACACCTTCATTTCTTAAGTTTTCTACTATTTGGACAACTTTTAAAGGCCTTTTGTTTTCGCTGAGCGTGCCAACAAATAAAGCATTCAATTCACCGGTATAATCCCTTTTAACAATCGGTTCTTTATCTTTTTCATAATAAGATGCCGTGAAAAAAGGCTTTATATTTTTTGATTGATTGACATAGTTCCCATATGCTAAAACCGTAATATTTTGACTTAAAAAGGTGTTGGATAATATTCGTTTCTGCCATCTATAAGCCATGGGTTGTCGTGCTTTAGGATCCCAATTTCCGGCATATTTCACTGTTTTCTTTTTCCTAGGAAAAAGTATTTGAACAAGACAAGACAGTAGTGCTAGATTACCAGGACAACGCAAGTGAATATGGTCTGCTTTCGCGAAAGCGAAACACAAAACTATGAACTGGTAAGGTATAGTAAGAAGACTTACAACAGCTATACTTATCCTGTGGAATTCCAACCGACGCAAGCTAGTTACTTGAATATCCTGACGATCAAATGGCTGTGTAAGAAGAGGTTTATTATATCGAGTAGGTGCGATGATTTGTACCTCATCTACTTTACTGAACCATAAATTCATCTCCTTGACATAAGGTGCGTAAGCTTTTTTTTGATCTTTATGTTTAATTATTGGCGCGTCTGATACTACTACTAACTTCATACGTATCCAGAACTATCGTTATTACTAACCTTGACAGCTGGCACTCCAAGAACTGTCGAACTAGGGTCAACATCTTTAATTACTAAACTATTGGCCCCAATAACAGCATTATCACCTACTTTGATTTTACCAGCTACCGTGGAATTTGCTCCTATATAAACTTGATTACCTATTATGGGAACTCCTCTTTTGTTCGAACGGCCACTAACCCCAATAGTAACACCTTGCGATATGTTACAATTTTCTCCAATCACCGCTTTTGCATTTACAATTATTCCTGAATGGTGCCCTATATACAATCCTTGACCAATTGTTGCGCTATAGGGCAAGGTTATACCGGTTATTATTTCAATAAATTTCAGTTTTATTGCACCTATTACTAAAATTGGGAGTTTAATTACTCCAGGCAAATTTGATCGGTAAACTTTGTTGAATAATCTATAATGAAATAATGCCCATAAGCCTTGTTGAGTTAACAACATTAATAATGCTGGTTTACCACTGTAATTGGTGTACCTCTTTATGTCTTTTAAAAACTTCATTATTTAGGCCGTGAAAAAAATAAATTTACCCAAGAAACTATTCTACCTAATGCTTCAGTAAATGCCTCTTTACGATTACTCGTGGTAAATATATTGAGAATCCTAATTAAAATAAGAATAAGCGTAATGCTATGCCACTTCAATTTATTTTTAAAACTTGGATTAGGATATTTGGTACGCCATACAAACCATCCATTACGAACCACCATTTTACCATATTTGTATTGATTAGGTCTACCATCAGGTGCATGAAAGTGCTGACAAGTTGCTAGTGTATTCACATACAAGCTACCTTCATTGCTCAATCGCAAGGTGTACTCGGCATCTTCGTACAATCCATAGCCTTCAAAAAAAGTTGAAAATTTATGAGCATCTACAATTTGTTTAGGGTAACTAGCTACACCACCCATAAATAAATCTACTTTATAGGTTTTTCCGGATGGTGGTAAAAACCCTATTGATCTACCGTGACCAAATGGTGGATAAGTGCCTGGCTGTGTATGATGATCCAGACCTAACTTTTTACGTAACTTATACCTACTACTTTCTTTTCTTACGTAACCATCAATATTATAGAAATCTGGTCCATTACTGTTTTCATTTTGAAGTTGCCATGCTACCTCATTAGTAATGTAGCCACCTACCCCAAAAGCATTTGGATACTCTTGATACGTTGATGCCAATTGTTTGAAATATTGATTATCTAATACAATATCATCATCTAAAAATGCAACAACATCTATATCTTCAGAAACTCGATCAATACCAAAGTTACGTTGTTTGGTCAAACCACGATCTTCATTTCCTACCTTAAAATATTCTAACCCATTAAGAGAAAAAGTTTTTAGTTCATTTAGGGAATCATTGTTCAAACTTCCATCTACAATAATTACTTGAGACGGAAGTAATGTTTGAGATCGTACACTGTGTAACAACCTCATCAAAGGCTTTGGTCGCATGTAAGTACAAACAATTAGAGCAAATTTCATACGTCAATTTGATTTTTTACGTGGTAAAAGAAATTATACCTAACTAAATAATTTTCAAACAGTTTACGATTCTTCTGCTGTAGTTCTATAAAACGTTCCTCTGAGCATGAATCATGAAATTGAACTAATTTATTAATTATACTCTCATCCTTTTTTATAACACATACATGATTGGACCAATTAATCTCGTTTTCTAGTGGTAGCACATTATTGGTTTCAATCAAAACAGGGATTCTTCCTAAAGCTAATGCTTCGTAAAATCTTACGGAAAAATTTCCTGCTCCTCTCATGCAAAAGGCATAAGGTGAGTTGTTCAAGTTATCAAAAAACTCTTGAGTGGTTTGTTGCCTTTCCTGTTCTGAGGTCGCTCCTGCCCTATATCGATCTCTATAAATGAATCGAGTCGCAATTTGTTGATCTCTCTCTAACGCCTTGAGTTTGAGAAATCTTTGTTTTGCAGCATTAAAGAATATAGGCCTATCAGAATTGAGTGATCTAAATGATGTCATCAAGTTTTTTAAATAGCTTAAGTTGTATCTAAAACGTTCCTTCCTACTATGCGTGGCAAATCCAGTAAATGAAATTTCAGGTTTTTCCTTCTTTGCAATCCATTTTAATTGTCTAACATGGATTCCAATGGGATCTGCTATAAAACTAGGTATGATTATGGTGTCTTTTTGATTAGTATTGCGATATCCTGAATTACGCCAAGTTACTATATAATCCTTGCTAAATGTTTTACCATAATCACCACCTGTATAAACGTGAAGTTTCTTACCGTTTGAAATAGCTAAATGGTTCAAAAACTTCCAAGACTGCTGTTCTTCCTTCGTATTTATTCTTAAATAATCGATAGGAAAGACAATTATATCTGCCTTTTCTATGGTGTTTACCAGTTGATAGTATTTGTGTACTATTGGATGAGTATGCTCAAAATAATGCAAGTCAAAAAGTAAGGGATGAACCTTGCCTCTATTTTTAGTTGACAGGATCTCAATATCGGTAAAAACGCTTATCATAAACTATTTGCATACTTTTTACTTGATTCCCATGCTTTATTAAAGAGTTTATTATGTCCCCAAGGCAAAAACGACCCTAGTTTCCCATAATTTTTAAACCATTGCACCAATTTATAACCTTTCAATTGATTTTCAGAATAGTTTTTCTTTCTAAAATACATGATATGAGGAGATGGTTTGGGCTGAATGTTATCAGTTGACCAGGGAAAAATACGTTTCTCTCTAAATCCACCTACAGGCGCTTTTAAGTGTAGAATTTGAATTTGTGGTGCATAAATCACGTCATATCCTGCTCTCCTAATTTGCATTCCAAAATCTACATCTTCGCCGTACCCATGTTCAAGAGCTTTGTCAAATTTACATCGGTCAACTATTTCTCGATGAACTAAGGAACAACCAGAACCAAAATAGGGCCATTGTTTAACGGTTTGCTGTGTTTCTTTTTCTCCTTTTTGCAGGCACGCGACGGTGATCGCTTTTACTTTAGTACTTATTAACGTGTGTTGCAATTGTGCCATAAAATCTACTGGTACGCGTACATCGTCATCAAATAGTAAAATCCAGTCTGCAGTGGTTTTACCCAATGAAATGTTTCTAGCATTACAGGCACCCGTTTGATGTGTAAATAAGTGATTGATGGTAAAAGACCAGTCATCAAAGATATAATCTAATTCAGAATTACTTTCAGGATCAGCATTTTGCTCTACGATGATTACTTGATTAGGTTTGATTTCTTGGTTTGATAAGTCCGTTAGCACATCAAATAAGTATTGCTTACGACCCATAGTCGGGATGACCACATCGTAGTTGATTGCCTCCTTTTTTTGTGAAGGTTCTGTTTGTTGTATGGCTAATAGATCGACTTTTTTATCTTGTTGTTTTTTGAATAAAGCTTTCGCGAAAGCGTACAAAGGAAAACGTTTTTCATACCTAACATGACAAAGAAATAAGAAGGGAACCCAGCGCTTTTTTTGTGTTTGCGCAACGAAACGATAAGCAAGTTGGGTAGACGCTATCACGTCTTTTTTATTCAATTTTGCATAGCAAAACACACCTTGTTTCTGTATCACACGAGCTAGTAAGTTGATATCGTACTCAAAATTTTGGGTAGATGGTAATGCTTGTATCTCGTTTAAAATACTAGCGTGGGTCATCCCTTGATCTGCACTCATGATCCATGTAGGATACCATTGATTAGGGCTATAATTGATAAACGGACTATCCTCTATGTAATCGATAACACTACAGATGAAAGCTGGAGCAGCACCAGCACTGAGCATGGTGTAGTTGTTTTGCGCTTGCGAGGTAAATTCTTCCCAAATGGGATTCTCTGCTGTAGACCAGCCTATCCATTGATCAGGAAAAGCCTGTGCTAGCTTAAAAAGAGATGACAGTTGGTTTTTGCCCAAAGTAATACTATCAGCCTTTTTTACATCGATGAAATGAACCGTATTTGTGAGGAGATGCAAGTAGACCATCAGCTATGTGTACGATCTATTATATGTTGATAATAACTCAGATTCTCTTTAGCTATTTTATCTATATCAAACCTTTGCTCGACTGTTGCTCTTGCGTTTAAAGCTATATTTTTGACTAATTCCTCGTCATCAAACAGTGAGCTAACAGATGAAACATACTTATCTATCTCATCTGGATGATGCATATAGCCGTCTTTTTCATGGGTGATTAAATCTTGCGCCCATCCTATGTTTGTATTCACAACTGCTTTATGCAATGCCATACTTTCAATAGTTACCATGCCTAATGTTTCGGCTAGGGATGGGAATACACAAACATGAGCTTTTTTGATGAGCTCTTGCACTTGGTTGTATGGGACTTTGCCTAGATAGGTTGCTTGTTTTCTTGCCCGTTCTGTAAAGGTTTGTTCTACCAGTTTCCAGGTAGATAGTGATCCTGTTTGCACATCTGGACTATCAGACCCAACCAACGTAAGCGTGGCTGCAGGATAGTTTTCTACCACCTTATTAAACGCTTGAGCGAGTTGGAATAATCCTTTTTTACGTATTACGGTTCCTATGTTTAACAGATTGTACTGCTGATAAGCCGTAGGATCCTCATTATAAAATAAGTCTAGTTCTAAACCGTAGGGTATAATTTTTAGTTTATCCTTTTTAAGACCGAATAGCTTTAGTGATGTCTCTCCTGCGTAATGTGTAGGAGCGATATAAGCGTTTGCCTTTACAACAGCATTTGTTTCAAAAAACCGATTTTTCCACTTTTGCGATCTACCTTCTATGTGACAGAAGTAAGTGTCGCTACCGTGAAATCGTATGACGAGTGGTTTATTTAGCTTCATAAATGCGGTGATGCCTGTCCAGTCAGGTGCTTCTATAATATCAACATCTATTAGGTTTTTATTCACATACTGCTCAATATGCTTACGGTAACTATAAAAACCACCTAATTTATAGTTGCGGTATTTAATTTTATGAAAGGTAACACCTTCATCTTCAAAAACTAGGTCCTCGTCTTGCCCATAAACAAAAACTCTCACTTTATGACCTAAACGAACGAGTGCAACAACAAGGTTTTTAATACTCGTCCCCATACCACCAGCATGCGCAGTACGCTCATGAGGATATTCTGGTGTTAAGTAGGCGATGTGCATTTAATTCAATATTTGTCCTATCCCATCCCAAATTCGCTCACTTGCTAATTCTGGTTGCTTAGGATGATTAATAACGCCGTACCATTTTTTACAATCCTGCACGGGATTTACCACATTTTCAAGTAAATGCTTGATTCCAGTCTCAATATCAGCTTTTTTATGAGCCCAAACTACAGCCGTATCAGGCATCGTTCTAAAATGAACATATTTGTAATTTTGTCCGATGTCGCGTATACCTTTTTTAAGTTCTGGTTGCTCATAGTTAGGGTAAATGGTCGGTTTATCATGTATGACAAAATCAAAGACCATACTGCTGCAAATATTAACTACCAGTTCACAGTGTCTACAAGTATTTACCAATAGTGCAAAATCATCCTTGGTAGGCAACATTTGATTCCAAGCATTACCCATTGGTTTCCATAAAGGTTTTATAGTGGTAATAACATCAACATATTCTTTTAAAACCTCATCGTATCTATTAGAATCATCAACTGGTACTGGTCTAAATATTATTCCCAAGTTATAACCACGAGCGTTGAGATTTTTAACGGCGATAGCAGTATCCCTTAAATAAAGATGATCCAGTGGCGAAGTGGTAGTATCATCACCAGAAAAACAAATGTATTCCTTGTTTTCATCTAAATTATGCTCACTCAAAAACTGTTCTCTAGAAATATAGAGTTCTTCACTATAATGCGGCTCAAATTGAGGTGTTCCAGTCACATAAACTTGATTACTTTTTATTTTTGGATAGTAGTGTAGTAGCTGCTCCTTCATCAATTCTGACCATACAAAATAATAATCAGTCTCAATAGTAGACATCCCTTTAGGTAAGTTATCCCAACTGTAAACCCAGCACGCTGTAGGTATTCCTAGATCTTGAGCTGCTAGTACCGGTGCTATTCCTTGGGTAGCACGTTGAGTCGTACAAAAAACTAAGTCTGGTTTGTGTTTAGTGAGCTGTTCTTTTAATACCTTATAGCGATCTGTACTCCTTTCAGCCTCATACATTTTATTTTTCAGGTTTTCCCAACCCGAATCAGTAGATGAAGAAATTTCATGGAACTTTACAAAGCTACTTTTGACACAATTCTTAAGGCTATTCCATTTTAAAGGAAATCTATATGTTGGATACACATTATCGTTATCACGCTTTCGCGAAAGCGCTAACTCTACCCTTTTCCTTGCGTGATTAATTACTGGAGTTTTAGGGTGAATTTTGGTACTAGGAATGTTGATTTGTGCAAATCCAAATTCCTTTTCAAGATCAAAAACTGAATTGTTCCAATAGGTAATGTCATAACCTAATTTATCACCAATATTTTTGAAATTTGTGAAGGCAAAATTGCGTAATCCAACACCGTCAGGAAATAAGATCCAAACTTTTTTTGACATTTTACTTTCTATATTTCAGTTTATCCCGTTGAATTTGTTCAATAGGCAATATATCTTGTGATTTATGAGTCAATGCCTTGTGTACAGCTCTTAAATCTCTCGCTAATTTACGCAAACCATTAGGCTCTAATGAGGCACTGTGATCTGTACCTTTCCAGGTGCGATCCAGTGTATAGTGACGTTCTACTATGGGAGCACCCAATGTATAGGCAGCAACATCGGCAGCTATGCCTAAATGATGACCAGAGAATCCAATTTGTTTTATCCTGCTTTGATATTTTTCTCTAAGTGTAATAATATCCAACAAACAAATGTCTTCAAAAGGTACTGGATATCCACTAGTACAATTGTATAGTACGAGATCTTGGGCACGACCTTTACGCTCAAAGAATTGCACTAGTTGTTCTATTTCATCGGGTGTTGTCATTCCTGTAGAACAGTGTATTTCACCCTTATAATGCTCACACAACCATTCTAGCATTTCAAAATGATTATTACAAGCACTCGGAATCTTTATAAACTCAGGATTCAACGAGGCTATTTCTTGTGCGCTACTTGTATCCCAAACGCTAGTACTGTAAGTAATTCCCATTTCGTCACAGTAATCCATCAATTCCTGGTGCTGCTGCACGTTGAATTCTAGATATTCTCTATGTGCTCCATAGGTATCACCATAACTATTGATAGGGTTGGGATGTGGTGCGTTATATTGCTCTTCAGTTAATAATTCTTTGTTATTCCTTTTTTGAAATTTAACTGCATCGGCTTTACAAAAAATTGCAGCAACTTTTATAAGTTCCTTGGCGATTTCCATATCACCTTTATGATTACATCCAATCTCTGCAATTACATAGGGTTTGTGATAGTTCATTAGGAGAAAATTAACTATCGCAAGGTAAGGAAATGTGATTATTTAGAAAGTATATTTCTCAAATTGAGGTAAGTTTTTGGTTATTTGAGTTGGTCAGTAGTGGTATGATATTCATAAACCTCTAAATCAAAGAATTTTACCGACGCAAGAACGTGATCAAAAATATCTCCCATTATATATTCATAATTGACCCATCGTTGATCTTTACTGAAACAATATATCTCTAACGGTATTCCATGTGGTGTTTGTTCTAGTTGCCTGACCATATAAGTCATGTCTTTATGAACCGCTGAGTGGTTCTCAATGTAAGTTTGTAGGTACTTTCTAAATACACCAAAATTGGTCATGTTACGGCCGTTAATTAATGCCTCTTTATTAATTTGATTTTGTTCATTGTGTGTATTAATGATTTCGTCCCTTTGTTCCAGATAATCCGTAATTAACTGAATATCCTTTAATTTTTGAATTTCTATAGGAGTTAAAAACTTAATTGTGGACGCTTTAATAATTACAGATCGCTTAATCCTTCTTCCTCCAGATGCTGTCATTCCTCTCCAGTTTTTAAATGAATCTGAAATCAAGGCATAGGTAGGAATAGTGGTAATAGTTTTATCCCAATTTTGAACTTTTACTGTGGCTAGGGTAATTTCTATTACATCACCATCGGCACCGTATTTTTCAAAGGTTATCCAGTCGCCTATACGCACCATGTCGTTCACAGTAACTTGAATACTGGCAACAAATCCTAAAATACTATCTCTAAATACCAAAATTATAATTGCCGATGCCGCACCTAGTCCGGTTATGAACTTCCAAAAAGAAACTCCCGTTATTGTTGCAAAAATGGAGAAAATCGCAAGCAACCAGGCCACAATCATAAAAACCTGTATGTAGCTATAGATAGGCTTATTTTTATAACGATCAATAGTTTTAAGGTAATTCCTTATGGATAACAAAAAACTTTTAATGATGTATAGACTAAGTAAGATACCTAGTATCCTGATCGATTTTTCAGCTAGATTCGACACATAGTCAAAATCTGTAAAAATATAAGGGACAGCTTCATAAACTAGAAGTAACGGCACTATATGAGCTGCATAGGTAGGTAACTTGTTATCGATTAGGATATCATCAAAGTTTGTTTTAGTCCTAGTAGCAACTACATTGGATATTCTCCTAAAAATTAAGGTAAATATGAAGTCAAGTATTAAGGCTATAACAAGTAATAGAAGCAAAAGTGCCAGCATATTTAAATAACTCGCAACTTGAGGTGTAAATCCATTTTCAATAAGAAAATCATAGATAATGTGCTTCATAACTTACGTTTAATAATCACACAAAAATAGGTGTACTACGCTAGACAGCCTTTGTATTTAGAATAACATTAAAGGTAATCTTGAGTCTGGATAAAACTGGACCTTGTTAAGCTCACTAAAACCGGTTATTGTATCTCATGATGAATTCGCATACCTCACGTATAGCACCCGATGCACTATCGTTGGATAAAGTTACATCAGCGTGTGATTTGACTTCTCTAGTCGCGTTATGAGGCGTAAAAGACCATCCTGCTGCACAAATGTTTGCCAGATCATTAACATCATCACCTACATAGGCAATATTTGAAAAAGCAATTCCTTTATCGCTAGCGATTCTAGATAAAAGGCTGTATTTATCCTTGACGCCTAAATACGTATTTTCAATTTTAAGTTTTTTCATCCTACTTGCGACTATGTCTGAATCTTCTGAAGTCATCACCATGACCTCAACTTCGTTTTGTCTTAAAATTTCTAATCCCATACCATCTCTCATGTCAAATTTTTTCATGAGTTCTCCCTGACTATCGTAATAAACGCAGCCATCGGTAAACACGCCATCAACATCCAGTACTAGGTGTGTTATAGGTTGGGTTTGTTTGTTTTGTTTTAGCTTTCGCGAAAGCAGTAATTCTACAACATCCCAATCGGACTTACTATCAATTTCGGTTAAAGAATCCTCGTGCATGTGAACTAAACCAATTTCACCAGAAACACGATTTTTAGTCTCAAACCACTTCTCTTTTACAGTCACATATACAGCCCCATTTTCAATCAACAGCCCTTCAAAATCCTGACGTCTAGGTCTATTAAACACATCATAATTTTGAGGCTCACCATTTGAACTCCAGGTAAAACGATGTGTATTCACCACTGTCATAGCGCTGTGCTTGCCGTTTTTAATTTCTTGTAAACAAGCGTTGATATCTACGGCAGTAGTAAAAGGAGATGTAGCTTGTAGCAGACATATAATATCAAAATCAGGATCTTCATCCCTAATAAAATCAATCATCGCACTTTCTGTACTGGCAGTATCCGTGGCGTTTGAGCTTAGGCGTTTGACTGCTTTTATTTTATCTGTCCAGTGGTATTCTCGTTTAACAAAGTCTAAGATATCCAAATCATCAGTATATACATAAACCTCATCTAATTGTGAAGCTATTGCAGCACCTAAAGACCAACAGAATAATGGCCTACCTAACATTTTCTTTTTGTTTTTTCCAGGTATTCCTTTTGATCCTGCTCTTAGTGGGATAAAGCCTATGGTTTTCATTTTCCTTTAAGTATTAATTGGTCTTTAATAAAGATTCTGCAACTTCTTGAGTAAAAATACGAGTTCCTCTATGGTTTAAATGGGATATATCATAAAAGTTCGACGCATTCTTGTATTCAGTATTTTGAATCGAGTATTTTATAAAATTTGCATTAGAATTAAACTCTGTTTTAAACTCATTGTAAAATCTTTCGTTAAACTGATAGTAGTCTGGTGAAAAAACGAAATATAATTGAATATCATTTTTCAAACATAATATTTGAATTTCTTTAAAGGAGTCAACCTTTGCCGGATCAATATTTTTATTTGAGTAGTTTACTGTTGTTTCAAAAGTTAGATTGTTAGAAGAAGTACTTTTATCTGGCAAAAGCTGTGAACCTCTTGCATTAAAAGGAAATTTTGATTTCTGTTCTTCTTTATTAAACACTAGTTGATTGGGATGAACTCTAAGGAAATATAAAAATGAAGAAACCCACGAATGTTGATTTTTCTCAATTAAAATGGAATTCACTTCATTGTAATGAGCTAATGGGTAAAGTCTATCATAGCGCATGCCCAAAGTAGATTCTTTTAAAATTGCATAAGGATTATCAACCACTAATAAAACTTTCTCTGGTGCACTGTGATGCTCTAGGTATTTTCTGAAAATTAATTCTTGAAATCGCACATCGCTACCACGATAAGACAAATTATACGTAGTTTTTTGTAAGTGTTTTTCTAATTGAAATGCATCAATATTGCTAGCTCCGCGGGAAGAACCTAAGACGATAATATCATGTTGAAGCTCGCCATTCAAAAGCAACTCTAACCTATTGTCTTCTTGAATTTTAGCACAACCTGATAAAATAAAATAAGCTGCTTTATCAAAAACAAAAAAGGCGATTAAAAGTATAATACTATGTAGTAAAAACCTCCTCATTAGAATTGAAAATATATAAATTCTTCTGGAGTACCATTACTATGAATAAGTATAAGCGCCATCAGTATAAAGTATAATGGATATTTAAACCAATTATAAGAGTTGAAAAATCTATGATTTAATACATGTTCCCGTTCACGACCTATCCATTCAAATAAAATAAAGAATAGCAAGTATAAAAACATATTAAATGGCCTAATTTCAGGTAAAACAATTATAGAGCTAGAGAAAATCTTAGAAATATAGAAAACAGCGTGAGATAAATTATCTGCTCTAAAAAATATCCAAGCTACCATTGTAAGAAGGAATGTTATGAATATCTGAAAAACTTCCTTTATATGAGGAATAAATCTCCCGGATGCTACAGTATCTAGGTTACTTCTATTACGGTTGCTTAAAAGTAGTGGTAAGAACAAGATTGCATTGAAGGTCCCCCATATGACAAATGTCCAGTTTGCTCCGTGCCAAAAGCCGCTAACAATAAAAACAATAAAGACATTTCTCACATTGAGCCACTTACCTACTCGACTTCCTCCTAAAGGAATGTATAAATAGTCTCTAAACCATGTTGATAGAGAAATATGCCACCTACGCCAAAATTCAGCTATATCTCTTGAAAAATAAGGGGTTGCAAAATTTTTCTTCAAATTAAATCCGAATAATTTTGCTGTACCTATTGCGATATCGGAATATCCTGAAAAATCCCCATAAATCTGGAATGTAAAGAAAAAGGCTCCTACTGCAAGTGTACTACCCGAATATTGATCGTGATTGTTAAAAATATCATTTGCATATCGGGCGCATTGATCTGCTATTATCACCTTTTTTGCTAGGCCCCAAAGAATTTGTTTACAACCATCTGTAGCAGTAGCGTAATTGAATCTTCGCTTTTTAAAAAACTGAGGTAGTAAATTCGTTGCTCGTTCAATAGGTCCTGCAACCAGCTGTGGAAAAAAACTTACAAACGCAAAAAAAGCTACGATGTCTTTCGTTGGGGTCAGCTTTTTCCTATATACATCTATAGTGTAGCTTAATGTTTGAAAGGTATAAAAACTAATTCCTACTGGAAGGATGATATCCAATCTTGATGGGTTGATTTGAGCGCCAAATAAACTATAAGCCTGAGCAAAACTTTCAATGAAAAAATTGAAATACTTGAAAAAACCAAGCAAACCTATATTCATAAGTAAACTGAGTGATAAAAGTAGTTTTCTATATATGGGCTTAGTAACACGAGATAAGGAAATTCCTATCCAATAATCAACTAATGAACTCCAAACAATTAACCCTAGAAAACGTATATCACACCAGCCATAAAACAAATAACTAGCAATTAATAAAAATAGATTTTGAATCTGTAAATTTCTATTAAGCAATATCCAGTAAGTCAAAAAGACTACAGGTAGAAAAACCGCAAAATCAAGTGAATTAAACAACATTAGTACTGTATTCCTTGTAAATTGTTACGCCTGATTACAGTAGATCCTTTTACAGGTTTTCGGTTCTTTATGTACATTGGCACTCTACCTATCGCTTTAAAAACAGCTCGAAAATAACATTTTAAATAAGTAGCATCTTGAAAGGCATACTTTCTACCATTGTGCCAGATAACCTTAAGTATTTTTTTAATTGGCTTTGGGTAGTAGATTATGTATAAAGCAATGGTATTAATTAATTGTTTTTCAAATCTAAAATAGTTGGCTCCTGTTTTTCTACGAGCTAGGGCATCCTTTCTGTGATTCACAGCTATATCATAAGAGTAAAGAACGTAAAATCCTCTATCTAATACCTGCAATGCGACTGCAGTCTCTTCACCATAAATATCCATCCATTTGGGAAAACCAGCTATACTATCATATACTTCTTTCCTAATCGCAAAACCGCAACCTACAAACTCATTAGTGTAATAATCAGCTCCTTTACGCTTTTTTGAAAGAGCATCAAAATCGTCTTTAAAAACCCCAGTAATTTCTTGAAAAGCGATGATAGCTGTTTTCTCGCTTTCGAGAAAGCGAGATATCACTTTTGATTTAAAGTCGACCTCTAAAGGATGAGCATCGTCATCCAAGCCTATTAGAATGTCATTTTGAGCCAAAGAGTAAAGCTTATTTCTAGCAGGAGAAGCTCCTAACTGAACCTTAGAAATTGTCCATTTCACCCATGGAAATCGATTTTTGAGATATTCTGTCTTACTGCAACCATCAATAAATACAAGAACTTCGTCAAAATTAGAACGAACTAGTTCCTGAAGCTTCCCTAAGGTAATTTCCAAATCATTAGGTCTATTTCTAGTAACGATTAAATAGGAGAATGTCATTATTGGTTATAAATAGATGAATAAATCTCTTGAATTGATGCTCGCAATTTACCACGATTGTAGTAAGTATCAATAAAACGTGTGTTGAAGTCCCTAGCTTTTTGAATCAAATTTGTATTTTTTAAAGCTATTTCAACTGCTTTTTTAACCTCTTCAACATTTTTAGGATCATGAATTATAAATCCATTTTTATTATGCTCGATAACTTCTTGAGTAGATCCACCAGGATTAGATTGAATAGGAAACGCACCCATTCCCATAGCTTCTAACAAGGAATTAGGTATTCCATCACTTGTGCTTAAACCTATATGTAACAGTGCTCTTCCCATCTTTTTAAGCAGTTGATCATTGGGAAGAAAATCTCCTCTCTTAATAAGAGTTTTAGAAACGGTTTGAAATAAGGGTGATTTTTCCACGTATCTCAACACTACCTCATCTGCACTGTAAATAAATATCTCATAATCAGCAATAAGCTCTTTATTCACAAGCTCTAGAGCTTGTAGAGCTACTCGAGCTTGCCCTACTCCATCGTCATATCCTTTAATCATTATTAAAGAACGCTCTTGAATAGCCAAGCTATTTTCTAAGGGTAGGTTAATACCACCATTACCAGGAAATACACCAAGAAAATTTCCAGAAAACCCTAATTCTTGAGCTAATGAGTAATCCCTCTTACAATCGGTAATTAAAAAATCGACCCTTTTTAAAAAGGCAGTTACCTTTCTTTGAGATAAACCTAAATTTTTAAAATCATAGACATCGCTACCCCAAGAACTATAAACAATTGGAGTGTTTACTGAGTCCCATACTTTTTGAAAAGGAACACCTGAAAGCCTCATTTCAAAACAATGAATTAGATCTGGTTGTAACTTTGAGATTATTGATTGAAGTTTTTCTTCTGCACTACGTTCGTTGTATTTATTAAGGAAACTATATAATCTTTGAGCATGTCTCTTAAGAAACGTGCGCCCAGGATAATCTCTTTTTAGACGCCAGCCAGTAATTTGATTTACCCAAGGAATTCTAGGGCTGTATCCAGAATCGGTTACATCCATCCAGTAAACCTCAATATCGCTATCTTCCAATTGATTGATCCATTGAAAGAAATGATGATTAGGGATAGAAAGGGTAAGTAGTTTCATTCTAATAACAACTTCTTATATGAATCATTAAACTTTTCAATATCAAAATTTTGACTTGCATAGCTTGCTGTTTCTTCCGAAATTTTAGATATTATTTTTTGATTTTGATACAAATAAGAGATTAAATTTACCATGGATAATACTATATCCTTATTTTGTTCCTCGTTTATCAAAAAACCGTTGACTTCATGGGTAATATGCTCGTGGATTCCGCCCACATCTGTACAAACAGGAATAACCCCAAAAGGCATAGATTCCATCATAACCATGGGAAAACCTTCATACGTAGAGGTTATTATTAAAAAATCTAAGGATTTATAGATATTATTTAGCTTTTGTTTGTCTTTAACACTTCCCAAATTTATCACACCAGCTTTGGTAATTTCTTCATCATGCAAATTCATAGCACTACCAGCCATTACAAACTCCAAATGAGGAAAATCGATTTTAAGTTTTTTTGCAAGCTCTAGAAATAGTTCAGGTCTTTTTTCTAAGGACCATCTTCCTATAAATCCAATTCTATATTTAAGCTCATTATCACTTAAATAATTATCATCTATTTCAACGCCATTTGGAATAACGTGAATCTTATCTTGTTGAGTGATATTTCCAGTATGAGTTTTTACAATTTCATACAATTGATTTCTTGTATAATTATTAATAACTATACGTTTTGAAAGTAAAGAATCAGCTTCAGCAAACATCGCTTTTCTAGTGTCGTTGGGTGCAATAGAGTGAATTAAATCTATAGCAGGTTTATTTAACAGCGGTAATATTTCGTAAAAATAATCTGTGTTACACCCCAAAACCTTAGTTATACTTTCGCTTGAATTTATTGCTCTCGCAATAGTTTTGAATAGTTTTTTATTGAGAAAAGAACTTTTTTTATTAATAATTGAATTTAATTCTATTAAATGAGCGTGACTAGAAAACTGTTCTTTAAAATGATTGGTTGCAGATAAATGGGTGAATATTACAGTTATTTGTTTATTGGATATAGCTTTAATAATATCAAGGTGAACCTGCTCAGCTCCACCTAAATGATAATAAGGTAAAAAAAAGATTATATCGGAATTTACAATTTTTGGAATCTTTTTCGTTTTAAAGGACAGAAATAAGAAATAACCGAACAAAAATTTTATTCTTTTTTTTAATGAGCTCATCTTACCTCTTCTGAACTGCTTTGCAACACACCATAGTATCTTTATTTAATAGAAAAACTTCTTCAACTTGAAGTGTAGAATATTTCTCTATTACGTTTTTAAGAGTATAAGGACTGTACCAGCAATTATGATCTGGATGTACTACTTCCTTTATTGATGTTTCTAAATAGTGATTACGTTGCATGTGAGTTTGTGCAAAGCAATTAGGTGCTGTAATATAAAATGTACTTGCTTGAACTTTGGATATGTTTTTTAAAAATTCTGCTACATTGTCTACATGTTCTATAGTTTCAGGAATCAGGCAAACATCGTAGCTCTCTTTTACCTCTTCGATTTTGCTGAAATAAGGTTGGTTTACGTACTTTTTCAAGTTTTCAATACCATCGATATCTACATCAAAACCATGTAATTTATTTGCAACTTTTGATAATTTTATATGCAGATTGTAAGATGGTTCAAAAATGGGCCAATCTGTACAACCAAAATGAATTACATTTTTTTGATCACAAATATTTAGAAAGAAAGAAAAACGATCTTCAATTTTCGAAAAACCGACATCCTGAACCCAGAAATTATCATGAGATAAGTATTGAGGTTTTTTAGGTGTAAACCATGACCATATTTTTAAAAGAAACAATTTCATTTATAATAATTTTATTGTGTCAAAATCAAATTTAACTTCCCTTGTTTATTCAAAATTTCTTTAAATAGTTAAGTTGATAATACAAACACAAAACTACTTAATGGAAAGTGCTCTTTTTTCTATTAAATGCCATGAAATATAACCAAAAAAGACCGCTAAACTAAAAGAGCCTAAAAGCAATATTTCTAAGCTAGGTGAAAAACAATATATAAGTATTTGCTGAATAGGAAACGCATAAATATAAATTCCATAAGATGGGTCACCATAGTCTTTAAAACAGGCTAGTTTACTTTCCCAAAAACCTAATCCTAAAATTAGAAATGATAATGCCACATGTTTCACATAACCATACATACCATAGTATGCTGAAACAACTAAAAGAATAAGAGCAAACAAAAGTAATCTCTTATCATTAAAGAGTTTGCGCTGTAAAGTCCCCAAAAATATACCTACCACAAAATATCCTCCCAAGTTAAATAATGGATAACCTGTCATTCCTAAAAAATTAGACGCTCCAAAACGATTCATACCAAAAATAAAAATGACATACCAAAGTATTAAAAGGAACGTGGCTAAAAAACTATGATATCGAGCCTTCTTGATAAAAAAGAACAACAATACAAATAAATACATAGAGAACTCATATCTGATAGTCCATAAGGATCCGTTAAATGATCGATATGGTAATGAATTGAAAACTCCTTCTACTGGCCCTTGAAAAAGATATAGAGAAAGATTATATGGTAAATAAGTCCAGTATCCAAACTCATTAAAAATACTTTTATCTCCACGATAAAAAAAAGGTAGAACAACAAGACTTAATAAAAGAACCACCAGTAAGGCAGGAAATAATCTTAAAACACGCTTTTTAAGATAATGCAGTACACTATCACTGCGCAGCATACTTTTATATATAAAGTAACCGCTAATGGTGAAAAAACCTGCAAGACCTAATTGTGAGAAACTAATCTGCCCATTTGTTATTCCTAGCATCCATTCTTTTTCCTCCATTCCTAATAAGGCGAAAGAATGGGTAATGATAACAAAAGACGCAAAAACAAACCTTAAAAAATCAAAATTATTATGATGCCTTTGTATATTCAAAATTTGGATGGTTTATTGAAATTAAATCTAAGGATATATGTAAATCGTTTTATCGCAAAATACAATTGAATAATAGCATTATAAAATGTCTTAAAAATAGTAGCTATAAGACCTTTAAAAGCACTAGAAGTCTTTACCTCTTCATGCCACAGTTGATAGTTACCTATCACATCATTTTTAAATCTAAAATATTCCTGAGCTCTGGTGCGCTTGATCTCGTAGTGAAAAATTGCAGGAACAAATTCAATATCAAAACCTTTTGACAGGACGCGCTTAGACCATTCTTTATCTTCAAAAGTAGCAACGTCTTCTCTGAATGGGTATTGTTCCCATACTGCCTTCGCAAAAGCGGAACCTGAAAAAATCAATCCTGCACGATTGGCATTATCAACAGCCTGAACACCTTTAATAAAAGCTCTGTAATCATTTGTGCTGTGCAAACAACGCAAACCTGCTAGGTTAGGGTTAGCTAGAAAGCGCTGTTTAATAAGCTTGAAAAAATCATGACTTACTGGATAGGAATGTGCGCTAAAAATCACAATAATCTCATTTTTAGCCTCAGTAGCAGCAGTGTTTGCACTACCTCCATAACTAAACTGTTCTATTTTCACATATCTCGCATGATATTGCTGACATAAAGAAGGTGTATCATCCGTAGAATTGTTATCTATAACCACAATTTCATCTATATCACTTGTGTAACGTTCCTTAAGATTACGTAGTAAAAATCCCAATGCAGGAGCTTGATTTTTAGTTCTTATAACTACAGATATTTTCATACTCTTACTTGAAAAAGCCTAACATTTTAAAAGGTTTAGTGATAATACTTCCTAATTTGTATTCTATAGATTGCTGTAGTCGTTGCTCTTTTTTGCGACTGGTGGTAATATAATGAAATAGAACTGTTATACAGTTTTCAAAATCCTCTATATAAAGTTCTTTATGCTTTTTCATTATGTAATACCTTACCTGTTCTGCAGTTGTTTTGATAGTGGTAGTTAGCATAGAAGATTCTTTTTTTCGATAATAAAAGAGCTTTTGTGGAATAACAGCATAATTCCAGCCTTTTTTAGTGATATGTAACCAAAATTCCCAATCCTCAAAACCATCACGCATACTTTCATCATATCCACCTACTTGTTCCCAGCAAATTCTACGGTATAATGAAGTAGCAACTAGTTGATTTACGTAAAGTAGATATTTTACATCTTTACCTTTAGGTTGATGTACGTCCACCACATTATCAATGGTATTAATAAAAAATTTACTGTAAACACCTACTATCCCGACATCTGGCATACTTTCTAGTTTTTTGATAGTTTGTGCTAAATAATTTTTATGAATCACATCATCCGCATCCAGAGGTAATATGTAAGTGCTTTGCATGGTAGCAATTCCCGTATTACGTGCAGCGCTTAAACCTTTATTCTTTTGATAGATATATGAAAAACGTTCATCTCTTTGACACCATTCAAGTGCTACTTCTTCAGTGTCATCAGGGCTACCGTCATTTACGATAATACAGTTCCAATTTTGAAACGTTTGATGTAGCACAGACTGAAGACACTGATCTAAAAAGTGACCTTGATTATAACAAGGAACTATTACAAGTACTTGAGTCATATTCTTGATTTTGAAAATATAATCTTAACCAATCTTTTAATTCTTTTGAGTGCATAGATTATGAACCATCTTAAACTAATTATTTGATAATTATAACTATTTATGAGCTCGGACGCTAAAACTATAGATTTTTTAAATGATAATTTATCCATCAGTTTCTCATAGTGCTTAACGATATGGTTGAAATCATTTTCGTGATCATTACTGGAAATGTATTTAGATGACCTTTTAATATCTCTAAATAAATGGGAACTATTATCTAATAAGCTTAAAGCGGCATTATTCTTATCCAAACAATTATCTATTAGAAAGTTCTCAGTAACTTCTGAAAACCTATATTGCTCCTGAACTCTTGAATACATAAGTTCAACAATTTCCTTTTGAAAACCGCCAGTATTAGATATTTGTGCCGTAAGAGATGAACCATGCACTCTATAGAAATAAAGTGACCTATAGAGAGGTTTACATTTAACTTTTGGCAGATTCATAAGCCAGAATGCATAATCCTCAATTCTAAATAAATCTGAATCATACTTATTATTCTTAAATAAAGATGCCTTAGCCAAAAAGCTGCAACCTATTATATTTTGGAATAACAATTCTGGTAATGCACCTACAGGTTGATATTTAAAAAAAGTTCCATCGTGATAGATGATATCGTAATCAGAGTATACAAAATCCACTTGGTGCAGTTCTAAATAACAAACTAGAGTTTCTAGAAAAAAAGGTTTTAAAATATTATCATCACTCGTCCAAGTTATAAAATTACCTCTAGCTTGTTCAATTCCGTAATTCAGACTGCTTGGTAATTTAGAATTTTCCTCATTTTGAAAGATGTTAATGCGTCCATCAAGCTTTTGATAATTTTCTGCTATCTCTAAACTACTGTCCGTAGAACAATCATCTACAATTATAAGCTCAAAATTAGTATAGGTTTGAGTTAAACAACTTTCTATGGCTTGTGCAAGATATTCTTCACCATTAAATACAGGTAATATTATTGAAACTAAGCCATTATTCACCTCTTTATTCAGACTCATATCATTATGAACTTTTAGGATATATAAAAGATAAGATCTGCTTTCTTCTCCTTACCAGAGGGAAATACTTGAGGTTTAATTTTGAAAAAAACAATCTATAATGCAAGGTATGAACACGCCACCAATATTTTATCTCATTCCATAAACCTGTATTTTCTTTATGTTTAATAATCCATACTCTACGTAATATACGATCTATAACTTCCGTTTTTACGCTATTTTGAGAGGCCCATTTAATAACAGATTCATAAGCCATGTAGTCATATCCTTGATATAAATCCTCTCGGTAAAAACTATTATTATCATGAACTATTCTCATGGCTACTGGATTATCTATATTGCTGGAATAAGTAGGAGTAGCAAGTATCACTCGCCAAAAGAAATCAGTATCTTCTGCTACGGCGAGTTGTTCATTAAAAAGCCCAGAGGATTTCAAGACTTCTCTTTTAATAGTAAAACCATCTATTTGAAAGTGACCAAATACACCGTCTACCAATCCTAGAAACAATTGCTCTGGTGGCACTTCTTCAGTAACTGTGTATAGCCTATTTTTCAAATAGTCGTATTGATTATTTCGTACATCATAACCTACAGCATTATAAACAGCTCCACAATCTTGATGTGAATCAAAAACTGTTTTGTCTTTACTAAATCGATTAGCAAGAAAATAATCATCTGCATCTAGGAATGCGATATAATCACAGGTAGCGTTTAAGAGTCCTAAATTTCTAGAGGCACTTCTTCCTTTATTTATGCCATTCTCATGCTCAAGAAGTGATACTCTATCGTCTTTAAAAGAATATACTATATTTTTAGTCTCATCTGTACTGCCATCATTTATCACTAGAACCTCAGCTGTTTCTGGTTGTTCCAGAACAGATTGAATAGCTCTCGAGATAAACTGTGCAGCGTTATAGGCTGGAATAATAATGCTCACATTCATAGATTACCTCAGATATCTAATTAACCCTTCTCCTTTACTAAAAAAATAGAATGAAAATATTGACAAAAACCATCTAAAAAGAATAGTTTTTTTATGATTTTTAAGTTTGTAATAATGAATACTAGCCAAGGATAGGTAATAATAGCAAACCATTGCTTTAGCCAATTCTTTATGTAAAACAAAATGTTTGAATAAATTGAACATGTGCCTATATAAGTGATCGATAGTAGTTTCTTTCAATAGGGATTTAAATTTCCTAATAGTATTATATCGCACCCATATATTAGAATATACCTTGTCAATACTATCATTGATGCTGGTAGAAATTCTTTCATTATGAATATAAACAAAAGCTAAAGTTTTACAAACAACTGATATAGAAGGCTCAGTAGCTAATACTCGTATATGCAGATCGTATTCTTGTGACTGCTTTAATTTTTCGTTGAAACTAAAATCCTTTATAATCATTGATTTCCATAATACAGAATGAATTGCCCACCATTCTTCACAAAGAACATATGAGTCTAAAACATTATTACCTACAATACGGTCACTCCAATATCCTTTTTTTTCAAGTGAAGTATCATCAATAAACTGTGCTTGACATATACTTAAATCTGAATTATTAGCTCTTAAATCTAACAATTGTAATTTCAATTTTTCAGGATGTAAGGTATCATCGCTATCCAAAAAATTTATGTATTCTCCTTGAGCTTTTTCTAAACCTATATTGCGACAAGCGTTTGCTCCTTTTAATTTTGTAGGTGGTCTTTTGTAAAGATGAAATCTTTTATCTTTTCTTTTAAAGGCTTCTACAACTTCACAACTATTATCTGTGCTACCATCATCAACTATGATACATTCCCATTTCTCATAAGTCTGAAATAAGAGAGAGTCTAAAGTACGCCCAATAATTGCTCCGCGATTATAAATTGGAATAATGATTGATATTAAAGGATAATCAATTCCCATATTTGAAAAGACTAATTAATGTCATTATAATTTTCTCATCAGTCTATATTGAACAAATCTTTTAAATTAACATCATCTTTTATAAAAATATCCTTATTTCGTTTTATTTTCTCTAAGTCCCAATTCCACCATTCTAATTTAATAATTTGATCTATAATTTCCTCCGAGAACCTATAACCTATAATTTTTGCAGGAGATCCCGCAATTATCGAATAAGGAGGAAAAGATTTTGTTACAGTAGAATTAGCTGCAACTACTACTCCATCACTCAATGAAACTCCAGAAAGAATTACTGTTTGTGAACCAATCCAAACGTCGTTACCTATTTCAACACCACCTTTTGATTGTATGTCATTCAACATTTCACCTTCTAATATATTTGTTTCTATAAAATAACTACTTAAGCGATTAAATTTATGATTGTATTCTTGTATCGATACATTTCGGGCTATTGAGCAAAAATTACCTATTCTTATGGGATGAATACCAGACAATATATCAGTATTAGGACCATTGACAGAAGTAAAGTCCCCAATTGTAACCTTACCAGAAACAAACAAAGGTCCCAATAATTTTGCACCTCTTCCAATACTTATATCTCCGTATAATTTTGCAGATTTAATTTCAGAATCAGTCTCTACTTTTACGTTACCCGTAATTATAGAAGACTGTATTTTTGATTTTGAATTTATTAATTCAACTTTTTCGATCGAATTTCTAAGTGAATTATAAGTTTCAATTTTAAACAAAAACTTCTTTATTTTTCTCTTGATAATATCCACCATTAACTACTTATAAAATTCTTACATCAACTATTTCTTTTACCTCATTAGAAAGTTGGATGTTAGGTAAAGATAAGTAGAACTCATTAACCCTTTCAATAAAATTGGAATCATTTGAATTTATATATTTTATTATTTCTTCGTCCAGTAAATCTTTGAAAAAATTTGCACCTGTTTCACTTAATATAACGGTAGGTATATTTAACTCCAATGCTTCTAAAACAGTACCAGAATAATTAGTGAAATGGAGTTTAGTTCTAGATAAGTCCATCATTAATGGTACATTTTTAGCATCGTGAATTTCTATTAAATTAGTAAGTTGATTTCTCTCAAAAAACTTATCATAAACTTCTTTCCCTATGTTATCTCTAGGATGCAATCTAATGATCCAAGGAACTTCTAATTGTTTAATCAGATTAATAATACTAGTTGGAAAAAAATCATTAATCCTATAAGGATAAGTTTGTAGCGAATATAGAAAGTAAGAATTATCTTTTTTTAGATTTGAATATTTGTGCCTCTGACTGATTAAGGAAAAATTACCAACTACTTTGGTATTTATGATTGTTCCGCTTGACCACTTTTTAATTTCATTTTCAGAGTATTTATCCCAGCACCAGAAATTACTAGGTAAAGTATTATGAGCATTATTTTTAATTGAAAACCATTGAGAATAGGCTGGATGAGGATATGTAATGGGTCCATGTTGTATTTCGATAGTTTTTATTTGAAGCATATTTGCAGCAGCAAGTGAGGCGAATACATCATTATTAGCATAATAACACAAATAAAAAACTACTTTAGGTTTGACATTTTTAAAATATAGATGATAAAATTTATATTTTAAGTATACTTTTTCTACGATCAATTGAAGATCGTTCCTTGAAAAAAAAGACAGTCTATCTCCAAAAATTGACTCTAATTCATTTAAGAATAAATTATAATCTTTAAAAGAATAATTAATTTTTTCTTTTTTAAACAAGCGTATTAACCTCACGAACATGTCACTAAAATCCACAACATTAACAACCGTTTCAGAATATCTATTTCGATTTGTGTACCCGTCATATTCTAGGATCACACTTTCTGCTTCAATTGATGATCTACTAATCAGAGGCTCAAAAAATTTGTTCGCATATCGACCATTTTCCCAAAATCTATGAGAATCAGCACCAAAAAAGATATAGTTCACCCTGCGATCATAAAGGAATTTCAAAATCCTTAAAAGTGAAGAGATTTTTCTTAAGGTTTTACCAAAAAAACTAGGTTTTATTTTTTTACAATCAAAATGATTCTTTTTTAGTTCCTCATTGGAAACAATAGATTTATTTGCACTTATGGAGGTTAAATTGTAGTATAAATATATCCTTAAAATAGGCCACATATCAATTCCTCTATAAACCCATTTATCAACCGGATATTTATTTTCAAAATAATTAATTATTTCTAAAATCCTTTCTTTTTTCAATCAATTAATACTTTAAAATCTTGAATAAACCCGTTTGCCCTTAAATCAACACCACTTTTGTATACATCATTTTTCATGACCGTAAAGTCCAGTGCATAATCCAATAAATCTAACGTTTCATGGGGTGCTAAAAATGATATTTTCTCACTGAAATGATATTTGATAGTATAGTTACCTGCTCTCAACAATAATCTTTCTATTTGAAATGAAATTGTGCCTTTTTCAGATAAATGATCAAATTTAAAGCCAGTTTCATCACTTGCCAAAGTCGTGATGAAATCTCCATTACTGTTTAATATTTGTATAACAAAAGTTAAATGTGATAAATTAACGGTATCATTAATTTCATAATCAAATTTTAATAAACAATTAGAACCGCTTAAAATTTCATCAACTCTTTGGCCACTATCATTAAAAAAACCTAGACTTAAAATTTTGAATTTAAAATTCCCTTTCCTGTCCTCTCTACTAACTAGTGATTTAGGTTCTTTTCTATTGAGATAAAGATATCTATCCACAGAATCAGAACTATCTCCTACAAAAACTATCTCTCCATTATCCATAACAATTCCACGATTGCATAGATTCTTAATAGCGGCCATATTATGACTAACAAAAAGCACCGTACGACCACCTTGTGAACTTACGTCTTGCATTTTGCCTATGGCTTTCTTTTGAAATTCTGCATCGCCTACAGCCAGCACCTCATCTACCACAAGAATATCGGGTTCTAAAAATGCAGCGACAGCAAATCCTAAACGTACACGCATACCGCTGCTATATCGCTTCACAGGTGTATTAATGTACATCTCACAACCCGAGAATTCTACAATCTCGTCGATCTTGCTTGCGATCTCGGCTTTGGTCATTCCTAGTATTGCACCGTTCAAGAAAATGTTTTCTCGTCCTGTAAGTTCTGGGTGCATACCGGTACCTACCTCTAGTAAACTAGCAATACGACCTCTAGTTTTAATACTACCCGTAGTAGGCGCTGTTACTCTAGATAATATTTTTAACAAAGTAGATTTGCCTGCTCCGTTTTTACCTATTATCCCTAGTATCTCGCCACGTTCCACTTCAAAATTAATATTTTGTAAAGCCCAGACATATTGACTAGAAGCAGCCTTACTGCGATCATTAACCGCTCCAACTTGTAGGTAAGGATCTTCTTTACCAAGCAATCTAGCCCAAAATCTATTTAAATCATGACCCAAAGTACCAGTACCTACTTTTCCTAACCGATACTGCTTGCTTATATTTTCAACTTTTAAAATAACATCGCTCATAATTTAAACAGTATCTATAAAGGTTTTTTCGGTACGGTTAAAAACTATTAATCCTACTATAAAAATGAAAATACTCAAAACTAAAATATACCCTAATGCAGGGTAGTTTAAATTGTCACTACCTAATGCAGACATGCGAAAGCCATCTATGATATGTGCCAAAGGATTGTAATCCACAACCCATGAGTATTTACCTAATTTTTCTTGAGCCTCACTGACGGGAAAAGGTACCGCACTTAAATACATAAGTAAGGATAAACCAAAGGTTACTAGATTATTTAAATCTCTATACTTAGTAGTTAAAGAGGATAAAATTAGTCCTACTCCCACACTTAACAGTATAACTAAAAATATATAACCAGGAAGCCATAATGCAGTCCATGATGGTGTGATAGAAGCTCCTTTATTAATATAAATCAGGTAAAATATAACAAATATTATCAGTTGGATTAATAGTTGTAATAAACCACTAATTGCTTTGCTTATAGGAACAATTACTCGTGGAAAATAAACCTTCCCAAATAACCCAGTATTAGCAGTGAAAGTTGTACTAGACTGTGAAAGATTAGTCTTAAAATAATTCCATAAAATAACGCTACCTAAATTGAAAAGAAACGGAGGCGCTTCACCATAATTCACCTGCGCTAAATTATTAAAAATTAAGGTAAGCACAATACTAGTCATTAATGGCTGTATTAGAAACCATAATGGACCTAAGACTGTTTGCTTATAAACGGTAACAATATCACGTTTCACAAAAAGAATTAGTAAATCTCTATAGCGCCAGATCTCTTTAAAGTTGAGATCAATGAATTTACCTTTGGGCTTTATCTCGTACAACCACTCGTTTGATCCTGCCATAGTAGTTAGTTTTTACGCTTTCGCGAAAGCGAGATTTTTTCTAAAATCTTTTTATACCAAGGCTGGTTTATCTTATTCTCATGGTACCCATTACCGTAGGCACCATAGCCGTAACCATAACCGTACCCATAACCATAACCATAACCGTATTTACCTCGCTCGTCGTAGTAGTTAAAGACCAAACTGATGTCTTCAATTTCATTTTTATCGTACTTATCGTTAAGTACTTGCAACATTCCTTTTTTAGTATATCCTTGACGCACCATATACAAGGAAGCGTCGGCATGTTTAGCGATCTCAAGAGCATCGGCTACCAGACCTAAAGGAGGTGTATCCAAAACTATATAATCATAGGATTTTTTAAGCTCTTCGATCATTTTCCCTGCACGTTCACTCAAAATAAGCTCACTAGGATTAGGTGGTACTGGTCCCGATAGTATTAAATCTAAATTGTCAACTTGAGTATTATGAATTACTTGTTCCAAGCTAGCGTCATTTACCAGGTAGTTGGAGACACCTACTGTATTTTCTATCCCGAAATCATCAAAAATTTTGGGCTTTCTTAAATCTAGACCAATGAGCAATGTACGCTTACCACTCATAGCATAAACCGTAGCAAGGTTGATACTCATAAAGGTTTTTCCCTCACCACTTACACTACTTGTAACCATAATTGTTCGACATCCGTAAGGTGCTTCTCCTTTGTACATAAAATGTAGGCTAGACCTTATCCCTCTAAAGGCTTCTGCAATGGTGGACTTAGGTTGGTCATTCACAATTAAGTTAGAAGGATGATCCATTTTCCCTATAACCCCAATTAAAGGAATTGTTGAAAGCCTTTCGAGGTCCTTAGGTACGTGTAGATAATTATCTAAAATTGTGAGTATAAAAGCTAATATTATTGGAATTGCTACAGCCATAAGCAAGGCAATTAAGTAATTGATATTACCGTCACGCCTAGATCCACCATCACCAGTGTCTCTAGCTTTGTCTATGACAAATACATCACTTACATTGGCTGCTTTAACCAATTCTGCTTCTGCCTTTTTGGCCTTAAAAATATTGAAAGCGTCTTGCTCAATTTCTAATTGTCTTTGTTTGCGTAAAAAAGTCTGTTGTTCTTTTGGTAATTTCTTTATTTGTGATTCGATCTGATTTATTTTACCATATAAGTCATTCAAATCTCTATTTAACAGGGATTTGGAACTTCTAATATTTTCATAAATCACTTCTTTTACGGTATTTATATCTCTATCAATTTCTTGAAAAACAGGTGCATCTGCACGCATGGAAAATTCTCTTTTTTTACGTTCTTCAGACAAACTTACCAATCTTGCTACAGCACCACCTATACTGGATTCTTCAATTCCTACTATTGACGGAGCCTGAATAAGGGTATAATCATTTTTATTTCTTAGGTAATTTCCTAAATTTTCATAATAATCCAACTGTCTTTTAAGCCCTGTTTCTTGCTTCTCGTAATTAGTCAATTTTTGATTAAGATCTGTAGATTGCACTTGAGCATCTATCAAGGTGGTTTTTCCTTTAAAATCTTCTAGGTCGTCCTCAGCTGCTTTAACCGACTTAATTTGAGCAACTAAACTACTATCGATGTATCGTATTGTAGCAGTCGCAAATTTATTTTTAAGCTCTAATTCTTCTGTTTCAAGTACAATAGAACTCGTATTTATATAATCGATGAGCCTGGCCTTATTTGTCCCAGAAAGTGATAATTCAAGAATAGAACTTCCATCGGGTTTCTGCATGATACGAATACCCTTATATTTATTTACAGTTGACCAATAGTTACCAAAGTTGAATAACCATTGCCCGGTTTGTATGTTTTCACTTGTCTTTTCAATGACTACATTAAGAAATGGTAGTTGAATACTATCACCAAATTTAAATTGTTGTGACCATTCTCCAATAGGCGTTTTTACCTGTTCATGTGCTTTATTGATATAATCATAGGCCAAAGAAGTTTCTGCTGAAAATGAAGCGCTTAATTTAAAATTATCCTGATCTAGCACATTAATACGGATGTTCTTCCCGTAAAGTTGTGCTTTAGCGGTATCAGCATAAATAAAGAAAGGTGTCGCTTTATAAGCGTCAACATTATAATACTCGCCTTCTTTGATATAATTGATATAAAATTGTAATTCATCTACAACACGCTCGGCATGTGTTCTCGATTTGAATTTTGTGATGACAGTGGTCACCTTGTCTGTCGTTCCTCCCCAATTAAAAGTGAGGCTTTGATTACTTGTAAATAATGGATTTGTATTATCTTTTATACTTATTAACGAAGAAGCACTGTAATAGGTTTGAATAAACTGATTTTTATAATAAGCATAGGACAATCCAATTATTAAACAAAGTAGAAAAAACCACCACAGCTTAATCAATTTGTTTAAAAATTGCCTGATATCAAAAATACCAGATAAGGCATCTAAATCTTTAGCTTCTTCAGACATATTAGTTGCTTAAACTATTAATTAATAAAACAGTTCCTACAGTGGCCGTAAATACACTCAATATGGTTGTAAAAGTTGAAAGTCCGGTTGTTCCTGTCCCAATTGATTTTTGAGGTAATGGATTTACAACAATCATATCGTTAGGTCTTAAAAAGTAATAAGGTGAATTCACAACATCTAATCTTGTCAAATCTAGTGTATGAGTGCGAACTCCTTCTGGGTATTGTCTTACGATTTTGACATCTGTTAAATCACCCGTAATCGGCACTCCACCACCATCAGCTATAGCCTCTACAATACTTATTTGTTCTCTGAGAATCCGCTTTTGACCAGGACTTGTAACTTCTCCAACCATTGTGTATCGTAGCCCATCCAACTTTACCGTTACAAAAATTTTAGCCTCAGGTTTAAAGTATTTCTCAGTTAATTCTTTAGTAATGTAATCTTGCAATTCTTCCACCGTCATTCCTATTGCCTTTATCTTACCTAGCTCTGGAACACGTATATCACCATGGATATCAATCGTATAACCATTAAAATATAATGCACTACCTTGTTGCGGGTTATTGTTTGCACTATTATTATTTGAAATAGTAAACGAATTTATAAGTTCTGCATCCACATCTTTATCTGACTTTATTTGTATTGATAAAACATCGTTAATTTGTAGTCGATAAGGGGATTGTACACGTCTAACTTCGATTAAAGAATCATTTTTACTAGTTCCTGATTCTTGAAGATAGGTAATTTTTGAAATAGGCACGCAAGAGGCAGTTGCAATCACTACAAATACTAGCAATAATAGGCTTTTACTGTGCATAGCTGGGATTTAACACTATTTTTACAAATATACTCCTTATTAAAAACTGACAAACCTTTTAACGAAGATACTTCACGCTTTACCTTGATTTAAGTCTTTAGTCTTTCATTCTCACTTTTTTAGTTGCTCTTTTTTGTTCATAATTTAAACTTTCATTTAACTGCTCAATAAAAGAGTTATTAAAAAAGGCAGTGTCATACAGATTATATTTGCAACAAATAAACACCTATGAATTACATCACTGTTGAAAATGTTTCGAGAGCCTATGGAGAACGTGTATTGTTTGAAAACATTTCACTAGGGATTAATCAAGGACAAAAAATAGGGTTTGTTGCCAAAAATGGTCTAGGTAAAACATCATTACTTAACATTATTGCTCGACAAGAACAACCAGATAAAGGTCAAGTAAATTATAGAAATGGCCTTAAAACAGCATTTCTATCACAAGAACCTAATTTATCTGGAGAAATCACTATTGAACAAGCTATATTAGAAAGCGATATTCCTACTATTCGTATTACCAACGAATACGAGAAAGCCCTTCAAAATCCAGAAGATACAGAGAATCTTCAGAAGTGTATGGATGCAATGGATGCCGCAAACGCCTGGGATTTTGAAACCAAATACACGCAGATCTTAGCTAAACTAAAACTCAATGACCTAGATCAAAAGATTAAAAAATTGAGCGGTGGCCAAAAAAAACGAGTTGCAATGGCCATAGCTTTATTATCAGATCCACAACTTCTTATACTTGATGAACCCACTAACCATCTAGACCTTGAAATGATAGAATGGTTAGAAGAGTTTTTTAAACAAGAAGATTACACTCTTTTAATGGTAACCCATGATAGGTATTTTTTAGATAGAGTGTGCAATGAAATTATAGAACTAGATCAAGGGAATTTGTACACTTATAAAGGAAACTATGGATATTATGTTGAAAAAAAACAAGAACGTTTAGATCTAGAACAAACTACTCAAGAAAAAGCTCAGCAGTTATTTAAAAAAGAACTCAATTGGATGCGCAGACAGCCCAAAGCTAGAACCACCAAATCCAAAAGCAGAATTGACGATTTCTACAAGATAAAAGAAGTAGCTCATAAAAGACGTAAGGATCACATTGTAGAGTTAGAGATAAACATGCAGCGATTAGGCACCAAGGTTGTCGAGCTACATAAAATATCAAAATCCTTTGGTGACAAGCGTATTTTTAACGAATTCTCTTACAACTTCAAGCGTGGTGAAAGAGTAGGTATCATTGGAAAAAACGGAACAGGAAAATCCACCTTTTTAAACATGCTTACTGGAAATCTTCCTACTGATTCTGGCAAAGTGGTTATTGGTGAAACTGTAAAAATAGGATACTACACACAGGCTGGTATTAACATCAAACCAGGACAGAAGGTTATTGATGTGATTAAAGAATATGGCGAGTATATTCCCTTGAATAAAGGAAAAATAATAAGTGCCAGTCAACTACTTGAAAGATTCCTGTTTGACAACAAGAAAAAGCACGATTTTGTAGAAAAACTTTCTGGTGGTGAACGTAAAAGATTGTACTTGTGTACCATTCTTATTCAAAACCCTAATTTTCTAATCCTAGATGAACCTACAAATGATCTGGACATACCTACCTTGAATGTTCTAGAAAATTTTCTTATGGACTATCCAGGATGTATTCTTGTTGTTAGCCATGATCGATATTTTATGGATAAAATTGTTGATCACCTGTTTGTTTTCAATCCATCAGGAACGATAACAGATTTCCCTGGTAACTACAGCGACTTCCGCACTTATGTTGGTTCCACAAATATAGAATTAGACAAAGAGAAGAAAGAAAGTGAACCTGCCCTTATAAAAGAGACCTCAACTAGATCAAATACAGAAAATTCAAAAGGACCTAGTCGAGAACAACAAAAACAACTATCCCGATTAGAAAACAAGATCAAGAAATTAGAAGAACAAAAACAACGATTACAAAACAGTTTCTTGGATCCAGAAATCACTCCAGAATCCATGACTGCAAACTCTATTGAGTTGGAAAAAATCAAAGAAGAACTCGAGGAAATAGAGATGGAATGGCTTGAGTTAAGTGAGGAAATCAGTTCGATGTAGTTTAATGGTGTTTCTTAACTACATTCCTCATTTGCTTAAATCCGTTCATTTACACGGGATTCATTCTCCTTTTATTTTCGATTTTCAGCATCAATGTTTGTATGACAAAAAAAGATACCAGGAGTACGATGAGCTTTTACGCTTTCGCGAAAGCGTAAAAAACCACAAACAAATTTTAAAAGTTGAAGACTTCGGTGCAGGAAGTAGGATTTTTAAGAATAATATTAGGAAAACGGATGAAATCTTAAGACACAACTGTAGCACAATAAATAAGACAAAAATTCTTTTTAGAATTGCTCGTTATTTCAAGATTGAAAATGCACTGGAACTAGGTACTTCCTTGGGTCTAGGATCTCACGCCCTTTCTACAGCACAACCTAAAGCCTTAATAGATACAGTAGAAGGATCAAAAGAAGTATCACAATTTACGAGTGAACGACTTAAAAATCACCTTAACGTTAAGGTTCATAACAATCAATTTTTAGATTTTCTACACAGCGATAAGTGTAAACCTAAATACGACCTTATCTTCTTAGATGGTCATCATGATGGCACAGCTACCGTAGCTTATTTTAACGAGCTATTAAAACACAGTCATGATCAAACTATTTTTATATTAGATGATATCAATTGGTCAAAAGACATGAATGCCGCTTGGAAAACACTACAAAAACATCCTAGAGTAACAGCAAGTATTGACACTTTCAAATGGGGTTTTATCTGGACAAGACCAGAACAGCGACAACAATCTTTTCATATTTTTTTGTAACAACATTTTCCTATATACGTCCTATATTTAGCAGTAAGAAAAATACATATGAGTGAAAATGTCATTGAGGTAAAAAATATAATACGTGATTTTAAACTAGGTCAAGAAACCGTTCACGTTCTTAAGGGAATAAATTTAGATATCAAAAAAGGTGATTATGTCGCCCTTATGGGACCATCAGGTAGTGGAAAATCTACCTTCATGAATTTGTTAGGTTGTTTAGACACGCCTACATCTGGAGAGTACCTTTTAAATGGCACCGCTGTTTCTAGCCTTAATGACAATCAACTAGCAGACATACGAAATAGTGAGATAGGATTCGTCTTTCAAACCTTTAATCTACTGCCACGTACCACAGCTCTTGACAACGTAGCTCTTCCTATGGTGTATGCAGGAAAATCTAAAAAAGATAGACACGCACGAGCTAGCGAAGTGCTTAAAAGTGTAGGTCTTGAAGATAGAATGGATCACAAACCCAATCAGTTATCCGGTGGACAAAGACAAAGAGTAGCAGTTGCCCGCGCTCTTGTAAATAAACCTTCCATCATTCTAGCTGATGAACCTACAGGTAATCTAGATTCAAAAACCAGTGTTGAAATCATGGCCTTATTTGATGAAATTCATGCTAATGGTAACACAGTTATTCTAGTAACTCATGAGGAAGACATTGCAGAACACGCGCACCGAGTGATACGTTTAAGAGACGGATTAATTGAAAGCGACATTAGAAATCCTAAATAAAAAATGGAAGATTTTTTCTCAAATACAAAAGACTGGATCTACATAATAGCTGTAGTAGTTGCTTTCTTCATTTTTTTAGGCTGGAATCGCAAACAGCAAGCAAATAGAAATTCTAGAAAAAGAAGGGATTTTAAAAAATCCTTTAATGAAAAGAAAAAAGATCGAGACTCGTTAAACTAACATGGATACTATTCTTGGACAAGAAAGATTATTCAATTTACTTAGTAAGCTTGACAATAAATACAGCAATCTATATTTAATAAAAGGAAACATAAAAAGCCCGTATAATTAGCATTATACGGGCTTCATCATCTTAACTAACCAACTTATTTCTTATTCAAGAAATCGTTTACTTGTTCTGGTGCCATGATAGCACTTACAAAAGTATAGGCACCTGTCTTAGGCGATTTAACCATTTTGATCGCCTTAGTTAATCTTTTTGACCCAGTTTGAAGAGTCGCTACTGATTTCTTTGCCATGTCTTACTTATTTAATTTCTTTATGAACAGTCATGCGCTTTAAGATCGGGTTGAACTTTTTAAGCTCTAAACGATCTGGCGTATTCTTTTTATTCTTTGTAGTGATGTAACGAGAAGTTCCAGGTTGCCCAGTAGCTTTGTGCTCAGTACACTCTAGAATTACTTGTATTCTATTACCTTTCTTTGCCATCTTATCTAATCTTTATGAATTACTTAGTTAAGATTCCCGCAGCACGAGCTTCTTTCACTACTTGAGTAATTCCTTTTTTATTGATATTCTTAATTGCCTTAGCAGAAACTTTTAAAGTAATCCACTTATCTTCCTCTGGTAGATAAAATTTCTTCTTGAAAAGATTAACGTTAAACTTGCGCTTAGTCTTATTCATAGCGTGAGAAACATTGTTTCCTACCATCGCCTTCTTACCAGTAAGTTCACAAACTCGTGACATGATTATCTGTGTTTAAAATCGGACTGCAAAATAACGAATATTTATTCAATCCCACAAGTATAATTTACAAGCTTTTTAATATTTCCTGCTGTAACATCTCAAAAGCTTTATTTACAGACTTTTGCACAACTCGTTCTCTATGATTTCCCATAAAAAATTCCATTGCATAGGTATTAGTTGGTGTAGCGATTCCTATAAACACTGTTCCTACTTGCGCATCACTATCTCCTTTAGATGGACCAGCATTTCCTGTAGTAGCAATTGCATAATCACTTTTGAAAATCTTCTGTGCTGCAGCTGCCATAGCTTGTGCAACAGGAGCACTTACAACAGAATGTTTTTCTATAATAGATGCATCTACGCCTAACACATCAACCTTGGACTGAGTAGCGTATGTTACAGTACTACCTTTGAATATTTGGCTCGCTCCAGGAATTTCAGTCAATAGATTAGCAATTTTACCACCGGTACAACTTTCGGCAGTGGACAATGATTTTCCTGACTTTTTAAATAATTCGGTTACTTGAACTGCCAGTGAATCATCATTCCCTTCACCTACTACAATATCTCCTATAAGCTCGTATAATCGCTCTACCTGTGAATCAACTCGTTGTTTAACTTCTTCTTCTTGCGCTCCTATACATGACAATCTTAACCTTACAGTACCTAGTGATGGTAAATAAGCTAGTTTAATATCTAGAGGTAAAGCATTTTCCCAATCTGCAATTTTAGTAGCAATGGTGCTCTCTCCTACTCCAGCAGTAATTATAGTACGATGGTAAATAAATGGTAGGTTACCTATTTTTTTAATTTCAGGCAACACATGCTCACTCATCAAGTGCTTCATTTCAAAAGGAACTCCAGGCATTGAAATAAATATAGTATTATTCCTTTCTAACCACATTCCAGGAGCGGTCCCATAACTATTTTTAAGCAATTTTGCTTTTGATGGTACTAGTGCTTGATTCTCGTTTAAAGCCTCCATCGGCTTTTTGACATAATGCTCAAACAAATACTTGACATGCTCCAGCACTTCTTCATTTTTGACTAGAGTGTCATCAAAGTACTCAGCCAGTGTAAGCTTGGTCACGTCATCTTTAGTAGGCCCCAAACCACCTGTAATGAGCACGATATCTGATTGTGATTCCGCTTTCGCGAAAGCGGATATCATAGAATCCTTATCGTCACTAGTAGTTATTATCTCATTGACTTGAACTCCAATTTTATTAAGTTCTTGTGCCATCCAAGCAGAATTAGTATCTACTATCTGACCTATTAAGATTTCATCTCCAACTGTGATGAGCGTTGCCAGCATATTATTTTACTTTAATGCGGAACATTTCATGACCTGCTAATGTTCCTGTAAGTACGTCGTTCTCTTGAACTCTAGAAACTCCTGCTGGAGTTCCAGTAAAAATCAAATCGCCTATTTTAAGAGTGAAATACTGAGATACATAAGCTATGAGCTCATCTATTTTCCATAGCATGTGAGACGTATCTCCATCTTGCTGCAGTTGCTCATTTTTATATAACTGAAATTTTAGATTATCGAGATCTCCTAGATTTTCCTTGTTTATAAAATCGCGTGATACCACAGCAGCTCCATCAAATGCTTTAGCCTTTTCCCATGGTAGTCCCTTTTTCTTGCAATTGGATTGTACGTCACGAGCTGTAAAATCGATTCCTAATCCCACTTCGTCATAATATTTATGAGCGAATTGAGGTTCAATATACTTACCTATTCGATTGATTTTTACAACAACCTCTACCTCATGGTGTACGTCGTTTGTCCATTCTGGTATAAAGAAAGGTTGTTTGTGTAATAAGATTGAAGTATCTGGTTTAAGAAACACTACAGGCTCTGCAGGCTTTTCATTTTCGAGCTCGGCGATGTGTTCCGTATAATTTCTCCCTATGCAAATAATTTTCATATTACTTACGACTATAATTAGGAGCTTCTTTAGTAATTGTCACATCATGAGGATGACTTTCGTGAACACCGGCGGCAGTTATTTTAACGAACTTCCCACTTGATTTAAGAGCATGGATATCTCCTGCACCACAATAACCCATTCCAGCTCGCAAGCCTCCTATAAATTGCGTCATGCTTTCAACTAGATCTCCTTTAAAAGGAACTCTTCCTACGATTCCTTCAGGAACTAGTTTTTTAATATCATCTTCTACATCTTGGAAATATCGGTCTTTGGAACCGTGTTGCATAGCTTCAACCGATCCCATTCCACGATAAGATTTAAATTTACGTCCGTCGTAAATAATGGTTTCACCAGGAGACTCTGTCGTTCCTGCTAGTAATGAACCTAGCATTACACAGTCTGCTCCTGCTGCGATAGCTTTTGGAATATCTCCTGTATAGCGTATTCCACCATCGGCTATAACCGGAACTCCTGTTCCTTTTAATGCATGAGCTACTTCCATCACCGCACTTAGTTGAGGAAAACCTACACCTGCCACCACTCGAGTGGTACATATAGAACCTGGCCCTATACCAACTTTGACTGCATCGGCACCAGCATCAGCAAGATATTTAGCAGCCTCACCAGTAGCTACATTACCGACAACCACATCTAGATCAGGAAATTGCTTTTTTACAGTTTTTAATACTTCAACCACACCTTTTGTATGCCCATGTGCTGTATCAATTACAACAGCGTCAACTCCTGCTTTTACTAATGCAGCAGCTCTATCTACAGCATCATGTGTAACACCTATTGCAGCTGCCACTCTTAACCTACCGTACTCATCCTTATTGGCATTAGGTTTTAACGTAAGTTTTGTGATATCTCTAAAAGTAATAAGACCGATCAATTTATTATCATCGTCAACTACTAGTAGCTTTTCAATTTTGTGTTCTTGTAGAATTTCCTCAGCATCTTCAAGGCTGGTACCTTGTTTTGCAGTGATTAAATTTTCTGAAGTCATTACCTCAGTTACAGGTTTTTCGTTATCCTTTTCAAACCTTAGATCTCTATTAGTAACGATTCCTTTTATAAACCCTTGTTCATCAACAATAGGAATACCTCCAATTGAATGCTCACGCATACTTGCTTTAGCATCGCCTATTGTTGCTTCAATAGTTAATGTAACAGGATCGATAATCATTCCGCTTTCCGCACGTTTCACACGACGTACTTTTTGAGCTTGCGCTTCTATAGTCATGTTTTTATGCAATACTCCGATTCCTCCTTCTTGCGCCATTGCAATAGCCATGCGGCTTTCAGTAACTGTATCCATAGCAGCACTTACAACTGGAGTATTGAGCGATATGTTACGTGTAAATTGGGTTTTAATACTTACCTCTCTAGGTAAAACCTCACTGTATGCCGGAACAAGAAGAACATCGTCATATGTAAGTCCTTCTCCTAAAAATTTTGAATCGTGGGAAATCATGCAATTAGAATTAATTGCATGCAAATATAGTTAATTAATTTGTGCTTTAGATATGTAAAGAAGGACCTTTTAGTTGTTTGATATTGTAGAAGATAATTAGCTTTTATAAGCTAATATATTAGACAACAAATCTTGACAGTTACTGGTATTTTGGAAAAATTGATCGTCCACAAGTATCAAAATAGATAATAATTTGACGGGCATGAGCTTTAGAAATTATAAATACTAATGCAATAAATACCTGTACTAGAGCAAAACATTGAAATTAAAACACTACTTATCAGCAACTTAAAAAATAAACCTAAAAAAAACTAAATTATCTTTATTTATTCTAAATAAGGGTAATATTTTTGCATGCAATTATTTTAATTAAGTCTAAATTATATTAAATGAAATTTATTCCTAAACTTCTTCTTGCTGCTGCAACAGCTACGATGATAATAAGCTGTGATAATGATGATGATACAATCACAAGTGTAAACGCTCCTAGTAATTATTCGTTTGAAAGAAATGGACAAACTAGTGTTTCATATTCTGGTCAAACTGATAGAATACTTATGGCCGAGGAAGTTCTAGATGGATTGAAAGACCCTTCTACATCTTTAAATACATTACAGGCTCAATTTGACCATACTCAAGGGCAAAACAACTTTTCTGACCCTGCTTTGAATTCCAGTACAAAAAGTGTGCGTTCCAAAGTAGCTGCTAGTTCTGACTATTTCTCTTCTAACTCTGTAGATCAATCTAGCATAAGAGCTGATTTTGATGGTTGGATTTCAAGTCAGGTAAACGAATTATACGATAACGGCGCATGGGTAAGCACAACAGCTAGCCCTGGTGTGGCCGGACAATTACAGGAAGCTGGTGGTGGAACCGTAAGATACTTTAATGAAGATGGTCTAGAATATGATCAAGCAGTAGCTAAAGGTTTAATAGGTGCTTTGATGGCTGATCAAATTCTTAATAATTATCTATCAACATCTGTATTAGATGCGGGAACAAATCGCGAAGACAATACTAACGGTGTATTGGTAACTGATAAGAACTACACCAATATGGAGCATAAGTGGGATGAAGCGTTTGGATACTTATATGGTGTTGACAATGCGTTAAACCCAGTTCTAGATGTTGATTCATTTTTAAATAAGTATTTGGAAAGAACAGAAGGAGATGCAGACTTTACTGGTATCGCTCAAGATATCTATGACGCATTCAAATTAGGTAGAGCTGCCATCGTAGCTGGTGATTATGATCTTAGAGATCAACAAGCCAATATTATTAGAGAAAAAGTTTCTACGGTGATTGCTAGAATGGCTGTTTTCTATCTAATTGATGGTAAAGAAACTCGAGGTGCAAATCCAGCTGCTGGACTACACGATTTATCAGAAGGATTTGGTTTTATCTACAGCCTACAATTTACTAGACAACCTAATAGTGAAATACCATATTTCTCTAAAACAGAAGTGGATGCATTTATTAACACACTGCTGGAAGGTAATGGTTTTTGGGATCTAACAGATGCTGAGATTGACGCTATGGCAGCTGATATTGCTTCAAGATTTGACTTTACTGTTGAAGAAGCACACAATTAATTAGATTATTAGTAATAACTCATCTATCCAACCGACGTAGAACTAAAATTTATAAAGTACCATTATAACAATATGAAAAAAATTGGAATTTTATTCATTACAATGATTGCTTTTATATCATGCGATTCTAGTGATGATTCTAGTGATAACGGTAATCAAAATAACTTTGATAGGTCTGGAATGATGACGAATATTGCTGATAATTTAATCATTCCTGCATTCACAGATTTAAACAATGATTTAGCCATACTGGAAAATGAAATAGCAAGCTTTAGCACTTCACCAGATCTTGCTGGTTTAAATGCGACTAGAACAGCATGGTTAAATGCCTATACAACCTGGCAGTATGTTGAGATGTATAACATTGGAAAAGCTGAAGAGGTTCAACTAGCTTTTAAAATGAATGTTTATCCAACGAATGTAACAGATATTCAAAACAACATTTTAGATGGAAATGCCGATTTGAATGCTGTAAATAATAATGATGCTGTTGGTTTTCCTGCTGTTGAATATATGATATACGGAACAGGAAATGATGATCAGGAGATTATAGACTTTTATACTACTGATAGTAATGCTAGTCTTAACAAGCAATATTTAATTGATCTGTCGGCAGCCATGAAATCTCTTACTCAGGAAGTTCTTGATGATTGGAATAACGGTTTTAGAGATTCATTTGTGAATAGTACAGAAAATACAGCTACTAGCGTATTGAACAGACTGGTTAATGATTTCATTTTTTATTATGAAAAAGGATTAAGAGCAAACAAAATAGGGATTCCAGCAGGAATATTTTCTAGCAGTTCTTTACCAGATCGTGTAGAAGGGTTATACAGTGAAGTATATAGTAAACAACTAGCGACAACAGCTTTAAACGCTGTTAGACAGTTTTTTACAGGACAACACTACAACAGCTCAACTACAGGATTAAGCCTATCAGATTATGTTATGGCTAGTGAAACCGATGCCAACAATTCTTTGTCTACAGAGATAAGTAATCAGTTCGAAACTGCACAAAATCAATTGAGTACTCTTGACGCTAATCTTTCATCTCAAGTGAACACCAATAATACTGCAATGTTGCAAACTTATGATGAATTGCAAAGAGCTGTAGTATTACTAAAAGTTGACATGTTACAGTTATTAAACATTAATGTTGATTATGTTGATGCCGATGGTGATTAACAAAATGTAAAACTATCAAGTGATAAAAGCTGATTTTCTTTCAACAAGTTAGAAAATCAGCTTTTACTTTTGCAGCCCATGAAAGAACAGATTAAATCCTATTTATTACAACCTACAAATTCAGCGCCACTGGCTGTTTTTAGGATAGGATTTGGTATAATGATGTTTTTAAGTATTATACGATTTTGGAGTAATGGCTGGATTGAAAAACTATATCTAGAACCTAAATTTCATTTTTCCTATTACGGGTTTGAATGGGTAAAACCATTGGGTAATTTTACTTACCTCATTTTCTTCATTTGTGGTTTAAGCGCTCTCTTTGTAGCGCTAGGCTGGAAATACAAATGGGCAATCGTCACGTTTTTCCTGAGTTTTACTTACATAGAACTTATGGATAAAACTACTTATCTCAATCATTATTATTTTATTAGTGTAGTCAGTTTTGTACTTATTTTTTTGCCTGCTGGTAGACGATTTAGTATTGATAATTACGCTTTCGCGAAAGCGAATAAAAAACCATCACCACACTCCATTCCTCGATGGAGCATATTGAGCTTAAAAGTATTGATATCGATAGTGTATTTTTATGCTGGTCTGGCCAAAATTAATTCTGATTGGTTACTGCGAGCAATGCCATTAAAAATCTGGCTAAAATCTAAATATGATCTTGCGTTTATTGGCGAAAACTTAATGCAGCAGGATTGGTTCTATTACGCCATGAGCTGGTCTGGTATGTTATACGATTTAACCATTCCATTCCTTCTATTATATAAAAGAACAAGGTGGTTTGCTTATATATTGGTTATCATTTTCCATGTATTCACACGAGTTTTATTTCCAATCGGCATGTTCCCTTATGTAATGATTGTGAGTGCTCTCATCTTTTTTGACGCATCATTCCACGAGCAAGTACTAGCTTTAATCAAGAACATAATACCTGAAAAAATAAAACACTGGATCAAACCTAAACCGATATCTTATAAACCATCACGAGTAAACTTGATCGTTGTGAGCACCGTAATAGCTATACAACTGCTACTACCATTTAGACATTTACTATATCCCGGAGAGTTATTCTGGCACGAACAAGGTTTTAGATTTTCATGGCGTGTGATGTTGATTGAAAAGGTAGGTTACACCTCTTTTAAGGTCTTAGACAAAAAATCGGGAGATAGTTTTATGGTGGACAACACTGATTTTTTGAGTTCGTTCCAAATTAAACAAATGAGTTTTCAACCTGATTTTATCCTAGAATACGCTCATTTTTTAGAGGATCATTTTACCAAACAAGGCCATTCTAATATTGCTATCTATGTAGATAGTTATGTAGCACTTAATGGTAGGAGAAGCACTAGGTTTATTGATCCTGAAGTAGACTTGACCAAGGAAAAAGAATCATTTAAAAACAAAAACTGGATAATTCCATTTAATGATGAGATTAAAGGCTTATAGTTATATCATAGCGTTGTTGTTACCTCTTGCAGTTATATCACAAACAAGTGTAACTGGTATCATCACTTCTGTTGATACTGGTAAACCTGTTGCAGGTGTTACCATCTATGAAAAAACAGGAAAAACTCTTGCTACTACAAATATTAAGGGTGAGTATAATTTCATAACTGAGCAACAAGTTCTTGAAGTGGTTTTGTATGCATTTGAATATGAAAGTGTTGAGACAACGATCGACCTCAATGAAAAAAGCACATTCAATTTTACCCTATCTCCGTTAGGATCTACACTAACTGAGGTTGAAATCAATGCACGAAAAGCGAAAATTTTTGAGCTTCAGCGTCTTAAAGATGTTGAAGGAACTTCTATATATGCCGGTAAAAAAAATGAGGTGGTTTTAGTTAATCAATCAACCGCTAATCTGGCATCCAACAACGCTAGACAAATATATGCTCAAGTAACTGGATTAAATATTTATCAAAATGATGATGCAGGATTACAATTAAACATTGGTGGTCGTGGATTAGACCCTAATAGAACATCAAATTTTAACACCAGGCAAAATGGTTATGATATAAGTGCTGATGTTCTAGGATACCCAGAAAGTTATTACGCACCACCTGCCGAAGGTCTAGAGCAAATTCAAATTATAAGAGGAGCCGCATCCTTACAATACGGTACTCAGTTTGGCGGATTAGTTAATTTCAAAATGAAATCTGCTCCAAAGAATAAAAAACTTGAACTAGTTACCAGAAACACAATAGGTAACAACGGCTTGTACACCAATTTCACAAGTGCCGGTGGTACTTTGAATAAGCTTAGTTATTACACCTATTTTAATTATAAAGAAGGTGATGGTTTTAGACCAAATTCCGGTTTTAATTCTCGTAATCTATTTACAAAATTAGGTTATGACTTTAATGATAAAACTAGCGTTACTGGTGAAGTAACCCTATTGAATTATATTGCCCAACAAGCAGGTGGACTTACCGATGCCATGTTTGAAGAAAATCCGTATCAAAGTAATCGAAGCAGAAACTGGTTTGAAGTAGATTGGTTACTTTGGAATTTGAGAATAGATCATAAGTTTTCAAATAGTACGAGGTTGAGTGCTAGTCTTTTCGGATTGGATGCCAGTAGAGATGCGTTAGGTTATCGCTCTAATAGAGTGAGCTCCATTGATCCTGGTGAGGAAAGAGATTTGATAAAAAACGATTTTAAAAATTATGGGATAGAACTAAAGTTTTTGACTGAATACAAATTAGCTGGAAAAAAGTCTATCCTTTTATTAGGTTCAAAATATTACAATGCAGACAATAGTTCGCAACAAGGTCCTGGAAGTGAAGGCAGTGATCCAAATTTTGAATTTCAGACAGACCGCTTTCCTAATTACCCTAATCAAAATGCCTACAGTAACCCTAATTTAAACCTGTCATTATTTGGTGAAAACATCTTCTACATTAATGATAAATGGTCTGTGACTCCAGGTTTTAGATTAGAATACATTAAAACAGAAAGTGATGGATTTTTTGAAAGAATCAATACCGATGCTGCAGGAAATGTAATATTGAGAGAACGGGTAAGTGAAGACTTAACTAACGAACGTAGCTTCTTATTAGTAGGAATAGGTTCCAGTTACAAGCTTAATAAAAACATCGAGTTTTATGGAAATTTCTCACAAAATTACCGATCTGTAACCTTTGCCGATATAAATACTGTCAACCCAGCATTTACAATTAATCCCAATATTTCTGACGAAAAAGGATTTACTGGTGATCTAGGAGTAAGAGGAAATTACAAGAATGTTTTTTCATACGATGCCAATATTTTTACCCTTTTCTACAACGACAGGATCGGATTTGTTCAACGTGCTCAAAATGATGGTAGTGTAAAAACAGAAAGAGGAAATGTAGGTAATGCCATCATATATGGTATAGAATCATTAGTTGATTTTAATCTAAACGAACTCTTCATTAAGAACAATTCTTATGTAGCAAATCTATTCTTCAATACATCGCTTATTCAGTCGGAATATGTATCTAGCGATGTTAATGGAATTGAAGGCAATGAATTGGAGTTTGTTCCTAGTTTAAACTTTAAAACCGGATTAAAATTTGGCTACAAAAACTTTACCTCTAGTATTCAGTTTACGCATTTATCACAACAATTTACCGATGCATCAAATGCTCAAGAAGGAAATCTTAGTGGTGTTATAGGTGCTATCCCTAGTTACCAAGTAATGGATGTATCAGCTAGTTATAAGTTAGGGCGTTTCAAGCTAGAAACAGGAATAAATAATCTATTTGATCAGGCGTATTTTACAAGGAGAGCAACAGGATATCCAGGACCAGGAATTATACCTAGTCCCAATCGCAATTACTATGCAACACTCGAGATTAAATTTTAATTTGGTTTGACAGCTTTAATCTCAAATATTAAAGGATAAAGTTGTTCGTTTAAATAAAACAGTTCATCATTACCCTTATACATATCGGGAAAGACTTCATAAGGACTTCCATCATGTTCATTAAAATAATCAATAGTCAACCCTGCATTTATAAGCGCTTGTATAACCTCACTTAATGAATGATTCCAGCCGTACTCTTTAGAAATCATATCAGATTTTGAAGAGCCATAGGTTCCTTGATATTCCTCGTAAATTACCTCTTGTTGACTATAATGATATTTCATAATTGCAGGTTTTGTGGTGTAGTCAAACATCCACGCAATGGGATGAAATTCTACGATATAAAAAATACCACCTTTATTAAGCCGCTGTGCGATCATTTGCGCCCAAGGCTTTAAATCTGGCAACCAGCCTATCACACCATAACTAGTAAACACAATATCAAATGTGTCATTCACATAGGAACTCGTGTCTAGAACATTACATCTTATAAAATTAGCTGGTAAGTTCAAATTTGCACTTAAATTTTTAGCAATTTCAATAGCCTCGTCCGATATATCTATGCCAGTCACATTTGCTCCTAGATGAACCCAGCTCAGTGAATCTTGACCAAAATGACATTGTAAATGAAGCATCGATTTCCCTGTTACATCACCTAGTGCTTTGATTTCATAAGAGTTCAATGAATTTTTCGCTTTCGCGAAAGCGTCCCTATCATAAAAATCTCCTTCATAATGTGCAATAGCCTTCTTATTCCAAGTGGCTCTATTCACATCAAAATATTCTTTCATATTGATAATATCAGACCTCTAAACTACAATATTTCAAGGTTTTAACTGATGTTAAAAAATCGTTAAACTACACTGTTTAATTACAATTTATCCAATTTAATAATCATTCAATAAATTGAAAATCAACATATTAAAACAAAAAGAGAATATTTTAACGCATTTCGTCCTAAATTTAATTGCGTTTATCGTGTTTCTTGGATATTATTGAATGTCAACTAATAATCCCTATGAAACAAACAATTACTCTATCTATACTGCTCATATTTAGTTTGATGAGCTTCCTTAGTTTTTCCCAAACTCTTAAACAAAAAGAGGTTATAGTTAGAAAATCGAATCAGCAAGCCCTAGAACAACTCAAAAAACAAGCTGTTGCTGAAAACGAAAAGCAAAGCGAAGCCGTACAAAACTTCACAAACCAAAATAACCTGAAAGTAAAAACCCGAACTGAAGATGGTAGGTTATTCGAGATACAAAGAATCATTAACGGAGTTCCTGTTTATTATACCACTTACAACACCGATGCTGCACGCAGTACAAGAACCAATTTTCTACATGCCAATGGTGGTCTTAACCTCAATCTGGATGGTCAAAATTTAGTAGCACACGTTTGGGATGGTGGAGTGGCAAGGACAACACACGTAGAATACGATGGACCTGGTGGATCAAATCGTTTCTCTGTAGGAGACGCTACGACCTCATTAGACTTTCATGCAGCACATGTTACAGGAACCATAATCGCCTATGGAGCTCAAGCAGATGCAAAAGGAATGGCACCTAGTGCTAGCGCAGTAGGCTACGATTGGAACAATGACTATGTTGAAGCACTAACAGCATCACAACAAGGAATGCTTATATCAAACCATTCCTATGGATATGCAGCTAGAGATCAAAATGGAAACGCACAGTTACCAGATTATCTTTTTGGAGGATATATAGATGTTTCTAGGGATTGGGACGATTTACTTTACAATACACCATACTACTTGATGGTGACAGCAGCCGGTAATGACGGTAATGATAACACAGCAAATAACGCTCCTCTTGATAACAATGGTCAGTATGATAAATTAACAGGATTCAAAACTTCAAAAAATAATTTGGTTGTAGCAAATGCTCGAGACGCAATTGTGAATCCCGATGGTAGTTTATCTAGTGTTTCCATAAACACTAGCTCTAGTGAAGGACCTACAGATGATTTACGCATCAAACCAGACATTACAGGAAATGGTACAGGTGTTTACTCTACTTTTGAATCAAGCGACAATGACTACGATAGTATAAGTGGTACATCCATGGCATCACCTAATGTTGCTGGTTCTCTTTTATTACTTCAAGAACACTATAACGATGTAAATAATACATTCATGCGTGCCGCTACTTTAAAAGGATTGGCATTACATACCGCAGATGACGCAGGCACTAGTGGACCAGATGCAGTATTCGGTTGGGGATTATTAAATGCTAAAAAAGCTGCAGAAGTTATTACCGCAAACGGCGACACATCTATAATTTCAGAGCTTTCATTAAGTTCAGGGCAATCGTATCAAATAGTTGTAAATTCTAACAACTTTGACACGCTACAAGCATCAATATCTTGGACTGATTTACCTGGTACTGCAACAACTAATGTTAACGATAATAGTCCAAAATTGATTAACGATCTTGACATAAGAATTACTCAAAACAACGATACATTCACTCCATGGAGATTAACAGGAGTAACCACAAATGGTAAAGGCGATAATGACAGAGATCCATATGAGCGTATTGATGTTGATAATCCTTCTGGCAGTTACACCATTACAGTAACGCACAAAGGCTCTCTTGCCACAGGTAGCCAGAATTTCTCATTAATTGTCACTGGACTTGCAAGTAACGCACCTTGCGTAGCAACTACTCCTACTAATGTAACCGCTGTAAACGCTACTCATTCAAGTGCTTTTATAAATTGGGATGTTATTCCTGGTGCTGGCTACGAGGTAAGCTTTCGCGAAAGCGGAACATCAACATGGAATACCGCAAGTACAAATAGAGCAGAATATTTACTTACAGGATTGACATCATCTACCAATTATGAATTAAGAGTAAGAAGTGTATGTAGTAGTTCACAAAGCTCTTACAGTTCTGTCATCACTTTTTCTACAACTGTTGTGACGTACTGTGAATCCTATGGTACAGATCAATCAGATGAGTTTATAAGTCGCGTTCAATTTAGTTCTATCGATAATTCTACAACTGCTGAAGCTGGTGGTTACGGCGATTATACTAATTTAATAGCTAATGTTGATCCTGGTTCTAGTTATCCAATTACTATTACTCCTACTTGGAACGGAGCTGCCTATACAGAAGGATATGCTGTCTTCATAGATTTCAACCAAGATGGAGATTTTGATGACCAAGATGAAACTGTGTATACGGAAAGAAACACCACAGGCACTCCTGCTTCAGGAACCATTACAATACCTTCAAACGCATTATCTGGTACTACAAGAATGCGCGTTATCATGCAATATGATACCATTTCTACTTCTTGTGAAACCTTTACGTATGGTGAAGTTGAAGATTATACCATTGCGGTTTCAACGCCAGGCTGTAATAATATTTCTAATCTTCAAACCGATGCTATTACATCTGATTCAGTTACCATAAGCTGGTTAGAGAATAATAGTCCTGCAGGTAACCAGTGGGAAGTAGTAATCGTGAATTCTGGAGCCGCTGTACCTGCAGTAGGTACTGCCAATGTATTTTCTATTCCACATACTCTTTCTAACCTTAGTCAAAACACTTCTTATGACATCTATGTAAGAGCAAATTGTGCAAGTAGTTTTCAAGTTTTAAACGTAACTACTAGTGCCGATTGGTGTGGAGCAAGTCTTGCTGATTCAGGAGGAACTGGTGCGGAATACGGTGATAATGAAAATCAAGTATATACAATCTGTCCAAACACACCAGGAGAAAAGGTGGTTATCAACTTTTCTGAATTTAACATTGAAAATAATGGATCTGGATGTTATGATGGTTTAACAATTTATGACGGAGATTCTACTTCAGGAACTATAATCGCACCGCCTAATGGAGGAAACGCGTGGTGTTGGGATCGTAATGACTCTCCTGCAAACGGTTCTGGAGACCTATTGCACACTTCAATTGCCGCAACAACAACCAGCGGTTGTATAACCTTGGTGTTCACATCTGATGGATCGGTAACAAGAGATGGATTTACCTTATCAACCTCTTGCGAATCCGTAGTTTATCTTTGGGATGGAACATCCTGGACAAATGATCCATCGTCCTCGATAAGCAGCAGTAATAATCTTTATATCAATGATGGTAATACTGCTATACTTAATGACGTAGCAGAATTTAATAATCTTTATATGGATGATGAGTCCACACTCATGGTCAATAATAACACAGTAAGCATTAAAGGAAATGCAGATGTAAATGGTGAAATTATTGGTGAGTATTCTATAGAACTCGATGCAAATGCCCAGCAATTTATAACTGGTAATGGATCTATTGACCATTTAAAAGCCAATAATACTAGTGGTGTAGAATTGTTAGGAACTTTAGAAATACAAAAATCATTGGAAGTTCTTAACGGAAACTTGAATACCAATAATAATCTAGTATTTAAGAGCAATGCACAACATACCGCGGTATTTAATACACTAGGTACAGGAGCTTCAATAACAGGTGAAGTTACAGTAGAACAGTTTATTCCAGCTGGTAATAGAGCGTTCCGATTTATAGGTCCTACTGTAAGTGGTTCAACCGTTTTTGACGGGTGGCAAGAAAGCGGTTCGGCTCTATCAGGGTTTGGTACTCATATAACCGGAACAGCTGGAACGATAGGAACGGTTAACTCAACTACTGGATTAGATGAAACGGCAAGTGGTAACCCTAGTTTATTCAAATGGATAAGTAATTCTCAAACTTGGGATGCTGTTTCAAATACTAAAACAGAACAGTTTGTTCCAGGAACCTTTTATCGCATAATGATTAGAGGTGATAGAAATACAGATTTGTCCAACAATACTGCTGCGGTAACAGCAACGACCTTAAGAGCTAGTGGAAATTTACATACAGGCTCTTTTACTAGTAGCCCAACATTAAATACAGGAGAGTTTTTCTCAATGGCAAATCCTTACCAAGCAAAACTTGATTTAAGTACTGTGACTAAATCTGGTGTAGGAAATGACATGTATTACTGGGATCCAACAATTGGACCTAGAGGAACTTACTCTACTATTGACATGACTTCAGGAGTAGGAACTGTAGGAAATACCACCCAAGTACTAGAGCCTGGACAAGCGGTATTTATGACCGCTACTACAACAAATCCAAATGTAACGATCGAAGAGACTAACAAAATAACAGGTTCCTCAAACGCAGGTGTCTTTAGATCTAATTTAAATTCTGAATTTGTGTTTGTAAAGCTTTATCAAACTTCAAGATTACAAGCCAATCAATCAGAAAGTGATGGTTTATATATTGAATTTAACGATCAATACGATAATAATATAAATCTTGACGATGCCGTAAAAGTAAATGGATTAAATGCCAACATAAGCATTGATAAAGGTTCTCAAAAATTAAGTGTTGAAAGACGTGCTCTACCTACATCAGATGAAGTTGTTCCTTTGCATATATCAAACTACTTAGTTACTGATTATACTTTTGAAATATCAGTTGATGACTTAAATGGAAATCAAGTTTACTTAAGAGATACTTATACTTCTCAACTTCATCCATTAAACATGAACAATCGTACATTAATTAATTTTCAAATTTCAGCATCAGATAATGCTAGTGTAGACAGCAATAGATTTGAGTTAGTTTTTCAAAATTCAACATTGACACAGGGCGACATTACGAATAGCAACGCACTATCAATATACCCTAATCCATTAAGTTCAGGAATATTAAATGTAGAATTGAACTCTGTAGAGTTTGAAAATGCACAACTTAGTATTTATGACGTGTCAGGAAAATTAGTTAAATCTGAAAAAATTGACTCTAACAAAACTCGTGTGCAAGGTTTAGATTCAATAGCAAAAGGTGTTTACTTAATTAAAGTACAGACCTCTAGTCACAATTATTCTGCCCAGTTCATAAAAAATTAGAATATCAATTTCTCATATTAAAACCGAACTAGTTCAACTAGTTCGGTTTTTTTATATACCAACTTTGCATTTAAACTTTAAGTTTTTATAAAGTACCCTAAGTAATATTTGTTTTACTTTTGATTGTAATGGTTAAACAAATGAAACACATTTCATCGGAAGATATATCTGAAATGGATCGGTTTTATCGAGGAAACTTGATAACAGGTCTTACCGGATTCAAGCCTGCTCATTTGATTGGCACTCGATCAAAAGAAGGAATTGATAACCTAGCAATATTTAGCAACGTAACCCATTTAGGAAGCAATCCTGCTCTATTTTGCTTTATACTTAGGCCTTTGGGATATGGTGCTGGTCACACTTATGAAAACTTAAAAGCAACGGGTTATCTAACATTAAATCACGTTAATCCATCACTTATAAAAAAAGCTCATAGCACAAGCGCTAAATTCCCTGTTGACATTTCAGAGTTTAAAGAATTAGACATAGAAAAAATAGAACGAAATGGTTTTAAGGCTCCTTTCGTTGCAAATTCAAACATACAAGTTGCTGCTAGTTATGTGAATGATATTCTTATTGATGAAAATCAATGTCGACTAGTTATATGTAAAATCACTGACGTTTTTCTGAATGAAGATTATATCCTTGAAGATGGATTTTTGAATCTCGAAGAAGCAGAAAGCACTATAATTAATGGTCTTGACGCCTATGGCAAAGCTTCTCTCACTCATCGGTATTCTTACGCTCAAATTGAAACTGATGTAAAACCAATCACTTATAATAAAAATGAAACAAAAAGCTCGTAATCCACATGGTTTGCCTACTAAAGTTTGTCCTTCTTGTGAACGAGAATTTACATGGCGTAAGAAGTGGGAAAAGAACTGGGACAACGTAGTGTATTGCAGTAAGAAATGTAGAAAGTAGAAATAAGTAAAGTAAAACAAGAATGAATTTAATCTGGTATAGAAACGATTTACGTATTCAGGATAATGTAAGTCTGAAAGCAGCTTGTGATAATAAAGGTGATGTAATAGCTGTATACTTTTTTGATCCACGGTATTATCAAGAAAGTGATTTTGGAATGAACTTACCCTTTAAAGTACCTTTCGGAAAAACAGGAAAATACAGAGCACAATTTATTCGTGAAGCGTTAAAAGACTTACGTAAAGGATTAGAAGAGCATGGAATTCCCTTATTACTATTTCACGACAAACCAGAAAATATCATTCCGCAATTAATAGAAGAGTATGAAATAACTGATATCTATCTACAAAAAGAATGGACACGTGACGAAGTAGAGCAAGAAGAAGCTCTAGGTAAAGCACTTTCGACCTTAGAGCGTAAACCAAAAGGTCATCGCGTTTATGATCAATTTTTATTTCACCCAGAAGACGTTCCTTTTGACAACTGGCAACAAATTCCCAAGGTATTTACAGAATTCCGTAAGAAGTGTGAGAAACAAAGTGAAGTGCGTAATACAGTAGATATTGAAGGTTACAAACAAGAAATGCCCAAAGTAACCTTCACTCCTATTCCGTCCCTTGCTGATTTGGGACTTGAGGAGTTTAAAAAACACCCTAATAGTGCTTTTCCTTTTGAAGGTGGTGAGATTGCAGCATGGGATCGTTTAGACCACTATTTCTGGGATACTGAAAAATTGAAATACTATAAGAAAACAAGAAACGGATTATTAGGAACTGATTATAGTAGTAAATTCAGTCCATGGCTAGCCTTAGGATGCATAAGTGCCAGACAGATATATTGGGAAGTTAAACGGTTTGAAAAAGAAGTAAAGAAAAACCAAGATACTTACTGGTTAGTTTTTGAATTGATTTGGCGTGATTTCTTTAAGTATGTTTCATTAAAACATGAACATAATATTTTCAATCTAGGTGGAATATTACACAGAGATTATGAATGGAAAGCAAGCGAGCGAGAATTAGAAAAATGGATTAATGGTGAAACGCATGAAGACTTCGTAAACGCAAACATGAAAGAACTAGCAGCTACAGGTTTTATGAGCAATCGTGGAAGACAAAATGTAGCCAGCTACTGGAGCATGCATCGTGAACAAGACTGGCGACTAGGTGCTGCCTACTTTGAGCACATTTTAATTGACTATGACGTGCATTCAAACTATGGAAACTGGATGTATAATAGTGGTGTAGGTAATGATCCTAGAAATAGAACTTTTAATATTAAGCTACAAGCCGATCGTTATGACAATGAACATAAGTATCGCAAAAAATGGTTGCAGGAAAAGTTATTTTAATTGGAAATGTTGAATTCATTAACAACAACGCTTCTTCTTAGCATATTTTGGAAGAAACCACGCAGTTAAAAATCCTTGACCTAAAGTATAAACAATTAACAAGGTTGTTAATCCGACTTTAGTAAAAAAGCTGAGATAAGCCAATAATAATAACCAAATAGCTGTTACAAACAAAACAAAATAGTTAGACCTTTTCATAATTAAATCTTTGATAAATAGGTATTCAAATCTTTAAAAACGTTACATCATGCCCAAAAAAACATTACGTCTTATTCTAGGAGATCAACTTAACTACAAGCATTCATGGTATAACGGCGATCAAGATCACATTATCTATCATATGGCAGAAATGCGCCAAGAAACAGATTATGTAAAGCATCACATTCAAAAAGTTGTAGGATTTTTTCAGGCGATGCGCGAGTTCTCATCGTGGTTAGAGGATCGTGGAATGCAGGTAGAATATTTTCGCTTTCGCGAAAGCGAGAACAAGCACAACCTTGTAGACAACCTCAACCATATTATTGATAAACACGGCATTGAAAAATTTGAGTACCTAGCTCCTGACGAATACCGATTGGACCAACAATTGCGAGACTTTTGTAAGTCCTTAGATATAGAATGGGAAGGATATGATACTGAGCATTTTTTCACCAAAAGAAAGGATGTAGAAAAGTTTTTTGAAGGAAAAAAACGCATGACTATGGAATATTTCTATCGTGACATGCGCAAGAAACACGATATCATGATTGTAGGTGACAAGGAACCAGAAGGCGGAAAATGGAACTACGATAAAAGCAATCGAAACAAATGGGATGGTGATACTGAAATTCCGAAGGAAAAAGGATTTCGTAAGGATGTAAGTGATATTGTAGAAATGCTAAAAGAGGAAGATGTTTCGACTTTTGGACGTATTGATAGTAGTAATTTTAACTGGCCTACTTCGCGAGCTGATGCACTTAAAGTACTCAATTATTTTTGTGATGAGTTACTCGTTCATTTTGGCGATTATCAAGATGCCATGCATACCAATCAGGAGTATTTATACCACAGTAGATTAAGCTTTGCCCTAAATTCTAAGATGCTTCATCCTAAAGAGGTTATAGAAAAAGTAGTTGATAAATGGAGAGAAGACAAACGCAAGATTGACATCTCACAAGTTGAAGGATTTGTGCGACAAATTTTGGGCTGGCGTGAGTTCATGCGTGGAATATATTGGAAAGAAATGCCAAGTTACGCTAGATCAAACAAACTTGACAACCAGAACGATCTACCAGACTTTTACTGGACTGGTGAAACTGATATGAATTGTCTTAAACACAGCATTAATAACTCACTAGACAATGCCTATGCACATCACATACAACGATTGATGATAACTGGTAATTATGCACTGCTTACACAAACTCATCCCAACCAAGTCTGCGATTGGTATTTAGGAGTTTACATTGATGCTATTGAATGGGTTGAAATAACCAATACCAGAGGAATGTCTCAATGGGCTGATGGCGGGATTGTAGCGACTAAACCATATGTTTCTAGCGGTAGCTATATCAATAAAATGAGTAACTATTGTAAAGGCTGTAAATACAAAGTAAGTAAGAAAAATGCTGAAGAGGATGCTTGTCCTTTTAATTCGCTATACTGGAATTTTCTAGATGACAAACAAGAGTTTTTCAAAAACAACCAGCGCATGAACATGATGCTGGGAACTCTAAATAAAATGGATAAAGAAAAATTAGAACGACATAAACAACGAGCTCAGGATGTGATGAAAAACCCATCTCAATATTAAATTTGACTTTCTATTGATTTAACATAAATTAATCGTAATTATTAATTTATTTAGAAATCAACATCAAAATCATAAGTACTTTTAGATTAATCAAAAACAAAAACTATATATTATGAGAAGTATTTTATGGTTAGTAGCCGTCATTTGTGTTATCGTTTGGGCATTGGGAATGTTTGGAATTGTACCAGGCATGTCAACTGGCGGATTACTACACGTTCTATTAGTAATTGCAGTAATTGTAATTTTAATTAATATTATAAGCGGTAGAAGACCTTTATAATAGAATCATCAACACTAACTTTTAAAATCATTATTATGTTAAAGAAATTTTTAATTCTAGTAGCTGTTGCAACTTTTACCTTAAGTATTTCAAGTTGTAGAGAAAAATCAACAGGAGAAAAAGTAGAAGATGCAGTAGAAGATGTTGCAGACGATATTGAAGATACTGTAGATTAATTAAATATCACATATTAAAAAACCCTTGCTAAAACAGCAAGGGTTTTTTAATTCAATAAATCTAATAAACTACTGTACTGTAAGTGGGAATGTTACTTCAATATCACTTTCACCACCAGCTCCAGTTAGAGTACCGTCATTAGGCTTAGTAGGTTCGTGACGCAATACGATAGTAAAATTACCTGAACCAGCAGCACCAGTAGTAACTGTAGTATCCAATCCTAATGGATTTCCACCACCGTCTACATCATTTTTAGCAATTGCTACACCAGCAACATCAGTCACGTAGAATACTTCATGCTCATCTGCTTCGTCTCTTACTTCAATAGTAATATCCTCAACATCTGCTGGATCACTGGAATCTAAAAATCTTACCATACCTGAGTAGGTTGCATTTGCCGTAAGTGCACCATTTTGACGAACTACTGGAGCGATAGGACCTTCTTCCCCATCTTCATCAAACGCTTCAAGCACAACAATATCTGTCGCATCATTGTCATTTGTTAGAGTTAATTCAACCGTAGTTATTAATTCCTCTGGATTGATGATATCTGGGTTATCATCGTCGTTGTCACAACTTACAAATAGTACAGCTGTCATCATTAAAGCGGTTGTAGTTCTAAGAACTTTTTTCATAATTAAAAATTTAAAAATTATACAAAATTTGTGCAATGAAATTCCTACCTATTTCATCTGCGTAAAAACGTTGTCGGTTGAGATAATCTCTGTACTTGGTAGAAAGTACATTGTTCACTTGAAGTCTAAAACTCAAGTTAGGTTTATTATTTTGTGACTTAATGGAGTAAGCTAGACCTAGGTCCCATAAGTTGTAAGCATCTGGAGATTCTGATATTTCTACAGTTTCAGTAACTGCGTTCCCATTATCTGCTGCATAAGTGATTTCATAATCGTTGTCAGGAAATCTGTTTTGTTTCCATACTTGCTGATTTGCAATTTCTACCTGCAAGCCTTCCGTAAAAACATCTTCAATTTCGATTTTAGTTAATAACTGAGCTGGTGGAATATCGATTAAGGGTTTATCGTTTTTCACATCCTCTCCATATACGTAAGAGAACTGTGCACCTAACGATATCCAGTTCTTAGTAAGGTTGATTGTTCTATTATATGGAGTTCGTTTTATCGTTTCTTTCCTTTTTATATGGTAACTAGCACTTATATCAACACCAGCAAGAACAGCATCTAACTGTTCATATTCATAGACTGCAAACGCACCTCGATTGGTAAGCTGTACTCCATTAGGAACTAATTGTATAAAGTCATTAATACGATTGTAATAAGGTGCAAGTTCTACATCCCAGTTATTATAGTTAGCATGAAAACTAGCACTGATCTTATTTGACACTTCTTTATTTAATTCTAAACGACCTATTTCGATAGTTGCTAGAGCGTGATGCAATCCTTCACTAAAAAGCTCTCCTGGGTTTGGAGCGCGCTGTGAGTGAGACACATTAAAGGTTATATCAAAGTGATCTTTAAATGAGTATTGAACACCACTGGAAAATGCGAATAAATCAAAATCCAATTCTGGTTCAGTATAAACCTGGATAGATTCTCTAAATCGTTCAAACTGTGCAAATCGCACATCATATCCCAAAGATTCCCAACGAGAGGTGATATAAAACTTTTTAGCGTCTATTGAATAATGATCGTATCTAGCACCAGCCTCAATCATTAGTCTATCTGTAAATTGATATTGAGTTCCTAGAAAACCACCTACCTTAATGGAATTATAATCTGGAATAAGACGACGTACACCAGTTGTTGCGTCTGGTGAATTGGTTTGTAAAACGGCATCAACTCCTAGTTCATGATTCCATTTATCGCTAGCGTCAATATTTAGATATCCTTGAAAATTGTGTGTTTTTAAATCAATATCTAATGCAGCACGTTCAGAAAGTGCACCTCTACGTACATCAAATTCTTTTCTGTTATTAAGTTGATACTGGTAGTTCAACTCAAACTTTCCTAGATTTCTAAAGCGTTTAAAAGCGTTAAGAGCAACTTGGTGATGTATGACTTCTTGTTTTGGCACATCAATATCATAAGTAAACTCATTAATAATAGCAGGTTCACCAGAATTTATACTACGAACTAAGTCGGCGGTATTACCAATGTGAGATGCTCTTAAAATACCTAATTCAGTATCGTAAAAATTATATTCAGCACTTAAACCGTATTCAAATTGCTTATACCCAACTGCAAGTCTAGTAGCAGCTGTTTGAGAACCCGTATTAGAAAGAATATAATCTGGCGCTTCAAAATCTCCCAGTCGCTTGAAAGTAATATTTGCTTGTTGATACCAGCCTGACTTTTTATATCGCTGTATACCAGCAGTTATCGCTCCGCCACGACCATTCGATTGACCGGTTAAGATTGCGTTACCCATAATAGTATCCTTACTTATTATACGAGCTGGGTCTATTATTATAGTTCCTCCTACCGCGTCACCACCATAACGTAAGGCACTACTACCTTTAATAACTCTTATAGAAGATGCTGTGTTGGGATCAATATTTGGAGCATGTTCTGTTCCCCATTCTTGATCTTGTAACCTCACACCATTATTTACAATGGTAATTCTACTACCATACAATCCATGCACGATAGGCTTTACGACACCTTGTCCTGTTTTAAGTGATGATACTCCAGGCACAGTTTCTAGCGCATCTCCTAGGGTTGCACCGCTATACTTTTGAATTAATTCCTTATCAATACGAGTTGCATTTTGAGTAGTTGCATGATCATCATGAACATCGGCAACAACCTGTACCTCATCAAGTTCATTGATATGATGTTCGAGAGTGATATTTAAGATTTTATCTTGATTTACAATGACCTCAATTGATTTTTTATCACAATCAATATGAGTAACAATAAGATGATAAACACCTGTACACAAGTTATTTACCTGATACTCTCCAGCTGAGTTTGATGTATAAGTACGCTCTTGCTCCTCTACATATACTTGGGCTAGTTCTAGTGGTTTATTATTATGAAAATCGGTAATCTTACCTTTAAGGGTGTTCTTGCAATCTTGTGCTGTACACATTGCAACAGTAGCCATAAAAATGACTACTAATAAATATTTAAACATAGTAAGGGATTGTAATAACTAATTCAAAAAACGGAATTAGGCTAGTACTGGCGGCGGTCGCGTAAAGAGTATGTTTGATGTTGAGTTCGCTTTCGCGGAAGCGTAATAAACAACAACACCATCAACAGGGATATGATTTTGAATAGATGGAGTCCATGTCCCTAAATGTGGAAAATCATATTGAAGCTCCTGAAACTCGTGAGATATAACACATACCTCGCAATCTGTTTCATGATCATCATCATGTGACCAGCTATGCAAGTTCATCAATTGCATGCTAGTAAACAGGGCGATTAGTAATATGGATATTAATTGTTTATATCTCATGATCGCCAAATATAGAGCAAAAAAAAATTGTTGCGCTCGAACAAGCGCAACAATTAATATTTCTTTATAGAATTTGAGAATTAGTCGTTCCCGTAGAAATCTAATGAGCTACAACCAGCAAGCATGTTGTTAATAGCTGGATTAGCATTTCCAGATTGTGCTACGTCAAATGCAAGTACTCGTCCACCACCATTAGCAATCTCTGCAATAAAAATGGTATTTGATTCGGTATCGTAATCAACATCAATTGGATTACCTAAAAACGTATTTGAACCTGCAACTCTGGTTTGAGATGATAATGCCAAAGTCCCACCATTTGCAACTCCTGCTATTTGAGAAAGCGCATTATCAATAACGTGATATGCACCATCTGTATCACTAGAAGCCAGACCTACATCGGTCATGATTAATAAGTCATCTTGTGCATCATAGGCAATACCGTGTGTTCTTACGATTCCTTCAATTGTAATTTGTTTGGTTGCAGCTAGTGAACCATCAGTTGTATTTGATAGGAAATTGGTAAAAATTGCTAGATCTGAGGTATTATCAACAACCGCATATAAATCTGATCCTACAAACTCAACGCCCCATAAATCAAAAGCTATATCAAACGTATTACGCAATTGCAAACCGCTTGAAGTTCTAGTATAAACGAATAATTGATTAGTACCATTATCTGCTACTACTACATTGTCACCGTTTATAGCTAGTGCTCTAGGACTATTAAATGCGGCCGTCGCGGTAATACCTGTTGCTGCCGCAACAGCTCCTGATTCTATAGTAGCCTCTACATCTGTAAAAACGCTTAAGTTAAGAGCACTACGTGATGCAACAAATAACTCGTCTGTATCACCATCGTACTCAATACCTTCGTTAGAGGTACTTAATGTCGTAAGAGTTGTTGTTTCAACCTGATCATCATCAGAAAAATCATAGACTGTGATGTCTCCACTTGCTGTACTGGTTACATAGAGTTCTGCTCGGTCAAAACGTCCTTCTACAACATCATCATCGTCGGAACAGTTAAATAAGGTTAGTGTACTTAACAGCAAACCGCTGTATAAAAAATACTTTTTCATTGTAATTGTTTTTAAATTCATACATATTTACGAAGAATCTTACACCTCGGTTTTAATGAATTCATAAGAGAGTTTGTAAATGTTAAATAAAAACAGCTGATTTTACTCAAAATCAACCCTTTGAAACATAATTATTTAACGTTTTTAATACAATTTTATAAAAAGAAATTCCACACTATACCGAATCTAAAAGTGAAATCACGATAAGGATGTAATGGAGCACTGAAGTAATCCTGCTTACCAAAGAGTGCATTGATATGTTCTGCCTTAAAGAATATTCTTGTTTGTCTAATCTTACCATTTAAGAAAACATCAATCATTGGAAAATCACCAAACTCTTGATTGTTTTGCGTATAGAATTCCCCTAATACAGGATCGTATCCATCCATATTGTAGGAAGTAAAATATTTTAATGTAAAACCGGTTTGTAGTTGTAAAGCTCTTTTAAAAAACCTATTCTCGTAGTAAAAGGTATTTCGAGTAACTACTTCTGGTAAGTTTAATACTTCTTGATTTTGGTCAACAGACTGAAGCATGACGGTATGATCCATACCAAAATGGCTCAAGAACTTAAATCCTTTGTGCAACTTCAATTTTAAATACGTAATTTCAGAATCAAATTGTTGAGGAGCTGCATTGTAACCTACCGTATTCAAATCAGAGTCCAATAACTGATTTTCGGTGAAATAAACATAATCCTGAATTCTAGTAATGCTTAACTGTGCATCTAGAAGTTTATCTGATTTTAAATCAACAGAAAATTGTTGCTTCTCGATATTGTCAAAAGCATTTTGCCAATTATAATTTTCATAATCACTTTGGAATAAAAGCGTATTAAAATTAGGAGATTGCGAGCTCAAATCTAAAGAAGCACTAAGTTTAAACAACTTAAAATCATAACTAGCCGATGCATTTAAAAATTGACCCGTTAAATCACCAAATAGTATTACACCACCATCACCTTGAATATCAAATCCTTTATAATTCTTACTAAACGTTCCTGATAATTGGTACGTTTCACCCTTGAGTCTATTGGTAATTGAAGAAGTCCCAAAATCAAGAACACGATTATAACCATAATTATATGCCTGCCTGGTGAATCCTGCTTTAAAATGACCTAACAAATGATGATCATAGAGCAAACCTACTTCAATATCTCCTTGTTCAAAATCTGTTTTATCATTAATTGCATTCCCAAAGGCATTTCCTAGAAATTCTTCATCTGGTGAAGACTGCTCAAACCTGTACAATTTATCTTCATAAAACATTTCATTGTACAATCTTGCGCTGAAGTAACTGGTTGAATCCTTTTTACCTAGAAACTCATATTCATGATTGATATAAAATCGACGACCGTTCAATGTACCTTCAGCATTTTCTAGATTAGGGTCTAATCGTCCTCTGTCATCAAAATCCTCATCGTTATCAATAAATCCTTGAACGGCACTTGCCACAATACCACCATTCTCTTGATTAGATAAATCTTGAAAGGTTGTATGTGCTATAGCTTTATACTTCTTATTTTTTGAAACATAATTTGCCGTGAATTTAAATATCCCAGTGCTAGTAAGTGTGCGAGCATAGTCTCCTGCGCTTCGCACTCCTTTATAACCGATAGAGAAATTAAATTGAGGAGAAATATTACTTGTAAAGGTAGCGTCTAATTGCTGTCCTTGATTTACTGCTGTTTTAAAGTATAAATCGGTTAAAGGAGTAGGCACTCGATAATACTGCATATCCTGTACTTCTAAATATCCTGTATGCCTAGCTCGCGCACCCATTGATGGAGTGAGTGTATTTAATGAATAAGACTTTCCTAATTCATTATAAGGTTGACCTACATTGTGAAAGGGTTGTAATTCAAAATTATCCTTGCGCAAATAATTGAATTTATAATCTTTGTAAATGTGTAAAGTGGTATCTACGTGAGTCGTATCACGTTGTGCAGATATGATTAGGTAATCTGTAATCGGTGGCTTATCTCCCTTAACTTGAACGCCAGGTTGATCTGTATTTTGATCTCCGTTCAAAGATGTAAATCTATCAGAAGTTCGAACTTCTCCAGCTGATATCAACTCCTTTTCTTGTGCTATAGAAAGTACAGGAAAAGCCAACAATAGAAATAAAAGAAATCTCATTTTTTTAATCACGGCTCAAAAGTAAGATAACGATAGCAATTAGAAGTTATTGAGTTCCTATTTATCTATAGGTATAGATTAATTAAAAATACCAACAGCAAGCTCTATCCAAAGTAAGAAAAAAGCAATGAGAGCTAGTACAATTAGACCGTACCTCCATTTTGAAGAAGTTTGAGAAAACCAAATGTAATGCAACAGAACACTTGTTGTAAACAGCATCACACCCATAACTAAGAAATCTAGCAAATCCCAATTCACCTCTTTACTAAACACCATTCCAACAATAGGTAAGGTAAGAACTAATCCTGTTATAGATAAACTACGTTTTAAAATTCGAATAGTTTTCATGTATTCCTTCTTTGCACATTCAAATTAAGTAATGTGTTTTTATAAAGGTAATTGATATTAATTACATTCGCAGTATGCTTTTATTACAAGTAAAACCCAATCTTATTGAGGCAGGAACTGATGAAGCTGGACGTGGCTGTCTTGCCGGACCCGTCACTGCTGCTGCTGTTATTTTACCACCAGACTTTAAATGTCCTGAATTGAATGATAGTAAAAAGCTTTCGCGAAAGCGTAGGTATGAACTTAGACCTATTATAGAAAAAGAAGCAATATCATTTCATGTATCGCATGTAATGATGGAGAAAATCGATGAGATTAATATATTGAATGCAAGTATTCTTGCAATGCATCAATCAATAAAGGGTCTTAAAAGTATACCTGATCATATAGCCGTTGATGGCAATCGTTTTAAACCATGCAACGAAATACCTTACACAACAGTGATTAAAGGTGATGGTAAATACCTCAACATCGCAGCTGCTTCCATACTCGCCAAAACATATAGAGATGATTTTATGGAAAAAATATCTAGGGAATTCCCTAATTATGATTGGCATAAAAATCAAGGTTATCCCACAGTTGCACATCGCCAGGCAATCAAAAAATTTGGTAGTACAAAATACCATAGAAAAAGCTTTAAACTTTTACCAGATCAATTAAGTCTGGATTTATAATAGTTTTGTTTGAACTGTGTGTTATTTCTTATAACTTTTACCTTTGTATAAAACTAGGTCTATGAAAAACTTTTTGAGAATCTTTGTTTTGGTTCTGCTTATTACTAGCTGTGAAAAAGACTCCCAAATAGATTTAAATCTCCTCCATCGTATACCACATGATTCTAAGATCATTATTGACGCAAATAACATGGAGGATGTATTTAGTTTTATAGAAAATAACGCTCTATATAACCAAATAAAAAATCTAGATAGACTACAAGAAATTAAAAATGCAGGTAGCTTTTTAGAATTATATAAAGAAAGTGATAACAATCTAATCACAGTAAGCATTGAAGGTAAAAATGAAGTGGTCATTTCTTTAATCTCTTCGGACCTACCAAAATATAGGGATACTACATCAACCTTTAATTACAATGAAACAAAATACTATCAATCAAAAACAGATAGTACTGATTTTTATTTTCTTAATCATAAAGGATTGCATCTCGCTAGTAGTTCAAAACTTATAATTGAAAGTCAAATAAGACGAGAGCTTGATGATTATGTGTTTAATGACGAGTTCAAATCTTTATATGAAAAAACTAGTGGTAATTCGGTATCCTTATATGTAAAAGCCAGTGATAGAAATTGGCTTAAAGAATTTATGTATGGTCGTAATATAAATGATAAGGGAAACTATGCTCATTGGTATCAAGTAGAACCAGAAAACAACGATCTTGCAATACAATTCTCTGGTATTCTCACCTATTCAGACAGTACATCTATGCGTCATGCACTTTATGACGGCTTGACTGCTAGAACTAACCACATAGCTGAAATATTACCTCTTAATTTAACCAATGTAGAAACTACTACTTATAAGAACCATCAAGAAATCATATCCAATTTGTCCAGGCAAAAATCAATCAATCACGAGGTTACTGCAACTGTTAAAAATATTTTAGATAACTGTTATGAGTTAAGTAAAATAAGCTGGGATAAGGAGCACGTTGTAGCTTTTGGACTAGAACCTTACGAAACTTTCTTTCTCAACCTGGATAGTTTATCCACAGCCAAGTTTGAGTATCGTAACACAACCATTTACGAATTAAGAGAACCTATTAATACGAGTAGCTTATCTCCTATTTTACCTCAAAAAAACTATTCATATATTACTGTTTTAGGATCTCACTTTATATTATCTGAAAAAGCAACTACACCCGAGCAAATCATTGCTGCAATTACCAACAAAAGCACTTTGGCCGATCAAATTTGGTGGCAAGACCTAAACAGTTCGATAAATAGCTCAAGTAGCTACACTTCAATTAGTAGTATAGAATTTTATAAGCAAAACTCTACCCTAAGTAAAAACGACAGCAAGATTTTAAAACAACTGTCAAGTAAAACTTATCCATTTATTATATCCCAATACGTACATGAAAACGAATACGCTCATTATAATTTCCATATACCAGTTGTAAACGATGATTTAAACAGTGGTAGCGTTCAACAAAGTATGACTTATAAATCTGGCTCGAGTATTATTGCAGGACCATTCCTATTCCCCAATCATTTAACTAAAGGATATGATGTTGCTTTTCAAGACGCCGAATTAAAACTTCACTTAGTATCAGATAAGGGTAAACGATACTGGTCTAAACAGTTGAAGGGAAAAATATTAGGCGAGATACAAGTTGTTGACGGCTATAAAAATGGTCGCAAACAATTAGTTTTCACAACTGAAAAAGCAATTTACTATTTAGATCGCAATGGCAAGGACGTAAATAAATATCCATTAGAATTTAAAAACGGTATAGATCAACCGGTAAGTGTTTTTGATTATGACAACAGCCGTAATTACCGATTTGTTGTAACTCAGGGTTCAAGATTATTCATGTATGATATAAATGGTAATGCTGTTAAAGGCTTTAATTATCAACCTGATGGAGAAATTCTAACATCACCACAACATATAAGGGTAAACAATAAGGATTTTATCGCGTTTGCCAAAGCAGAAAATAAAATAGCCCTAATCAGTCGTACTGGAAAAACCAGAACTAAGGTTACAGTTCCTATTGCCTTGAAAGGTAAACTCAAACAGCTTAAAAATAAATTGGTTGGACTAGATCAAGACGGTAAATTCTTCTCAATTAATCCTCTTAATGGAGAAGTAGCATTTGAAAATTTCAATAAGTATGGTAACTCTTTTGATAGCTCAAAGTCCCAAAGAGTGAGTTACAACGATAATAATCTGTTTATCAATAAGAATAAAGTTGAAATACCTTATGGTAGCTATGAGCACATTTCGATTTATGAGAACAAGAACAAAAGCTTCATATCACTAGTTGATAATGCGGAAAATAAGGTTTACATATTCTCCCAAAAAGGTGATTTACTTAATGGATTTCCTGTATACGGTAATACTACGGCGTCTGTAAAAACTGCTGGTAAATGGCATTACCTAGTCACTTTAGATGGTGATGATGTTCTACTATATAAATGGTAACGCTCTTAAATTGATGGCTTAAATTCAATTTCAAAATCATCTATAAGCTGTTGAATTCTAGTTTCAATAGCCGTAAAATAGGTACGATCTTTTAATTCTTTAATTTTTATCCTCTCATCTACAAAACCAGATTGTTTATAAACATCAGCGATATGAGGATGTACATAATATTCTCTACATACACTACGCGTGTTACCTAAAGCTTCGGCAGCAGCATCATAGGCTTGCAATAGATTAGCGTCTCTATCTTTTTCAGTATTCAAATCAGGTGATTGTAGTAAAAAAGTATAGAATTCTCTAGTCGCGCCCCATGTTCTAAAATCCTTTGCCGAGAAAATATCTCCTGCGATGGTATGCAAATAATCGTTGACGTCATGACTTTCAATAGATTGATGGTTCCCGTCATCATCGTAATACTGAAACAGTTCCCAACCAGGAATTTCCTCACATTGCTGTATCGCTTTTACCAGCTGTGCGTCATCAATTTCAACATGTTGATCAATTTGATGTTTCCCTTTAAAATCAAAGATAATTTTTGATCCTGTATCAGTTAAATGACGCATGCGCATCGTAGACAATCCATACGTCCCATTACGCTTAGCATATCCAGAACTGCCTATGCGCACATAAGTTTCATCCATTATTTTTATAACCAGCGCAAGACATTTTTCTCTCGTCATTCCTGCCACTCGAAGACTGTTTACTAGTTGCTTTCTAATTTTCGGTAATGCTTTCGCGAAAGCGGACATTTTAAAAAACTTAGTTTGATTACGAACTAAATTCCAGAGGTCATGATAGAGATATACTTTACGGTTTTTTGCATCGCGTCCAACTACTTGCAAGTGCCCGTTATCGATAGCGCTTATTCGCACTTGTTGCCAAGCTGGCGGTATCACTAACGATTTAATCCTTTTAAGTTGAGCCTTATCGGTTAATCTAGATTCATTATCAATTAGGTAAGTATATCCGCGACCGTATTTTTTCCTGTGAATATTTAAATGTTGGTCTGTTACATAAACCAAATCTGCCAGCTGTGCAGCATATTCAGGCTCTTCAATACAAGCACGTATATCTTCAATTGATAAGGTCATACCTATAAAAGTAGTCTAGTACATCATTGAGACTACTTAAGGATATTGTAATTCATGTGTAAAGAATGTTAATTCAATTTACATGATCGGCAAGAAGACGAGAATTACTTTTCTATAAGATCTGCTTCAAAGAGCTCTACAAAATAGGTTTTAATTTTTTGCTTGATCTCCTCTTGATCTACAGGTCTTTTTAGCTCTGCTGCTAGAGATGTTACTGCTTTATCTTCTATTCCACAAGGAATAATATGGTCAAAATAACCTAGATCTGTATTTACATTAAAAGCAAAACCATGCATGGTAACCCAACGACTAGCACGTACTCCTAGAGCACAAATTTTACGTGCAAATGGTGTTCCTACATCCAGCCATACCCCAGTTTCACCATCGCTACGTTCACCTTTAAGACCGTAATCGGCCAAAATTTTAATAAATATTTCTTCTAGTAAACGTAAATACTCATGAATGTCAGTAAAGAAATTTTCTAGGTCAAGAATTGGGTAACCTGTAATCTGTCCAGGACCGTGATAGGTGATGTCTCCGCCACGATTAATTTTATAAAAATCGGCATTGATTTGTTTAAGAACGGCTTCATTGGCAAGAAGGTTATCCAGATCACCACTTTTACCCAGCGTGTAAACGTGATTATGTTCTACAAATAATAGGTGATTAGGTGTAGGATTCTTGGAATCTTCTTTCCTATTTTCAATTTTAATATCAAGAATTTCTTTGAAGAGTTGTTCTTGATAAACCCAGGTCTGTTTATAGTCACCGACCCCTAAATCCTGAAAGAAGACCTTTTTATTCATTTTGCAAAGGTAGTATTAACTTTGGTTAAACTTATACTAAATTGCTAAATATTTATATTATCTGTCAGGATTATTTAGTATGATCAAAGCAGCAATAACACCGGGAACCCATCCTAACAAGGTTAATATCAATACAATCAAAATAGAACCACAGCCTTTACCAATTACTGCAAGTGGAGGAAAAATAATGGCCAAAATTACTCGCCAAACGCTCATATATTATAATTTAAAGGTGATGTGATTGCAGTAATATGACTGTATAAAATGACAAATGTTACATTTTTTTTCTTCAGCTTATTGAATTTAGATGAATTCACAACGATCAGTTTTTAGTAGTGACCCATACACCTCTAAATACACTTAGGTTAACTACTTTATAATCAGTTTTTTTTTGAATTAAAAAGAACTCGTTAAAAAGCACATGTTTTTTATTTAACCACAGACTATTGGACAATCAAAGTACTCTTAATGATGTTCTTTTCATTTTTCACATTCTTATTAAAGTTACTTTTCTGTTTTAATTTACCTTTGCAGGCTTATAAAAACACCTATTTATGCAACTTTCTGAACAAGAAATCGTACGCCGTGAAAAATTGGCAAAACTGCGTGAGATGGGAATAGATCCTTATCCAGCAGCGCTTTATCCCGTAGACCATTCTACTAAACAAATTAAAGCCGATTTTAAAGAAGGTAAACAGGTAAACATCGCCGGTAGATTAACCTCTAGACGTATACAAGGTAAGGCTAGTTTTGCCGAAATTCAAGACTCAGAAGGTCGCATACAAGTTTACTTTAATCGTGATGAAATTTGTACCGGTGATGACAAAACGCTTTATAATGAAGTCTATAAAAAATTATTAGATATAGGTGACATTATAGGTATAGAAGGCGAGCTTTTTAAAACACAGGTAGGTGAAATGACAGTAAAAGTCACTAATTTCACATTACTTACGAAAACCTTGCGTCCACTACCCTTTGCAAAAACGGATGCTGATGGAAAGGTTTATGACAAATTTGATGATGCAGAACAACGTTATCGTCAACGATACGTGGACTTAGTAGTTAATCCAGATGTTAAAAATGTATTTGTCAAAAGAACAAAACTTTTTAATGCCATGCGTGAATTTTTCAATTCGCGTGAATATTTTGAAGTAGAGACTCCAATTTTACAACCTATTCCTGGTGGTGCGGCTGCAAAGCCTTTTATAACACATCACAACTCTCTTGACATTCCTCTCTATATGCGTATTGCAAATGAGCTGTATCTTAAGAGATTGATTGTAGGAGGATTTGACGGTGTATATGAATTCAGTAAAAACTTCAGGAATGAAGGGATGGATCGCACACACAATCCAGAATTTACAGCCATGGAAATCTATGTGGCTTACAAAGATTATAACTGGATGATGGATTTTACCGAGCAATTATTAGAACATTGCGCGGTTGCAGTAAATGGCACTACTCAAAGTACATTTGGCGATCATACTATTGAATGGAAAGCTCCATACCCTAGAGTCACCATGACTGATGCTATCAAACAGTTCACCGGTTTTGATATTACAGGTAAGAGCGAGGAAGAGTTGTACGCTTTCGCGAAAGCGGAAGGAATAGAAGTAGACAACACAATGGGTAAAGGAAAGCTCATCGACGAAATATTTGGTGAAAAATGTGAAGGAAACTTCATTCAACCTACCTTCATTACTGATTATCCTAAAGAAATGTCGCCTTTGACCAAGGAACACCGTGATCATCCAGAACTTACGGAACGTTTTGAATTGATGGTTTGTGGTAAAGAAATAGCCAATGCTTATAGTGAGCTTAACGATCCTATAGATCAACGCGAGCGATTTGAAGCTCAACTAGCTCTAGCCGATCGTGGTGATGACGAGGCGATGTTTATAGATCAAGACTTTTTAAGAGCTCTAGAATACGGTATGCCACCTACGTCTGGATTAGGAATAGGAATGGATCGACTAATTATGTTTTTAACCAACAACCCATCCATTCAAGAAGTTTTATTTTTCCCACAGATGAGACCGGAGAAAAAATTAAACGTCGACCTCAATGATGATGAAAAAATGGTATATGAACTATTAAAAAAATCAGGCAAAGTAGAGTTGAATGCGCTTAAATCTGACAGTGGATTATCTAATAAGAAATGGGATAAAACAGTAAAAGGATTGACTGGTAAAAAGGTAGCCAAGGTTGAGAAAACAGATGATGGACTTTTTATCGATTTAGTGTAGCCTGAACTGGTACGATATTAAGATTATAAAAACCGCTAGTAAATACTAGCGGTTTTTCTTTGATTAAACTTTTCAATTATAAGCCAGTCATAAGGACAAATAAAATTTTAAATATGAAAAACATCATTCTAATCGCTACATTTTTTGTAACAGCGATAACCGTAGCACAACGTCCACTTCCAAAAAAAGGAAATGACTTTACACCACAACAACGTGCAGAACTTAAAGTTAAAAAAATGGCTGTAGCACTAGATTTGTCGGACAAGCAAATCAATAGTATTCAACCATTAATCGCAAATCAAGAATTGGAACGTCAAAGCTTGAGAGAAAATCGCGAGGAAATGAAAAATTTGAGTAATGACGAAAAGTTCAATCGTTTAAACACTAGATTGGATAAAAAACTTGATTTTAAAAGAAAAATGAAATCAATTCTAACAGCCGATCAATACGAAAAGTGGCAGAAAATGCATAAAAGAAAGAGAACTGAAGGCAGAAAGAAACATAAACGTAGAAGAAATGAGTAATTAATCTAAGTTTTAATTGTTGATAAGGCTAGTTTATATTATTTGTTTATTTTTAAACTCAACAAATACCATCAAATGAAAAAGATCATATTCTTATTAGCCATTGTGTGTTCAGTAAGTGCATATTCACAACAAACTATTACGGCAGAACAACAGGAAGTTTCTGCGCAAACTCATATCAGAGTTAAAGAATTCAATAAGAAAATAGAAACTAAAGTTCAATTGATTGTTGATGCTGTTAAATTGGATGAGAAAAAGGTAAGCGAGCTACGAGAAATAGTTAGAGATCGCGAATCAATGGTTATTCGTATAGAAAGAGAAGCGCAAAGAGGAGAAACTAATGATTTACAAGGTACTTTAAATGATGTACAAAGCAATTATGAAAAGCGCCTTAAAGAAGTACTGGGAACAGAAAAGTACAACTTATTAAAAAGCAAACAATCTCCAAAATAATAATATAGATTGGTCGATTAAAAGAAGGTTCTCAATTTTGAGAGCCTTCTTTGTTTTTATACTGGATGCTTTTGTTAAAAGGCAAACCTAACTGATACTTCAAATCGTTTGAGCGCTTACTATCGACAATGTCCAATCCGTATTTGATATTTTGGCTATCACCATAGTAATAGGTTCCAAATATGTGATCCCAAATACTCAGAATATTTCCAAAATTTGTATCTGTTATAGGCATACTATCATGATGGTGGAATTTATGCATACCAGGTGTTACTATTAGGTAGCTTAATATTTTATCCAGTTTTTTAGGCAATCTAATATTCGCATGACTCCAATAAGTGAAAAATACTGTGATGATCCTATATATAAGATAAAAACCTATAGGCATACCTGTAATCACTACTGCTATCAAAGCTGCAAATTCCCTTAACATAAAATCCAAAGGGTGATGTCTAGTTCCACTAGTAACATCTAAAAAAGTATCACTGTGGTGTACCGTGTGAAGCCTCCATAAAACACTACTTTTATGTAGTAAAAAATGAATGCCATATTGAGCAACAAGATCCAGTACTAATAAACTTATGACTAGTTCTAACCATATAGGCAAACTCACATAATTTAATACTCCTAAACTATTTTGCTCTAGAAAAATAAAAACTCCAGCAGTCAGTAAACCAAATGCTACATTAATAATCATAGTAAATGAAAGCAAGGCTAGATTTGTTTGAGCATGCTTCCATTTATCATAAGGCGATTTTAAAAAACTATAGTATCCTTCAAGAATCCAGAAAAGGGTAATCAAACCTATCAGCCACACCAATTTATAGTAGATGGGCATTGTTTCAAAGAATTTTAAAAATGCTTCCATCTCACTAAAGTAGCAAAAGTTATGTTACCAGCTTTTAACTACTTCCTGAGTAGCCTCAATAGTTCTGTCTAGATCTTGATAAGAAAGAGCATCGTTTAAGAAATAGCTTTCAAATGCACTAGGTGGCAAATAAATACCTCGTTCTAGCAATCCATGAAAATATTTTTTAAACCACTCATTGTTTCCTTTGGCTGCGCTTTCAAAATCCACTACTGGATCTGGAGTAAAATGAACTGACATCATCGATCCAAATCTATTAATCTGATACTCGATTCCCTTACTCTCTAGAACTTCTTGAATTCCCTTATGTAAATATTCCGTTTTTTGAGAAAGACTATCAAACACTTCTGGATGTTTATTCAAATGATCTAACATTGCATATCCGGCACTCATCGCTAGTGGATTACCACTTAATGTACCAGCCTGATAAACTGGACCTAGTGGCGCTAAATAATTCATAATTTCTTGACGTGCTGCAAATGCTCCTACAGGTAATCCGCCACCTATGACTTTACCATAGGTAACAATGTCTGCATTTACACCTGTTACCTCTTGTGCACCACCACGAGCTAGTCTAAAACCAGTCATCACCTCATCAAAAATGAGTAGTGCATTATTTTGATCACACAATTCTCTTAATCCTTGTAGAAATCCTTCCTGTGGTATTATACAACCCATATTACCAGCAATAGGCTCTAGAATGATACAGGCAATTTGATTCTTATTATGCTCAAATAGCTGTGCAACCTGATCAAGATTGTTGTACTGGGCAAGTAAAGTATCTTGAGCTGTTCCTTTTGTTACTCCAGGACTATTTGGACTCCCAAAAGTCACCGCACCACTACCAGCTTGAATTAAAAAGGAATCACTATGCCCATGGTAGCAACCTGCAAATTTGATGATTTTATCTCGACCTGTGTAACCTCTAGCTAACCTAACTGCACTCATACAAGCCTCGGTACCAGAGTTTACCATTCTTATTTGATCAATATTAGGAGCCATTTCAATTGCAAGAGCAGCAATTTTGGTCTCCAATTCAGTAGGCATTCCATAGGAAGTACCACGATCAACAGCCTCCTTAACCGAATTCACTACAGGCTCAAAGGCATGACCTAATATCATTGGACCCCATGAAGCTATATAATCTATAATTTCATGTCCATCCTCAGTTTGAAGATAAGCTCCTTTGGCGCTTTTTACATATACGGGATCACCGCCTACTGCGTTAAATGCTCTTACTGGTGAGTTTACACCACCAGGAATATATTTTTTTGCCTCATTAAATAAGGCACTACTACGTTGATAAATAAATGACATTAAAAATCTTTAGGAAGAGGTTCTACAAATAGTTCTTGACCTACACTAATAGTGTTGTCCTTTAAACCATTAAAGGCTTTCAATTGATCTACTGTAATATTATATTTTCTTGAAATACTATAAAGTGTGTCGCCGGCTACAACTTTGTGCGATGCTTGTACACTTGGTCTTACATCGGCGATAGTTCTGGTTTTAGAATCCGTAGGGTTTCCTAGTACCATATTATCGTACTTGTATAGTTCATAACGCTCAATTAGACTTATGAGTTTTTGAGGGTAACGTCTATCTGTGGCATATCCGGCAGCTCTTAAACCTTTTGCCCAACCTTGGTAATCATCTGGTTGTAACTTGAATAAACCAGCATATCTTTTCCTATCTCTCAAAAATAGTGAATGATCACGATAAGAATAGTCTGGATCATTATAGGTCCTAAAACATTCTTGCGCTTTATCATCATCATGATATATACGTCCACCAGTCCATCCTTTATGACATTTTATTCCAAAGTGGTTGTTAGCCTCTACAGCTAGACGACCTTCACCAGATCCACTTTCTAGAATACCTTGAGCTAGCGTGATACTAGCTGGTATCTTATAAAGTTTCATCTCTCGCATGGCGGTATTAGCAAATAAATCTATGTAAGTAGACACCTTATCTTTACTATCAGGCTTTGTAGTTTTAGTTACCTTATCTTCTTCTTGTTGACCTACGGTTTGAGGTGTTGAATCTGGTTGAGTGACTGTTTGAGTTGTCTTTTTCTTCTTGGTAGTCACTACTTTTTTACTACCACCGCACGATGTTAACAGCATCACTCCAAAGAAAATGATCAGCAAATTTTTAAATTTCAAACTCATAAGTAATTTCTTCTCTTCTTTTTCTTTTCAACATTTGATTGTAACCAGCGATCGCCTGTAATCCTCCTGTATGAATTGCTAAAATACGAGAATCTTTAGGAAAAACACCTTTTAAAATAAGGTCTTCTAGATGGAACATCATTTTTGAAGTGTATATGGGATCAAGTGGTACTCCGCTTTCGCGAAAGCGTGAATTCATATATTTAATTAGTTCATTATCAGACCTTGCGTATCCTCCAAATCTATCCTCAGAAAACACTTGAAAATTAGAACGAAGAGTAAGCTTGTTTATTTCCTCCTTTAAAAAACCTCCCTTTAAGGCAGAAAACACCAAAACCTTTTGGTTAGGTGCGCTGCTTTCAATAATACCTGCTGCCGTTCCACCTGTTCCGCCAGCCACAGCAATAAAATCGTATTGAGATTTATCTAGGTCGGTTAATATTTCTTTGGTTCCTTGAATTGCCAGTTGGTTAGTACCACCTTCTGGGATAATCATAAGTTTACCGTGCTCCTTAAAAAGTTCTCTATAGTATTGATCATCCTTTTGCTTGTAGGATTCTCTAGTTACAAAGTGAAATTGCATTCCATTGTTGTGAGCTGTGAGTAAGGTATTATTACTTGCCAAGGTTTTTTTTAGATTTAAACCCAATTCCTCTCCTCTTATAATCCCTATACTAGTCAAACCGGCAATTTTTGCAGCGGCACTTGTGGCTGCTATATGATTTGAAAAAGCTCCTCCATATGTAACTAGGGTATTGATGGATTTTTCTTGTGCATGTAATATGTTATATTTTAATTTCCTAAGCTTATTACCAGATACTTCAGGATGCAATAAGTCTTCTCGCTTAATATCTATTAAAACGTTATTAAGTGTTTTAAAAAACTGATTTTCAGACCGTATTACTCCATAATCTTGCATAGAACAAAGGTAGCAAGCTAATATTGTAAAAAAGCATAGGGTTTTCGCTTTTTTAAGTATTGTAGCTCCGTTTCCATACAATAAGCTTCTTTTTCAAATCTTATTGATCTATAGGCTAGATCATGTGATTTACTAACTCTTAATATTAGATATTCCATTAGGTACCATAAATAGAAAAAGACGATTAAAAGCTCCAGCTGTTGCCTGGCGTGAATTCTTTCATGATTCATAAAAACCGGATCATTTTTCAGCGCTTTGGATTTGACCAATAAAAATGGATATAGCGTTATACCGTTATAATTTTTAAGAAATGAAATTTCGACCACTATCATAGTGATAAAGGTAGTATTTATTAAGTCAAAAGCCTATTATCCTTACGGTCATACCGTCGTAAAATAGTATTTTTAAGCCATGAAAAAACATGTTCCCATTGAGGAAGGAGATTACTACTTAACACCAGAAGGGTATCGTTGTTTCACTGAACAATACCATTTAAAAAGAGGTTATTGTTGTGAAAGTGGATGCAGACACTGCCCATACGGTTATAATAAAAAAACAAACAGCCAGAAATAATGAACGACACTATCAATAACAACAGTCAGTTTGATTTAGACATATTTCAACAGAGTATAAAACAGGGTATTCCTGAATCTTTACCAGACCCATATGTCTATGACAACTCAGTAAACCATGCTCCTAAAAGAAAAAAAATTCTCAATAAAGAAGAAGAACAACTTGCATTGCGCAACGCACTCCGATATTTTAAACCTGAATTTCACTCCATTTTATTACCAGAGTTTAAACAGGAACTAGACGAGTATGGACGTATTTATATGTATCGTTTCATGCCTAAGGAAGAAATAAAAGCTAGATCTATCGACGATTATCCAGCTCGTTCTAGACAGGCTGCAGGAATAATGCTCATGATTCAAAATAATCTTGATCACGCGGTCGCACAACATCCTCATGAACTTATCACTTACGGTGGTAATGGTGCTGTTTTTCAAAACTGGGCTCAATATTTACTCACTATGCAATATTTGAGCGAAATGACCGATGAACAAACTTTAGTCATGTACAGCGGTCACCCAATGGGGTTATTCCCTTCACATAAAAAGGCTCCTCGCTGTGTTGTTACAAATGGAATGATGATACCTAATTATTCTAAACCTGATGATTGGGAAAAATTTAATGCACTAGGTGTCACCCAATACGGTCAAATGACAGCAGGATCCTACATGTATATAGGTCCTCAAGGAATCGTTCATGGTACCACTATAACTGTATTAAACGCCTTTAGAAAAATTGGAAAATCTCCATTAGGTAATGTGTTTGTTACTTCTGGATTAGGAGGAATGAGTGGAGCACAACCAAAAGCTGGAAATATTGCAGGTTGTATCACCGTTTGTGCCGAAATGAATCCAAAGGCGGTACAAACTCGACATTCACAAGGATGGGTGGATATTGTAATTGACAACACTCATGAGTTAGTAGAACGAGTAAAAGTTGCCCAACAACATAAGGAATCTTTATCAATTGCCTATCTAGGAAACGTCGTCCATGTATGGGAAGCCTTCCATGAAGCAGGAATAGAAATTGCGATAGGTAGCGATCAAACTAGCTTACATAACCCATGGGCTGGCGGTTACTACCCAGTAGACCTATCTTTTGAACAGGCAAATAAAATGATGAGTGAACAACCTGAAGAATTTAAAAGTCAGGTTCAAAATTCTTTAAGAAGACACGTTTCTGCTGTGAATAAACATACTGATCAAGGAACCTATTTCTTTGATTATGGTAATGCCTTTTTATTAGAGTCCAGTCGTGCAGGAGCTAACATCAAAGGAGAAACTACAGAATTCAAATACCCATCATACGTACAAGATATAATGGGACCTATGTGTTTTGACTTCGGGTTTGGCCCATTTAGATGGGTTTGTGCTAGTAACGATCCTACAGATCTTAAAAAAACAGATGAAATTGCTACTCAAGTTTTAGAAAAACTAGCAGCAAACTCTTCGCAGGAGATTAAACAACAAATGCAAGACAATATCCAATGGATTAAGGGCGCACAACAAAATCAACTTGTAGTAGGGTCACAAGCACGTATTTTATATGCAGATGCTTTAGGAAGAATAGAAATAGCCAAAGCTTTTAATCAAGCCATAGCGCAAAAAGAAATAGGCCCTGTAATTTTAGGCCGAGATCATCACGATGTATCAGGTACAGACTCACCATACCGTGAAACATCAAACATTTATGACGGTTCTAGATTTACAGCAGATATGGCTATACATAATGTAATAGGCGATAGCTTCAGAGGTGCAACATGGGTTTCCATTCATAATGGCGGTGGTGTAGGCTGGGGCGAAGTAATTAATGGTGGATTCGGTATGGTTATTGATGGTAGTAAAGAAGCTCAAAATAATTTGGAGAGTATGCTTTTCTGGGACGTTAATAATGGAATAGCAAGAAGAAACTGGGCTCGTAATGAAAATGCAACATTTGCGATTAAACGAGCAATGGAACTTAATCCAGATTTGAAAGTCACGTTACCTAATAAAGTAGATAGTAACTTAATTAAAAATATTAATTAGCAAATCGTGAAAGTTGTTATCGCTTTCGCGAAAGCGCAAAACCCAATAGCTATGAAACGATTTTTTACCCTTTTATTAATAACAATATTAGCTGCTAGTTGTCAAACAGTACGAGTTACTCAAGATTATGATGTAAATGCAGATTTTAACAAGTATCAAACGTACGCCTACTACAAACAAGGTATTGACCAAGCCGATGTAAGCGAACTTGATAAAAAACGTATTCTTAGAGCTATTGATGCGAATATGCAAGCAAAAGGATTTACCAAATCTCAAAATCCTGATTTTATGATTAATATCTTCACTGATGCCAAGGAGCGTGTTGATGTGTATAACAACTGGGGTTGGAATGTCGGCTGGGGCTGGGGCTGGGGCGGCTTTTGGGGTGGCCCATGGGGCAATAGTGTAAACCGAGTTACCGAAGGCGTTCTTTATATAGATTTTATAGACACCAATAAAAAAGAGCTTATTTGGCAAGGTATAGGAACAGCGCCGTTAAAGACCACACCACAAGACAAAATAGAACGAACCAATGAAATGGTTAAAGAAATATTAGAGCAATTTCCTCCAGAGCCAGCTAGATAACTTTTTTGGAATTAGTATTAAATAGGCTTCCTTATCAAGCAGTCACATCAAATAATCGTAAGTGTATTGAGAAAACCTCATCTATACATCTGATTTTTATGCCCTTTAACTGAAATTAACAATAACACGTTGATAAATACGTAATTATGACATTTAAGTTTTTGATTTGCATAATCTAAAATGATAATGTTTTGAGATTAATTTCAGTTATTTTCCTTTTTTCTTTTGCCACGAGCTTAGCTCAGGTTGGTATAAATACCACTTCTCCTGCCGATGGTACTGCATTGGATATCTCATCATCCGATAAAGGAATATTAATTCCTAAAGTATCACTTAACTCAACTAATAGCTTAAGTGGAATAAATTTAGTAGGTAGCACACTTGAAGAAGGTGTTTTAGTTTATAATACAGCAACCACTTCTGGGATAAATGCCGTTTCACCCGGTTTTTATTATTGGAATGGTTCCAATAGCTGGATTTTATTAACCAATTTAAAAGATTGGTCGGTAGAAGGTAATAATGCCATTTCTACGGACAGGTTTGGTACAAATAATAACATCCCTGTTATCATTAAAACGAATAATAATGATAGATTTCAAATAACTACATCGGGCAGACTTTTGAGTTATTCTAATGGAACCGAATCGTTACCATCCTATTCATTTGCGAATAAAACTAATTCAGGAATGTATTTGAACGGATCCGATGAAGGCTTAATGTTTACAAGTGATGGGTATGACTTTTTGAAATTACAAAATTTTGGCACCTCTAGACAGATAACACTAAATCCTGATGGAGATGGTGATATGAGTCTGCAAATTCGAGGAGATTCAAATGTAATTCTTAGTGCAAACTCAAGTAGACATAATCTAGACGTAGGTTCTAATGCTAACCCAGAATACGCTTCGCTTGCCTTAAGTCAGAGTAATCGTGGACTTCTACTAAATAGAGTAAGTTTAACAGCTGCAAATTCTTTCAGTCCATTACCATCAAATCCAGCTTCAGGTACAATGGTTTACAATAGAAGTGAAAATTTAACTCCATCAGGATATCTTAACGATGTTCGCCAAGGTGTGTATGTATGGAATGGTAGTAGATGGATACCACAATTTGCAGAAACACGCTCAGCAAGATTTGGTAATGCAGCAAATAGAACGCAAAATTTAAACGATTTCACTTCTAACGAATTAGAACTGTTTTCCTTTGCGGAATGGAATGATGATTATAGTTTATTTAACGTAAGCTACGGATCAGGCACAACAAGATTGACAATAGGAGAAGATGGAAGGTTTGAAATAAAGGTAAATATGTCAATAATAGTCGATTCAGGATCTACTAACACTGACATTCAATTAGATGCTGAATTAAGGGTAGATCGAGGAGGAACCACAATATATCCAGGAACAACAACATCTAACAACTATATGAGAAATAGAAATGGTGTAACAACTTCTAGTATCAACATAAATGAACTTGTTGAATTAGAAGCAGGTGATCAAGTCTATATTCATGTAGAACAAACAGGGAACACGGGAACAGTTACCATGAGACCAGAGGCAGGAAGTAATTTTTTTACTATTAAAAAAATTAAATAAAACCTCTAAGGTTACTCAATCTCGGTGCCGTTTACTATTACTTTATAGTTAATCGCAACTACAGTATCAAAAGTTTTAGAAACACTACAGTATTTCTCAAAACTTAAAGCCGCTGCACGAGCAGCCTTTTTATCATCTATATCTCCTTCCAGATGAATAGCACAAGTGATTGACTTAAATGGTTTTGCATTATCTAATTCAAATCGATCTCCTTCCACCTCAACTTTATAACTAGTGATAGATTGACGTTGCTTTTTTAGAATATCAATAATATCAATTGCGCTACAGCCACCTACTCCCATTAAAACAAGTTCCATTGGACTTACTCCTTGTACAGGAGTTGCGCCACTATGATCGATCATTACTGTATTTCCTGAGGAGCCTGTTGCTTCCATCAAAAAATCATCATTCTTACGTTCAATTTGAATTTTCATCACTTAATAATTCAATACCTCTTCAATCTTATTCTTTACCTTTTCAGTACTAGGAATCATGGTTTGCTCTAGCGTACTATTTAAAGGTATCGCAGGCATATTCTCACTTCCTATAAGCATTACTGGTGCGTCCAACTCTTTAAAACATTCTTCTTGAATACGACCTTGCAATCCTCGTGAAAACCCATTATCACTAGGTTCTTCGGTTACAATTAAACATTTACCGCATTTCTTTACACTGGTAAATACGGTCTGATAGTCCAACGGATGTAGAGTACGTAGATCCACTACCTCTACTCTATCCTGAACTCCTAATTCTTGAGTGGCATTCATAGCCCAGTGAACACCCATTCCATAGGTAATTATCGACAAGGTTTCCTCTTCCTCTTGTTTCCATATTTCTTGTAGAACCCATGCTTTACCAAATGGCAGGACGTAATCTTCACTAGGCTCTATGCTAGTCGCTCCTTTTGTCCCTGGCACTTTGGACCAATACAAACCTTTGTGTTCAAAAATTACAACAGGATTAGGATCATAATAAGCTGCTTTCATCAGTCCTTTTAAATCGGCACCATTAGAAGGATATGCTATTTTAAGACCTCGTATATTGGTTATAACACTTTCTACAGATGATGAGTGATAAGGACCACCGCTACCATAGGCACCTATAGGCACTCTTAAAATCATTGATACCGGCCATTTACCATTACTCAAGTAACATGATCTGGAAACCTCGGTAAATAATTGATTCAAACCTGGCCATATATAATCTGCAAACTGAACTTCAACTATTGGTTTTAATCCTACCGCACTCATTCCTACTGTACTACCTACGATGAATGCTTCTTGAATAGGAGTGTTAAAAACTCGATTATCACCAAACTTTTGAGCTAGTGTAGCTGCTTCTCTAAAAACACCACCTAATCTTCCTCCTACATCTTGCCCATAAAGTAAGCATTCAGGATGCTTGCGCATCAATTCTTCGACTGCAAACAAGGCACAGTCCACCATGACTACTTTCTCTGCGCCCTTTGGCGATCGTTCTCCTTTTTCCTCAGTAATCGGTGTAGGTGCAAAATCGTGCGTAAACAAATCTGCTGGTTCTGGGTCTGGTTGTTCTATTGCATTTTTGAGAGATTGCTCTACTTCTGCTTTCGCGAAAGCGTCCATCTCATCCAGTTCCAGCTCGCTAAATCCATATTTACCCATAAGCTCACGCATGCGTGGATAAGGGTCACGACTACGTGCCTCTTCAAGATCATCTCTATAAAACTCCATGCGAACACCGCTTGTATGATGATTAAGCAATGGCACCTTGGCATGAACTACAAATGGTCTACGTTCTGTCCTGATAGTTTCAATTACTTTTTCAAGGGTTTTATATGATTCCTCAAAGTCTGTCCCATCAATACTTACCGAATCTAAGCCATGAAACCCTGATGCATATTGAGCAGCATTTTGTGCGCGTGTTTCTGCTTCATTGGCACTTATATCCCAGCCATTATCTTGTACTAGATATAGAATAGGTAATTGCTTAAGGGCTGCCATTTGCCAGGCTTCCGCTATTTCACCTTCGGTCACACTGGCATCACCTAGTGAACAAACAACGATAGGCATGTTAATATCGTCACCTTGCTTCAATTCGTCAAGACTTTCCTTGTACCACATTCCCATTGCCACACCTGTTGCAGGAATTGCCTGCATTCCTGTTGCGCTACTTTGATGAGGAATTTTAGGCTTGTCCTCGTCGTTCAATGATGGGTGTGAGTAGTAGGTACGACCACCACTGAAGGGATCATCTTTTTTAGCTAATAACTGTAGCATTAAGTCATAAGGCTTCATACCTATTGCCAGCAGCATGGCATCGTCGCGATAGTAGGGAAATGCAAAATCTTGAGGTAGCAATTGCATTCCAATTGCAGTTTGTATGACCTCATGACCACGGCTAGTGGCATGTACATATTTTGAAACCAGCTTAAAATTATCTTCGTAATGCTCTGCCATTGCTTTGGCAGTAACTAGATTACGATAGGCCTTTTTAAGGTTTTCCTTAAATTGAGTATCATTTATAAAATTACTCATATTAAATGTTTTACCTGTCCACATCACATTATCAATGTAGACAGTGATTTTATAGTGTTATAAATCTTTAAGATCGGGAACAAGAGCCATATTATCGGCTACCTTTTTCAAAAAGCTACCGCCTAAATAACCGTCAACAACACGGTGATCAAAACTTAAACTTAACATCATCATACTGCGAATCTCGATGCGATCTTCTCCATTTTCTGTGATTACTTCAGCACGCTTTTTAATAATCCCAGTTGCCAATATTGCGACTTCCGGTTGATTGATAATGGGTGTTCCCATTAAGGAACCAAAGGTCCCTACATTACTAATTGTAAAGGTGCTTCCTTTTATATCGTCACCACCTAGTTTATTATCCCTAGCTAGCCCAGCAAGTCGATTTACATCGGCAGCAAGTTCAGGTAATGTTTTCTGATCGGCATTTTTAACTACAGGCACTATTAAATTACCGGTAGGCAACGCCGTTGCCATCCCAACATTTATTTCCTCTTTTACGATAATATTTTTGCCATCTAGACTACTATTAATCATTGGAAATTCTTTGATAGCGCTGGCAACAGCTTTAACGAATAATGGCGTAAAGGTCAGTTTGTTGCCGTGTTTTTCTTGGAATTCATTTTTCACGCTTTCGCGAAAGCGTACTACATCAGTCAAATCTGCTTCAACATAAGCAGTAACATGTGGACTAGTGTGTTTACTATACACCATGTGATCTGCAATCATGCTGCGCATGCGATCCATCTCTACAATACGACCAGTTCCTTTGTCTAAATTGAGTTGGGGAATTCTATATGCCGTTGGGTCTGGTTCTGGCGTTACTGATTGTGCAAATTGATAAGGCCTGCCTTCATTCAAATACTGTATTACATCACTCTTGCGTAGACGATTATGTTTACCAGTGCCGGGAATACGAGCTAATTCCTCATACGAAATGTGATGTTCTCTTGCTATACTTAGTACTAACGGGCTTATGAACCTATCAACATTGACAAATGAGGTTTGAGTATTACTAATTGAACTGGTTACGGCCTTTTTAGGCTTGAGAGGTGTTTGTTTTGGTTTCTCAGAACTCGTTTTTTGAGTTGCCTTTTGTTCGGAATTTTCTGTTCTTTTTGTTGTACTTACTGCTCCTTCTACCGGCTCAAATCGAGCAATCACAGCGCCTATTTCAACCACGTCTCCCGAATTGAATAAATGCTCCTGCATGATACCACTAGCAGTCGCAGGTACTTCATTATCAACTTTATCAGTACCTACTTCAACAAGAATATCTCCTTCTTCAAAGGATTCTCCTGGTTGTACCATCCAATTGAGTACAGTTCCTTCGGTTATACTTTCACCCATTTTGGGTAAAACAAAATCTTCCATTTTTGCCATGGGATAAAAATAAGAAAACTAACGGTTGTTAGCTTACTTATAATTCTTAAAGTAGTAATATTTTTAGGTATGAAATAGGCTAAAAAATCAAAAGCTTTTTTAAATCATTTTTGATTCAATGCTGGTTTACTGGAAAGTAGTAAGCTTCAAATTTACTTTATGCCATTTATTATTTAATCTAGGAAATAGGGCTAAAAGCTTTTTTGGTGAAAGCGTTTTCCATTAGGATAGAAGGCTTTCCATTTGCCAATTTGCTTACCTCGTTTAAAGCGACCAGAAATTTTTAACTCACCAGTGATATAATATTCTCTATATCTACCGTTAGGTAAACCATCACTCAAAGGAACTTTGAATTTAAGCTGACCATTTGAGTAGAATTGCTCATAATCACTAGCGGTAAAATCTGAAGGAAATAGGTCAAGCTGAAATATTGTTTCTTTATCTAGATTTACCACATTGCGCACCAACTCAATTCCTGGTGAAACCTGTTGCTCTAGTTCTTGCACCTGATTATCATAATCAGGATCATATCTCATTACTGCTTTTGTTTTAAATAAATCATCCTTTGCCTTTAACTCAAAACCTAGTTGGGTAAATTGAGAGTAAAAATCGTGTTGCTTATTAAGCAGTAGTTGAGTTTCTTTATTTAAGTATTGACTTCCTACATGAGCTAGTTTATTAGTATCTATATAAAAAAACACGTTGCTTTGGGTACTGAATTCATCAATAAAATCCATGTAATAATCGCTGTAAATCAATGTGTTTTTGCCCTCGTAATCATCAATCATCTTTTTGAGTGTTACTGGACTGTTAGAAAAGACTATATAGTCATCAATAACTGTATAATATGGTTTTTCAATTCGTTCAAACATTCCTCCTAACACCCATTTAAAAAAGCCTTTTATATCAAGAAAATTTATGGCATGTTGTTTATAATTAACCGTCTTAAATTTGACAGGAGATTTTTTACGAATTTGTTCTTGAACAAATCGTAGCCGCTCCTGCATTACATCCTCGTCGTTATATTTAATGGCAGCTATTATACTTTCCTGGTTACTCTTATAATTAGAATTATTGCTATTATCTAGAGTAGCAAAAGCAAATTCATCATCCCACCAAGAATACATATCACGATCTAGATCTATATCCAGAAATTCCTCTATCTTCTTTTTACCATTTTCATATTCTTCAACTGTTTTATTTTCTTGTTTCTTTAAAATTGAAATAAAATCCTGATGTAGAGATTGAAAATCATCAAACCCAAAACTTATATAAAGTGCGGTATCATTTGGTAAAATAGTAGTGGCATCTAAGCTACCTGTTCCAGAATTGTCTAATGCTTTAATAAAGGCTTGTGCAGTCGAATTACCGCTTATATAGCCAGTTGCCTTTAACCATCGATCACTTTCTTCTTCTATTTGAAAACCACTGTAATAAAAATTTCTTTCAAGAATATCAATGATATCACTGGATTCATTAACAAAAAGACCATAGTAATTACTGAGCTGATTGTGATTCAAGTAAAACCTGAATAAGCCATCATCTTGAATCTCGTTTTTCACTTTTATGAAATTCAAGTCGGTACTTAATTTAGGGTTTTTACTTGTGGTAATACTTCTTTCAACCAATCGAGGTGTGTAACTTGCTACTAATTGATTTTCTATAAAGGTTATTCTAAGAACCTCATTTGTATTTGTATCCAATATCTCTTGAATTACATGTCCTTTAAATTCTCTTTTAGAGACACTGTAATTCTCATTAACTAATTGGCTTATGTTATTTTTAATCAAATCAATTTTTGAATACTGCCTTAAATCGGCTACGTATAAAAACCCGTAATCATCAAAGCTGATTTTATGAGCACTTATAATAAGATCTCTATCTCCTATTTTATTAAATAAATTTCTTTCTGACTGAAAAAGAGAATCCAATGAGTTTAACTTCTCACTCATCAATGCAATTTGCTCATTCGATTGCAAATGATCCCATAATTCACTTTGAGAAAGAATTTCTAAATTACTAATAGGTTCGCGCGTTTCAATGATGAACATCGCATCATGAGGTACAAGGTGAAAAGCGTTTATACGATCTGGTTCAAAAACAAACCAACTCGCGACCTTGTAGACTATAAAAGCTAAAAGGGCAAATAGCGCAATTTTAAAATACCTCTTTATGGTCATTGTAGGATTTAGCCTTTGGATCAAGATGATAATTACAGATCATGTAGTAATATTATAATTAAGTCTGTATCACCCCAAGATTAAAATCCTTTTCAATAGGTGCATGATTTGCGGCTTCTATTCCCATAGAAATCCACTTGCGTGTATCGCGCGGATCTATAATAGCATCAGTCCATAACCTTGCAGCTGCGTAATAAGGAGAAACCTGATCGTCATATCTATTTTTGATTTTGTCAAACAAAGCTTTTTCATCTTCTTCGCTCAGCTTCTCACCCGATTTTTCTAGGGATGCTTTTTCAATTTGCATGAGAACTTTGGCAGCGCTATTTCCAGACATTACTGCAAGCTCTGCGCTAGGCCACGCGACGATTAATCTAGGATCATAGGCTTTACCGCACATAGCATAATTACCAGCACCATAACTGTTTCCTACTACTACAGTGAATTTAGGCACCACACTATTTGAAACAGCATTTACCATTTTGGCACCATCTTTTATGATCCCACCGTGTTCTGACTTGGAACCTACCATAAAGCCAGTCACGTCTTGTAAGAACACTAAAGGTATTTTCTTTTGGTTACAGTTGGCAATAAAACGGGTTGCCTTATCGGCGCTATCACTATAGATTACACCACCAAATTGCATTTCACCTTTTTTGGTTTTTACAATTTTCCTTTGGTTGGCCACTATACCAACTGCCCATCCATCAATTCTAGCATATCCAGTTAGGATGGTTTGGCCATAGCCAGATTTATATTCTTCAAATGTATCGGCATCGATCATACGATTGATGATATCCATCATATCATATTGATCACTACGCTTTCGCGGAAGCGTACCAAATAACTCTTCTGGATCCAGAGAAGGCGCTACGGATTCCTTTCTATTAAAACCAGCCTTTTCAAAGTCTCCAATTTTGTCAAAAATATTCTTGATTTTATCTAAGGCATCTTTATCGTCGCTAGCCTTATAATCAGTCACACCGCTTATTTCACAGTGAGTAGTTGCACCACCTAAGGTTTCATTATCGATACTTTCTCCAATGGCTGCTTTAACCAAATAACTTCCTGCTAAAAAGATACTACCTGTTTTATCAACTATAAGAGCCTCATCACTCATTATAGGTAAGTAAGCACCACCAGCAACACAGCTACCCATAACAGCAGCAATTTGAGTGATTCCCATACTACTCATAACTGCGTTATTACGAAAGATGCGACCAAAATGTTCCTTGTCTGGGAATATTTCATCTTGCATAGGCAAGTACACTCCTGCACTATCTACTAAATAGATAATCGGTAATTTATTTTCAATCGAAATTTCTTGGGCTCTTAGATTCTTCTTACCCGTAATAGGAAACCAGGCTCCTGCTTTAACCGTAGCGTCATTTGCGACTACGATAACTTGTTTACCTTGAACATGACCAATTTTAACTACTACTCCACCGCTAGGACAACCACCATGTTCCTCATACATTCCTTCACCAGCAAAGGCTCCTATTTCAATAGCATTGGATGGATCGTCCAATAAATAATCGATTCTTTCTCTTGCAGTAAGCTTACCTTTAGCATGAAGCTTATCTATGCGTTTTTGCCCACCGCCTAAAGAAACTTGAGCAAATCTTTTTTTGAGAGTACTTAATAGTAATTTATTGTGATCTTCGTTTTTATTAAAGTTGATATCCATCGATTGCGTAGTTTTCCCAAAAATAGCAAATCTCAACCTGAAACGCAGAATATAACTGGTTTAAACAAGATTTAAAATGAATTCAAAAGCCCTTATTAATCAATGAATTAAAACGTAAGCCTCAAGTCTAAAAACTTAAAATTATGTTAATGAGAGTTCAGCACAATTGATTTAAATCACTTCTTGTAGCATTATCCAAATTATTATTACGTGAAAATCCATGCAACAATGCCATACAGTGCACGCATTTTGTGTTAATCAATAATAAAAACTAAATCTACCTGAGAAGTTTTAAAGAGGAAGATTAAAATATTCCTCCTTAAACCTCTGCATCTAATAAATCGGTAGCAATATGGTACCGTGGATCCTCAACACTACTTTCAATAATAGTATCAAATTCAGGATTACGACGCATGAGTAATTCTTTACACTCAGGACTTAAATGGGTCAGCTTCACTTCTTTTCCTTGTGCTTGATATTTATTTACAACCTCTCGTAATGCTTCAATTCCTGAATGATCCTGAACCCTAGATTCAATAAAATCTATTTTAATTTTTTGCGGATCATTTTTAGGATCAAATTTCTTATTAAAATCAGTCACTGATCCAAAAAATAATGGGCCCCAAATTTCATACACTTTGGTTCCATCATCTTCAATACGTTTTCTCGCTCTAATTCTTTTGGCACTTTCCCAAGCAAAAACAAGAGCACTTATAATAACACCTACAAAAACAGCAATTGCAAGATCAAAAATTACTGTAACTACTGATACTGTTATCAAAACAGCAGCATCAGATTTTGGAATTTTATTTAGTATTCTAAAACTAGACCAAGCAAATGTGTCAATAACCATCATAAACATTACACCTATCAATGCTGCGATAGGAACTTGCTCTATTAGTTTATCTGTAAACAATAAAAAAGTTAACAAGGTAATTGCCATCATAACCCCAGAAAGTCTACCACGACCACCGGCATTAATATTAATTACTGTTTGACCAATCATTCCACAACCACCTGTTCCTCCGAAAAGTCCACTCACAATATTACCTGCACCTTGCGCCACACATTCACGATTACCACTACCACGTGTCTCGGTAAGTTCATCGACTAAATTCATAGTCATCAAGGATTCAATCAAACCAACCGCAGCGGCAAGAAAAGCATAAGGAAGGATAAATTGAAAAGTTTTAAAATTGATTGGTAAGTTGCTCCAAAGATCAGTATTAAAAGTAGGTAATTCACCCTTTAAACCTGTCCCACCACCTTCAATTATGTAGGAACCTACTGTGCTTACTTCCATACCGCTTATCACAACAACAGCAGTTGTAACTATGATTGCGGTTAATGCCGCTGGTATCTTTTTAGTAAGTTTAGGTAATAACCATATAATTCCCATGGTTAATAAAACAAGCGCAATCATCGTCCACAATTCAGTTCCTTCCATGTAGGTGGATACATATCGCGTAACTCCATCTTCTCCCACAACTGGATTTTTATGTGAAAACATCTTTACTTGCGCGATGAAAATCACTACCGCAAGACCATTCACAAATCCCATCATTACTGGATGTGGTATTAACCTAACGAATTTACCTATCTTAAAAACACCTGCTCCTATTTGAATAATACCCATTAATATTACCGTGGCAAATAGGTAGTAAAAACCCATATTTTCTACTGGGTTTTCAAAGGCCATACCCTTTTCATGACCTTTAATAATAAGATCAACAAATATCACTGCAACGGCACCAGCAGCGCCCGATATTAAACCAGGACGACCACCAAATAAAGCGGTTATTAATCCTATTATAAATGCTCCTGAAAGTGCTACTAATGGATCAATACCAGCCACAAAAGCAAAGGCCACTACCTCTGGAATCATAGCTAGCGATACTGTAATTCCCGCAAGAATATCGTTTTTTGGAGATTTTGTAAAGTTGTTGAAAATTTTAGCCATGCTTGTGAACTGCTGTATTTTAAAGGGCGCAAAGGTAATCGCTTTTTAAGGTTTATAAAACCTTGAATAAGTTATTTATATTTGAAAACCAGTTAACCAAGAACTTCATGAACTTATACACAAGGTGTACCAGTTGTGGCAACCATTTCAATTTAAAGATTAAGGGAAAAGACCGTGTTGAAATCAAAATGAAATACGGTGATTCAATTGCATCACAGTGCAGTCATTGCCACACACAACAATCAACACCTATTAAAAAGATTAAAGCCGAAACAAATCAGCTAATCATCTCGATAGGATTTATAATAGGAGCTGTGGCGTTCTTAACTACATTTTTCTTTATAGGTAAATATTTGGCACTTGGTAAGGCAGTTTATTTCATTTATGGTGGTTTAACCTCTTTACCGTTTTTATTATGGCGTATTGAAGAGAAGTCTGTCAGGAGTTTTAATAGTACCTACTTAAAATAAGGTTAATTCCTTAAAAATCAATCTATGAAAAAATATGTCCCGTTAGTTATTGTTTTTCTCGCTTTCGCGAAAGCGGAAACACTACGAGCTCAAAATGATATTGAAGTTGTTTTAGAAGATTTACTTGTCTATCTGGATGGGTATATTGAACCAGCAGCCGAAGCCAGTGTTACTCAAGCAGGAGCAGCTTGGTATTACAGTGCTAAAGCACTACCCAAATTTAAGACGAGCATAGGCTTACATGCTAATGCGCTAGTTGCTCCTGAGAAAAAACAATTCTTCACAGTAAATAACGATCAATTCAACAATTTGAGAATACGAGGAGGCGAAGAAGCTAAAATACCAACAGCCTTAGGTCCAGAACAACGAACGTTTTTCGATTTTACCGTGGAAGGTGAAGAGTATGAACTTCAAGTTTTTGAAGGCATATCATCTGAAGTACTAGGACATCCATTTTTACAAGCTAACGTAGGCTTATGGGCCGAAACTGAATTGCTTGTAAGATTTGCGCCAAAAATCACCTTGGATAAATCTAATTTTAGTTTATACGGTATTGGGCTTAAACATAATCTAAGCCAATATTTCTTTGGTTCACATCGTGATTTTGAGCTAGCAGTTCTAGCCAATTATTCTCTTTTTGATTTTAATTTAATATTTGACCCTTATACTATAGAATCAAATCAAGGAACAGCGCTTACAACCATTGATGGTGCTTTAATTGACTCACATGCTGTTATTGTCCAATTAATTGCAAGTAAGGAATATAATAATTGGACATTTTCTAGTGGTGTAGGTTATACAAATAGTTGGATTGATTATCGACTTACAGGAAGTGAAGGTACGTTTCTGAACTTATTTAACGAGGTCCTCGTAGCTCTTGGTGAAACTAAACAGTCTTATCGATTTGATCTAGGTGCCACTTACAACTGGAATAAATGGAGTGTCACATCTCAATTAAGTGTGGCTCATTATGCTAATTTAAGTTTAGGTGGTGTTTACAAGATTAATTAATAGTTTCATTTTCTTACTTATTTCAATAGTAAGTATATCGGTTCAAGCACAAGAAACTTCATCAGAAAAATCGGCTAGAAACAGGAAAATCGGTATCGGATATGGCTGGCACACACAGCAATCTTTTCCTGGAACGAGCAACGATTATATTTATGAAACAAAGTCGGCTCACATATTTTATGAATGGCAGCAATGGCAAAGTGGCAAATGGACCTTTCACACCTCAATTGAGACGGCACTATATCAGGTAGATCATCAATTGCTTAATTTTTATTTTATTACACCAGATCAAGAAAACTTTCAAGAAAGACGTGATCGATTCACACAGGCAAGATCATTTAACGAATACGTAGCACATGCAGGACTGAAAACAGTTTACAACTGGGATTTTGAAATAAAACCATTTATTCAAATTCGTATAGGTCCTATGTATGGCACACAAACTACCGAAAGACTGAAACGAGGTTTTTCTTTTTCAGATGTTTTGAGTATTGGAACACAATATCAAGTAGATGAGCATGAATTTATAATAACCTATAGCTTAAGACATACCTCAAATGCAGGTTTAAAATTTCCCAATAGCGGTCACAACAGTTCAGGATTTCAAATAAGTTATGCTTATTTGTTCTAGAAATAAGTTTAGTTAACTTATTAAACTCTTAAAAATTCACACAACTTTATTACGAGATTACTGTTTAATTAGCACTTCTATCCTACTCTATCCTATAATTTTACATTATCTAAGAATACAAATAAGTAGTAATTATTTTACAAAAAAAGGGATGCTGTGCTTGCATCCCTTTTTCATTGATAACCTAATATAAATTCTTTACCATTAAAGTCTATCAGCAAGTTGAACAAGCTCTTTAAACTCTTGAATATATCCATGCGGATCACTCAATTGTACCGACTGTAAAACCTGTTCAATATCACCGTAATTGAAACTGCCTTTATAGCTAGAGTTTCTAAGATTCATTCCAAAACTAGCTGCAGCAGCACCTAATTTTTGCTGTGATGAGCTCGCATTAAAATCAAGATTAGCATCTAATAGTTCTTCCACTAGTAAATTGCTGGTTGAGTTAACTGGCTCTTTATATCTTAGATTAACCTTGAGACTAGGTTGATTAGCACTTCCTGCTGTTGATGCAGGTACAATCTCATAAAAGGCGGTAATGGATTGCCCGCGACCTATTTCCCCAGCATCTTCCTCGTCATCCTCAAACTGATCATCTTGTAGCAACCTGTTTGCATATCCAATAAGTCGATAACTTTGCACTTCAGTTGGAGAAAATTCTACTTGAATTTTTACATCCTGAGCAGCGGTAAAAAATTTATTTCGTTCGTGAACAAAAACTTTCAGCAACTGTTCTGTTTTGTCAATATATTCATAGGTCCCATTTCCTTTATTAGCCAATTGTTCTAAGGTTCCTTCATTTAAATTTCCTCTACCTACACCTAAAGCTGTTAGAAAGACACCTGATTCTTTTTTATCCTCTATAAGTTCAATAAGACCTTCTTGATCAGATACTCCAATATTAAAATCACCATCGGTACCTAGAATCACTCTATTATTTCCATTATTTATGAAGTAAGATTGAGCTATTTCATAAGCCGTTACGATACCTCTTGCACCTGCAGTTCCACCACCAAAACCTAAATCATCAATAGCTTGTTTTATTCTTATTTTATCACTTCCTGGAGCGCCATCTAAAACCACCCTATCTGCACCAGCATAAGTAACAATTGAAACAATATCATCATCATTGAGTTCATCCACCAAAAATTTAAACCCAGATTTAAGCAAACCAAGTTTATCAGGCGAAGACATACTTCCTGAGACATCAATTAAAAAAACATAATTACTACCTGCAACGGTTGTAAGATCAATATCCTTTCCTTTTATACCTATTCTAGCAAGCTTATGTCCATTTGTCCATGGACAGCTTGTAATCTCTCCATTTATAGTTATCGGACTAGTTGAAAAATCATCATCATAATTCATATCAAAATAATTAATGATTTCTTCAGTGCGCACAGCATTAACAGGTGGCAAAACCGCTTCCTGTTGTAAAAAGCGCCTTACATTAGAATAAGATCCACCGTCGGCATCTATTGAGAATGTAGAAACCGGAAATTCAGTAACGTCAAGAAAAGGATTTTCTGTAACTTCATTATACTGATCGCCTGAAAATGGTTCTGGGTATGACGAGTCATTGTAAAACATCCCTTGATCCTCACAAGAAGTCACAAAAAATAGTGTAATAATTAAAAGTGATAGTAATTTTTTCATGGTTGCGTTTTTAGAATAGATACACATTTCCTTAAAAGGTTGCGTAAAAGAGTGTATCATTTATGAAGAAAGGAACATAAATAAGGATCTTCACAAAAACGCTAGGACAAATAAATTAAAACGCGCGATAAAAAAAATCCCGATCTGATATCAGATCGGGATTTAAATTGATGCGAGAGGTGGTTACACCTTATTTTACTTTTTCCACGATAGCTTTAAAAGCCTCTGGATTATTCATTGCTAGGTCTGCAAGAACTTTACGATTAAGTTCTATATCGTTTTTCTTTACAGCACCCATAAATTGAGAATAACTCATTCCATGTAAACGAGCACCTGCATTGATACGAGTGATCCATAAACGACGGAAAGTTCTCTTTTTATTTCTTCTATCACGGTAAGAATAAGACATTGCTTTCTCAACCGCATTCTTTGCTACTGTCCAAACGTTTTTACGACGTCCGAAGTAACCTTTTGCCTGCTTAAGGACTTTTTTTCTACGAGCTCTACGAGCTACAGCATTTACTGATCTAGGCATAATTTTAATTTTTTAATAGTAGGCGACTGTTTGAACAGCACTTTTAAAAGCCTAACTATTGGGTTTTTATTAATTAATAAACCATCAAGGTTTACAGCTTACTTAAGATTAAGTTGTAACTTGATATTGTTTTCATCACTCTTGTGCACAAGTGTATCGTGAGTAAGAGCTAACTTTCTTTTCTTGCTTTTCTTTGTCAGAATGTGACTTTTAAAAGCGTGCTTTCTTTTGATCTTTCCAGTACCAGTAAGCTTAAAACGCTTCTTTGCACTAGATTTAGTTTTCATTTTAGGCATAATTTCCTTTTTTAATTTCTCGCATATACTCAATTAAAAAAACTGAATAAAAAAACAGTCTTCTAATTTGAGGACTGCAAAAGTAATATTTTTAATTTAATTCACATTCCAGAATTGGTGTAAAAACTATTCGATTAGTATCTTTTTACTAATTATAGAACCATCGCTATATATGTGAGCCATGACCATTGAATTTTTTACACCCAATTTATCTATTCTTATGATATCATTCTCAGGTTTAAATTTTCCTAATTCTCTTCCCATCATGTCATAGAAGATAACTTGGTCTATTGCTTGATCTGATTGAATAGTTAATTCATCTTTTGCGGGAACAGGGAAGACTTCCATATTTATAGATTCTTCATCTTGAGTATTCAATGCTGCTCCCGGAATGAGTACCTTAACTAACCAAGCATCAAAGAAAGTAGGTGCGAAACTATTACCAAATCCAGTAGCGAATAAACTACCATCATCTACTAATTTCATATCAAAAAATTCTGATATACTAGAACTTGCATTAAGACTAAAGTTATTAGGTGGCGATCCCGGAGTTCCACTAAAAGTCGTATCAACAGAACCGTCAGTATTTAACCTAAACAGTAAACTATTGTAACCTGCAAAGTTAGGAGAGGCTCTATACATGACAATGAGTTTACCATTAGGTTGAAAAATAACATCATTAGCAATGTGATCATCTCCTGTAACAAATTCATAATTATTAACACCGTTGGAATTATTGGAAAAACTTGTATCAATGCTACCATCAGTATTTAAAACGGCAATATTAAGTTCTTGTTTACCGGAGCTTGAGAATGTTGGCGGATAAGTGCCATAGACGACAATTTTCCCAGTACTACTAACATCCATAGAAGTTCCCAAAACTGCACTTACTAAACTAACATTACCATTATTTCCAAAAGCAGTGACAAGATTCCCTGAAAAATCATATTTCTGTACGAAACTATTAGCGACTTGATTATTGGAATCATATTCTTCTAAAGTGACCAAAAAAGATGTTGGACTATCTTGTACGATGGCTCTAGAATAAAAATCCGTTGTATTACTGATTAATTCCAATAACCCATTGTTTCCAAAATTGGTATCTAAAATGCCGCTACTATCTAATTTGTAATAAACTTGATTCGAATCACCTCCAACTGGTGTGTACGAGTAAGACAAAATATATCCTGAATTATTAGTCAAACATAATACAGTATAAAAACCTCCAGCATTCATACTAGCATTAGAAGGCCATGGAAGTACGGTCGAACCATTACTTCCAAAAGTAGTATCAAATGAACCATCTGCATTTAACCGTATTAACGCAGGTCTACTTTCAAATTGTAAGCCAACGGCTAAAATAATCTTATCACTACCCGGCTCTAATGAAAAATCCCGTATACTTCTTACAACTACTGGTAGACCTAAGTTGTCTACATATCCATTAGTTCCAAAGTTGTTACATCTTGTACCATCTTGATTTAAACAATAAATCTCATATCGTAAATCACCAACAAATGGACTTGTCTTTACACCAAATAAAATAGTCCCGTCTGATCTTTTTAAAACACGCCTTCCTTCCTCATCATTGCCACCTGTATTAATGACCTGTCTTCCAGTAGGTGAATTAAAATTTGTAGTGTCATAGCTTTGCCCTATGCTAAGGTCAGAGATTAACAAGGAGGTAATAATCAATAATACAGAGGAAAACTGCAACTTGTTTAACATAGAGTATGATTTTCTCAAAAATAGCTTTTTAAAGCCAGATAATTTGATAAATAGATAGTTAAAAAAAAGAGCAAAACCTTTCGACTTTGCTCTTTTAGTTCAAATAGTATTTAACCTTATTTTTTCTTAGGCGCGATAAACATATTCATACGCTTACCTTCCATTTTAGGCATTTGTTCTACTTTACCTAGATCTTCAAGATCTTGAGCAAGTCTAAGCAACAATATTTCACCTTGATCTTTATAGATTATAGAACGTCCTTTAAAGAAAACATAGGCCTTTAATTTAGCTCCTTCTTTCAAAAACTTCTCGGCGTGTTTTTTCTTGAACTCATAATCGTGATCATCTGTATTAGGACCGAAACGTATTTCCTTAATAACCACCTTACTTGCGTTTGCCTTCATGGCTTTTTCACGCTTCTTTTGTTCATAAACAAATTTCTTGTAGTCAAGAATTTTAACTACTGGCGGTTCTGCGTTAGGAGAAATCTCAACAAGATCTAGTTCTTGCTCGCGCGCTTCTTTCAATGCGTCACGGGTGTCCATTACTCTAGGTTCACCTTGACCTACTAATCTAACTTTTCTTGCACGAATTTTCTCATTAATTGCGTGCTTATCTTCTTTAATAATTCGAGCCGGTCCGCGGCTTCTGCGTCTACGTATTGCTATGGCTATATAATTTTAATTAAACTTCAAATTTTTTCATGGTAGCATCGATTTCTTCTTGTATCGCTTTCGCGAAAGCGGAAACATCCATACTACCTAAATCGTCTCCACCATGTTTACGTACAGAAATAGTGCCATTCTTTTCTTCTTGTTCCCCAACAATGATCATATAAGGGATTTTATTCATTTCGGCCTCACGGATTTTTTTACCCATGGTCTCTGCACGGTTATCAACTATAGTGCGAATTTCGTAATTTCCTAGAGAATCTGCTACCTTTTTTGCATAATTTTCATATTTCTCACTGAGAGACAGTATAGTACATTGCTCTGGCATGAGCCATAATGGGAAGTTACCACCTGTGTGCTCTAGTAAAATTGCGATAAAGCGTTCCATTGATCCAAACGGCGCACGGTGGATCATCACTGGTCGATGTGACTCATTGTCAGCTCCTTTATAAGACAGATCAAATCTTTCTGGCAAATTGTAATCAACTTGTATAGTTCCTAACTGCCAGCTACGACCTAGAGCATCTTTTACCATAAAATCAAGTTTAGGACCATAGAAAGCAGCTTCACCTTCTTCAATGACATAATCTAAACCTTTATCTCTTGCCGCGCTGATGATCGCGTTTTCTGCAATTTCCCAGTTATTAACGTCGCCTATATATTTTTCGGGTTTTTGTGGATCTCTTACACTCACTTGCGCGGTGAAATTTTCAAATCCTAATGAACCAAAAACGTATAATACTAAATCTATAACTGCTTTAAATTCTTCATCTAGTTGTTCTGGCATACAAAAGATGTGAGCGTCATCTTGAGTAAATCCACGTACTCGAGTAAGACCATGTAGCTCACCACTTTGCTCATAACGATAAACAGTCCCAAACTCAGCAAAGCGTTTTGGTAAATCTCGGTATGACCATTGTGTACTTTTATAAATCTCACAATGATGAGGGCAGTTCATCGGTTTAAGAAGAAACTCTTCATCATCAGCTGGTGTAGTAATAGGTTGAAAACTATCTTCACCATATTTAGCATAATGTCCTGACGTTACGTATAATTCTTTTGAGCCTATATGAGGACTTACCACCATTTCATAACCAGCTTTCTTTTGAGCTGCTTTTAGGAAGTTCTCTAATCGCTCACGTAATGCAGCACCTTTTGGCAACCATAAAGGAAGACCTTGACCTACTCGCTGTGAGAAAGTAAATAACTGTAATTCCTTACCTAATTTTCTATGGTCGCGTTTTTTTGCTTCTTCAAGTAATTCTAGATATTCTTTAAGGTCCTTTTGTTTAGGAAAAGAAATACCATAAACTCTAGTAAGCTGTGTATTATTTTCATCACCACGCCAGTAAGCACCAGCAATAGACATTACTTTTACAGCTTTAATTATTCCTGTATTAGGAATGTGACCACCGCGACACAAATCAGTAAATGAATCGTGATCACAAAAGGTAATCGTCCCATCCTCAAGGTTCTCTATAAGTTCTACCTTATACTCGTTATTTTGTTTTTTGTAGAAATCTAGCGCATCTTCTTTTGAAACACTGCGCATTTCAAACTCATGTTTACCTCGAGCGATTTCCAACATTTTGGCCTCAATTTTTGGAATATCACTTTCAGAAATACTGTGCTCTTTAAAGTCTATATCGTAGTAAAATCCATTATCTATAGCTGGTCCTATTGTCAAACTCACTCCAGGAAACAGTTCTTCAATAGCCTGAGCCATAACATGTGAGGTTGAATGCCAAAAGGCTTCTTTACCTTCCTTATCTTTAAATGTGTAAAGAATTAGATTTCCATCTTCGGTAAGCTGTGTTTTTGTTTCTACTTTTTTCCCATTGTAGCTAGCACTAATAACATTGCGCGCTAATCCTTGAGAAATACTCATTGCGACATCCATAGGTGTTGAGCCGCTCTCCATTTGTTTGATACTACCGTCTGGTAATGTAATATTAATCATAAGTACAAAATATGAATAAACAAAAGTAATCTTTTAAGCCTATTAACAAAGCATACATGGATTAAACTTATGGTTAATTAAGAAGTTGGAAAAACAGATTATTATTGATTTGAAAGTTTATGAACAACCATTTATAACTCCGGAGATTTAAATCTATTAGATAAAAGTCATTTTTATTAGACAAACTTTCTCAACTACAACAAATTAGCTATTGGAAAGCCTGTCATTTTTTATGTAACTTTAACCACTTATAATCAACCTCTCATGAAAGCATTATTAGGGAAATGTAAGTGGGCACTTTTTTTATCATGTTTCTTATTTCATTGCAACCTTTATTCTGCGAGCAATGAATCAAAAAACGTTTCTGAATTAATCTATAAAATAGATAAAAGTACCGATCGTGTAACCTTATTTGAGTTAATCAAAAAACTTAAGAAAGAACACAATATCTCTACAAGAATCACATCCTACAAGCGTACAAGTGGAACAACTACTGAACTAGGCCTATATTTTAGTGATAAATTGAATAATGAAAAATCATTCAATTTATCAAGTCAAAACGGTATAGCAGACATATGTATTAAGATAGACAGTAAAAAGGATGAGTTGTTAACTGCAGGAACTTGCAATCCACCAATAAAAGAACCTACTACCCAAATAGACCAAAACACCTCAACAGCTTTAAACCCTACATCTACTGAGTCAACAAGTATAAGAACTAAACAAGAACTTAAACAACAAGCAGCACGAGACCGAGCAAGTATTGCAAGAGAGAAAAAGAAAGCAGCTATCCTTAAAAGGCAAGAGGAAATGCAAGAGCGTTTACAAGAGCAAAGAATTAAAAAGAACGAATTAGATTCAATTGCTGCTGCAAAAAAATTGAACCGCCTTAAAAAGGTCGAAACCGAAAAACTAGAACGTAAAAAAGAACTGGAAGCAGCAAGATTAGATAAAATCAATAACGATAAAGAACTTCTCAAACAGCAAATTGAGGCAATAAAAAATAAAAACTTAATCGAGCAAAGAAGATTGGATTCTATAAGAAAGGAAAGAGAAAAACTACAACGACAAAGCGAATTAAGAGATCAAAAGATTAAAGAAACTAAAGAAACAATTGCCTCTATTAAAGAAAGTAGAAAAGAAGCTTTCAGAACCGAAAAAGAAAGGTTACAAAAAGAAGAAGAAATGCGTAGAGAACTGGTTCAAATAAAGCAAGACAGTGCCGCAATTCAAAGAGACCAAATTGCCCAGCTTAAACTTACTCAAGAAGAAAAACTAGCATTAATTGAAGAAGAAAAAAGAAAAGCACTAGCCATACAAAACAAATTAAAAGAACAAGAACTTAAAAAAGAGTTAGAAAGAATTCAACGAGAAAGAGACCTAAGCGAGCAAGCCCTTATGGAAATTGACAAAAGCTATGAAGAAAGAATGGTTGGTCTAGAAAAACTACAAGAACTAGTTGTAGAAAATAAAGATGAGGTTGTAACTCAAAAAGTAGATGAAAATAAAATAGCACTTTCTGAAGGCACACTGATCATTAATGGCGAACAAAGCTTTTATCGCAGTTATAAAAACCGAACCGACATTTATAACTCATTGGGTAAGGTAATCTTATCACTAGAAAAAGGTATTACAAAAAATTCGCATTCTGGTTCTATAAACATTAAAGGCCAGCCTATTAAATGGCAATTAAAAAATTCCATTCTTATTTTGAAAAATAATTCTGGTGAATTAGTAAATCCAGACGGTAGTATTTATTAGAGTTTGGTCTAAAATTTGATGTCATTTCACGATATCAAATAAGAATATGAAAAAGCTGCTGTTAATTTTAATTTTAGCTATTACTACAGCCTCGTGTAACATCATAAACGATTGCGACATTTGGGGTGCAAAACCGCAACTAAATGACACAAAACTTTCAACAGGCATTGTAGATTCATATTACGAAGACAGTTTGAATGCCGAAATTGATAATAACCCTAACGACAACGGCTATTACTACTATTTTACTGTTCATCATTTACCTGCTGGAATGGATTACGAAGTTTACGGAAGAGAGTTGGTCCTTTTTGGCACTCCATCACAACCTGGACGCTATTCTATTGAGGTTGAACTATATGTAGAACCTGAGTTTTGGGACGAATCGTATGAAGGTGATGGATTGTGTACAGATACTACAAGCAAATACTACAGTCTTGAAATCAAATCATAGGACTTTTATACCTGAAATCAGGAAATAATAACCTATATCTAAGGTAGATCATAATAGAAATTTGTAATGTATTTTAAAAACAAAAACATTATGAAATTCAATGAGACTTCAATTTTCAGATTAATTAAATTCTTTGCTCAAAATAAAACAATCGGCTCTAAAGTTCTTAACCGTTTAAAATATTGTGAACAGGAAAATGTCCATGATTTTTATTGTAAAGGGAATTAAAGGTGTTTTTCAAATAATTGATTGGTAGAGTGCGGCATGTGGACTGTTCCTACTGGCTTAAATCCCATACCTTTATAATAAGAACATAATTTTTCATTGTTTGCTAGACAATCCAACCTAAGTATACCTATTCTATGACTAGCAGCCTTTTTTTCTATAGCTTTCATCAGTTTAACACCTATACGATTTCCCGTATAATCTGGATGAATCACCAACGAATGAATATAGAATGCGGCGATATCTTGTTTTCCCCAATAAGGAATGTCCTCCTTCATTAATCGGTACATCCCTACTAGAATTGAATTAGAATAAACTAAGGTAAACTCGGCAGCATCTACTCCTTGTTGCACCCATTGAAGTTTATCCTCTGGTGGTTGTAACCAATAGCTCCATTGATCAACACCTGATTCTTTAAGGTGGCGTGCCGCTATTTGTAACAACTCGACCACAACTGGAAAGTCAGATGATTGAGCTGTTACAAATTTAAGTTCCATGATTTATTTTTAAGACACAGGCTCTCCATAAAGGTCAAAGTCTTGAGCAGCCGTAATTTTCACATTGACAAAACTACCTACAGACAAATAATGATCTGCAGCCTCAATGAGTACCTCATTATCAACATCTGGACTATCAAACTCGGTACGACCCACAAAATAATTACCTCGTTTACGATCAATCATGACCTTAAAAACTTGACCTATCTTTTCTTGATTAAGTTCCCACGAAATTTGAGATTGAATTTCCATAATTTCATTGGCTCTTTCCTGTTTAACCTCTTCAGGTACATCATCCTCTAATTGATAAGCATGTGTATTTTCTTCATGAGAATAGGTAAAACAACCTAGTCGTTCAAATCTTTGTTCTTTTACCCAATCCTTCAACAGTTGAAAATCCTCTTCTGTCTCTCCTGGATAACCTACTATTAAAGTAGTTCTAATTGCCATATTGGGTACGCTTTCGCGAAAGCGTGACAACAACGCATTAGTCTTCTCATAAGTAGTACCACGACGCATGGATTTCAACAGCTTTGTAGAAATATGTTGAAGTGGAATGTCTAAATAAAAACAAACTTTAGGTTCTTGATTCATGACGTCAAGAACATCCATAGGAAAACCTGTAGGAAAGGCGTAATGAAGGCGAATCCACTCGATACCATCTACTTTTACCAAAGCGCGTAAAAGGTCTGCCAGTTTGCGCTCTTTGTATAAATCAAGGCCGTAATAAGTTAGATCTTGAGCAATTAGAATGAGCTCTTTAACACCCGATGCAGCTAGCTTTTCTGCCTCGATTACCAAATTCTCAATTGGCGTACTTCTATGCTTACCTCTCATTAAAGGAATAGCACAAAAAGAACATGGTCTATCGCAACCTTCGGCAATTTTAAAATAGGCGTAGTTTTTTGGTGTAGTAGTCAGTCGCTCTCCTATAAGCTCGTGTTTATAGTCTGCACCAAGTGCTTTGAGAAGTGATGGAAGCTCGGTTGTTCCAAAATATTTATCAACATCTGGTATTTCCTTTTCTAGATCTGGTTTATATCTTTCTGACAAACATCCAGAGACAAATACCTGATCGACCTCACCACGATTTTTACGCTCAACAAAATCAAGTATGGTATTAACAGATTCTTCTTTGGCATTATCAATAAAACCGCAAGTATTAATTACCACTACATTACCTTCTTCTTCGTGAACGACATCCTTTCCACTCGCTTTAAGTTGCCCCATTAAAACCTCACTATCGTAAACGTTTTTGGAACATCCTAATGTTACAACATTAATCCTATTTTTCTTTCTTGACTTTGTTCTCATATCGGCTGCAAAAATACGATGAAGTAATGGATATGTTGTTAAAGTAAATTATAGGATAAAATTGTTGTTATTTAGTTATCTTTAAAAATATATGCAGCATCTTCTTCTCACTTTTCTATTGCTAATTTTCACTGGTATGACAACTGCGCAAAATCGAACTGTCACCGGTGTAATAAGTGATCCTGATGGCCCGATAGGTGGTGTAATCATAACTGTAAAAGGAACTGAAAGATATAGTACGACAAATTTTGATGGATTTTACTCCATCATGGTCAATGATGGCGATGTTTTGGTTTTTAGTTATGTAGGTTATGAGAGTCAAGAGGTTAAAGTACTCAATCAAAAATCTATTCATGTTACACTCATTGGCTCCATGAGCTGTGACCTTCAAATTCTTACGAGTTATCTCGAGCCTGACCAAATAGGTTTTACCCATGGTGTAAACTATAATACCTATGGATTAAAACTAAATCACTCTTTATTTAATTTACTCAACACTAGTCTGGGTATAGGTTCTAGCTTTAATTCCAACTTATACCTAAATTTTACTCTAGGAAGAGATTTAAAATTTAACAAATATCATTTCATAGGTTTTGATATGAAACTTTACTCGTTACAAAATATAAGTTTCAACCAAGAAGCACTGGTCTTTGAGATCTTTAACACAATAGCTAAACAAGATAAAATCAGTTTATTTTTAAAGGCTTCACATTTATATTATCAAGATGTTTATAGCAATTTTAATGAAATAGGTATAGGTGCGGCCGTTACAAGCAGTCTTGCTTTAGGCATTTCTCATCGTACAAGTTTCGATTATTTTAAAAGTGTCAACGTTTTTTCAACTCGATTAACCAAAGACTTTCATATAGGAAACCGACATTTTAATACATGCATTAATTACCAGCACCTAGAACGATTTGAGGAGTTTACAATTGGTCTAGGATATCATTTTTAAAATCTTTTCTTTTTCAAAATCCCCTTTTTCACTCCTGCCTGTAGTTTGGTGTTTAAATGGTTTTCTTTAGGCGGAATAGGACAAGAATATCCATACCTATAAGCGCAATAAGGATTGTACGTATTGTTAAAATTGAGAACAACCTTTTTCTTTAATGGAGCTCTTAATTCCAAGTACCTTCCAACCTCATAGGTTTCATCACCATTAGTTTGATCAGTAAAATAAAGAGACAAAAAATTGTGATATTCAGGATGATTGCGATACTGTGGCCCATACATGACTAGCAACCTATAACTCTCTCCTTTCAAATTAAAATCTAAATAACCGTACTTTTCATAATCACTTACTTGATTCATTGTTGTGGTTACTTGAATGGTCGAATTGTCGTCAACAGGAGTGAAATTTGCCTCAACTACATATTCCGGGTCGTAAGGGTAGTATTTTAAAGCAACAAATTCCTTTTTATCATCCTGTGATAATGGTGATTTATCACCAGATTTAAAAATTGCATTTTGCTTTTTTCTAAATTCAATAGTTTGTTGTCTATAATCAGGTGATTGAGAAAACAGACATAGGAATCCTATAAATATAAGTATGTTTTTCATAGGATTAATCAAAAAGTGGCGTAAACCCAATTTGCAATTTCTTGATACGCAAATCTACAAGCAAGAATTACCGCGATAAGAAATAACGTAACCACCCAAGATTGTTTCTTAAGCCATAAAGTTGCTACACTAATAAGTAAAACAACAGCGTGAATTGCAGCTATAAAATACACTGGTGTGTATAAGTTATCTGGCATGAGTACGTTGGACTCTCTTTCGCCCGTTAAAAAAGGAACTATGGAAGTAATTATATAAAATGCAGCGTAAAAAGCTACTATTTTGGTAGTTATATTCAATCCTTTTGGAGTAAATAAAACAGATTGATTTTCTTGACTCATATATTTCAATTAATATCCTTTGGGCGCTTGTCTATGGTTGGTTGCTTTTTCATAAGCTGCTGCCCACTTGAACAACAAGGCATCCTCTTCGGTAGGTGCAATAAATGTTAAACCGTATGGTTGTCCTGAGTCGTCATATCCCATAGAAACTGTCATTGCAGGAAAAAATGCTACAGCTGCTTGTGCCGCAGTGTAATTATTAATGGAAAGAAAACCATCGAGGTTGTTTTTTCTTGTATAATAATAAAAATAATCTTGAGTTGCCGTGGTAAGCTTTCTTTTAAGGCTTTGTAATTCTTCCTCACTCATTAAGTCTTTTTTGATCATATTATCAAATAAGCGTTGACCATAAGGCATGGTTTTCACCGAGTCGATTTTATTAAAATTCACTAAGCGTTGTAAATCATATCCACGATAGGATTGGTTTGCATATCCCATAAAATAGTTAGGCAAATCCCTTTTCATATCCTGATCAAGTAAACTTATAAAACCGTCTAATGAAACATCCTTTTCTTCTAGAACCACTACAGTTGCCCCTAAACTCTCTATATCTTTAATAGCCTGTGAAAACAATGAGTTTTCTTGAAAGCCAGCAAAAACACCAAAACGTTTTCCTTTTAAACTAGATTCATATAATCCAGCGATTTCCTTTTTAGATATTACTTCTACATTTTGAGTCATAGCATTAAGTAGGATTGCATTGTCCATGACATTCTTGGCCATAGGACCAGCAGTATCTAAATAACTAGAAATAGGTACAATACCGCTTCCGCTTAATGTTCCTACTGTAGGTTTGTATCCCACGAGCGCGTGTTGCGAGGATGGTGATAATATGCTTCCTGCCGTTTCAGAGCCTATTGCAACCGCTGCAAAATTTGCAGCAACGCTAGCGCCACTACCACTACTTGATCCACCTGTATCAAATTTTCTAGGACTATAGGGATTTAATGTTTGTCCACCAACGGCGCTCCAACCACTAGGACAATCACCGCAAAAGTAATAGGCCCATTCACTCAGGTTTGCTTTACCTAGAATAACCGCACCTTCTTCCTTAAGTCTTGTAATAATTTTTGCATCTCGTGCATCATTTTCAAGCAATGCAACTGCACCAGCTGTAGTGGCAATTCCCGATACATTAATATTATCCTTAACTAGAACAGGAATACCCCACATACTATATTGAATATCTAACGCAGTTCCTCTATCCTTTAATTGAGAGTCTGCCTTTTTTGCTTGCTCGATAGCCTCAGGATTAATTCGGATTACGGAATTGATCGCTTTCTTATTAAGACGGTCGTACTCGTAAATACGGCTTAAATAATACAGTGTAAGTTGTTCATAGGTAAACTTTCCTTCCGCGATGGCAGTATGAATTTCAGGAATTGATTTTTCAAGGACGTATGGACCTATTAATGTTGAGGACTTCTTTCCTATCTCGCTTTCGCGAAAGCGCAATACCTCATCCAGTACACCTTCAAACACGTCTTGTTTTGAAATATACTGACTATCAATTACTTTAAATTCTCTGAAATCATCTTTTTTCTTGCTTACATCAGTGGATTGACACGCTGCAAGCACAGCCAAAAAGAAAATTGAAAAATACCTCATCTTTGAAAATTTGCTTAAAAATAGCAAACTATCGATAAACAAGATGTTTTGAATGTAGTTACTGTTTAAAGAAGCTATCTACAAACTCAACTTTATTGAAGACTTGTAAATCATCCATGCCTTCACCTACACCTATATAGCGCACGGGTATTTGAAATTGATCTGAAATACCTATTACCACACCACCTTTTGCAGTACCATCTAACTTAGTAACAGCAAGTGAAGTAACCTCGGTAGCAGCGGTGAATTGTTTTGCTTGCTCAAAAGCATTTTGACCGGTTGATCCGTCTAAGACGAGCATGACGTCGTGAGGCGCATTAGGCAGCACCTTTTGCATAACTCGTTTAATTTTACTGAGCTCGTTCATCAGGTTGACCTTATTGTGCAGTCGTCCAGCGGTATCTAGTAAAACCACATCAGCATTTTGAGCTACAGCACTTTGCAGGGTATCAAAAGCAACACTGGCAGGATCACTACCCATCGCTTGTTTTACAATCTCTACTCCTACTCTATTTGCCCAAATATCTAATTGATCGACTGCAGCAGCTCTAAATGTATCTCCTGCTCCTAGTACGACCTTTTTACCTTTTTGTTTAAACTGGTGTGCCAGTTTTCCAATTGTAGTGGTTTTTCCTACACCATTAACTCCAACAATCATGATAACATATGGACCATCAGTGCTTGGAATAGTGAAGTCTGTGGCATCACCATAATTGACCTCGCTCATTAATCCAGCGATTTCTTCTCTTAGGATTGAATTAAGTTCTGAGGTGCCTAGGTACTTATCTCTAGCTACTCGTTCTTCAATACGATCAATTATTTTTACCGTAGTCGCCACGCCTACATCGCTAGATATAAGTACATCTTCTAGATCATCTAGAACATCCTCATCTACCTTTGATTTACCTGCGACGGCTTTACCTAATTTATCAAAGAAACTGGATTTTGATTTCTCAAGACCTTTGTCTAAAGTTTCTTTTTTTTCTTTATTGAATATCTTTTTGAAAAAACTCATTAGTAGCTAATTGGTAAATGCAAAGTTACACAAGTATATAGAGTTAATAAGTGCTTCTTTTTAGGAATTATAGAATAGCCTGTATGGCTGATTTAGCTTTATGATTTTTTAATCTCTTGGAGTGTTTTATAAAAGTCCTCTTGAACAGGTCTATTTTTAGGTAATTCTCTTAAAGGTTCCACTTGTCGCATCGTATCGTGACAATCATTTGGCAATTGCTGGTATAATCTAGTTCCTGCGGTTTTCCAATCTATCATTTGATCACTAACGTCTTTGATTTTTTTTGCAGGATTACCGACAATCAAACTACGCGGTTCAAAAATAGATTCTGCCTTTACAAAACTCATAGCTCCTACTATACATTCATCGCCTATGACAGCATCATCCATGATGACACTATTCATTCCAATTAAGCAATTGCGACCTAAATTAGCTCCATGAATAACTGCTCCGTGTCCTATGTGTGCGCTTTCGCGAAAGCGGATACTTTTACCAGGAAACATGTGCACCGTACAATTTTCTTGTACGTTAACACCATCTTCTAAAATAATTTCTCCCCAATCACCACGTATTACCGCACTAGGACCTACATAACAATTTTTACCTATGATAACATTGCCTATGACAGTTGCTTGAGGATGAATAAAGCTACTTTCGTGAACTACTGGGATATGACCTTTAAAAGAATAAATCATTGATTTTCTATATACTTTAAGGTCTGTTCTATCCAGTCCTCGTTATTATTAAGTAATACGTCAACAGGTACTCCTCTACTTTCAAATTCATAAAACTCATTGAATTTAAGGTCGGACAAATAGAATGAATAACAATCATCGCCTATTGAAATTTTATCTCCGTAATTCAAACCATAGGCAATTACTCCCATGGACCTATCACCTAGTACGGTACCATTTTTTAATTCACCTATGAAATGAGTTGTTTGTTCTGCATTGCTTCCAGACTTACCGTTTACAAGAACATATATATTGTTGCGTTTTGCATACTTTTTGATGGCCTTTCTCAAAGGTTTACCTATTTGATCTGTACCACCACCATTATTGCGCAAATCGATGATAAGGTGATTTACTTCTAAATTTGGAAAAATATCATCTATAAACTTATTTGCTACTGCTACGTTATCATTGGCCCAACTGAACGTAGCTATACGCATATAACCAACCTTTTTATTTAAAGGTTTGTAATAAAAAAGGCTATCACTTTCTGGTGCATTATAATGGTATGGCTGTGTTTTATCTTTATAAATACCGTAGAAAACGAATCTCCCGTTAACTACTCTTTCTGCTCTAGAGCTTGCAAACAGTGAAAAATCGGATTTTATAAAGGATATCCTAAACTTATCACCCAGAGCAGGAACTAATTCAAAAAACTGCATACCTGGTTCCCAATGGTCCAATTGAGTTTTTAATAATATTCCTAGGTATTTATCTTGATCTTTCACAACCCCAAAGGTGGAACCTTCACTATAATAAATCCCTTCAACATCCTGAAATGATTTCTTGCTTAGCTCTGACTGTAAAAGATTTAAATCACCCTTGTAACGTGGTAGATTTTTAAAAAACTTAGAATCCTTAATGTTTATGGTATCAGAAATTCCAGTACCACGTACTCTACTATGTTCATCTCTTATTACATCTTTTAAATCTGTAATTTTTATGAAACATTCCCAGTGAGAAGTGTTTGAATCAACTTCTGCTAATAGAACATTTAACTTAGCTGTATAAGCTTCCTCGACCTTTCTATCCTTTGTCTGTTGTTTATAAGAAATAGTTTGTTTGTATTTTTCTGCAAACTCATTCAGCGATGTTTTACAATCACAGTTTTGAGCCTTACCGCTCAGGATAGCCGTAAAAACGAAAAGAAAAGAAAGGTAAATTGCCCTCATTACCAAATTATTTACTTAAACCTTTTTAATGTTTCCTTAGTAAATTCACTCAAGACTAATCGCCCAGAGATTTTAGCTCTATCGATCAATAAAGTATCCCAGTCTTCACAACCTGTCCAAAACATTTTTTTCATTTCGGCCATGGCATCTGGATTATAAGTCGCTAGATGTTGCGCAAATTTTAGAACTGCCTCATCCATCTCTTCAGTAGATTCATAAACATGAGCAAATAAACCGTTATCTTTTGCCCATTGCGGTGAATAGAATTCATTAGCATTAATAGCAATCTGGCTCATACCGGTTAAACCTAATTTACGCTCTACTGCTGGCCCCACTACAAAAGGACCTATACCTATATTAAGTTCACTTAGTTTTATAGCAGCATATTGAGTGGCAAAACAATAATCGGTAGCAGCAGCTACTCCTACTCCACCACCAACAGTTTTTCCTTGTACACGCCCAATGATAAATTTGGGACATTTACGCATGGCGTTAATTACATTAGCAAAACCACTAAAAAATTCCAGACCTTGCTCCTTATTTTCAATTGCAACCAATTCTTTAAAACTGGCACCTGCACAAAACGTTCTCGCTCCACCAGACTTCAAAATTATCACTTTGGCTTCTTCATCTTTACCTGCGTCTTCTATTGATTGTGCAAGATTTGCAAGCACATCACTAGGTAATGAATTGTGTGCTGGGTGAAAAAACTCAATAGTTGTAATCCCATTATCAGTTTGAGATGTTACGTAAGGTGCGGTCATAATTTTCAATACTTTATTTGTAGTTCAAATCTAAGATTTCTTTGGCGTTTTTATAAAAATATAACCCATAAAAAAGCCTCTTGTTTACACAAGAGGCTTAACATTACCTATAACTGTTAAACGATTAGTCGTTAGTTCTATTTACTGCCGCTACTTCACTTTCTAATAAAGCAAAAAATTTGTCTAGATTAGGCATAATTACGATTTGTGTACGTCTATTTTTAGCCATGTTTTCTCTACTATCATTTGCTGCTACTGGATCATAACTTCCTCGACCTGCAACAATTAATTGATCAGGCGAAACATTAAATTTGTTTTCTAATCTTCTTACAATTGATGCGCTACGCTCGGTACTAAGGTCCCAATTGTCTTTAATATAACTTCCTTCTTTTACTGTTCTACTATCTGTATGACCAACTATAAGAACTTCTAACGATGGCTCACTGTTCACTACTTGTGCAATTCGATTTAAAATACCATCTGCATCTTTTCCTATTCTGTAACTACTGTCTTTAAATAACATATCGTCATCTATGTCTATCATTACAACGGTTTCATCAACCGATACATTTAAATCTGAATTTTCAGGTAGACCAGAAAGCTTTTTGGACATATTGTGAGCTATAGCGACATTAAGAGAATCTTTTAAAGTGGTTGCTCCGGCTAGTTTTGCCGCTGGCACATCTTTCAAAGTTGCCCTCATCGCTTTTTTGTTGTTTTCAGACATAACTAGATGACCGTTATCCTGTGAAACTAACATCCCATCCTTTTCTGTTTTGAGAGAAGCAATCTTGGCATTGTATCGATCCACTCGCATTTCTATTTCATTCATGCGATTTTCTAATTGTTCTTTTTCAACTCTTGTTTTTTGAAGTTGAGATACAGTGGTGTTGTACTGTGATTCTAGCTCGGTGTATTTCTTTTTTGAAACACAGCTCGTTGTTAACAGAACTACTCCTGTAGCAATAAAAATTTTCTTGATCATAACTTATTTATTTGATAGCAACATAATGTGATGATCAAACGAATAGTATATAGAAAAGCTTAAAGTGTCGTTAAACAATTTATAAACACCAATCAATGTATTGATTTACAGTTATTTATAATCAATACATTGATTTAGTGCAATTGTTAATTAATTATATAAATTAAGAGTTACTTAAGAACCACGTAGTCTTTACAAAAGTCCAAATTGTTCCAAATGATGTGTTACATGTTTACGTTCCAGCAAGCTCCATTCGTATTTAGAAAGTGGTCCGAAAACAGCATTCTTTGTAGTAGCTTTTGGATTACGCTTAAAGTAATCTAGGTATCCATTACGAGCCTCAAAAAGTTTTGCAATAGCGGTTGCCAGGTCTTCATGCTGTAGCTCCTCTAGGCTTCCATCTTGTTTCATTAACGGCATCTTAAAATCGCGCGGCATTTTCTCATAATTCCATAAGGTTGCTGCCACTTTTTCTAGATATTTCTCTGGTGTTGCTACTTCAAAATCTTGAATCTCACCACTAGCAATTCTGTAACCATGCTCTAGATGCTCGACCATGTGCTGCATGGTCATGTTACCCCATAATGGTTTTGTTTCTGAGTTCGCTTTCGCGAAAGCGGAACGCATAAAACGTTCATTGATTTCTGGAAATGTTGTTTGCTTTTTCTCTACCATCGTAAGAATGGTCGCAACTGCAACGAGAGCTTGTGCTTCTTCGTCCGTTTTACCGTTTTCATAATCAACTGGCTCTGCATCAAAAACCTCAACATACCATTTTACGATACCACTAGGATGCTCACGACCGCTTACATCGCGCTCGCGTTTTTCTTTACAAGTTAATCGCACATAAATTGTATCGTTGTGGTATAACGGTCTTAAAAAACGAATATCTTCAAGTCCATAATTGGCACTTACTGGTCCTTTATTAGGATAGACGAACAAACCAGCAGCGGCACTAATGATAAAGTAACCATGCGCTGTGCGCTTTTTAAAAATGCTACCATCTAAACTGGTGATATCTGTATGGGCATAAAAATGGTCCCAAGTAAGATTAGCAAAGTTTTGAATATCCGTATCAGTAAGAGTACGCTTGTGTGTTTGCAGACTCATACCAGGTTTGATGTCTTCATAATGATAGGCAAAAGGATGCTTTTCGGCTTCTTTATACGCACCATTAGGTTGGTATATTCCTGTCACCTCAGTCAACGTGGTAGGACTACCTTGCACTGCACAACGCTGCATGTAGTGTTTGATACCGCGCAGTCCGCCCATTTCCTCGCCTCCGCCGGCACGTCCTGGTCCACCGTGCACTAATAACGGTAGCGGTGAACCGTGTCCGGTGGATTGTTTGGCACTTTCGGCATTTAAACATAGTATTCTTCCATGATGCGATGCGGCTTCTACAGTGTACGCTTTCGCGAAAGCGTCATCACCAGTAACCACACTGCTCACCAGAGAACCTTTACCCATTTGAGCCAATTCGATTGCCTCTTCAATCCCATTGTAAGGCATGATGGTGCTCACGGGACCAAAAGCCTCAATCTCGTGAACCGCAGTGTTTTTGAATGGATTGTCTTCTCTCAACAAAATTGGAGACATGAACGAGCCTTTTTGGGCATCGGCGCCATGAACCTCAACATTCTCTAAATCACCATAAACGATATTTGCTGTCTCGGTTAGCTTTTTGATTTGATTAATCGTAGTGTCTCGCTGGTCATTATTAATTAACGCACCCATGCGTGTTTCCTTTAGTTTAGGATCACCTATAACAGTACGACTTAATTGCTTTCCTAAAGCGATCTGAACATCTTCTACCAGATTTTCTGGAACGATAATGCGACGTATAGCAGTACATTTTTGACCGCATTTTACGGTCATCTCCTTACGTACTTCCTTAATAAACAGGTCAAATTCTGCCGTTCCAGGAACCGCATCTTCTCCCAAAACACAAGCATTTAAACTATCTGCTTCCATTGTAAATGGAACACTTTCTTCTAGAAGCTGGCTGTGATTTTTAAGTTTACGACCTGTGGCAGCACTACCTGTAAAGGTCACGACATCTTGAGATTGTACAGTGTCCAAAATACTTGTAGTAAGCCCAGATAACAATTGAAGTGATCCTTCTGGTAAAATACCGCTATTGATAATCTCACGTACGACAGCCTCTGTTAAGAAAGCTGTTTGAGGTGCTGGTAATACCACTGCTGGCATTCCTGCCATCCAGTTTACGGCACATTTCTCTAACATTCCCCAAACTGGAAAATTAAACGCATTGATGTGAACTGCTACTCCTTTTTTAGGTACTAAAAGGTGGTGTGCCATAAAGCGTCCACCACGCGATAAATCTATAGGCTCACCTTCTACCGCATAACTTTGGTCTGGAAAGAGTTTACGTAAACTGGCATTTGCAAATAGATTACCAAATCCTCCTTCTATATCTATCCAGCTATCTACTCTCGTTGCACCAGTGCGGTAACTAATCTCGTAGAACTGTTCCTTGCGTTTGGTAAGATAAAGTGCTAATTTCTTTATCATATTACCTCGCTGTTGGAAGGTCATATCTCTAAGGATTTTACCATTATCTCTACCATATTGCAAGGCACTAGCGATATCCAACCCTTCTGTACTTGTTAAGCCTATTACGTCACCTGTAATAGCGTCGTACATATTACGAGCATTTCTATCATCTCCTGTTAACCATTGTCCATTTATATAAGAAGGTAAAATCATAATATCGTGTTGTTATCAGGCTTTTAAAGATGATAAAGCCCTTAATTTAAATTCGCATGATTGATTGTTACGAAAATAATAAATGATAACAGTACAAGACTAACATTTGTTAGTTAATTTAAATTCTTTAAATCTTTTGTAAGAAATTGGATTTACTATTGATTGAAAATAAAACTGTTAAACCAAGAATAATACCGATTAAAGATTTAAATAAAACCGCTTGATCCATTTACTCGTAAACCTACACTGTACAATACGTTTGCAAAAAAAATGAGAAATGAAATTACTGTGGTTATTATTAATATGTTCTATACTGTCTCATTTTGGTCAGGCTCAAGTAGGAATAGGCACTACTAATCCTGCAATTGGGACTATTCTTCACATAGATGATTCTAGCGGAACTAAAGGTGTAAAACTACCCGATGCTAACCTCATTGACCTCAATACCATCGATCCTTTACCGATAGGTACCAAAGTAGGAACCATGGTTTATAACATTAACTCCTTCACTGGTCAAGGATTTTTTTATTGGACCGGCTTTGTATGGGCTCCTTTACAGTTGTTCTCTGAAAGAGCTGCGAAATTTCAGAATTTTAAAAATATAGAGACGACTAACGATGTTAACCTTAATACTACTGCTGGTGTAGATGTGGAAATTATGGATGGCGTTGTGTTTAATGATAATCTAGATCTTTTTGAACAAGTAACTGATGCTAATAATCGTGTAACTAGAATTAAAGTAAAAAAATCTGGTAGATACAAAATCACCGTTTTTATAGGTTTAGAACAAGATGATACCACAGCAGGATCTTCATCCATCCAAGGAAGAATTCGAATAAAAGATTCGATGAATTCATTGAGGTTTGAAGGTAGTTCTCACCGAAGTTCTGAGATGGATCGAAATGGAACCGGTGATGATGATGGAACACTTTCATTTTCAGAAATTTTAAATCTTGATGAAAATGATGAAATCTCTATTAATTGTTCCAATCTAGAAGGTACTGCAGCTGTTTATCAACGAGACAAAAAAGGCTCTGCATTTATAATAGAAAAAATCAGATAAAACATTCAACTTATAACTTAATCCCTATTCTTTTGAAAACAATTACAGTTTTATTAGTAATCCTATTATCCCTACCAATTCATGCTCAAGTAGGTATAGGAACCAGTCATCCTGCCACAGGAACTAGCCTGCATATAGAAGATTCTACAGGAACAAGCGGTGTACTTTTCCCCAAAGTAAATATCCTAGATTTACAAACGGTAGATCCACTTCCAACAGGTACGGAAAACGGGACCATAGTCTACAATACAAATCTTACTACTGGTGAAGGTTACTACTATTTCAAGGATGGTAAATGGGAACCCATTTTTGGGGTTGTAGGCTCTATGGCAAAATTCACGAACCTTCTATTTTCCACAAGTTCCAATAATTTAAATACAGGAGGCTGGACAACTACTCAATTATGTACTAGCACTTATTTTAATGACAACGCAACCGTATATCAAGAATCTGGCAATACCACTTTGACTGTAGGCCAAACTGGTAGGTATAAGGTTGTTGTTAATATATCGTTAGAAGGATTTTCTGGTAATAACAATCAAGCATTGCTAGCTGTAGAATCTACATTACGTATAAATGGCACTCAAACTGGTGGTATCTATCGCAGTCAAGAAATGATTTCTGTAAATAGCTCTACACCTGATTATAGCAGCATTAGTATCACCGAAATTATTGAATTAAATGCTATGGATAAAATTACTGTAGCTACCAGACGTACTCAAGATACTGGTACAGTTTATTTACGCTCTGAAAGGTCCTCGAGCATCTTTATTGAAAGATTAGATTAATTATCAAACCCCAGTTTAAAATTTAACTGGGGTTTGATAACTAGAAAGCTATCTTACAAACTAGCATTCTCAATCACCATCGCATAACCTTGACCTACACCTACACACATGGTAATAAGCGCATAGCGTTTACCGGTAAGTTGTAATTCCAACGCCGCGGTATTTGCAAGCCTAGCTCCTGTCATTCCAAGTGGATGACCGATAGCGATGCTTCCACCATTAGGATTAATCCTAGGATCATCATCTGCCAGTCCCCATGAACGAGTGCAAGCTAGTGCCTGTGATGCAAATGCTTCATTTAATTCTATAACATCCATATCGTCCATGGTTAGACCTGCTTTTTCAAGCGCACGATTACTAGCTTCTACAGGTCCTATTCCCATTATACGAGGTTCTACTCCTACTACAGCACTACTCAATACTTGAGCTCTAGGCGTTAAATCATACTTCTTGACAGCATCTTCACTTGCAATAACTAATGCAGCAGCACCATCATTAAGTCCGCTAGAATTTCCAGCAGTCACTGATCCACCTTCTTTCTTGAAAGCTGGACGTAACTTTGCAAGTATTTCTTTGGAAGTAGTAGGTTTTATAAATTCGTCTTGATTAAAGACAATTGGATCTTTTTTACGTTGCGGTATTTCAACAGCTACAATTTCTTTAGCAAGTCTTCCATTTTGTTGTGCAGCAGTAGCTTTATGCTGAGACCATGCTGCAAAAGCATCTTGATCTTCACGAGATATACCAAATTTCTCTACGAGATTTTCGGCAGTATTTCCCATTCCATCTACTCCATACATTTCGGCCATTTTGTGGTTTACAAATCTCCAGCCAAAACTACTATCATACATCTTACTGTCATTACCAAAAGCACTACTAGGTTTTGCTATGACGTAAGGACCGCGTGTCATATTTTCTACACCACCGCATACAAACACATCGCCATCACCAGTCTGAATAGCGCGATGCGCGTGTACCACACTACTTAAACCAGAGCTACATAACCTATTAACTGTTTCTCCTGGAACGCTCCATGGCAATCCAGCAAGTAATCCAGCCATGCGTGCTACGTTACGATTATCCTCACCAGCTTGATTAGCACATCCCATAATAACATCGGCATAGGCTTCTTTTGGAATACTAGAATTCCTGTCAACGACAGTTTTTATAACAAGAGCCGCCATGTCATCTGGACGTACTTTAGACAGCGTTCCTTTGTAATTTCCTACTGGCGTTCGTACACCATCGATGATATATGTTTTTTTCATAAAGTATATAAATTACGCTTTCGCGAAAGCGGAAAAGTAAAATGATTTTCATCAAAAATACAAATAAGAAACTCGGTAGATGTATCCTCAAACTCTTAAATTTGAAGATCAAAATTAATCTATGAAAATTAAGACAGTAGGAATAATAGGTGCTGGAACAATGGGTCGTGGTATTGCACAAGTTGCAGCTACCGCTGGATGCACGGTTGCACTTTTTGATACGAATCAAGAAGCTCTAGATAATGCCCGTGCCTCTCATGAAAAAATCATGAATCGATTGGTAGAAAAAGGTCGTATCGATGAAGATGAGAAAAACCGTATTCTAAGTAATATTACGTATGTGGATGCTGTCTCCGCTTTCGCGAAAGCAGACCTTATCATAGAAGCCATTATAGAGAATATTGACATTAAGAAAAAGGTTTTTCAAACTATTGAAAAAACTGTTTCTGAATCATGTATCATCGCGTCAAATACCAGTAGTTTAAGTATAGCGAGTATTGCTGCATCACTAGACAAACCCGATCGTTGTGTAGGTATTCATTTTTTCAATCCTGCTCCATTAATGAAATTGGTAGAAGTTATACCAGCTGTACAAACTAGTGACTTAACTTTAAACACTAGTGTTGCTACTATTAACGAATGGGGTAAGGTTGTGGCAGTAGCAAAAGACACACCAGGTTTTATCGTTAACCGCGTAGCACGTCCTTTTTATGGAGAAGCTATAAGAATTTTTGAAGAAGGCATTGCCGATATTCCTACCATAGATTACGCTTTAAAGGGTTTAGGTTTTAGAATGGGACCTTTTGAGCTTACAGATTTCATAGGCCATGATGTAAATTATGTAGTGACTGAGACTGTATTTAAGGCTTTCTATTACGACCCGAGATACAAACCTAACTTTTCTCAAAAAAGGTTAGTTGAAGCTGGATGGTTAGGCCGAAAAAGTGGTAGAGGTTTTTATGATTATAAAAATGATGAAGCCGCTAATTTCTATGGAAAACAAGAACCAAATAAAGAGACCAAACTTATCAAGAAAATTCAAGACAGAATCCTTGTCATGCTCATTAATGAAGCTGCCGATGCTTTGTTTTTAAATATAGCAAACGCTACTGATATTGATACCGCCATGACTAAAGGTGTTAATTACCCTAAAGGACTACTCTCATGGGCTAATGAAAAAGGAATTTCATGGTGTGTAGACCAATTAGACTCGTTATACGATCTGTATCGTGAGGACCGTTACCGTTGCTCACCTCTATTAAGAAGATTGAATGAGCACGGTAAGCAATTTGATATTTAATGAGATACGTAGGTTTATTAAGAGGTGTTAATGTAGGCGGCAAAAACAAACTTCCAATGACTGAATTGAGGAAAGCTTTAAGCTTTCTTCCTTTTGATAATTTAGTGACATACATACAATCTGGAAATATTGTCTTTGATTCTGATTTTAGCAGTACAGAATGTTCTACTCTCATATCAAACACTATATCTCAAAATTTTAACCTGAACATTTCCGTAGTAGTTTTTGAACAAACTAATATTATAGAAATATTAGATTCTAATCCATTTAAAAAGCTATGTGAGGTAGAGAAAAAATTCATGTCTTTTGGATTTCTTGATGATTACCCCAGTGAGCAAAATTGTGAATTAATGGAGTCTTTTTCTAATGAAAAGGAGTTCATCAAAATAACAGAAAATATCATATTTTTTTACTGCACTATCGGGTTTGGTAAAACAAAATTGACTAACCATTTTATGGAGAAGAAACTCAAAGTTTCTTCAACTATGAGAAATTATAATACCACTTTAAAATTATCAACACTGTAGAAAATGGATGGAGAAGAAATACCTAAAAAAATGCTTAGCCTAGATCCATTTTCACAATGGTTAGGTATCGAGATTTTAGAATGTGAGGTAGGTAAAGTTACATTAGGATTGACTGTAAGACCCGAAATGCTTAATAGCATGGGTAAAGCTCACGGTGGCATTACCTACTCCTTGGCAGATAGTTGTTTTGGCTTTACTGCAAATACACATGGCAAATATGCGGTCTCTATTGAAACTAGTATCAATCATATTGAAGCTCTAGAAACAGGTGACTATTTGATAGCAACTTGCACTCTTAATGAGACAAGAAATAAAGTAGGCTTCAATATTGTTGAGGTTTACAAAGGCAAAACTTTAGTTGCGTTATTTAAAGGAGTAGTTTACCGCACCAATAAGAATTGGGAATAAACCATACTTATTAAGAAATAACTTAGAAAAATAAACTTATTGAGTATCCAAATATGCAATACCACTAAGTTTTTCTATTTTTACACATTACCGGTAAATTGAATTAATGACATCACTAGATAATCTTATAACAAGATTTAAAAATAAAGAGGTTGATGCTTTTGAAAAGCTATACGAAATGTATAGCGATAGTATCTATGGTGTCATCATGAATATCGTGAGAAATGAAGAAATGGCGACCGAGCTTTTACAGGATTCATTCTTAAAAGCCTGGAACAACGCAGAAACTTACAATTCTAAAAAAGGAAGGTTTTTTACCTGGATGCTTAATATAGCGCGTAATAGCGCAATTGACAAGACAAGATCCAAAGCTTTTAAACAATCACGTAAAAACCTAGACTCTAGTTTATTCGTAGATATTATACCAGACAATGAAAATCTGGATAACAAGACAGACGCTATAGGCATCAAAAATTATGTAAAAGCCCTTGGTGAAACTTGTAAACAACTTATAGAATTACTTTATTTTAAAGGGTTCACTCATAAAGAAGCCGCAGAAGAATTAGGTAATCCTATAGGAACGATTAAAACTAGAAATCGTAATTGTATCAAACAATTACGCGATATGGTATTATAATGAAGGATGTTAAAGAATACATAGAATCTGGAATTCTTGAGCTATATGTAGCTGGGAAACTTAGTGAACAGGAAAATCAAGAGGTTCATGAGATGATGTATGAACATCCTGAAATTAAAAAAGAAGTTGAGGAAATTGAAAAAGCGATTTTGCTATTAACGGCATCAGTAGCTCCAGGAACAGTTTCCTTCAACAATATTTTAAATCATCTAAACTCAAACGATAAAAGAGTAATACCGTTAAAAACTAGAAATAATTGGGTTACCTATACCGGTTGGGCAGCAAGTATTTTATTAGCAGCTGGCTTAATTTATAATTATCAGTCCAAAGTAGATTTACAAGGCGAATTAGAACTTACAGAGAGAGAAAATCGAATTCTTGAAATTAAGTTTGAAGACTCTCAGGAAGCTCTAGTTCAAACACAAAACACCTTAGATGCTATAAGAAGTAAAGACGTTATTACTATACCTTTAGGAGGTCAAGGTAATTTTGCCGACTCTTATGCTAAGGTGTACTGGAATAAGGAAGATAATTCTATTTATATTGACGGGTCTGGCCTACCAGAAACTCCAACAGGTAAAGTATGGCAAATATGGTCTTTAACTTTAAATCCGCTTACTCCGACTAGTTTAGGAACTATTGACGGTTTCAATGAAGATGAAGACAAACTATTTAAGTTTGAAAATGAATATAGTAGTGAAGCTTTTGGGATAACTCTAGAACCAACAGGCGGAAGTGAATCTCCTACTATGGATCAACTACATACTCTAGGTGTAGTAAATTCAAATCCTTAAAGGGTTCATTTTTCATTAATTCTATAATCCTTCTTAAAATAAATTTTCTCCTTCGGTTAAGGACTAATTCATTAATTGCCTTGTCCAGTAATTGAACTTTCTTATGTCAAAATTGAAGATTCCGTTTAAACTAGTTCAGTGACTTCTTTTTAATCAACATTAATTGAAATCAAAAACGCCCGTATTCAATATACGAGCGCTTTTTCAACCAACTAACTAACCAATTAACTATTACAATTAGAAAATAAAAACCTTAAAATTATCTCAATCAAACCATTGGCTAGTAATCAGTATATTCTAAACATATAAAGGTTTTAAAATGTGTATGTAGCAATACCTCTTATGTAAAAAGGTGTTCCTGGAGTAAAGTGTAATTCTTCTGTACTCGCAGATTCATTTCTTAAACGAGATTCAGTAGCAAACTGCGCCTCATTCCAATCAATATCAAATAGATTTTCTACTCTAACTCCAAGGGTGAGCTTATTAAACTCATAAGACACATTTAAATCAAACACTGTATAACCTTCGGCTATTATAGTATTATCTTCATTTGCTGGCCTATCATCGATGTATCTCATTTGCAGACCACCTGAGAAATTTTTAATATCCTTAAAGTATAAACCAGAGACCAATGTAAAGTCAGGAGCCAAAGGAATAAAATCCTCTCCATCAAGTTCATCAATAGCTCTTGCTTTAGTATAAGTTGCATCTGCGTTTAGAAAAAGCCAATCGGTTAATTGGTATCTAGCACTTAAATCAATCCCGTATCTTCTTGTTTTTCCACTAGGCTCAACTATCCCGGCATCACCAACATACACAAACTCTTGTTCTAAAAACAAATACCACAAAGCACCTTCTACTAATAACCTAGGTGCAGGTTTCCAGGTCAATCCTAAATCCGCGTTGTAGGATCTTGGTAATATTTCTTCACCTTGATTAGCTACAACTACTCGGGCATCATTAGAATGAAATCCTAAACCAGATTTAGCGTAAACTTGAAAATCATTGTTTATAGTATAGTATAAATTTAGTTTTGGATTAAGAAGGGTTTCAGTTTCAGATTGGGTTTCATAATTTTCTTGTAATTGATCGTTATATAAGAAATTGAAATGATCCAATCGCACAACTGGCTGAATTTTAAACTTACCAAAATCCAACATTGCTTCTACATAGGCACTTGTATTGGTTTGATTAATATCACCTAACTGTAACACTTCCAGAGTTGTTTTTCTGTTTGCTGTTCTGGATAATTCAACATCATTATTAACATCGTGCCTTAAACTAAAACCATAACTCAAATCAAGATCAAAGTTTGAGAAATTCTGGTTGTAGTTAAACTTTGTATTTATACCATATATATCACGATTCTCACGTTGTTTAATCTGATCACCACTAATAGGGTCCTCTAAAAAGAAAGTAAAGTTTGAGAAAAGTTCAAAAGTATAATTAGAATAAAAAGCATTTGCGGTTAAGGTTGTGTTTTCCGAAAGAATTGACTGGAAACTTATATTGAAATTAGTTCTTGAAGTATCACCACCTTCCGTATCATCTATTGCACCAAAACGTGTAATAAGTCCTCTATCAACTGCTCGTTGAGGAATTTGACCAGATGCATCCCAACGGCTTGTGAAATGAGAAGCCGTAAGTTCTACTCTATCTCCTGAAGCTAGGTTCTTAATATACTTTGTAAATAAATTGATTCTATTAAAATTTTGTGGAGATTCAAATGGACCATCACTCTCTAGGTATTCTACAGCTAGATAAGAATTATCAGTGCTCTTTTTATCTAAGAGGTTAAATATACCGACTGTTCTCAATGTATTAAATTGCCCAAGACTCAGGCTCAAACTATTCTTTTGTAGATAATCTTTGGTTTTAAAACTTACATATCCAGCTGTATTGAAATCTCCTTTATCAGCATAATACGCGCCTTTACCAAAGTCGATAACATCTATCGTTTCTGGGATTAAAAAATGAAGGTCGCTATAACCTTGTCCATGAGCATGTGATACCATATTCACCGGCATTCCATCCACATCGATTGCTACATCAGTTCCATGGTCAATATCAAATCCACGTAAGAAAATTTGTTCAGCTTTACCACCACCAGCGTGTTGACCAATGAAAAGACCTGGTACTTTCCTTAAAATTTCTTGAGATGATGTTACAGGTGCAATTTCTAGATCTATTTTGGAAACTGTTGAAGTAAAATTCTTTTGAGAGGCTACAACCAGTTCCTTAAGCTCTACTGGTTTTAACTTCAAAACAATTTTATTGTCCAACATAGTTTCAACTTCTAATAGTTGGGTAGAATAACCTAAAGACCTAAACATGACAGTATCTCCAATTTTAGTATTCAATAGTTCGAACCTACCTAATTCATTACTATGAGTGTGTTCTTGGGTGCGTTGGTTTTCTATATAAACATCCTGTAATGGTTGATTAAATTCTGATACAACTGTTCCTGAAAACTGTTGTGCATGCAATAAGGAGCATATTAAAAATGTAGCTAAAAAAAAGGCGTTTCTCATTATAAAGTTTTAATCTTAGAAGTTGTCACAGGTCCTAATTCATATGAGCTCGCAAGTAATTCTTTTTTCATTTCTTGAACAATTTCTGCACGATTAACATTTTTATAAATGTTAGCCATGTGAAATAAGGCCACTGGTTCAAAAGTTTTACCATACACCTTGTCATCTATTATTTCAATAGCTTTTTCTGTTTCTCCAAGATTAAAATAACTCCAGGCAAGTAAATCATACGCCATAGGAGTTGGTCTGTTTTCTACTTCAACTTTTGCTATTTCTAGAGCAACCTCTGGTTGTTTAATCTCATCAATAAAAATTGCAATGTCGTAAGCATTATACATATCACCGTAATTCTCATCTTTAGATAATAATTTATATTGGTTTAATGCTGTTTCCTTTTCAACTGCATTACCTGAGTATTCAGAAATTTCGGCTTTTAATAGATACAAATCCGGAGACTTATAGTAGGACAAACAATGATCTATAATATCATTTGCATCGGACACTTTATTTTCATGAGAATATAATATCCATGCGATACCTTTTTTAGCATAGGCATCCTCTGGCTTTAAATCTAATGCTTTTAAGTAATGATTATAACTTTTTTCTATTTCGCCAGCATGACCATAAAAGTCCGCAAGATTTGTATAGGACCAATATTTGAGAGAAGACAAGTTTGAGGATTCTGCAATTTTTGTAGCCTTTTCCATATTAAAAATAGCATTATCCAAATTACCCTTATGATCTTCCCATTTTGCTACTCTTATAAAGTAATCAAATCCACCATCGTTCCTTATGGCATCTAACTGTTTTTCTGCCAGAGAATAGTTTCCTAGTTCTAAATGGACATCAAATAACATTTTTTGAGTAGCTAAAAGACCATCTCCTATATTTTCCGCATCTTCCAATAACTTTAGAGCTTCTTTAAAACGATGTTGAGATATGTAATTTGAAGCTAGGGATCTTAAGTAGCCCGGTTCCCTATTTTGTGTTAATTCAACCGCTTTATTTAAATCAGCCTCTGCTAATTTTAGATATTCAATTTTTGCTGTGAGATCAAATAGACTAGCATAGACATTTGCTCTTTTTACGTAATAAGGATGTTGATTAGGTGTTTTATTTATTTTGTTAGTCCAAAATAGTGCATCTTCAAGTTGCGACTTTAAATCTGGTGTATGGTTAAGATACTCTGTATATTCGTCACCAGTTTTGAAGGTGTTTTCACAACTTATAGACATGGCGAGTAACATTGCGAGCAATGAGTAAATAGCAGTTTTCATTTTTAGGTTTTTAAGGTTTTTAAATATTAAGAGACGAGCTTTTCATTAAGAGAACCTTTAAAAAACTCGCCTCTAAGTAAATGGGGAATAGATATCAACTAGCTACTCACCTACCAAGGTGAAGCTAGGTAAGGGAAAGAACTATCAAATTGTTTATCATTAGCATCAACATTGTCATTTGATAAACCAGGATTTTCAGAAAAATCTTCTCCTCCAAAAATCAATAAAAGTTCTACTGTAATAACATCATCAGTTAAAGCACGACCCGTTAACACATTAGTCCCATCAAAAAAGGTTGTAGTCCCATCTAGTGATACATTAAGGACATCTGTAGCAAGTAAACCTGTAAAGGCAGCCGCATCTTGTCCTAAAGCATTTTGATCACCAGGATTTGCAAAGGCCGGACTCAATCCAGTAAGATTGTTTTCAAACATCGTTTGAAACATTGCATTTTGATTAGATGGAATTGTAGTATTAAAATTATCTTTCATTCCAGAAGACACAAAGACAGTATTAACTGCCGGTCTTCCCATTTGATCTTGTTGTACAAATGTTCCAGAAAAATCTGGTCCTTGTGGAGTTGTATTTATATCGTCGTCGTCACTACAACTAACAGCTGTAAAAGCTAAAGAGACAACTAGAATCGATATCTTAAAAATATTAGATTTCATATTAATTCGTTTTAAGGTTATTGTTTTCTTTTAGTCTCTACCCAAGTATTGATAGTTCCTGATCCACCTATCATAGACTTAGGCACCTCAACTACAATCGACATTACATTAGTACCAGCAAAGGTGTCAGTACCAGGATTATTAAAACTTGTAGCATTTCCGGCAATGATCTCGCCATATTGAGCAAAATCCATGAAAAAAGGATCATCTCTAGGACCTGCAAACGCCATCATTCCATTTGAACTTTCAACAATAGCATTTTGACCATACGGCGTAATATCCACTACTAGTTGATTATTTGAATTGGTAAGAATACTACTGTTAAGACCAGTTCCCATAGGAGCATCTGGACCAAAAACATACATTTGCCCATCCTTTGGAATAGCTTGTATTACTAGATCTTCAACATTATCATCATCGGTATCAATGTTGAATTCAACTAGCACGTTTTCATCAAAAGATGCTGCTCCAGTTGCATTTGGCGATAACAACCCTTGCACATTTGCAACAAATGCAATGTTATTAGAGTTTTCACCTTGGAAGGCATAAAAATCGGTGATATCACTTGTACCACCTTGTACTGCAGGCGCGTCAATATGATCTGCTGCGATCACGACCAACCCTACGATTGCCATAGCGGCAAATAGTAAGTAAAATTTATTTTTTTTCATAAGTGTGAGAATTAAAAGTTAATCGGCTCTCAATTCTATTTACGTCAGCTTATGAAAAGTGGTTTTGTTAAAGTTTTATTAAACTACCTTAAAGCGCTATTTTACAGACCAATAGGTTCGTTTTTATATTAATTCCCTTTGAACTTTGGACTGCGTTTTTCCATAAAAGCTGCAACACCTTCTTTGTAATCCTCGGTTTGTGCGCTTTCAATTTGAAGTTTACTTTCTAGGGCTAATTGTTGTTCAACGTTGTTTGAATAACTTGCGTTGAATGCTTTTTTTGTATTAGCCAGGGCAATGGTAGGTAGGTTTGCTAGTTTTTCTGTTTTAGCTTTCGCGAAAGCTAAAAACTCATCATCTTTTATCGCTTTATAAATCATACCCATTTGTTCAGCCTCGTTTGCGGTAATTTTATCGGCTAGCATAGCGATCGCACTCGCCTTACCAAAACCAATTAATCGTGGTAAGAACCAAGTCCCAGCACTATCTGGAATTAACCCTATTTTACTAAATGCTTGAATAAACGCAGCACTTTCTGTTGCAATTACCACATCACAACACAATGCGATGTTTGCTCCAGCACCAGCAGCAACACCATTTACTGCAGCTACAACAGGTTTTTGTAGTTCACGTATCTTGATCACGATAGGATTGTAATGGTCGTCTAGTATAGCCTTAAAACCAGGATTAAGTTCTGGATCAGTAATCTCTTGAATGTCTTGACCAGCACAAAAAGCTTTACCTTCTCCAACAATCATTACAGCACGCACATCATCTTCTTTACAACGATCCAAAGCATCTTGCATCGCATGGGCCATTTCTTTATTAAAAGAATTAAAAACCTTGGGTCTATTAAGAGTTATAGTGGCGATATTATTTTCAATTTGAAGCAAAATACTGTTTGACATATGATTTATGTATTTCTACCTAGGCTATACCTGGGTTGATGAATAAAGGATTATTAATTTATGTAAAGTTAATGGTTAGTACGCTTTCGCGAAAGCGGATTTAAAATCGATGTAGATTTAACTCTAAGTTAATCGAAGAGTTCAAAATCTTTTATATTTTCAAACAAACTACCAGCCATGAAATACTTCTCTGTCATAATAGTGCTATGGAGTGCTTTAGGATTTTCCCAACAAGGCGATATAGATTTTGAATTAGTGGTGAGTAATGGGCCGATGGGTGGATATGCAGATGTTACTTACTTTATATCAAATTTATCTCCTACAGCAACCTATACTAATGTCACCATCAATCATCCCGATGCAGTTTTACAGAATGTAGTGGTCACTCCATCTACCTTGCCACCTGGAATTCAGGTATATATAACAGGTCGTATACCGTTGTCTGGAGACAATTATGCAGGAATAGGATTGCGCAACACTCAAGCTACTCTTACCGCTAGCGATGGAACTACTACAATTACAGAACTTTCTGACGGTAGAGATTTTCAAGGAAACAGTATTGACGATGGTCCAACTGATTATTTTGTTTTAGAATCACCTAGTTATGGTGTCATTTATATTGACGACAATTTGAACGGTCAATACGATGCAGGAATAGATACATTCTTACCACAGGTAAGGATAAATTTATATGATAGTGCTGGTAATACAGATTTTTTGATGACAAATGAAACTGGATGGTGGTATTTTGATAATAGTTTTCTACGGAATAATAGTCCAGGTAATTTCACTTACGGTGCCATTATAGATGTTAATACACTACCTGCAAATGGCACACGTACCTATCAACTTACAGATGGTGATAATCCCTTTATTCCTAACGGTACTCTTGCCTTTAATTTTAATATGAGCCACGGTTTTGTGTCATCAGATTTCGGTACCATAGAGGCAAATGCTTTTTTAGATGAAAATAATAATGGTATGCGTGACACAAACGAAGTCAATGTCCCATATGTCGATTTTGAATTTATTAAAAATAATGATCCATCTAGTGCTTTGATAATTAACTCTGGTAATGATGGTATTGTAAGACGCTTTGATAGTAATCCAGGGATCCAATTGAACGATGTCAAAGCAATACTAACTAATAATTCAAGTTTTTACACTATAACAACACCAGATTACGACGATATTACCACGACGATCAATCAAACATTTTACGCTCCATTTGCCCTAACAGAAAATTCTAGTTCAAATAGAGACACTGCTGTATACCTAACAAATCTGGCATCACCAAATCCAGGATTTGCCAGTAGATGTAGGATTACAATTGACAACCGCAGCCCTGGAATAAGCACAGGTAATTTACAATTCACCGCAGATCCAAACGCAAGTATTCTAAATGTATTCGATCAAAATGGCAATGACTTATTGGTGAATGGAGTTGCTACGGCAACAACTTCTGGGTTTATTATGAATTACTCCATACCTTATTTTTCTCAAAAAGAGATAGATGTAGTTATGGACACGCCAATCACTGGAGTACAAATGGGAGATGTTTTCACTCATAATACTACTATACTACCTACATCTATAGATATAGACATGGGTAACAACACTCAAAACATTGATGTTAGTGTAATTGCTTCATATGATCCTAACGATATTACTGAAATAAGAGGTCCTTCAATTCCTATAAATTTATTTTCGACCAGTGATTTTTTAGAATACACCATACGGTTTCAAAATGAAGGAACTGCAAATGCCCAATTTGTACGAATTTTGTCCTCGCTAGATGCTATGCTTGATTTAACGACACTAGAAATGCTTTCTAGTAGTCATAATTATGCTTATACTATAACTGGTAACGAATTAGACTGGTATTTTGATAATATTCAACTAGTTCCACAATCGCTAGATGAACAAGCTAGTCAAGGCTATGTAAAATACCGTATTAAACCTCGTGCTGGTTTTTCAGTAGGTGATGTTATTAGTGCCCAAGCAAGAATTTTCTTTGATTATAATCCCGCTGTTTTTACTGAAGAATGGACCAGCACATTTGATTCTTCAGCGTCGATTAATGATTCTAAAGAAAATGTTACTGTATATCCCAATCCTATAAATAACCATAATGAATTACACATTTCACAATTAGAAAATGGAAAATTTGAATTATTTGGGGTAACAGGCATACGATTATATAGTGGCGAGTACCACGAAGGTGTCATAAAACTAAATAACCTTTCTCCAGGAATCTTTTTTTTGAAAGTTGTCGGTAACGGTAGGTCTGCCGTTATTAAATTGATTAAAGAATAAACCTCTTCTTACTTCAAACACTTGAAATAGTCAAAGGGCTCTAGACAATCATCACATTGAAACATGGCTTTACAAGCTGTTGAACCAAATTGACTGACTAGTTTTGTATTAGTCGAACCACAGTTAGTACATTTGACCAACTTTTTATTATTAAGTAGAACATCCTTATCGGCAGTTGGTTCTAAAGGAGCAGCTATACCATATTCTTCCATAGCTTTACGACCACGCTCTGTAATCCAATCGGTTGTCCATGGCGGTGACATGATAAGTTGTACGGTGGTTGTGTAGCCCGCTTTCGCGAAAGCGCGATCTAAATCGTCTCCTATAACATCCATTGCCGGACATCCACTATATGTAGGTGTAAGTTTAATGGTTACATGATCTTCATCCAATTGCACACTTCTGATTACACCTAAATCAATAACACTCAAGACTGGAATCTCTGGATCAGAAACAGACTCTAAAATATCTAAAACATCTTTGGGTAAGTCCAAAAATTGTTCAGAATTTAATTCATAAGAATTTGTTTTAGAATCACTACTCATCTCTATGTCTGTAAATATTTTATTTCTTTAGTTAGCCAATACAATGAAAATAATCTTTGCTTCAAATTAAATTGGGTTAAACTCAAAGTTTGAATGCTCCAGTAGATTAAAGTACTAGTAAAACAATTAAATCTTTAGATGTTCTTTATTTTAAAAGTCTCACTGCAAGTCATTTAAAACGACAGTGCTATCAAAAAAGTTTTTAACCGCCACCATAACTCACTGTAGAGGATTCAATCAATACTACCATTTGCTATTCGGGTAGGTACGCTGCATATATTGCATTTCTGCAAGGATGTATCCCATGTACTCACTGTGAAGTCCGTTTTTCCCTCCTTTTTGAAAGTAAGGTACTTCTGGAACTTCCAGAGTTGCCTCTGTCAGCAAGTTTTCTACTTTTTCATAATAGTACTCTCTTAATTGTAGCATATCTGGAGCTACACCAGCATCAATCATCGCTGAATCAGATTCATTTACTTGAAAAAGTTCATCTGTAAACACCCAAAGATCATTAACCGCTTTTTGAGCTTTATCATGACTTTCCTCTGTTCCATCACCTAATCTCTTTAACCAATCTCCTGAGAAACGTTCGTGATAACTCGCCTCTTTAATACCTTTAAATGCAAGTGCTCTCAGTGTTTCATCGGCGCTTTGTTGCAAGGCATTCAAAAACATTTTATTGTAAACGTCAAAGAAAAACTGTCTTGCAATTACATAGGCAAAATCTGTATTGGGTTGTTGTACCAGTAATACACTTCTATACTCACGCTCTTTTCTTAAAAAGGCAATATCGTCCTCGGTACTTCCGTCACCTTTTAATTGAGATATATACTGATAAAAACTGCGAACTTGACCTAAAAGATCGAGCGAAATGTTTGTAATAGCGATATCAGGTTCTAGATTAGGTCCATGACCACATAATTCACCTAGTCGTTGAGCTAAGATTAAATAATTATCGGCAACACCTAAAAGATAGTCGATCAGGTGTTGTTTATTTTCCTTGGACTCTAGGAATTGTGGGTTTAATTCTCTTATCGGTTTCATTTTCGCTAGTTGTAATTAAAGTCTAGTTTTAGGTATAGACTTATTTTATCTTAATCTCAATTAATGGCGTCATTACTAATTTAAAAGATGCCTTATCAAAAGAGTTATATATTTTAATAACTATAAGAATATCTAATCGTAATTCTCATTTAAGATGAAGTGAAAATTAACATTCTTATTTCCATTTCCTTTCTGAACTAATATGTCCAATTTTCCCCAAACATCTCTTATAGTATTAGCATATTACATATGTTTCAACTCGTCTGGCAACTCATAAAAAGTAGGATGCCTATACACCTTATCGGCAGCAGGCTCAAATAACTCTCCACTATCTTGTGGATTGCTTGCAGTGATATGTTTACTTTCTACCACCCAAATACTCACACCTTCATTTCTACGTGTATACACATCTCGAGCATTATTGAGTGCCATTTCTGCATCCTCGGCATGTAAACTACCACAGTGCCTGTGTTCTAGACCATTTTTAGATCTAATGAATACTTCCCATAATGGAATTTCTTTACTCATAATATATTAAGTTCTTGATTAGATAGCTTGCTTATTTTTACGCTCGTTTTGTTTCTGAGCGTATGCCATCGCAGCATCTCTCACCCATTTTCCTTTTTCCCAAGCATTTCTGCGATCATCCAGTCTTTTTTTGTTCATTGGTCCATGACCCTTTACTACTTGCCAAAACTCATCCCAATCTATTGGACCAAAATCATAACCTCCTTTTTCTTCATTCCATTTTAATTCAGGATCTGGTATAGTAAGTCCTAGAATATCGGCTTGTGGAACAGTTTGGTCAATGAACTGTTGTCTAAGCTCATCATTAGTTTTGCGTTTAAGCTTCCATTTCATTGATTGCTCAGTGTGCACACTGTCTTTATCTTCTGGTCCAAGCATCATTAAGGATGGCCACCACCATCTATTTAATGCATCTTGAGCCATTTGTTTTTGCTCTTCTGTACCGTTACAAAGGGAAAGCATAATTTCATAACCTTGTCTTTGGTGAAAGCTTTCTTCCTTACAAACACGCACCATAGCTCTTGCATATGGTCCGTAAGACGTACTACACAATGGCACTTGATTGATGATAGCAGCACCATCTACTAACCAACCTATAGCTCCCATGTCAGCCCAAGTTAAAGTAGGATAATTAAAAATAGAACTGTATTTGGCTGCTCCTGTATGTAATTGATTGTATAATTCTTCTCTCGAAATTCCTAAGGTTTCACAAGCGCTATATAGATACAACCCATGACCTGCCTCGTCCTGAACTTTGGCTAATAACGCAGCCTTGCGTCTGAGTGAAGGTGCTCTTGTGATCCAATTTCCCTCGGGTAACATACCTACGATTTCAGAATGGGCATGTTGTGAAATCTGACGAATGTGAGTTTTACGATACTTCTCTGGCATCCAGTCTTTCGGCTCAATTTTTTCATCATTTGCGATTTTAGCCTCAAACTGTGCTTCTAAACTTTTAATTTCTGCTTCACTCATAATTTCTCGATATTATCACTTCAATACTTATTAAGTACTGTAATGTGAATTAAACTTAAATGTTTTATCAATAGTTCCTATTAAAGATAGGTACTTATTAAATTAAACATCATAATCAACTACTAATTTTTTACTAGTCGGAACACTTACGCAACTAAGCACCAAACCTTTGGCGACCTCTTCTTCAGTAAGAGCATAATTAACTTTCATAGCAACACTACCTTCTTTAACCTTACACTTACACGTACTACACACGCCACCTTTACAAGCATAGGGAAGATCGGCTCCTGCTGCAATCGCTCCGTCTAAAACATTATCATGATCATCACCTAAAACAAAATGAAATTCTTTGCTTCCATCAATAATTGTGACCTCAACACCATCCACTTTTTGTTCAAGGGCAGCTGCAGCTCTTGCTTTATCTTCTTCACTTAAACCACTCACAAACAATTCGAAATGAACATTTTCAGCCTTCATCCCAGCAGCAACTAATTCATCGCGAATTAGAAAAATCATCTCTTCAGGTCCACAAATAAAAGCATGATCAGTGTGCGGCGCATTAATCAAAGTTTGAGTAAGAGTTTGCATCTTTTCCTTATCAAAGCGGCCGTTAAATAAAGGTATATCGCGGTGCTCTCTACTCAAAAAATAAAACACTTCAAACCTGCTCAAATATTGATTTTTTAGAGCTTCTATTTCTTCCTTAAAAATGATTGAGCTCGCAGTTCTATTCAAGTAAAACAATTTGAACTTAGCGAGTGGTTCTTTTTTCAAATGCGTTTTAATTATACTAAGCATAGGTGTAATACCCGAACCAGCAGCAAAAGCGACATAATTCTTACTTTCTGCCTCACTGTAACATTCAATACCAAAATCACCGCTAGGCGCTGCTACTTGTATTGAGTCACCAGCTTTAAGCTTTCGATTTACAAAAGTTGAAAATTTACCTTCATAAATTTCTTTCACGGCTACCTTCCACTCATCATCAAGAGGACTACTGCATAAAGAGTAACTGCGTCTTACATCCTCGCCATCGATTGTTGCTCGCAATGTCAAAAACTGTCCCTGACGATAATTAAACTCTTTTTTAAGTTCTTCGGGTACGTCAAAAGCAAGTACCGTCGTATCATCAGTTTCTTTATAGACCTCAGATAATGTTATGTTATGAAATGTATTCACGTTGAATAAGTCGTTGATTTAAAACAAAACTAACACTTGTTAGTTTGTGATGCAAATATGCTGTTTTAATTAGACTTGTTCTGTATTGAAATCAATTATTTTAACCTGATTTTCACGTCACTTTTTCTACTAAATACTAATTTAGAAAATATGTCATATTCTAAAATAAAGGCCCCAGCTAGTATTATTGATGCAGTAAATGAAGCTGTTAGTTATTTTCCTGAACTTTATCACACACCTATTGAATTTAAGTTTAATAATATGGTGCGTAAAAATTTTATGCAAGCTCAACCCAAATGGATAAGCTTTTTAAAAAGAAGAAAACATCGTAGTTATATTATCCTAATAAGTAAGGAGTTTAGAGTAGAAAACGAAATTTTCACTGTGAATGAAATTCCTTATGATGTACTTGTAGGATGGTTAGGTCATGAATTAGGTCATGTGATGGATTATCGTAAAAGGAGCAGTTTAGGAATGTTAATTTTTGGGATTAAATATTTGTATTCATCCGCACACATTCAAGAAGTAGAACGCACTGCCGATGAATATGCTGTAAGACATGGCATGGGAGAACATATAATCAAAACCAAGAATTTTATTTTAAACCACACTAGTTTATCAGAGACTTATAAAAATCACATGCGTAAATTTTATTTATCTCCCGAGGAAATTTTAGAATTGATTAATAGATATGGTGATACTGGTGAAAAACCTACTAGAGAAGAGCTTACGCCTAAGTAATGGTCGATTTACAAAATTGCTCCCATTCCTTAAAAGTTTCTTCTTTCATAACTTTTTCCATTTTTACCTGACCACCTTTCTTCTTGTTGTAATCATTCCATTTTGAAAATATCTCTGGTGCAACTTTATTAACAATCACACCCTTTAAGGCTTTTGACCTTGCAACTTTATAATTTTTATTTGCTTTTTGAAGTAAATCATCAAGATGTGATGCTAGCTCTTCCTCACTTACCTCAGTGGTTGTTCCTAACGTCCAAACGTGATAAAACTCGCCTTTAATTTTTTTGGCACAAACCGTAAACTCCTTGATTGCTGTATCAAATTTGTTTTGCAGATCTGTTATCGCTGTTTCCATTTTAAGTACGGATAATTGACTACCTACTACATTTAGAAAGAACTTTGTCCTTCCTGTGATTTTAATTTCAGCGCGATCAACATCAGTAAATTTAATCGTATCACCTATTAAATAACGCCAGGCACCAGATACCGTTGAAATTATTAATGCATAATCCACATTTTCCTCTATTGCGCCTAAATGCAAAACTGGAGCATCTTCAACAATACTCCCATCTGGATTTATGTATTCAGGTTTAAAAGGAACAAATTCAAAATAAATGCCACCATCAGTAACAAGTTGCATCGCGTCAGTTTCTGGTCTTTGTTGACTCGCTATAAAACCTTCACTAGCTAGATAAGTATCTACAATTTGAACAGGTTTAGAAAACAGTTTTTCAAAACTGCTGCGATACGGCTCAAAGGCAACTCCACCAGAGGTATATACAGACAAGTTAGGCCACACATCATGGATAGAATCAACCTTGTGATATTCCATCACTCTTTTAAGCATTATTTCAATCCAGGATGGTATACCGCTTAACATTCCAATATCCCAATTTTCAGATTGAATTGCAATTTGATGCACCCGTTCATCCCAATCATCTATACTTGCAATTTCCTTTCCTGGCTTGTAAAAGGAACTCAAAAATTCTGGAATTTGACTAGCCGATATTCCACTGATCTCGCCTATAGCAAACCCATTTTTATGATCAAGATCAGTAGAACTTCCCAATGCGAGAACCTCTTTTTCAAAAATTGAAGGATCTAAATTAAAATTACTTAATGCGCTTACCTGTGAGGTTCCAGCATCCTTAATGGCTGTTATCATTTCATCAGTTACAGGTATCATCTTTGACTTTTTACCGGTTGTACCGCTTGATCTAGCTAAAAAACTAGGTACACCTGGCCATGTAATATCGGGTTTCCCTAGTTTCATTTGTTGCCACCATCGATCGTTCATTTTAACATAGTCGTAGAAAGGTATCGCTTTCGCGAAAGCGTGCCTAATATCATCACTTTCTAAAATGGAATCAAAATCATAGTAAATACCAAACGAAGTATCCTGAGCTGTGATAAGCATGTTACGCAGGACCTTTTCCTGTGATTTTACATGGTCTGTAACCGAGGTCAAATTTTCATGAATACTGAGTGCTGTCTTAATCAAAGGACCTAAGAATGCCATATAAACAAGGTTTATTGTAAAGGTAAGACCCGTACAACCAGCATCTCGTTAAGATAGTGTTTAACTATGCTTATAAAATGTAAAAGGTATCTTTAACTCTTTAATGAAATACGGAAAATAACTTAGTTGCCTCATTATAGCTACTTTCAAATGACATTGCGTTTACATTTGAGTGCGCCTTTACGTTATTAAAGTAACTCACCATTTTTTCTGTAGGCATGTTTCCTGTAAGATCATCTTTGGCCATAGGACAGCCACCAAATCCTTGAATAGCACCATCAAACCTGCGACATCCTGCTTGAAAGGCAGCATCGACTTTTTCATGCCATGTGGTAGGAGTAGTATGTAAATGTGCACCAAACTCCACATGCGGATACATAGGTATCAAATTTGAGAATAGATAATCTATAGTGGATGGATCGCTGGTACCTACGGTGTCGGACAATGAAAGGATTTGAACTCCCATTGTTGCTAATTTCTCTGCCCAGTCACCTACTATGTCTACATTCCATGGATCACCATAAGGGTTACCAAATCCCATTGAAATATAAACTACAACTTGTTTTCCCGAAGTATGAGCAATGTTTAGAATTTCCTTGAGAGTTTCGACAGATTGCTCTATTGTCTTATGCGTATTACGCATTTGAAAATTCTCAGAAATTGAAAAAGGAAATCCTAAATAATCAATTTCAGGATGTTGACAAGCATCTTGAGCTCCTCTTACGTTTGCAACGATAGCGAGTAATTTGCTTTCTGTTTTAGATAAGTCTAATCCTGCTAAAACTTGAGCCGTATCAACCATTTGAGGAATTGCTCTTGGGGAAACAAAGCTTCCAAAGTCAATCGTATCAAAGCCACAACGCAGCAGTGATTGAATGTACTGTATTTTTTTATCAGTAGGAATAAAAGGTTTTATTCCCTGCATGGCGTCTCTAGGACATTCAATAAGTTTCACCTTTTCCATCGACCGGTAAAGATACGATGCTCGATCAGCTTTATGAAATCGATTGCGTAAATGATTTTTGATTAATTATCTATTTTTAAACTTGAATTTTAAACTTCTAATCAATCAATTCTCAGCTTATGAGTTCAGTAGACTTTCAAGTAGCAGTAATAGGTGCAGGACCAGCAGGTGCAAGTGCAGCTTATAAATTAGGAATAGCTGGTGTTTCATGCATTCTCATTGAAAAACAAAAACTACCTCGTTACAAAGTTTGTGGTGGCGGACTGGTGTATAGAGGATTAAACTCCATGTCGTTTGATATTTCATCGGTTATTGAAAGGCAGTTTGACACTATTGATATTTACTTAAAGAATGGTAAATCCATAAAAACTAGCTCTACAGAACCTATGGTAACCATGATAATGAGAGATTCATTTGATCATTTAATTACTAAAAAGGCTCAGGAAGCTGGCGTACAATTACAAGATCAGACAAAATTGACAGCGATCAATCATGATAACCAAGTGATTCAAGTTGTTACGGATAAAGGAAGCTGGAATGTTGAAGCAATTATAGCGGCCGATGGTGTTTACAGTCCTACTGCAAGGATGTCTGGCTGGAAAAATGAGACTAGACATCTTGCTCCTGCATTAGAATACGAGGTTTACGTAACTGATGCAGAGTTTAAAAAGCACAAAGACATCGTTCGATTCGATATTGATGCCATTAAAAGTGGTTATGGATGGAGCTTTCCAAAAAAAGATCATTTATCAGTAGGTGTAGGCGCCTTTGGTGTTGATAAAAAGAAAACAGATTTAAAAAGCTTGTGTATGGACTACATGAAGCGCATAGGAATCAATGAAGTAACTCATATCGATAAGCATGGGTTTAATGTTCCTGTAACACCAAGAACAGATGGTTTTGTAAAAAACAACGTATTTCTCACAGGTGATGCGGCAGGTTTTGCCGATCCATTAACAGCCGAAGGTATTTCAAATGCCATAAGAAGTGGTAATCTAGCTGCACAATCCATCATTGAAAACGCTAACAACATCACAATTGCTGGTGAACGTTATTTGGAGCTTTTGAATGACGATTTACTACCTCAAATAAAAACCGCTCAACAATTGGCCAAATGGTTCTACTCTCATCCTAAACTGAGGAATGTTGTTCTTAATAAATATGGTCAAGAATTTGCAGATTATGTTGCAGGTATTTTTGCTGGAACTAAGACTTACCCAGAAAATGTAACGAAAAGACTGAAAGAAAAAGCATTGTCCATGGTCAGTTTCTAATGTTTAGTTTTTTTTATTTGTAAAAATGTAACAACTAAAACTTAAGGTATTAGTATTAAAACAGCAATCCCTACAAACACCACTATTTGCAACCATTTCATAAAAAAAGGAAACCAGTTGGAGTTTTTTATAAACATAGCTGCCCGACCTGCTAATAATGCAATACTGTAAAAAACAACTAAGGAAACTAACATAAAAATTATTCCCAAAATATAAATTTGAATCCATTCAGGAGTGTCATTTGGAACTACAAACTGTGGTAGCAAAGCAAGAAAAAACAAACTTACCTTGGGATTCAAAATATTCATAGTTACTCCTATTTTGAACATGTCCCACCAATTACCTTGAGAAGTTTGAGAATCTTTCAATGAGATAGATGGGTCAGATTTGAATACTTGAAAAGCAAGATAAAGCAAGTAAATGGCACCGGCTATTTTTATTCCTAGCAATAACCACTCATTATCCCTTATTACAATCGCAAACCCAAAAGCTACTAAAGAAGTGTGAGCAATACAACCTGTTATTAATCCAGTTGCAATGGCAATTCCTATTTTACTACCACGAGCAACACTTTGTGTAAGTACAAAAATGTTATCTGGCCCAGGACTTAATGCAAGTAGTAGTGTGGCAAGCGCAAAAGAAACTAAAGATTCTATCATTAACCTTGATCAATAATTGCCTTATTAATCCTTTTTATTAATCCAGGCCCTTCATAAATAAATCCGGTATACAACTGTACGAGACTTGCCCCAGCATTAAGTTTATCTAGAGCATCTTTTTCACTCATAATACCACCTACTCCTATGATGGGAAAAGCACCATTACTCTTTGAATGTAAAAAACTTATGACTTGAGTTGCGCGATTAGTAAGCGGCGCACCACTTAATCCACCGACTTCATTTTGCAAGCTCTCTGCAGATTTTAATTTGTTTCTCTCTATAGTTGTATTAGTAGCAATCACACCATCAATCCTTGTATCTTCTACAATCCCTATGATATCCATCAATTGATCATCAGTAAGATCTGGGGCTATTTTCAATAATATGGGTTTACGTATCGGCTTCTTATTATTAATATCCTGTAAAGTCTGTAAAATACGAGTTAACGGTTTGCGATCTTGTAATTCACGTAAACCTGGCGTATTTGGTGAACTCACGTTTACAGTAAAATAATCTACATACTCAAATAGTTTTTCAAAGCAAATGATGTAATCATTGACAGCTTCCTCATTAGGAGTGATCTTGTTTTTTCCAATATTCCCACCGATAATCACATGCCCTTTTTCACCAGGTCTTGGATTTTTTTTCAATCGTTCAACTGCAGCATCAACACCACCATTATTAAAGCCCATTCTATTAATAATTGCAGCATCATCCTTAAGCCTAAAAAGTCGTTGTTTGGGATTTCCGTCTTGTGGTTTAGGAGTAAGTGTCCCTATTTCAATAAACCCAAATCCTAGGTTTGAAAATTCTTTAAAAGCCTTGGCATCTTTGTCAAATCCAGCAGCCATTCCAACAGGATTTGGAAATTTGATTCCAAATAATTCTCTTTCTAAAGACTTTGGATTGTTGTGGTAGCGCTTTCGCGAAAGCGAACTAAATCCAGGCAACTTGTTTAATAACTTAACACTTTTGAATGAAAAATGATGTACTGCCTCTGGATCAAAGTTAAAAAGCAGTGGTCGTATTATAGTTTTATACATAGGAATAAGGTTGGGCAAATTTACAATCTGTATTGCTTTATTGCATATTTTTGTGACTCTAAAAAAAAGATCGACATGAGTAAATATGATGTAATCGTTTTGGGAAGTGGACCAGGCGGATATGTAACAGCTATACGTGCTTCACAACTAGGTATGAAAACTGCCATAGTAGAGAAAGAATCTCTAGGTGGAGTTTGTTTAAACTGGGGTTGTATTCCTACTAAAGCACTTATTAAAAGTGCCGATGTTTTTAACTACCTAAAACATGCTGAAGATTATGGTCTTAAAGCAGATAATGTAGATAAAGATTTTGATGCCGTTGTAAACCGCTCTCGCGATGTTGCAAATGGCATGAGTAAAGGTGTTCAATTCTTGATGAAAAAGAATAAAATCGATGTCATCATGGGTTATGGAACACTTAAAAAAGGTAAAAAAGTTGAGGTAAAAGCCGAGGATGGTTCTACCCAAACCATAGAAGGAAATCACGTGATTGTAGCTACTGGAGCTAAGTCTAGAGTTCTTCCATCGCTTCCACAAGATGGTAAAAAAGTGATAGGATACCGTGAGGCTATGACTTTAAAGGAACAGCCTAAAAAGTTAATCGTAGTAGGATCTGGTGCTATAGGTGTTGAATTTGCTTATTTCTATAACGCAATGGGAACCGAGGTTACCATTGTAGAATACCTAGATCGTATTGTTCCTGTAGAAGATGTAGATGTATCTAAACAAATGGAACGCAGCTTTAAGAAGTCTGGAATTAAAGTAATGACTTCAAGCGAAGTAACAAAAGTAGATACTAGTGGAGATGGTGTAAAAGCTACCGTTAAAACTAAAAAAGGTGAAGAGGTTCTAGAAGCAGATATCGTATTGAGTGCCGTAGGAATCGAAACTAACCTTAAAAATATAGGATTAGAAGAGGTTGGTATTTCTACTGATCGTGGTAAGGTGCTAGTTAACAAATACTACCAGACTAATATTCCTGGATACTATGCAATAGGTGACATTACCGCTGGACCAGCACTTGCACACGTTGCTAGTGCAGAAGGAATCTTATGTGTTGAAAAAATTGCTGGTATGCATGTGGAACCATTAGATTACGGTAACATACCTGGTTGTACCTATTCTACTCCAGAAATTGCCAGTGTAGGTATGACTGAAGCACAAGCTAAAGAAGCTGGTTATGAGCTTAAGGTAGGTAAATTTCCTTTTAGCGCAAGTGGTAAAGCAAAAGCTAGTGGCGCAAGCGATGGTTTTGTAAAAGTAATATTTGATGCTAAGTATGGAGAGTGGTTAGGTTGTCACATGATAGGCGCTGGAGTTACTGATATGATTGCAGAGGCTGTTGTTGCACGTAAATTAGAAACTACTGGTCATGAAATTTTAAAGGCAGTTCATCCACACCCAACTATGAGTGAAGCTGTTATGGAAGCTGTAGCAGATGCTTATGATGAAGTAATTCACCTATAAGACCTTATTAATTATACAATTAATAAAGAATCCTTGTTCTTATTTATAGAACAAGGATTTTTTTATTGACTGTTTTTTTATTAGAATCGGAAAGACGTACCCAAGCTTAATGTTCCTACCTCACCTTCCTTACGAAGATTATTACTAAAAGTAGCTCTTTGGTAATCAAATAAATTCTGTTGATATCTTAAGTCAATACGCCATCTTTTTGATAAGTCGTATTGCAATCCAAATTGTAAATAAGGATTTACAATCACACGACCATATCTATCGCGCTGGACAAGAGTTTGTGCATTTGTATTGAATAATGTACCTGCACCTGCATAAATGCGCCATCGATTTGCAAATCGATGATGAGTTTGAAAGGAAAGATAAGGAGTAAGGCCTAGATTAGCATCAACGCCAGCTTCCCATCTTAAACTCCACACATTGTTTACTTTATAATCTGCATAAATACCTAGTCCTAGACCTAGAAATTTATCATCGTATTTGTATCTGGTATTTTGATAGGTTTGATAGGATAATAACGTTCTCGCAGTAGCTCCTAATTCCCACCTATTTTCAACAGGTGGATCAAATAGAATAGAAGTTGATTTTCTTTCTGTTTCTTGTGACCATAAAGCGTGTGTCACGGACAAAAATAGCAAGGTAATGAGTAACTGTTTCATAGTTTGGTGTTTTGGTTTTGACCACAAATAAAACACACAAAACCACCAGCTACACTATTGACCACCAGGCTTTAACCCTAAATAACAAAAACTGTTAAGTGGTGTTACTTTTGAATTTTTGGTTTTTCTTTAAAAAAGGTAAAAGTTACATCTTCACCTACCTTTAGTTGTGAGGTCACATCTATTACTTGACCATCCTTAGCTTCAATTGCAATTTTTGCAGTATTGGGTGGTTTATTTCCAATATTTAAGGCTTTGATTTTAATAGTGTTCACGGGATCTATAAATTCCAAAGGAATTATTTTTTTAGTTGTACTAGGTTCAAAGTCCTTCAATATTTTGCGATCATTGATGGATAATTCTATTTTATCTCCATCTGCTTCTTGATCGTCCCAAATTATTAATTTAATATTCTTGTCTTTTAATATAATGTTCAAATTTTCTCCACCCTTTAATTGATTTTTAGAGAATCGATTGAACATCTTACTCATATTAATTTTCTGTTTAATGCTATCAGGAACTTTATTGGTTCTATTCACTCTTTTTTGAAATTTCTCATTTCGCTTTTTAACCTTTTCTGCCGCTTGCATTACAAGTTCCCCATCTATACAACTAGTAAGATCATCATAAAATCCCTTAAAGGTTCCTTTAATTTCTGCTTTCCCGTTTAATTTTCTTAAATCACCTGTGAAATAAACGTTGCAAAAATCTATCTCCTTAATGTTAGATTTAGTGTAAATAATCTCGACTTCTCTAAATTCCAATTTATTCTCTTCACTATCATACTTTCCTACTACGGCCGACTTTGTCTCGTGCTCACCATTCATATCAGAGTAAGAAAACCCTTTAATTTTTCCGTTTTCTTCTTTAAAACTAAGATTATAAGTTATGAGAGAACTATCTGGTAACTTGAGCAGTCCCATGTATTCATAATTTTGAGCGCTAGATAGTAAACTGAATAAAACTAAAATTAAACCGATTAAATATGATTTCATAAAAAGGTATATATTTGAGTAAATGTAACCAATAAAACAAATTTTATGAAAACAAAATTTACTTTAGTACTAGTAGGTTTATTCATGGTAATGAGTCAATTTGCCCTTGCCTCATTCCCAGTTGAAAGACAAGTTGTTTCTGAAACTGTAGCAATTAGCGATACAGAAACGATGGAAGTAGCTACAACAACATTAACTTCTCCTGCTGCGGTTGCTTGGTCAGAGGATCAAACAGTTGCTATTCTTTTATGGTTTTTCCTAGGAGGATTTGCAGCACACAGATGGTTCTTAAAGAGCCCATGGTACTGGAATGTTCTCTTCATTATCACATTTGGATTCTTCTTTGTAGGATGGGTGATCGATGGTATAGAAATTATTACAGGAAGTTATCCTGGACTGTAAATTTAAAATTTAAAAAAAAGCCCGTTGAGAAAACTCAACGGGCTTTTTAATTTCTGTAAATGATCTATTAATTGAATTTGTAAACTAATCCCAAATTAACATTAGTAAAATTAAGACCTAAATCAAATGAATTAGTAGAATCAGAAGCTCCATCTAGCTCAACAGATGAATAGCTTAAAATTCCCACTGTAGCTTCTAGCGCAAAGTTGTTTGAAATGAAGTAACTAACACCCGGAGCAATACCTAGTCCAAAACCATCGGTATTAGATTCAAACGCACCTTGCTCGTTTTCAACAGAAAGGTAAGCAACCGATAATTGTCCAAATAAAGAAAATTGACTACTTGGAGTTACATAATATCTTCCTGTAGCCTCGATAGCTATTGTAGTTGATTCAAAATCAACGACTCCAGGCTCCTCAAATTTTGAAGATGATAATCCTAATCCTAATCCTATAGCGATGTTGTCAGAAACAAAATACCCAACTGATGGTGCGAATTCTAAAGTGTTCTCTTTACGATCGCCAGTACTTTCTGTACTTATTCCAATTGATCCAGTAACAAATAAATCGCCTTGGGAGTAACCACCTGTATTTTCCTCTTGAGCGTTTGACATACCCATTCCAAATACTGCAAACGCAGCTACAAATAACATTTTTTTCATGATTGATTGTTTAAAATAATAATGAAGTAAAAATATCTGTTTGAAATGAGGTTATTGTTAATAGAATATTAATGCACTATTATCTTATGGATAGATAATGCATACCTAATTCATAACCTAATAATCCAAAACCACTAATCACACCAACGGCATGTTTAGAGATGTAAGACACGTGCCTGAACTCTTCTCTATCCATCACATTAGAAATATGGACTTCAACCACAGGAATAGAAATACCAGCAACAGCATCGCCTAGGGCGACCGACGTATGCGTATATGCACCTGCATTAAGGATAATAGCCTGATACTCTTCATCGTTAGCCTGGTGTAATCGGTTAATTAACTCACCTTCTACATTACTTTGGTAATATTCAATAGTGATATGAGGTAGTTTTGCCCTTAAAAATTTTAAATAATCATCAAAACTTTCTGCTCCATAAACTTCTGGCTCGCGTTTTCCTAGTAAGTTTAAATTAGGTCCATTAAGTATAAGTACTTTCATGTGGTAAATATATCGGTAGTTACGCTTTCGCGAAAGCGTAAAATTAAAAAAGCCTGTTATCTAGTAAATAACAGGCCTTTCATTTTTCTTTTCCCTTATCGTTCTAGAACTTGTATCCAATTGAAAGTTGAAGATTAGAGTTTGTGATATCATCTCCAAATGTATCGTTATCTTCAAACACATTGTTCAAACCAATCATGTAACGAGCACTTATCATAAATCCTTCAAGCGATGTTCCCTCCTTAAATTTATAGGCAAATCCACCACCAGCGCTTAGATCCAACTCTTCGGCATCTGCGTCTTGTTCTACATCTACTAGTCCGCCTTCTTGTGTGAACTCATCATTTACTAGAATTCCAAATTGTGGTCCTGCTTCGATTGAAAAACCAGAATCTGCAATGTAAAATTTAGCCAAAATTGGAATATTGATATAATCCAACTTTAATTTACTCTCTACCCCATTTGCTTCTGATTGCAAACCTTGTTGTGAGTAAACAGCCTCTGCTTGCAACCCAAAAGAAGAATTGAACATGTATTCACCTGTTAAACCTACATGGAAACCAGTACGACCATCAGTATCTTCAACAGCATCTCCTTGCAACTTTGCAAAGTTTACACCACCTTTAACTCCAAAGTCGATTTCTTGTGCCTTAACAGTAATAGCACTTACCGCTAGAGCAATTGTAAAAAGTAATTTTTTCATAGTTATTTATTTTTGTTGCACAAGATTACTGGAAATTTAAACACACATAACTTAAATTATTTTTAAGGGCTGTTAAAACTAGTTAATGACAAAGCCCTTATTAAGATCATAATTAATCGAATATAAATGAAATACAACGCTTGGGATTCTATAATAAAAAGCTTTAAATCTTACTCTAGAATCGAGCGTGGACTATCAGAAAACACTATAAAAGCATACACTAGGGATCTCAATAAACTCAAGAATTACCTTATTAACAATGATCAGGCTGTTAAACCAGAAAACATCTCCAGTGAACAACTTAAAGAGTTTATCTATCATATATCTAAAGAAGTTAAGCCACGTTCACAAGCAAGGATAACAAGTAGTTTAAAAGCTTTTTTTCTCTATTTAATATTGGAGAATTATAGAAAAGACCAACCTATGGATTTGATTGAAAGTCCAAAAATAGGACGCAAGCTACCAGATACTCTTACCCTTGAAGAAATTGATCAACTACTCGCTGCCATAGATAGATCCACTCCAGAAGGTGAACGCAATCGCGCTATCATTGAAACATTATACGGTTGTGGTCTTAGGGTAAGTGAATTAATTACATTAAGATTAAGTGACCTACTTTTTGAGGAAGGTTTTATTAAAGTTATAGGTAAAGGTAACAAGCAGCGGTTTGTCCCTGTAAGTGAATATACTATTAAGGCGATCAACTTATATCGTGATGAAGTACGCGTACATCAAAAAATAGACCTAAAACATCAAGACACTTTATTTCTTAATCGTCGAGGAAAAGGTCTTACCAGGGCTATGATTTTTCATATAATAAAGCAATTGACACAACTCGCAGGTATTAAAAAAACTATAAGTCCACACACCTTTAGACACAGCTTTGCGACTCATCTACTAGAAAATGGTGCCGATTTAAGATCGATTCAGGCCATGATGGGGCACGAAAGTATCACCACAACCGAAATTTACATGCACGTCGACCGCAAGCACCTTGAACAAGTGATTCATCAATATCATCCTTGGGCAAAACAGTAACCTATTAAAGTTTTTATAAACTAGCATTCATTTTTGGGTATCGCTTTCGCGAAAGCTAACTTTAACAAAAAACAAAAATGAAAACATTAAAATTTAGAAATGGGGATGAACTCCAGGCTATAGGTTTAGGTACATGGAAATCTGCACCAGGTGAAGTGAAAAAAGCCGTAATCACAGCACTAGAAAACGGGTATAAACACATAGATTGTGCTGCCATTTATGGAAATGAAAAAGAAATTGGTGAGGCTTTCAATGAGGTTTTCTCAAAGGGAGAAATAAAAAGAGAAGATGTGTGGATCACATCAAAGCTATGGAACAACGCGCACTTACCAGAAGATGTTGAACCTGCCCTAGATCAAACCTTAAAAGACTTGCAACTGGATTACCTAGATTTATACCTAATTCACTGGCCTGTTGCATTTAAACCCGATGTAAAAAACCCTGAAAAACCTGAGGATTACTTAACACCCGATGAAGCTCCTATCCATAAAACCTGGGAAGCTATGACCGAATTGAAGCAAAAAGGAAAGGCAAAACATATAGGAGTTTCCAATTTCTCAATCAAAAAGCTTGAAGATTTAATAAGCAAGACTGACGAGATTCCTGAAATGAATCAAGTTGAGTTACACCCTTTGCTACAACAAAATGAGCTTTTTGAATACTGTAGTAAAAATGGAATTCACTTAACAGCTTATTCTCCATTGGGTAGTGGTGACAGATCCGAAGGTATGAAACAAGCTGATGAACCCAACATGTTTGAACTTGATGCGATCAAAAATATTGCTCAAAAACACAATGCTAGTGAAGGTCAAGTGCTTATCAACTGGTCAGCAAATCGTGGTACAGCGGTTATTCCTAAATCAACAAATGAAGGGCGTATTAAAGAAAATCTAGCTGCTGCCGCTGTAAATTTTGACAAGGAAGATTTGAAAGAGCTTTCAAATCTAGATCGTCATTACAGATATGTAACAGGGAAATTCTTTGAAGTTCCAGAAAAGGGTTATGACAATATTTATAACGAATAAAAATTTACCCTATATGGGGTATTTTTTGAATTAGATATTCTTCTCATCTTTGACAAAGAGAAAGCAATCAAGTTCATGGAGTAAGAGAGTTAGGGGACTTTTACTTCACAAAAAAATGAGCTGATTCTCAAAATCATAAGCCAAAAAACTTATGAGGTTTAGGAAGGTTGTAGGGGATTTTTCTAAATCAAATTAAAAAACCGTTCTGAGAGATCAGAACGGTTTTATATTTTGTTACAATTTTTAAAATTACTTGGCAATATTTACCGCTCTCGTTTCTCGGATTACAGTAACCTTTACCTGACCAGGATAAGTCATGTCCGTTTGGATTTTTTGAGAAATCTCAAAAGATAGCTGTGCCGCTTTTTCATCATTAATTTTCTCACTTTCTACCATAACTCGTAATTCTCTACCAGCTTGAATGGCATAAGCTTTTTCTACTCCTGGAAAACCAAAAGCTATATCTTCAAGGTCTTTTAATCGTTGAATATAAGAATCCAGAACTTGTCTACGCGCACCTGGTCTAGCACCGCTTATGGCATCACAAACCTGTACTATAGGTGACAATAGAGATGTCATCTCAATTTCATCATGGTGAGCACCAATAGCATTGCAAACTTCAGGTTTTTCACCATTTTTTTCGGCAAGTTTCATACCGAGAATAGCGTGAGGAGTTTCATCTTCAGTTTCAGGTACCTTACCTATATCGTGCAGAAGACCTGCACGTTTAGCTAGTTTAGGATTAAGTCCTAGTTCACTCGCCATAGTTCCACACAATTTGGCTACTTCTCTACTGTGCTGTAATAAGTTTTGACCGTAGGAAGAACGATACTTCATTCTACCTACCATTTTTACTAGCTCAGGATGAAGACCGTGAATTCCTAAATCAATAACAGTACGTTTACCTACTTCTACTATTTCTTGGTCTATTTGTTTACGAGTCTTACGAACTACCTCTTCGATACGAGCTGGGTGAATTCTACCATCAGTTACTAATTTGTGTAAGGAAAGTCTAGCTACTTCTCTTCTTACTGCATCAAAACAAGATAAGATAATTGCATCTGGAGTGTCATCTACTATTATTTCAACTCCAGTTGCCGCCTCAATCGCCCTGATATTACGACCTTCACGACCTATAATACGACCTTTAACATCATCACTTTCTAGGTTAAAGACGGAAACACAATTCTCTACAGCTTCTTCTGTCCCTATACGCTGAATAGTGTTTATAATAACTTTACGGGCTTCTTGTTGAGCAGTCATTTTGGCTTCTTCAATAGTTGTCTGGATAATGCTCATGGCTTCTGTCTTTGCCTTATCCTTAAGTGACTCTACAAGTTGTTTCTTTGCATCTTCACCAGACATTCCACTTATAACTTCAAGCTGCTTGACTTGAGATTCGTGTAGCTTTTCAACCTCATCTAGACGCTTATAAACGCTTGCACGTTTACTTTCAACATCCTTAAGTTTATCCTCTAAACTTTGATTGAGTTTTTTATTTTTTGATAATTCACTTGAAGCCTTTGACTCTTTATCTCGAGTTCTCTTTTCGGCGTCGTTCATTTTCTTTTCTCGCTGCATGATTTCCTTCTCATGCTTTGATTTGAGCTCGATGAATTTTTCTTTTGCTTTATAGGTTTTATCATTATAAAGCTTTTCGCCTTTAATTTCGGCATCTTTTAGAAGGCTGTCTGCTTCCTTTTTTGCATCGGCAATAATTTTTGATGCTTTTCCTTTTTCAATTATAGATTTTGCAATTAAAAATCCTATTGCTAATCCTATTATTAGCGCCACTATGGCGATTATTATACCTGTTGTATCCATGGTTGTTGACTATATATAAAAAAACCTGCACTAGTTGGGTTTTGAATGAACTCCTTAAATTAAGTTTAAGGCTAACTGATTGATCAAGGGTCTGGCATTATGACCAGCATGCTTTTACAACCACGACTCACCTTTTTTAAAGAATTATAGTGTTGAGTTCACCAAAAAATTGAACCAGTGCAGGTAGTAACTTTATTATTTTAAAAGAACGTCTTAAGAAAGGTGATTATCTAGTAAATGCTCGATATTATCCAGCATTTTTTTAGCATTTTCAACATCACTATTCTTATCTATTTTAATTTGCTCTGCTTGAGCTGCAAACTGTAGAGCACACATAGCTAGAACATCTTGTTTATCCCTTACGGCATAATTATTCTCCAGCTGTTGTATCATTTTTTCTATATTCTTTGCAGCTATACGAAGACCTTCTTCTCGAGAAGGTTCTATGGTAAGAGGATAAACTCTATCTGCAATAGAAATTTTGACTTTTTGCCTCTGACTCATAGTTTACGTAAGTTGAGCTATACACTTATCAATTTCTTTAACAAGTGCATTTATCTTGAGCTTTGTTTTTGTTTTGTACTCGTCACTACCCAGCATTGCGTTTGCCGTTTTGAGAGCTACCATCTTATCCTCTGTCGCTTTTAACGATTGTAAAAGTTCATTATTGTCTTTTTCCAATGTTGAAGTAAGTGTTTTTTCATCCATTAACTCCTGTCGCAACCTAGCATTTTCTTGTAATAAAGTCTTTACTTTTAACTCTATAGAAGAAAGTTGAGATGTTAGATCATTCATACGGCATTATTTTCTGCTGTATTTACAAATCTAAAATTATACCAAGAGATTTCAAACAAAAGTGGAACAAACTTTGACATTATTTGTAAAATTAATCCTGCTAAACCTATATTAGTGCCATGATGCAACGTTTATTTATTTCTACCTTTTTCATACTGTGCATGTTCCATTTCGGCGAAAGCCAAACCAACAAAAAAATTCTAGAAGGATATTTTATCAACCCTTTAGATATAGACATGAAACTAAGCGGGACTTTTGGTGAGTTAAGGTCAAATCATTTTCATAGTGGTCTAGATATAAAAACAAATCAAAGAACTGGTGCTAAAGTGTATGCTGTGGCAAATGGTTATGTGAGCCGTATTAAAATTGAAAGATACGGTTATGGTAAAGCTTTGTACGTGACGCATCCTAATGGTTATACTAGTGTCTATGCGCACCTAGAAAAATTTGCTCCCAGAATAGAGGAATACGTAAAAAAAAGGCAATATGAAAAAGAAAGTTTTGAAATCCAACTGTTCCCTACAGACTTAGAGTTACGAGTAGACCAAGGAGATATAATCGCCTATAGCGGAAATAGTGGTGGTAGCGGTGGTCCTCACTTACATTTTGAAATAAGGGATAGTGCTGCAAAACCGATCAATCCAATGTTAATGGATATAGAAATTCCAGACACTAAGGCTCCTATTGTTAAACAGGTTATGGCCTATCCTCTAGATGAAAACAGCACCATCAACGGTCGCAATCAACCCGAATTGATAAGATTGATCCCTTTAAAAAATGGCGATTTTAAAACGGAAAATTTCAAAGCTTATGGGCAAATAGGTATAGGAGTAAACACTAATGATCGACAGAATGGAGCCGCTAACCAAAATGGAGTTTACCGCATTAAATCCTACCTTAACGGCACTAAAAATTTTCAAATCACTTTTGACACCTATGCTTTTAATGAGACTCGATATTTAAACCGTCTCATCGATTATAACCATTTTAAAAAGACTAAAAGTCGAATTACAAAATTATTTATTCCAGAAGGTTCTCCTTTAAGTCTTTATGAAGATCATATAGATTATGGTGTTTTAAGTTGCTATGATGCCGGTGTAACCAATCAACTCAAAGTTGAAATAATGGACTTCAAAGACAACACTACCAACATTCATTTAAAAATCACCACTGATCAACCACCAGGAGAAAGAATGATTCCAGACAATTCGCATTTGTCTTATGTAAATCATAGAGAAAGTTTTACTTACAACGACGGCGCTTTTAATGTGTCAATCCCCAAAGGAGCTCTTTACCAGAACAGTTTATTAGACATCAAAGTAAATAGCGATACAATAAAAATTCATCAGGATGAAATACCCTTACACAAGAATATATATATCAATTACAACCTAAAGTCTAAAAAGGAAGAAAATCTCAAACAGTATTATATAGGACGAGTTACTGATTGGGGAAGCGTTTACTACACTTCTTCAAAAATTAAAAATGGAGTTCTTACAGGTAGCACCAGATACTTTGGCACCTATGCAGTAAGCAAAGATTACACGCCACCTACCATTACACCAGTTAGCTTTAAAAACAAACAATGGATATCCAATCATAAGACTTTGAAAATTAAAATTGATGATGCACAAACTGGCATCAAAGGATATCGCGCAACAGTTAATGGAGAATTCATTTTAATGGAGTACGACTATAAAACAAAATTACTGGTACACGATTTTGAAGATGGAGTCGTTAAAGATGGAGAAAACAACCTAAAAGTGATTGTAACGGATAATGTGGGAAATAGCACTACATTTGATGCAGTCTTTTACCGTAAAAACTAATTTTTGAAACAGCTTTTAACCTCGGTTTTTTTATTATTATCATTTCTTTCATTTAGTCAAAATGCCACAATTACCGGTGTTATTCTAAACGAAAAAAACTTACCAGTAGGTGACATTAATGTAAGCATTACAGGCACCTCAATTGGTAACGCAACAGACAACAGCGGTTTCTATAAAATCATAGTGCCAGCAAACGAATTACTCGAATTAAAGTTTTCTGCAATTGGTTATGAAACTATTATCATAAAAAATTTAAAACTCGCAAACAATCAGGTTTTTGAACTTAATCCGGTTATTAAATCTACTATTGAGGAATTTAAGCCTATCGAAATAGATGCGATAAGAGACAATGAACTTAGAGGGATTACAAAAATTAAACCTGCCATTATAAGAAATATGATAGGTGCTCAACCTGGTGTTGAAAATCTTCTTAAATCCTTACCTAGTATTAGTAGCAACAATGAATTGAGCACTCAATACAATGTAAGAGGTGGAAACTTTGATGAAAATCTAGTTTATATAAATGAGATTGAGGTTTACAGACCTTTTCTTATACGTAGTGGTCAACAAGAAGGGCTGAGTATTGTCAATTCTGATTTGGTACGAGATGTGAAATTTAGCGCTGGTGGATTTCAAGCACGATACGGTGATAAATTAAGCTCTGTTTTGGATATTGAATACCGTCGCCCTACCCAATTTGCTGCTGGAATCGACGCTTCTCTATTAGGTGTTAATAGTTATGTAGAAGGTACCGCTTTCGCGAAAGCGTTAACAGCAACTCTAGGAGTACGATATAGAGACAATAGCTTATTTGTGAACTCTAGAGAAACTGAAGCCATTACCATTCCAAGGTTTTTTGATGCTCAAACACACCTCACCTATCAGTTATCTCCTAAATTTGAATTAAGCTTCCTGGGAAACATTGCTATCAATGATTATGAATTTGAACCACTTACCTCTCAAACAAATTTTGGTACGGTAAACGATGCTCAAGCTTTAATTATTGACTATGATGGTCAAGAAAACGATAGGTACGAGACCTACTTTGGCGCAATAAAAGCTAGTTATGATGTTAATGACAACTTGAATGTAAGGTTAATATCTAGTGTTTATCACACTCAAGAACAAGAATACTATGACATTCTTGCAAGGTATAGCATAGGTCGCCCAAATACAGATATAGGAGGAAGTGATCTAGGAGAAGTAGATTTTACAACCTCTATAGGAAGTGAACTAGATCATGGACGTAATAATCTAGATGCACTTATAACTACCGCACAACTTAAATCAACTTACACCATACCTAGCTCCAAAAAAAATAAAGACGTTATCGATGCTAGTATTAAATTTAACAAGGAAGATATACGAGATAGGTTAAGAGAATATACGGTTATAGATAGCGCCGGATTTAGCGTAAGGCCACCATTACCAGAATTTAGAAACCAACAACCTTATTTTTCATATACAGCTCCGTTAGTACCGTTTGAATCTGCAAGGGCCGATAATGATATTACCATCGATCGAGTACAGGCTTTTATACAATATAGTAGCCGTGGATATCTAGGAGATCACGAAACCTTCTGGAATGCAGGGATAAGATCTCATACATGGACTGTAGCCGGCGATGGAGTTGATAGTAATACTCAAACTGTATTTTCACCTAGAGCTCAATTTGCGATAAAACCGTATTGGAAGAAAACGGATATGTTGTTCAGGCTGTCAGGTGGATTATACCATCAACCACCTTTTTATAGAGAGTTAAGAGATCAACAGGGAACTGCGCAACCACAAGTCGAGGCACAAAAATCAGTTCATATTGTTCTAGGGAATGACTGGAGTTTTAATTGGTCTTCTAAAAAAGACGAAATAAGACCATTTAAACTGACTACCGAGGTTTATTATAAAGATTTATGGGATGTGAATACCTACACTCTTGAAAATGTTAGACTACGATATAGAGCAAACAACAATGCTACAGCCTATGCCTATGGTATAGAAACAAGAATGAATGGCGAGTTTATCAAAGGAACTGAAAGCTGGATATCTCTTGCGTATATGCGTACCCAAGAAAATTTGGACAATCGAGGCTTTATTGATCGACCTACTGATCAAAGACTAAAGGCTGCATTTCTATTTCAAGATTATGTTCCAACAATACCTAACTTAAGAGCCTACTTGAATATGGTTTATAGTACAGGGTTACCAGGCGGATCACCTAGTTATGCAGATCCTTATGATTTTCAATTTAGGCTTAAAGATTACTTTAGAGCAGACCTTGGCGTACAACTCGAGCTTGTAGGACCTAATAAAGTTGCTAGAGATGACAGCTGGTTAGCCAACTTTACCGAACTTTCTATAGGCGCTCAAATCTATAACATATTCAATTACGAAAATCAAATATCAAATCTTTGGGTGAGAGATGTAGCTAGTCAGGCACAATACGCGGTGCCTGTAAGATTAACTCCTAGAGTTTTTAATATAAGATTGCTAGCTAGACTGTAGCAGTTGAAAATTGCTCGATATACTCTTTGAGAACATTTATTACGTAATCCAATTCTTCTTTAGTATTGTAGATGGAAAAACTAAATCTTAGACTAGGTTTATTTAAATCCTCTCCTTTAAGAACGTTAGTAAGAACATGACTTCCTTTTTGAGCTCCGCTTTGACACGCACTTCCTTTTGAGCAAGCAATTCCTTTCAGGTCTAAAGTAAAAAGAAGCATCGCAGCCTTGTCTGCAGGAATCGGTAAGCATACATTCAATAAGGTAAAGGTGCTTTTATCATCCTTGGAACAATTACCATTAAATTTTATTCCTGGTACACTACTTATTAATTGGTCTTTGAAGTAATTTTTAAGTTCTAATACGTAACTTCTTTCTTCTTCTAGATTATCATAAGCCATTTGTAATGATTTATCTAGACCTACTATATTATGAACACTTTCTGTACCAGCTCTTACACCACGCTCTTGTGAACCACCTACAATTAATGCTTGTAATCCTGATCCTTTCCTTACAAAAGCAAATCCCACTCCTTTAGGACCGTGAAACTTATGAGCACTCACGGCTGTAAAATCTACAGGAATTTCTGAAAAATCTAATTCATAGTGACCAATAGATTGCACGCAATCACTATGAAACAAAGCATTGTACTGTTTACACAATTTTGCTATTGATTTTATATCTATTTTATTTCCTATTTCATTGTTCACATGCATTAAAGAAACGAGCGTTTTCTCATCTGACTCTTTCAACAATTCCTCTAGATGTTCTTCGTCAGGAGTTCCACATTCTTTTAATCTTACATGAACCTTAGTAGCGCCATGTTTTTCACAGGCTTGATCAATAGCATATAAGACAGCATGATGTTCAATAGGCGTCGAAATAATTCTAGTAACACCTAAGTCACGCACACAACTTATTATAGCAAGGTTATCAGCCTCAGTACCACCAGATGTAAAAATGATCTCGGCAGCACTTACGTTCAATACCTTTGCAACATTCTTTCTTGCCGTTTCAATCAAAGATTTGGCTTCTCTACCGTAACTATGAGTTGAGCTAGGGTTACCATAAACTTCGGTCATGACCTTCGTCATTTCCTCAATAACTTCTGGTCTCATTTGAGTTGTTGCTGCGCTGTCTAGATATACTTTTCTCATAACAGCAAAAATAAATTAATTAAGAATATTATATAGTAACTCACGTTAATACTTAAGTTCTATTTTTGTATCCATGAAGAAGTTACTTTACTTATTACCCATTTTTCTTTTTAGCTGCGATGACGGCGATATTATCGTGCAAGAATTTGATTTTGAAAATGTATCAGTTGATGCATGCGAATCTGATTTTTTGAATAGTAATGAATACATTTTTTACAAAAACAACGGTCAAGAAACAATCTTCATTCAGTTTTCTACGACCGACGGTATTTTATTAGAAAACAACACCTATGGAAACTACTCAGTAGGAACTAACAACTCTATTGAATACCGCAAATTATCAGATGATATCCCATCCGATTATTACTGTAATAACATTCCCATTCAAGGAATTGACGTGCTAGATGTGTTTACAGCAACAGCAGGTGATATTTCAATTGTAACAATAACCAATAGTGAAACAGACAATGACGGCATACCTAACGAACTTGAAACTGGAGACTACGACAATGATGGCATACCTGATATAATAGATCTAGATGATGATGGTGACAACGTACCTACAGTAGATGAAGGCGTGGTAATCACCAACGGTATGATAGATCTAGCTCTCAGTCGTGATACAGACAGTGACGGAATTTTGGATTATCTAGACACAGATGATGACGGCGATGGAATCCTTACCTCACAAGAAGATGTTGACGGTGATCTAAACCCGAGAAATGACATAACAAATGGAATTCCTAACTACCTGAATCCTGCTGTAAGCGATACATTTACAACAACCATAGATACCGCTATCCCTAATAATTATAGCAGATCCTCGAATCTTGATATTACAATATCTAATTTGATTCTAACCGATGGTAACAATGAGGTATTACTAGGAACTTTTGATTTTGGAACCTACATCTCTCCCGTACTTACCATTGAAACTACCGGAGAAGTAAATACAGTAATAACAAACTAGGACTTGTTTTGATAGAAATACACTTCAGTTGCACCCAGCCCGTACTTCTTGAAGTCGGCATCATAATAAGTTAAATGCTCATAACGATTAAGTAAGTACTCAAGCTCGGTTTTTAGTACACCGGTTCCCACTCCATGGATCAAAATTAATTTGGGTATTCTGTTTTGTAGAGCCCATTCCACTTTAGAACGAGCTACCTGCAGTTGTAAATCTAACTTTTCATGCGGTTGCATGTAAGCATCCTTATTAGTTAGTTGGTGAATATGCAAATCGACTTCTATCGGTGGTAGTTGCCCCTTTTTCCTTTTTTTCGATTGTTTTTTCTTAGGCTCTTCTGCCATAGAGATATCCACGGTACCTATTTGGAATGTTTGATCTAGAATAACCTGCTTGGGATCTACTTGAATTTCTATTTCCTCATCTGTAATGATGGTGAGTGATTCCGCTTTCGCGAAAGCGACAACACCACGAACATCGTCGTCGATAAAGGTTATCCTATCCCCTTTTTTGAATTTACGACTCATCAGAATCTAGATGATCATCTTTAGTTTTAACCCAATGTTGACTTGCTCTATAAGCACCAAACATCAACAAAACTAATCCAATAATTTTTATGTAAACCGAAGCATTTTCATTAATGAGAGCGTAAGCAAGTAGAACTCCACCTAAAAAAATTAAAATACCGTTTATGGATTGCTTGACCATCGTTTTGGGCTCAAAAATAGTCCTTTTATCGATAAACCACATTGAAACATGGTGTTTTAACCATAATTTTTAAGATTTCTATGGTAAAAGTTTATTTTTGTTCTATAATTAGAGTAGTATGAAAAATTTTATAATTACCGCATTTTTAAGCATATACGCAATAACTGCAACTGCCCAAGTTGTTGTGGTAGGTGATAATTTCATCTATTCTCAAGGAGTCAATCTATTTTCTAAAGGAAGCATTGATTTAAATGATGCCGACTCTAGAATTTACCTAAGAGAAGAAGCGCAACTTATTCAAAATGACAATGTAAGCAATGCTGGTGACGGTTTTATTTCTATTTTCCAAGAAGGTACCGCTGATCAGTTTAATTACAACTATTGGTCTGCACCAGTAGGAGATGTGGCAACAGCATCTGGAAACGAAGGTTTTTCAATGACTCAAATCTATTATCCTACGGGTATCCTTACTGGAACCGCTGCCGATGATGAAAATTATTTCAATAGGACTATTACTGCAGAAAATGCTAATTTCTTAAATTATAATGCTCGTGATGGTGTTTCAGATGATGGGACAGCAACCAATCCTCTTGAAATTGCAAGTAGATGGATATACAATTATGACAGTGCAGGAAACGCAATACCAGGAAATGCCTATTCAGGATGGAATTATCTAGGTGGTAGTGGTTTTGTGAATGCTGGATATGGTTTTAGCATGAAAGGTGTTTCTGGAACTAATGGGATTGCAGTAAATCCTAATCTTAGAGAATATCAAAATGGTCAAATCGGACAACGATATGATTTTAGAGGACGTCCTAATAATGGTAATATTACCGTAGGTGTGGCAGATGATGAGGTTTCACTAGTAGGTAATCCTTATCCAAGCGCACTTGATTTAAAACAATTTTTATTTGAAAATTCGACTGTAAGATATGGTGTAGGAAGCGATCCTGCAGAGGTTGCTACAGTAGATGACACAAAGTTAGATCCATCTATTTTATTCTGGCAGTCTAATGCATCTGGTAGTCACATGCTTACTGCATATGAAGGAGGATATGGTATTTATTCACCTGATGGATATGATGTAACGGCACCAGGGTCAGGGATATTTGCTACTGAAGGTAATTATGTTCCTGCTGCCTTTTATTCATACGACAATAGTGGTAATCCAATTACCAATACATCACCTGGACTAGCAAGCCCAGTAGGAGCAACACTTAGATACGCTCCTGTAGGACAAGGATTTATGATAAGACGAAATGCAAGCGGTTTTACCGCTCCTAATGGAACTTATTTCCCTCCTACTGCTAATTTAACTGCTGGAACGGCTTTACCATCAGGAGCTAATGGTGAAGACCAAATCGTATTTACTAACACTCAAAGAGATTTTGTTAGAGAAAGTGGTGGTAACTCCTTAATGCTTAGAGGTTCTGGAAACGGTGGCGCACAAAATAGTGCTTATGCTAACCAGTCGCCTAAATTTAGAATGAATGTAATCATTAATGATACTTACACTAGACAATTATTATTAACCTTTAGAGACAACCTTTCTCTTAACTACGACTCAGCTGTTGATGCTAGAGTTCCAGGGCTCTTGGATACTGATATTTTTGTGAATGTAGAAGGTGGTGCGTTTTCAATTGCAGGTCAAAAATATGATGAAGACATGGGTATTCCTCTAGGACTACTAGTTGATCAAAACGCATCTAGTGATGCTACTTTCAATTTTTCAGTTGTAGAACAAATTAATTTTACGCCTAACAATATTTATATTTATGACACCATTGATGATGTGTATTATAACATAACGAGAAGCTCTCAAGGGATACAATTACCTTCAGGTCATGCGTCAATGGATCGTTTTGAGATTAGATTTAAAGACACTAGCAACACTTTATCTAATGATACTATTGACGAACTAGGCTTCACAGTATTTCAAAATAACAGAAAACAAAACTTAACTGTATTCAATCCAGAGCTGCAAAACGTTTCTAATATATCATTGTATGATCTTTCTGGACGATTAATTTTTAATGAAAAACCATCTACAGCTCAAACAGAATACACGTTTAACACTGCAACCTTGTCGAGTGCCTTATACATAGTTAAAGTAACTACCAAGGAAAACAAAGAAGCTGCTATCAAAATAAGTATTGCTAATTAAATATGAATATAAACCTCATCCTAGATGACAGCTGGATGCTGCCTTGTATGAGTAAAAAAATTTTAGGAATGGACTGTCCTGGATGTGGAATCCAGCGGTCCATTTCTTTTTTACTTCAAGGTGAATTTGTAAATGCTTTTTACATGTATCCAGCCATATACTTTCTTTTCTTACTTTTTTCTGTGTTGATTATAGATTTCTTTATTAAAATCAAGCATGGAGAAAAAATTAAATTAGTTTTGACTGTACTTACTATAGGAACCATACTAGTTAATTATCTTTTAAAAGTTTTTTGAAAACTAATTTAGAATAACGTAACTTTTAGACTTACTTTTAAACCTATAATTCAATTAACCTAAATTTATCATCATGCAAAAACTCAACACAACCGCAGTCTACATTTTATCCATTGTAGGATTTTTATGTTGTTGCGCCTGGGGACTAGGATTTGTGGCAGCTTTAATAGCTTTTATTATCGCAAACAAGGAACTGAAAAAATATAATGAAAACCCTGAAGCTTACAGTAATGGTAAAGCTATGAAAACTGCAAAAACCGTAGCTTTAGTATCCTTAATTGTTTCTGGACTGGTAACAGCTTACACCGCTTACACATATTTTGCATATACTGAAAGAGAACGTTTAGAGCAGGGAATTGATTTTTATAGATCAATTGGAGCTCCAGATGAAATGATTGATGCTATGGAAGATCAATTAGATAATATTGAAGACGAAGAATAAGTAGTTATTATATAATTAATTAAAAGGCTCTTTAAATAGAGCCTTTACTTTTTAAATTTTAATATCATGCAAAAATTAAATACAACGGCTGTATACCTTTTATCTGTAGCAGGATTTTTATGTTGCTGCTTTTATGGAATAGGGACAATTGCAGCTATAATTGCTCTTGTTATAGCAAATAAAGAACTTAAAAAATACAATCAAAACCCGGAAGCCTATACAAATGGAAAGGCAATGAAGTCGGCTAAAACGGTAGCCATCATTTCATTAATACTATCTATAATAGGATTGGTAGTTCTGGTTTTATTTTACATGAACCAATGTGAGTTTTACGAGTGGTACATCGATTTTGCTCTTAATCAACCTAATGTAACCGAGGAACAACTAACACCTCTGTACGACGCAATGGAACAAGCAGGTTGTAGATAATATTCTAACATTACTCAATAAAAAAGGCTCGCGTTTGGGAGCCTTTTTTATTTTATACATTTCTATAAATAGTAAAAACAATAATGCTTATAAGTAATATCAAGATAGGCCATTTCCCAATCAAATATTTACGATATTTTATAGGAATCATAGATGTATGTTCCATTAAAAGAACCAATATTACATAAGGAATTAAAAAAAATAATAGAGCATTTAAATCCCAAGCTGTTTTAAAATCTCCATGAAGTATAGCGTGTATTGCTCGTTGGGAACCACAACCTGGGCAATCATAAGAAGTCACCACTTTACTAGGACATTTTGGGAATAATGCTGTATTTGATGGATTATAGGAATAGTAAATATAAAAACAGCCACTTATAAAAGTGACTGTAATTGCAATAAAAAAGAATCTTTTAAGACTCATTTAAATGTTGTCCAATCCTACTACCAAAAGAACAAAAAGTAAATAAAGTACTATAAACACAGCTGCTCCTATAGCACTGTAAATACACCACTGTTTTGCTTTTTCCGATGCTTGTCTAGATTCATTGTACATACCTTGATTCCACAGCCTATCTACTTTAGCTGCGTTTACAATTGCTGGGATTCCTAATGGCCAGCAACATAAAATAGTTACAATTATCGATTCAGCTAAATAGGTTTTAGGAGGTTGTCCTACTGGTCTTTGGTTTTCAGGTTGATTGAAAGGATCTTGCATATTATTTAATTTATTTTTGTAGCAATTTACTCAAACTCCTTTAAAGTTTTAATAATTATCTCAATACAATCATCTAACTGCTCTTTTGTCATTACCAAAGGAGGAGCAAATCTTATGATGTTACCGTGAGTAGGTTTTGCCAGTAGTCCATGATCTCTCAAACGTAAACAAATATTCCATGCAGTATCGCTTTCTTCCGAATCATTTACAACTATAGCATTAAGAAGTCCACGACCTCTTACTAGAGTCACTGTATCGGTAGTTTCGATATATTCATTAATTCGACTTCTAAAGTAATTACCTAGTTCTCTAGCATTTTGCGCTAGTTTTTCATCCTTTACAACATCAAGTGCCGCCATTGCTACTGCACCAGCGATAGGGTTACCTCCAAAAGTACTTCCATGCTGCCCAGGTTGTATAACATTCATAACTTCATCATCTGCAAGAACAGCGCTTACAGGATAAGCTCCACCGGATAAGGCCTTACCTAAAATTAAAATATCTGGACGTGAGTACGTTTCTTGTCTTTCACAATGACCTTCACAGGAACATTTACCGCATACAGCAAGTAAAGCACCAGTACGAGCAATACCTGTTTGGATTTCATCTGCAATGAAAAGAGCGTTGTATTGAGCGCATAATTCCTTTGCTCGCATCATGAAGTCATCACTAGGAGTATACACTCCTGCTTCCCCTTGAATAGGTTCAACTAAAAATCCAGCTATATTATCTTGTTGTAATGCCTTTTCAAGAGCATCAGTATCATCATAGGCAATCTTAATAAAACCAGGAGTATAAGGTCCAAAGTTTTTTCTTGCATTTTCATCGTTAGAAAAAGAAATCACAGTTGTTGTCCTACCGTGAAAATTATTTTCACACACAATTATTTGTGCATCGTGTTCTTGAACACCTTTCTTTTCATAGGCCCATTTTCTCGCAATCTTTATAGCTGTCTCTACCGCTTCGGCGCCCGTGTTCATCGGTAAAACTTTGTCAAACTTGAAGTAATCCGTTACATATTTTTCATAAACACCTAGCTTATCATTGTGAAATGCTCTAGAAGTAAGCGTTAATGTTTTTGCCTGTTCAGTCATGGCATTAACAATAGTTGGATGACAATGACCTTGATTCACAGCACTATAAGCACTAAGAAAATCATAGTACTTTTTACCTTCTACATCCCAAACAAAGACTCCATCACCTCGTTCCAGAACTACTGGTAAAGGATGATAATTATGAGCTCCATGCTTATCCTCTAGATCTATATATTGTTGGGATTTATTTCCTACTTGAACGTTCATACTATTCCTATTTATTGGTTGGGCAAGTTAATAAATCTAACAGGCACTGTCCAATAAATATCGTTAAGAAACCTTCAATTCCACTAGATAAAGTTTAATTTTACGCCCTATGTCCAAAAGAAGAAAAAGAGCACAAAAAACCTTTTTAAATGTACCTGTGGTTGATGCTGGTGCCAAAGGTAAAAGCGTAGCAAAAACTGAAGATGGTGAGGTAATTTTTCTTACCGATGCGGTTCCTGGTGATGTGGTAAACATTCAAACCTTTAAGAAAAAGAGATCCTTTTATGAAGGCCGCGTAACAGAATTTATAAGTAAGAGTGATCGTCGTACAACACCGGTATGTAAACACTTTAGTGTGTGTGGTGGTTGTAAATGGCAACACATGAAGTATAAGGACCAACTACACTTTAAACAGAAGGAAGTTGTAGAGAATCTTACTAGAATAGGCCATCTAGAATTACCTAGTGTGACACCTATTTTGGGTTCTGCAAAACAATACCACTATCGCAATAAAATGGAATTCAGTTTTTCTGCAAACCGCTGGCTTACTCTTGAAGAGATAAACAGTGACAAAGAGATTCAGGATAAAAAAGCTTTAGGATTCCACATTCCTGGTATGTGGGATAAAATTTTACATCTGGATGAGTGTCATTTACATCCTGCTATTGGTGAGAAGATAAGATTGAGTGTTCACGCTTTCGCGAAAGCGGAAAATTTATCATACTACGATCCTAGAGAACGTACAGGATTGTTACGTACCTTAATGCTGCGCATGGCGTCAACAGGTGAGAACATGGTGGTAATTCAGTTTTTTCAAGAAGATGAAGCAAAACGCATTGCTTTACTTGAACACTTAAAATTACAATTTCCGGAGATTACATCTTTACAATATATAATCAATGAAAAAGCAAACGACACTATATATGATCAAGATGTGATTTGTTACCATGGTGAAGATCATATTTGGGAAGAAATGGAAGGTTTAAAATTTAAAATAAACGCCAAATCATTCTACCAAACAAATAGTGAACAAGCTTATGAATTGTATAAAATAACAAGAGATTTTGCGTCATTAAAAGGAGACGAATTAGTCTATGATTTATACACAGGAACTGGAACTATAGCACAATTTGTAGCAAAAAAAGCAAAACACGTGGTAGGAGTTGAAGCGGTCGAAGTAGCTATTAAAGATGCGCAAGAAAACGCGCAAGTAAACAATATAGAAAACACCACCTTTTATGCTGGTGATATGAAAAATGTGTTTACTCAACAATTTATTGAAGAAAACGGTGCACCAGATGTGGTTATAACAGATCCACCAAGAGATGGTATGCATAAGGATGTTGTTGCTCAATTGCTTAACTTACAAGCACCAAAAATTGTATATGTAAGTTGTAACAGTGCAACACAAGCTCGTGATCTCGCGTTATTAGATCAACATTATAAAATTGATAAAATCCAACCTGTAGATATGTTCCCGCAAACGCACCATGTAGAGAATGTAGTGCTACTTACTTTAAAATCGTAATTATGAAAAATATTGTTTTGTTACTATCACTAGTTTTATTGGTAGCAAGTTGTAAAAAGGATGTCGATAATAAAGAAGAGAATACTACCGTTTCATCCACATTAATTAATGGTTCAATCGTATTTACGGATAGTATTAATGAAGCTCCTGATTCTTTCATTGTTTATTATTTTGATCGTGAACAAAACAAATACGAAAACTCACAAGCCCAATTTGATGAAAATGGCACATTCAATCTTACACTAGACATTGAACAGCCTACCACAGCAATAGCGTATGCAGGTCAACAAATAAATCTTTTTCTAGTTCCTGGAGATTCATTAACCATTAGTGGAACGGTAAACGGAGCACAATCAGAGAACAACACGATTAAGTTAGATGGTTCTCGCACTAAAGAATTCATGGCTGTAAAGAACTATTTTGAGAATAACCCCATCAAGGTAGATCCATTTTATGAGCCAGGAGCCGACAAGGATCCTATGGATTTACATATTTATCTATTAAAAAAGGAAGATGAGTTTCATCAATACAACAAGAATTACCTTAATAACCCAAACATACCAGAAGAGTTCAAGAAAGTAATCAATGCAAACGACAAATACTTTCTAGTCAATGCTAGATTAGAGTTTTTAAATTACGCTAACTACATAGGGAAAGAAATACCAGCAATTGATAGTGAATATTTTGAAGGCATGAAAAACTTACCAGATTTCACTAAAGATGATCTTACCTATGGTGCTTTAACTAATGCTATTGCAAGTAGTTATAAAAACTATTTAAGAGAAAGACTAGTCTTTGACAAACCAGGAGTTTCCCCAGATTCCTTAAGCTCTATTGTATCAAAACAAATTATAAAGGATAATTCAAAGCCCATACTTAACCAATATGCTACTTTTTCAACTGCTTTAAAAACCTTTGAAAATCACGATTTGGATTTTTATCAAAACAATCAACAAGCTATTGAACAACAACTTAAAGGAAGTGATTTCCTAGCTATTTTGAAAAGAGAATATGAAAAGGAAAAAGAATTACTTGAGCGCCCAGAAATACCGAAGGAATCAGAAATTCTAGAATTCACATCTACAGAACCGTCAAATTATTTGAATGAAATTATTTCTAATTCCAAAGGAAAAGTTATTTACATTGATAATTGGGCAACCTGGTGTGGACCTTGTAAAGCCGAATTTAAGGAAGCATCGCCAGCGCTACATGAAAAGTTTAAAGATGATGTTGAGTTTGTTTACTTGTGTCATGCTAGTGAGAAAAAAGCTTACTTACCTAGTATTGCACAATTTAATATTAAAGGAAAACATTACTTTTTAAATGATCAGGAAGGACCAGTTGTTCAAGAACAAATAAATCTGGAAGGCTTTCCTACCTACACCATTATAAATAAAAAGGGTGAAATAGTTCAATCAGATTACATTCACCGACCTAGTTACCCTAAAACCACTACTCTTTTAGAAAGTTTAATCAATGAGTAAATTTAAGGCGACTTTTATTCTGATTTGGGCCATTTTTTTCCTTGTATCAGGATGTGAAAAAGATGATTTATGCACACTGGATCAACCAGCAAACGCTCGTATCAATATAGTATTTAAAGATCGCAGTATTCCATCAGACAACAAGGTTGTTTCACAGCTGAGAGTTTTATTAGAAAATGTGGATACCGAAGTTCCTCTTAATTCTACCAATGATCTTTTGTTAACTGCAACAGACTCAATATCAATACCGCTACCGATTGATGTAAATACTGTTACATATAGATTTGAACGTATTGAAAATGAGAATGAAAATCAGGATGCTATTACTTTTACCTTTGATACTAGAGAAGAGTACGTAAGTCGAGCGTGTGGTTTTAGAGTAGTGTATGATAATTTAACCGCACAAGTTGCACCTGAAACTGGCACTAACAATTGGATTAATAGTGTAGTTGTTAATGAAACTACCATTGAAGACAACCAAATTATTCATGTTGAAATACGTCATTAATATAGTTTTCCTCCTTCTGTGTTGTACGGTTTTACAAGCACAAGAAGAGAAAGAAATCGAGCAAGCTCAAGATTCAATTCAAAAAAAATATGGATTAAGAGTTGGAATAGATGCAGCTAGTTTAGCAAGAAGTTTCTTTGATGACAATTATCAAGGTTTTCAAATCCTAGGTGATTTTAGATTAACTCCATCCTTATATGTTGCTGGAGAATTAGGTAATGAAACTATTGCCAAAGACCTAGAACGCATTGAATATGAAACAAGTGGTTCTTTCTTCAAAGCTGGAATTGATTATAATTTCTACAACAATTGGTTAGAGATGGACAATATGATATACGGTGGTGCTCGTATAGGTGTTGCTAGCTTTGGTCACGAATTGTACAGATATGAATACAACTCGGACAATACCCTTTTTCCTATATTAAGTCAACAAGTACAACGAGAATTCAATGGTCTTACTGCTATCTGGTTTGAAGTACAAGGAGGAATGAAGGTTGAAGTGTTTAACAACATTTATTTAATGGCAAACGTTCAATTAAAATTCCTAATCAACGAGAGCACTCCAGATGATTTTGATAATCTGCACATTCCAGGATTTGGAGTTACCAATGATTTTAATGGTATAGGCGTAGGTTATACGTATGGTATTCTATACCGAATTCCTTTGTTTAAAAAATAAAAAATCCTAGAAACAATAATGTTTCTAGGATTCTATAATTAAATTCTTCTTTATTGACTACTCCTCTTCATCAAGAGCAGCAAGCAAGTCATTTGACTGTAAAAGATTATACCATTGAATTACCTTTTTAATATCGCTGGCATAAACTCGATCTTCATCATATTCTGGCAAAACCTGTGAAAAATAATCTTGCAATTCATTTTTTGAGGCTTTATGAGAAATGGCAGGTCCCTTTTCCTCTTTATCAGCTATCTTAGAGAATACCTCTTTAAGTGGTACATCCTCAGAATAAGTGTATATGGAAATATCCTTTAAAACGCTCACATTGTGGTTTATTCCTACAATCGAAGTTTTCTTATCTATTAAAGATTCTACTACAAAGCCACTACGTGCCTTTGATTTAAGTTGATACAATCCTGGTTTTCCTGTTATGGATAAAATGTTATCTAAACTCATTGCGAATTATTTTTTGGGTGGCAAATATATGTAAAAGCTATTTTACTAATGGTTAACGTCTTCCTTTTAATTCAGGAAACCTCATTCTGTAGTCAACACGAACCTTACCTTTTGATATATTAGCCAGTTTTCCTTTTATCAATCGCTTTTTTAGACTTGAAAGTTTATCAGTAAATAATATTCCTTCAATGTGATCGTATTCATGTTGTATAACACGAGCGGCTAGACCTGTATAAGTTTCTGTATGTTTATTAAAATTCTCGTCTAAATAAGATATAGTAACCTCTTCTGGTCTAAAAACATCTTCCCTTACATTAGGAATACTTAAACAACCTTCATTGAATGCCCATTCATCGCCATTTTCTTCTTCAATTTGAGCATTAATAAAAACCTTCTTGAAACCAGTAAGTTGGTTTCTTTCTTCCTCAGTAAGCTCTTCATCATCGGCAAATGGGGTTGCATCAATAACAAACAATCGTAGTGGCATACCTACTTGTGGTGCTGCCAGACCTACTCCACTAGCGCCATACATGGTTTCCCACATGTTTTCAATGATTTCTTTTAATTTTGGATAATCTTGAGGAATATCCTTTGCGACTTTTCTTAAAACTGGATCGCCATAGGCGACAACTGGATAAATCATATTTTTTTATTTAAAGGCCCATTTCGGTTAGATTCCAATATCCTTCCTCAACATCATTCACCTTATCATTATACCTTTTTTTATTTACAGCTTCAGCAAGTTTTACATTTTACTATCCAAAAACGTTTGTAAAATAATTGTTGCTGCGATCTCATCAACCAGGGCTTTATTACGCCTTTTGGATTTTGACAAACCACTATCAATCATGGTTTGAAAAGCCATTTTTGAAGTAAATCTTTCGTCCACTCTCGTAATTTCTATGGATGGGTATTTTTCTTGTAACGCTTTCGCGAAAGCGTCAATCACATCTCCTAATTCACTAGGTTCTCCATTCATTTGTTTAGGTTCACCTATTACGATAGTGCTTACTTCCTCATTACGTAAATAATTTTCAATGAATGGTACTAATTCATAGGTATTTACAGTGGTAAGACCTGATGCTATAAGTTGCAAGGGATCTGTGACTGCAATGCCTGTTCTTTTTTTACCGTAATCTATAGAAAGTGCTCTAGCCATGAGTGTGCAAAAATAATCAATCTAATATGAAGCACATCACTAACTGCTACTACTTATATTTGTGAAAAACTTAAAAGTAGTGGATCAATTAAAGAATATCATTGAAGAAGCCTGGGAAGACCGCACTCAATTAGAGAACCGTGTTACCCAGCAAGCAATTAGAGAAGTGGTAGACATGCTAGATCGTGGAACATTGCGAGTAGCACAACCTACCGAAAATGGCTGGCAAGTTAATGAATGGGTAAAGAAGGCGGTAGTTCTATATTTCCCAATTCAAAAAATGGAAACAATAGAATGTGGTCCACTTGAATTTCATGATAAAATCCCTTTAAAAACAGGATATAAAGAAAAAGGAATACGTGTTGTACCACATGCAGTGGCTAGACATGGAGCTTATATTTCAAGTGGTGTTATTATGATGCCTAGTTATGTAAACATAGGTGCCTATGTAGAGGAAGGAACTATGGTAGATACTTGGGCAACGGTAGGTAGTTGTGCCCAAATAGGTAAAAATGTGCACCTGAGCGGTGGTGTAGGAATAGGCGGTGTACTAGAGCCTTTACAAGCTGCTCCAGTTATCATTGAGGATAATGCGTTTATCGGGTCTCGTTGTATTGTGGTAGAAGGTGTACGAGTAGAAAAAGAGGCAGTACTAGGAGCCAATGTCGTTCTAACCGCTTCAACAAAAATTATAGACGTAACTGGAGATCAACCAGTAGAATACAAAGGCCATGTTCCTGCTAGATCGGTTGTAATTCCAGGTAGCTACCCTAAGGAATTCCCAGCAGGGACTTACAATGTTCCTTGTGCGATCATAATTGGTAAACGTAAAGAAAGTACCAATAAAAAAACCTCGCTTAACGATGCTCTACGCGAGTACAACGTAGCAGTATAGTGAGAGTATTACTTATTCAATATAAAATGCTGGGTGATGTGCTCACGAGTACAATTATAGCAGATCAATTAAAAATCACCTATCCCAATTGTCAAATAGATTATCTTATCACACCGATGGCTGCTTCTTTAGTAAAGAACCATCCATCGGTAGATAATCTTATATTGGCTTCCAATAAGGATTTTGAAAGCTTCTCAAGTATCCTAAAACTTGCAAAGAAGCTTAAAAAAAATAATTATCAGTTGTGTATTGATAGTTATGGTAAAAACAACAGTGCCCTGCTCTCGTATATCGTAAATGCTACTAGAAGAATAGGGTATAAAAAATGGTTTTCATCACTTGCTTATACTGATGTGGTTAAAAACGAACCAAATAGAGGTATTTATAAGACAGGTGTAGCTCTAGGTAGTAGAATAATCTTATTAAAACCGCTAGAAAAAAATATTCAATGGCACCTTAAACCAAAGATTCATTTGACAGTTTATGAAATCGAACAAGGAAAACAGTGGCTGGAACAAAAAGGGCTAGACTTAACTAATTCCGTAACGATGATAAGTGCTTTGGGTAGTAGTAAGGAAAAAACGTTACCTTTTAAGGAGTTAGCTAGTCTTTTAGATTTTATAGTCCAGAACACAGAGACTCAAATATTGTTCAACTACATCCCTAATCAGATCGACCAAATTAAAGAACTGTATGAACTGTGTTCACTTAAAACGAAAGAACACATCTTTTTAGATGCTTTTGCTCCCAACATACGTGACTTCCTTAAAATTCTTCACCATTGCACTGCTATAATTGGCAACGAAGGTGGTGCAATAAATATGGGAAAAGCACTAGACATTAACACCTTTGCAATTTTTGCCCCATGGATTAATAAATCTTCTTGGAACATAGGTGAAGATGGGAAAAATCACGTAAGCGTTCATTTGATGGATTACAAACCAGATCTTTACAACAACCAAAGTGCAAGTACATTCAAAAAGAAGGCTTTAAGTTTGTATTCTCATTTTGAAGCTGGTATGATGCAAAAAGATCTTAAAAGCTTTTTAAATCATCATTACTAAAAATCCTTATTCTTTATTTATCCCAAATGGAGTATAGGATTTCTTTTCATCACGAGTAGACTTTCTTATAGCCTTGTTTTTATCGATAGATTCTTGATTTTTATAACCTCGTGCATGATCAAGATGTAAACAAATTGCGCTGTAGCGTATTTGTTTTGACTTTATTCCTAGGTTGAATAAACGTTCTCCTAACTCTCTATCTTGACCACCGTATTGCATGCGCTCGTCAAATCCATTAACCTTCTTTATATCTTCTAACCAACCACTACTGTTGTGACCGTTCCAGCTAGCATTAGTCGGAGTCAAATTCTCCATAACCTTAGCCGTAACAAAACCAGCTGTAAGCTTTTGATTTTTGTAAGATGCTGGTAAACCTCGTCCCTTCAACCACTCTACATCAAAACATCGTTGCGTGTAAATGTCATCTTTCGTAATGGCTTGAGAAATATCTAGAGGCAACTTATAGTAACCACCACTCAAAAAATAACCAGGTTCCCTACGTTCATAATGGATTTGAAGAAAATCCTCACGAGCAATACAATCACCGTCGCTCATTACAACGTAATTTGCATTACAAGCCATTATAGCCTTATTCAATATTTGACTTTTTTGGAATCCATTATCCTCGTGCCACACGTGTATTATAGGATATCGTGAATCTTGAGCATAGTTTTCAATGAATTCTTTTGTATCATCCCTAGAACCATCATCTGCTATAACTACTTCAAAATCCCTAAAGATTTGTTGCTCATAACTCCATAAGGTCTTTTCTAACCAGGGTATCGAATTGTAAGTACTTATGATGACAGAAATTGTCGGGTTTGAAGACATAGTTCTAGTTTTCTTTCAAAATCTAAACAAATTTAAGCATATCTAGTGGTTATCTAATCAGTAAGTTTATTTTTGCTGAAGAACTATTATGTTTATATCCACTTATGACCAAATATAATATCACTGCAATCATTCCAGCTTTTAACGAAGAACACAACATTGTTGATGTCCTTAAATCTGTTGATTTTTGCGATGAAGTCATTTTAGTAGATTCAAACAGTACCGATAATACGGTAGAACTAGCAAAACCTTATTTCACCAAATTACTGACTCGTAATTACGAGCACAGCGCTAGTCAAAAAAACTGGGCTATTCCTCAAGCAAAACATGAATGGATACTTTTAGTGGATGCTGATGAAAGAGTTACACCAGCATTGAAAGAAGAAATTTTGAACCTATACCCTACTCTCGATACAGCTGATTATGTTGGTTATTGGATTGGTAGACGTAATTTCTTCATGGGTAAACAAGTACGTTACAGTGGCTGGAAAAATGACAAGGTAATACGATTATTTAAGAAATCTAAGTGTAAGTATAAAGACAAACACGTTCATTCTGAAATAATTGCTGATGGTCCAGTAGGAAAACTGGAAAACAGATTCTTACATTATAAATATGTGAGTATGGATCACCATGTTAAGAAATTACAACGCTACGCTGATTTGCAAGCTAAAGATTTTGATAAAAAAGTAGGCAAAATTACCGCATACCACATAGTCATTAAACCTATGTGGGGCTTTTTCAAGCACTTTTTTGTTCAAAAAGGTTTTCTTGACGGATTTGTAGGATTTACGATTGCTTATTTGCGCAGTTATATGATTTTTATGCGATATGTAAAATTATGGTTACTCAGACGAGGGATTAAGTAATCAAACAAGAGTTTCTATTGCGGTTGGGTTCCAATTGTAATAATCGCAAATTCGTTGCCATTGAACTCTATTAAAATCCTTTCCTTTATTTTCTTTTTTAAGGGCCACCTTTTGAGTCCTCGCTATAGGAATAGGTATATCAGGATAATTTTCATTTTGTAAAGAAAGAACTCCATTTTTTAAAGCCATCGCCTTAAACCAAAGATCATCGGCCTTTGGAGCTAATTCACTAAACAAGGTAACATTATGAACATCCTCATGTAAAGAATTAGAAGGATATAAAACACAAAATGCACCTACAGGCATATTGTGAATACTTTGTTCTTTTACATCATGTATAAAAGGCCACTGTGAATAGCTATTTACCCTATTATTCTCATATGTCATTTTACGACATCGATTACCAATTATATTATCGGGATATTTTAAATGAAAGTCCCATAACTTTTTGATTGTATCATCTTGATACATCACATCGTCATCACAAGTAATAATGGTTTTTTCTGGAAATTTCTTTAGACTGTGGATTAGTTTACGATGAGAAAACGTGTAGGGTACGTATTCAATTTGAAAAAAAGGACCTTGTAATTTGGCTAGTTTTTTAGGCAAGCTGTTCTTTAAATCATCATGCAACCACAGCACCACTTTTTCAGGAGCATATTTTTGTCTCATCATACTACGTATGGTAAGATCAAGTGTACTTAATCTGCTAGGGATACTAGTTAAACTTACAATAGCAGGAATGACTTGCTCCTGATTCTTTATAAGATTTGCTACACTCGTACTGCGCAATCTGAACGCTTCTAGTATTGAACCTGGTAATTCCTTTAATTTCATGATTTAAACAGTCCTTTTAATTTCTTTTTAAATCTTTTTTTACGGTGAAATTTATCTTGAAATTTTTGCACACTTTCCCACATGGATTCAATAGCATGTTGAGCATCCTTATTAGATAATTTAGCATACTCCTTACCCATTATATCATACATCCATTTTTTGGGCGATAATCGCTCAAAATTCTTCAATCTCATATTATAAGGTATGTCAAAAAATTTCATTCTGTTTAAATCAACCAGACTAAAAGTATACCCTTGCGAAGTTTTCTTAATCAAGGTATTCCCAGGAGAATGATCTAGGAAATAAATACCGGCCTCATGCATTTCATACATAAACGAGGCAAACTCCTTGAGAATTTGTTCTTTATCTTGAAGTGAATCATCATTAATAAGTTCTCTAAAAGTAAAGTCATGTTCCCCATAATAACATATGTAATAACTATCCTTTAAAGTAAAAATCCCTAGTTTTTCTAGATAAGCCACTGGTTGTGGGGTTCCTATTCCTTTTTCAGTTAAATAAACCGCATTTTCATAGGATCTTCTTGCCTTTGATTTTCTAATAAATCTGTAAACAAACTGATTGATAAAGTTTGGTTTCTTGAAGGATTTTACGACGTACTTTTCATCTTTCCATTCAATTACCTTTATAGTATTACGTGGATCTCCTAATCTATTTTCAGAACCGTAAAACAACTCTAGTAAATGTTGTATTCGCTTTCGCGAAAGCGAACTAGAAAAAAACCTCTCTTTAAACATATAGTATTACAATGGTAGACAAAGAAACGACATATCCACCTGCTAACAAAGCTAGATGGATATCTAAAAGTTACAGAAAGGTCTAGTTTAAATCATATCTTTGAATTTTATTTATAGCAACCGGTCATCATGTCTTACCATTACTCACTTCAAACAATAATATCAATACATGAGTAAAACAGTCTTACGTGTAGTTCATCTTTCTGGAATGATGAGTCGTGGTGGTGGCGAAAATCACATCATTAATTTGACTACTGAACTGAATAATATGGGGCATGAAAGCACCGTGTTTTGTCCGTTAGGAAGTCAATTAGGCACAGAACTTAAGGAACTTAATAGTCCAGTGGTTGAGAAGAAATTAAGGTTAAAAGTTGACCCGTTGTTCTTTTTAAGCTTTGGTAAATTCTGTAAAAAGAAGAAAATTGACATTATACATGTGCACGATCCCGTTGCTATGTTTTTGGTCATACTAGCCTCGTACTTTTTTAAGTTACCTAAAACGGTAATGAGTAAGAAAACGAGTTTTCCTATCAAAAACCGTAAAAAAACTCTTTATAAATACAATCATCCCATTTTTAAAAGAGTGATTTGTGTATCTAATGAAGTGAAAAAGGTAAGCCAAAAATCAATCGTTAACTCAAATAAGATTGTCACGATTTACAATGGATCTAATCTAGATAAATTAGATACATTCAAGCCTAAAATTAATATAAGAGAATCCTTAAATATTCCAAAAGACGTCACCCTAGTTTTACATATTGCAAATCATACTAAACCAAAAGATTTACCATTATTTATAAAGTGTGTAGAATACTTTAAAGATCGTGAGGACGTGCATTTTGTTCAAATTGGTAGACACACTGAACATTCCATACCCATTCTAGAGGCTGTTGAAAGTAAAGGACTTGAAAAAAGAGTTTCCTTTTTGCATGAACAAGAAAATGCTGCCGTTTACCTTAAACAAGCCGATATATCCTTCATCACATCAAAAAGTGAAGGATTACCACAGGTTATTTATGAGTCCATGTATTACCAGACCTTAATCGTAAGTACTATGGCAGGTGGTATTCCTGAAGTAATTTCAAATGGCGTAAATGGTTTTATAGCACCAGTAGGCGATAGTATTAAATTAATTGAACATTTGAATCACGTGATAGGCAATAAAAGTGCCTTTGCAAAAATGCTTGATCAAAACTTTCAATTAGTAAAAGAAAAATATGATTCTAAGATAATGGCTCAAAAGACGCTTGAATTATATCAAAACGTGTTAAAGCCTGTTCAATAAATTAAAAATGAAAAACCAACAAAACGATTATAAGGAACGTATGTATTTCCTATTTGCCCATAAATGGAAATATATTGTTTCAATAATATTGACCCTTTTCAAATCCAAAAATTATAAAAAAGGTGCAGTGCGCACTGTTACTTACATTGCCCGAGAAAAGGATAAAACATGGATATTTGGAGCTAAAGTTCGCAGACTATCACAACATTCTCAACTTGACGCCAGAGTTCATTGGAATGATAAGATCAAAGGAATTCCAGATACTGATGGCTATTACCACATCTATCAAAACCATTTTTGCCGCAGTTTGCGACGTAAACCAAACATCATTTTTAAAAAGAATATTGTGATGTTCACCCATCCTAGCTGGAGTAAAAAATACTCAAAAACACATGTGGTTTGGGGTTTGAATCAAGCAGATTATGTTATATGCTTAAATTCCAACATCAAGAAAATGTTGATCGAGGATGGAGTAAGACCAGAAATACTTAAGGTAATTCATATTGCTACCAGTGAAAAAACATTCTATCCACATGAGCGTACAGGTAAAGGAGTTGTGGGATTATGCTCTGGATTTCAAATACGTAAAAATCCAGATTTAATATTTGATGTAGTAAAAAATATGCCTCAAAGAGAGTTCCTTCTATTAGGTAGTAATTGGGAGCGATATACAAAATTTGATGAGTTATCGGCTCTTCCTAATTTCACCTATATTAAAGATATGGAATATGAAAAATTTCCTGAATTTTACGATAAGATGGATGTATTTTTGTCACCTTCAATTTTAGAAGGTGGACCAGTACCTTTGTTAGAAGCTATGATGTCAAATTGTGTTCCTGTAGCCTCAAACACTGGATTTTCTACTGATATAATTACGCATGGAGAAAATGGGTTCATATTTGATATTAACGCCTCCTATAAAGAGGTAATTCCTTTAATTGAAGAAGCCTATAACCTCAATGGCAATATTAGAAGTACAGTTTTAGAGCATACCTGGACTAATTGCTCTCATAAAATTGACACTCTTTTCAATACATGAAAGGGATGTTCGCTAGATAAAATGTGATTTGAACATGAAAAAGAAAAAGCCTGATAATCGACCTAGAGTTCCTAAAGAAACCATAGATAAAACAGTTGATCATTTAAAAAAAGGTCATACCCTTATTCTTCCTATGGACGGTTATTATTATTTATGCTGTGATGCACAAGACATAGAAGCGGTTGAAAAAACTCTAGGATTAGTAACTAGTGATGAGGCTATTTTTTATGAAGTTCTTGTAGATAAAGATCATGTACTCGAGCGTTATGTAGAACAAGTGCCTGATCCTGCTTGGAATATCATAGACACTAGTAAAAGACCTGTTACACTAGTCCTAGATAAACCAAAAAACATAGCGCCAGCTCTTATACTAGAGGACAACAGTACTCCTTTTAAAATAACCTACGATAGATTCACAGCATTAGTTACAAGCAAACTACGCAGCCCGTTGTTGATCGCTTCTTCCAATTTTCTAAAAGGTAACATGCCAGAAAAATTGGAAGATATTTCTCAATCTTTAATCGATCAAGTTGATTCAATTATTTCCATTGAAGATACTACAGAAAAAATTGAAGTTCACCCACTTGAAAAAGAAGCTCAAAAAGGATCGAATAAACAACGACAACGCCACCAACCTACATCAATTATAAAAATCTCTAATAACGGTACCTTTAAAATTATTAGAAAGTAATGTCGCAAACTCACTATTTAAAAGCACTTGAGCATCCTATATTCAAGGTCATTAATCAAGCTAGTGAATTACTACAGCTTGAAACTTATGTTATAGGTGGATTTGTGCGGGATTACTTTTTAAAAAGAGGTCAAAAAAAAGATATTGATATCGTAACTGTAGGTAGCGGTATAGAACTAGCTAAAAAGGTAGCCAGTCTCTTAGAAGACAGTCCAAAAGTAACTGTTTTTAAAAATTTTGGCACAGCCATGCTCAAAACAGGAGATCTTGAGTTAGAATTTGTTGGAGCACGCAAGGAAAGCTATGACCGTAATAGCCGTAAACCATTCGTAGAAAATGGCACATTAAAAGACGATCAAAACCGCAGGGACTTTACTATAAACGCCATGGCGTTTTCTCTCAATGATGATAACTACGGTCGCCTGATTGATCCTTTCAATGGTATACAAGATCTAGAAAACAGATTAATACGTACTCCATTAGATCCAGACATCACTTACAGCGACGATCCTTTAAGAATGCTGCGTGCAATACGTTTTGCAAGTCAACTAGATTTCAAAATTGAAGAAAAATCTTTTGATAGTATCAAACAAAACGCAGAAAGATTAGACATCATTTCTCAAGAACGTATCGTGACCGAAGTTCACAAAATCATGCTTTGTGATGTTCCCTCTTATGGTTTCTTACTATTAGAAAAAAGTAAATTACTTGAGCGTTTTCTTCCGGAATTGACTGCCTTAAAAGGCATTGAAGAAGTTGAAGGTCAAACACATAAAGACAACTTTTATCACACTCTAGAGGTAGTAGATAATATTTCTAAAAATACCGATGATCTTTGGTTACGCTGGTCTGCATTACTACATGATATAGGCAAAGCTCCTACAAAGAGGTTTTCTAAAAAAGTAGGTTGGACATTTCATGGGCATGAGTTCAAAGGCTCAAAAATGGTATATCACCTTTTTAAACGCCTTAAAATGCCATTGAATGACAAAATGAAATTTGTACAAAAAATGGTTCGCATGAGTTCAAGACCTATCGCTGTTATAGATGAAAGCGCAACCGATAGCGCTGTGCGCAGGCTAGTTCATGATGCAGGTGATCATATAGAGGATTTAATGACTCTATGTGAGGCAGATATCACAACTAAGAATCCAAAGAGATTCCAGCGTTATCATAATAACTTCAGGAAAGTACGTACCAAAATTGTCGAAGTAGAAGAACGCGATCGTATACGCAATTTCCAACCACCTGTAAGTGGCGAGGAAATTATGAAAACCTTTAACCTCAAACCTTGTCGAGAAATTGGAATGATTAAAGCAAGTATTAAAGATGCTATACTAGATGGTAAAATCCCTAATGAATATGAAGCTGCACGAGAGTGGATGTTACAGAAAGGGAAGGAATTGGGACTTAGCACTTAATAAATAGCCTTTATTATTTTTAGTAAATTCTAACGACTAAAGTTTTATTATAATAATAAATCCAATAGCCTTTTTTCACTGCCTTAGGACTGCTTCATACATTGAAAGACACCTTTCATTACAAATTACAATACCTCTATAAAGTCTTCATATAACAATTCGTTTAGTTAGGGTATATTTAAATTTTAATTCTTAAAAGGTGAAATTAAGACCAATATTTTACATCCTTCTCTTTCTAACATCAGGAGAACTAAGTTTTTCTCAAAATCCAACTATTAATGAAAAGTTTATCGATAGCACCTATCAAGCAACATTAAATTATACTAAGGAAGATAGTGTAAAGGTTGAATTACTAAATAAACTTTCTGCAAAGTATGTAACAGAGGATTTAGAAAAAGCTGATTCCATTTTACTACTAGCACTGAAAATTTCCAAAAAAATTGAGTACCAACAAGGTCTGGCAAATACCTACACAAATTTTTCATCTCTATTCGTTAGAAAAGGTGAATATGACAAAGCTGTTGACGCCATTAATCAAGCCAAAATCATCCAAGCAAAACTAAATGATGATGAAGGCATCATATATGCAAATCAAAATCTTGCTAGGATATACATTGATCTTAACGAGTTAGAAAAGGCTAGAGAAATACTAGAAGAAAACAATGAACTACTCAGTAATGAGCCAAACTCAAACTTAAAAGCTTCTAATCATTTTTATCTAGCAAACACCTACTCAGCGCTAAATAAAGTTGACAAAACAATTGAAAATTATCTTGCTGCCAGATCAATTGCAGAACATAATAACTTTCAGACAGGAATAAATATAGCCAACGCTTCACTAGGAGGAATTGAGATTGAAAGAAGAAATTTTAATAAGGCTTTAGAATACCTACTTCCAGCTTTAAAATCCTTCCAACAAATGGGACAAACCGTCAATGTTGCCTATAGCTATCAAAGTTTGGCCAAGGCCTATTTGGGACTGGAAAATACCAGCAGCGCTATTGCATCTATCGACAAAGCCATTGAAATTTTTAAAGACCAAGAACTCTATAAAAATTTGAAAGATGCTTATGATTTAAAAACTCAAATAAGTTTAAAAGACAAGAACTACACTGAGGCAATGGAAGCGCTTCAATTGAAATATGCTATTCAAGATAGTATTTTATCAATTGAAAAAACAAAGGCAATAAAAGAATATCAAATAAAATACGAAACTGAAAAAACAGAAAGAGAAAAAGAAGCTGCTCTAAAAACTGCGCAACTTAATGCACTTGAAAGAGATAGAAATCAAAAACTATTTATTGGGACTGCAATTATAGCTGGACTACTGATTCTATCAGGAATTTTCTTATACAGTCGCTTTCGCGAAAAGAAAAAAGCCGAACTGATTACTATGGAACTTAAAGAGACTCAGAAAAGACTCGCTCTAGAAATGCAATACAGGCAATCTGAATTGAAAGCCCTTAAAGCTCAAATGGATCCTCATTTTATATTCAACGCATTGAACTCAATACAAGAATATATTATTCTAAATCAGAAAAATTTGGCCAGCGATTATCTTGGGAAATTTGCAGGATTAATGCGTAAATATTTGCATCATAGTGATAAAGGACTAATAAGCATAAGAGAAGAAATTGATTGTTTAAATATATATTTAGAATTAGAAGAAGTTCGTTTTGAAGATAGTTTTAAATACGATATAACTATTGATAAAGCCGTAAATCAGGAATTGTATCATATACCAACCATGATTGTACAGCCCTATGTTGAAAATGCTTTAAAGCATGGTTTATTGCATAAAAAGGAAGATAGAAAGTTAACAATCACGATACAACAAGTGAACAACAAAATTGAATGCATTATTGTTGATAATGGTATAGGACGTGAAAAAGCTGCACAGCTTAAAAAGAATAGATTAGACAAACATCAGTCATTTGCCACACAAGCCACAGAAAGTAGGTTAGAGCTACTCAATTACGGTAAAGAACAAAAAATTGGAGTAAGTACTGTCGACTTATATGATGAAGATAAAAATGCATCTGGGACAAAGGTAACGCTTACCATACCCTATTTTAAAAAGTAAAGAATGAAAGCAATAATCATAGATGACGAGCGTAAATCAAGAAACGTTCTTAAAATACTGATTGAAGAAAATTGTCCTAAAATCACTGAAATTTTTCAAGCTGAAAATCTTTTATCTGGCATAGAATTGATCAAAGAGCATAATCCTAGATTGGTTTTTCTTGATATTGAAATGCCAGAACATTCAGGAATTGAAATATTAGATTTTATAGATAAAGATTCCTATAATTTCGAAATTATTTTCACCACAGCCTATAGTGAATATGCAATTAAGGCATTTCAGCTAGCAGCTATCGACTATTTACTAAAACCAGTCACTGCCGCAGTCGTTTCTAACGCAGTAGACAAAGCACTTAATTATCTTACAAATTCAAATATCCATAAGCGTCTAGAAGAGTTAAAGACTAGTCTAAAAAAAGATAATTTTAGTAAAATAGGATTACCGTATAGCAATGGAATCAAGTTTGTCGAATTTAAAGAAATTGTGGCTTTTAAGGCAAGCGGTATGTATACAGAAACTTACCTAATAGATGGCAGTAAAATACTAGTAAGTAAACCTTTAAAACATTTTACTGAACTACTTAAAAATGTCACCTATTTCTTTAAATGCCATAGATCTTACTTTATTAATATTCAACATATCGTTGAATATTCTCGTAGTGACGGCGGTTTCATCACATTAAGCAATACACTTAGTGTTCCTATATCAAAGGATCGTAAAGAAGACTTTTTAAGTCTTGTACGTGCTTTATAAACTCAAACCGATATTTCATAAACTTAAAAACCCCATGCAGCAGTAACTACACTTATAATCAGTTGGTTAAGCTAATATTTGTGCTAACCAATAAATTATAAGTATTATGAAATCAAAATTACTATTAATAATAAGTTTTATTCTTTGCCTTACCGCATCGGCTCAATGGAGCCAGGTAGGGAACACGCAATTCTCCACGCAATTTGCTAGCCTTGCAGAGTTCACCTTTGACGCCAGCGGTAATCCTTATGTCGTATATGAAGATCCATCAAATACAGATATTTATGTGATGCAATACAATGGTACAAGTTGGGTGCAATTAGGTGCGGTAGTATCTACTGAAAATTATAACAATGTGGATATTACGATCAATCCAGTAACAGGTGAACCATGGGTCGCATTAAAAACGGAAGCCTCTGGAGCAGCGAGTAGTGTAGACGTATTAAGATATAACGGGACAGGTTGGATAACAGAAGGGGTAAACGTAGGAGGGAATTTCTTTACTCGTGGGATATTCTTAAATTTTGACAGCAATGGAGTTCCTAGAGTGACTGGTGTAATTAGCGCTGGAGGATCAGATAGAAGAGCTATTATTTATACTAAACAGACAAACGGGACTTGGACTTCATTGACGACAAATCTTGCCGCAAATCAGATGTATATTGACATGTTTAATGAAAACGACTATGTAATGGCAGATAGATCTGGACGTTTAATAGGTCAAGAAATTAGTACACAAATACAGACATCTATACTTGTTAATGGATCCAAAGATTACAGCATTATATCTGGATACAGAAATGGGACTGAATACTTTGCTGCGGCTTACAACATCACCGATAATAGTATAAATACTGGTCGTTCAACAGGAGCCATGTCCCAACCTACAAACGCTACTCAACTTTCAAGTAGCATCGTTCATTTAGGAATTAGTAATACTAATTTAAGACACTATTTAATGTATGACAATGCATCTAATCAATTAAGCTTTGAAAACTACAACCCTGCAAATGATACATGGAACACAATCACAGCTCCTTCTATATCGACTAGTGCATCTGGTTTTTTTGCAACGATGGAAATGAACCCTGTAGATGGAAATATGTATGTTTTATACCAAGATAGCGGTAGATTATCTATGCAGCAATACACAGTATCACCACCACTTCCTAGATACTATGTAGACGCAAATGCAAACGGGAATGGTAGTGGCGATAGCTGGGCTAATGCTATTAATGATCTTCAAATAGCAATTGGAAATGCCTCAAGTGCCACATCAGAAATATGGGTTGCGGCAGGCACCTACACACCAGGTTCTAGTCGTACAGATGCTTATAACATTGATCTTGATAATTTAAAAATCTATGGTGGTTTTAATGGTACAGAAACGAGTGTTTCCCAACGTGACATTGCTGCAAATCCCACTATTCTATCTGGTGATATCAATGGAGATGATGCTGGTCATGGAACAGGTACGCGAGGCGATAACAATTATCATGTGATGATCATCAATCAAGCAGATAATATCACCATTGATGGATTTGACATTCGATATGGTCACGCCAACGGAAGCGGCACAAATGCTTATGGTGGTGCGATTAATGTAGGCGGACAATCAGAGAATTTAGTTCTTAGAAACTGTACGTTCTTTCAAAACTTTGGATTAACCGGTGGTGCGATAAGAACCTATTTTAACGTAGATACTAACATGACGATTGAAAACTGCGTGTTTGACGATAATTTAAGCCGTTATGGAAGTGGAATGTACTTTCTTACAAATGCAAATAGGACCGTAACACTAGATGTAACTAATTCTCTATTTGTAAAAAACAGAACGTACAATGTCAGTAATAATGACAGAGGATTTACTGGAAGTGCCATGTGGATTAGAGCAAACGATACAGGTTCTAATCTAACTACAACAATCTCTAACTGCACTTTTGCAAATAATCTAGATCAAGGAACACAAGCTGGATCAGAAAGAGGACCGCTAGCGTTAAGCAGACGTAATGATAACGCAAGCACGCATACTGCAACGATTAATAACTCTATTTTTTACTTTAATGATCAAGGTAATTCTGGTGCGTTAAGTATTGCTGTAAACAAAGGACATGTCAATGCTGCTAATACTATTATTGTTAATAATTCTATCAGTGAAGACAGCTTTTCGAACTTATCTTTCCTAACGAACACCAGTAGTGCTGACCCATTATTTACAAATCCAAACGGTAATGACTTCACTATTCAATCAGGTTCTCCTGCAATAGACACAGGCGATAATTCCTTTATTCCTAATGGAATTACTTCAGATCTTTTAGGGAACGATCGTATCGCAAATGGTACTGTAGACATGGGAGCATATGAATTTGGTTCTACTGCTGGAATTGAGGATAGTTCACCATTAAAAGTAATTGTGTTTCCTAATCCAGCAACAACTGAATTCACAGTAGATTTAGATCAGGAAGAGGTAGATCAAATCTTTATGTATAACCTACAAGGTCAATTAGTTAAAACAAGCACACATGACCGTATTGATATTAGCGATCTTACAACTGGAATTTATCTGGTTAAAGTATTTACATCAAATGGTAATAGTGCAACGCAGAAATTGATTAAAAAATAGTACAATTCTCAATTATGTTTTTGTAGTAATTTTCATAATTGAACCATAGAAATCAGGCCAAAAACTGGCCTGATTTTCACCATTTATTGATCATATATAAATTCAATCTATGTTTTCATTAAATGACCTATTTCAAACAGATACAGATAAATTACCTTCAATTGGGTGATTTTGACATCGGGTAGCATAGCAGGGAATATTGCCCGATTTTATTGTCTATAAATTGTGGTTACTCCACTTTCGCGAAAGCGTGAACACTATTATCTTTACTTATCAAATAAAAAATGATGAATAAAGAAGAAGTTCTAGAGCGATTTTTAAGCTATATAAGCATTGATACCGAAAGTGATGCCTCAAGCCCAACGACACCAAGTACAGATAAACAGTGGGACCTGGCTCGTAAATTACATCAAGAGTTGATCGATATGGGAATGAGTGATGTTACAATAGATGAACATGCTTACGTCATGGCTACTTTACCGTCAAATGTCGATCAAGAGGTACCAACGATTGGATTCATTTCTCATTTTGACACCACTCCTGATTATACAGGAAAGAATATCAAACCGCAAATAATTGAAAATTATGATGGTGGTGATATACCTCTTAAAGGAAGCGATCTCATTTTATCTCCAGATTATTTTGAATCTCTTAAAAACTATATAGGTCAAACCATCATCACCACAGACGGTACTACACTTTTAGCAGCAGATGATAAAGCTGGTATAACCGAAATCATGACAGCGGTTAAATATTTAATCGACCATCCAGAAATTAAGCATGGAGCTATCAAAGTAGGTTTTACACCCGATGAAGAGATTGGTCGTGGAGCTCATAAATTTGATGTAGAAAAATTTGGTGCCGATTGGGCCTACACAATGGACGGTAGTCAAGTAGGTGAATTAGAATATGAAAATTTTAATGCCGCTGGCGCCGTGGTGACTTTTCATGGTAAAATTGTTCATCCTGGATATGCAAAAGGCAAAATGATTAATTCTATGTATGTGGCAAGTGAGTTTATTGAATCATTACCTAAATTAGAAACTCCTGAGCATACAGAGGACTATCAAGGTTTTTTCCACCTACACAATATGAAAGGCAGCGTAGAAAAAACCGAATTACATTATATCATACGCGATCATGATAAAGAGCATTTTGAAGCTAGAAAAGAAATGCTAATCAAATTGGTAAGCGACCTAAACGAGCAGTACGACAGAGAGGCTGTTAGTATTGAAATCAACGATCAATATTACAACATGCGAGAGAAAGTAGAGCCTGTAATGCATATTGTTGATGTTGCTGAAAAAGCCATGAAAGAATTAGGAATCACTCCACTCATTAAACCCGTTAGAGGTGGAACTGATGGATCTCAACTAAGTTATATGGGATTACCATGTCCTAACATTTTTGCCGGTGGACACAACTTTCATGGACCATATGAATATGTTCCTTTAGAAAGCATAGTCAAGGCAACTGAGGTTATTGTTAAAATTGCTGAACTAGTCGCCCAGCCTGAATAATTGATTTAAAGCGTAGTGAACAAATCCATTGTAATTATGATGGACTTCATATTATCTAAATTATAATCCTCTATCAATGAAAACTAAAGTAACTAATACCGCCGAATACATAGAACAATTTCCAAAATGGAAAGAGCAGCTTGAACAGGCTGCCATTCTTCTTGAAGAAACTGATCTAGAGGCCTCTATTAAATGGGGTGCACCATGTTATGGTTATGGCAAACGTAATTTAATTGGTTTAGCTGGATTTAAAAATCACTGCGCTATTTGGTTTCATGAAGGTGCATTATTATCTGACTCTTATAAAGTTTTAGGAAACGCACAACCTGGAAAAACTAAATTCCTAAGAAACATACAATTAAAAGAAGGTGAACAGTTTGACACCGTTATTCTCAAAGAGTATATAAACGAGACCATCCAAATTGCTAAAAGTCAGGACAAACCTAAATAGTAAAATGTTTCTACAAAAAAGAAAAGCCCTAATGCAAGTGCACTAGGGCTTTTTTATGAATTCCTATTTCAAACTTATTTCTTGTCTGATTTAGGTTCGTTTATTTTTTTAGAAAGTTCTGCACTTACAGCAGCACGTTCAAAAGTGATTTTTCCAGCACCTGTTTCAATAACCAAAGTACCTTTTTCCTCATTGATTTGATTCACTTTTCCGTGAATACCACTAGTAGTAACAACTTTGGCTCCTACTTTAAGAGATTCTGTGAATTCCTTTTCAGCCTTACGTTTTTGCGATTGAGGTCTAATTATTAAGAAATAAAAAATCCCAATTACTAATATGTAAGGTGCAAATGCAAGAATTTGATCCATCTAAAATAATTAAGCGTTAGGACTTGCTTTAGCCTTTGGGTTTACAAAACCTTTGATTCTAATTGACTCAGTACCACTTTCAGTGTTTGCTTTGATGGTAACGGTTTTAGTTTGATTGTTAGGCTTTCCGTTTGTATTAAACTTTACTAGCATACTTCCTTCTTCACCTGGAGCGATAGGCTCTTTTGACCAAGTAGGAACAGTACAACCACAACTACCTTTTGCACTTATTACAACAAGCGGTGCTGTACCTGTATTTTTAAAAGTATACTCATGTTCAACAACAGTTCCTTCTTCTACAGTACCAAAATCATACTCAACCTCGTTGAAGGTCATTACAGGATAATCTGCTGCAACTTCTTTACTTGCTGCTGCTGCAGTTAAATTTGCCTCATCGATCTTAGCCTTAGATTCATTGTTACAACTTGTAAGAGCTACTGCAGCTACTGCTGCAAACATCATTATTACTTTTTTCATTTCAATTAAATTTTAAGTCTAGCAAATGTAATTAAATCCAACCTGAAAGCAAAGTGCGCAACTATAAGATTAACAAAGTTTCAAATACTGCCTTACTACATCAAACCACGACCTACTTTATTGATAAGGTCCTGAGCTGTGAGTTCTTTAAGTAATCGATCTAGAATACCATTTACAAATGTGCTACTTTTAGGAGTACTGTAATCCTTGGCGATCTCTAGATATTCATTCAAAGTCACCTTTGTTGGAATACTAGGAAAGTACAAGTATTCTGCCTGGGCCATCATAATAAGTATACTATCGATAGGTGCAATACGTTCCTTATCCCAATTAGGTGTTTTACCTTCTATACGACCTTCTAATTCCTCACTATTAAGGATTGTTTTTCTAAACAAATCCATAGCAAACTTGATATCATCTTGATCTTTAACCAGAACTGGCATTTTAACATCCTTAGATGGCTTTACTTTTCTTAAGAACATGATTATATTACTGTTGACAAGTGGATAGTCATCCATCCAAGTAATATTGATATCCTCCAAATAATCCATGATCTCATCACTAGGAGCGATAAGATTTTCATAGACATTAAGTAGGAATTTTAAATCTCTTTTCAACGAAGGTTCTTCCTCCATCGCGTATAAAACAAATTCCTTACTGCTTATAATCTTATCATATAGATTATGTATGTATTTTGAATCTAGATGCCATGGATCGATTTTACGTTTTTCTAGGGCATCAACCAGCTCTTGACTTTCTCTAAGCTTAAGTAGAATTTTATTATCGATTAAATGGCGACTGGGATTACGTTCAGCATCAGTAGCGATATGACGGTTTTGAGCAAGTTCGTGTTTATCGACTGCGTGCTCGTGTAGTTTTACTAAAAGTTGAACCATGTATAGAAACAAGGTATACGTTTGCGTCATACTTGTGTTTAAAAAGGTTTCTAGACTTTTTAATTCATCTGGTTGTTGACGCTGAAATGCAAATACAGCTTGCATCACTTTAATTCGTAGTTGTCTTCTAGTAAGCATAAAGAACGTTTTTTTCCTTTTTAAAGGTTGTTGCTGGTGATAATCACCATGCGTTTTTATTTATTAAAGATGTCTTATAGGTTCGCTTTCGCGAAAGCGAACAAACTAAAAATAAAGTCCTTCCTATAAGACACCTTAATTCATTTTCAACTATTAAGCTAGTTGTTCTTGTTTTCTAGCATCAATGCGAGCTTGTGCAATTTCAAGCGCAGCTTGATGAGTAGTTACACCAGTCTCGTGAGCTCTATTGAGAATTTCAATAGTCGTGGTGTAAATATTTTCAGTCTTGCGCATGATTTCGGTACGATCATATCCTTCCAGCTCTGCATAAACATTTATAATCCCACCTGCATTAATAAGGAAATCTGGTGCATATAAGATACCACGCTCTTGCAATCTTTTACCGTGTTTTTGCTCATCGGCTAATTGGTTGTTTGCAGCACCAGCAACGATATCACAGTTTAATAAATTAACTGTATCATCATTTACAGTAGCCCCTAATGCACAAGGTGCGTAGATATCCATTTTCTCAGCATAAAGATTAGTCCCACCATAAATAGTAGCACCATACTTATCTCTAACTTCTTCTAATTTACCTTGATTAATGTCTGATACGACCACTTTAGCTCCTTCTTGAGTAAGGTATTCTACCAAAGTTTCTCCTACATTACCGATTCCTTGAACATATACGGTTTTATCTTCAAGAATGTCACTACCGTATTTGTATTTTGCAGCAGCCTTCATTCCCATAAAGACACCATAAGCGGTAATTGGACTAGGATTTCCTGCTCCGCCTTTATCTTGTGAAATACCAGTTACATATGGAGTGACTTCTCTCACAGTATCCATATCTTCAGTTTCCATACCTACATCCTCTGCAGTAATATACTTACCGCTCAACGAGTGCACAAATTCTCCAAAACGGCGCATTAATTCTGGAGTCTTTTGGGTTTTGGCATCACCTATAATTACGGCTTTTCCACCACCTAAATTTAATCCTGTAATGGCACTTTTATATGTCATACCACGTGATAAACGTAGTACATCATTAAGGGCTTCCCACTCGTTTTTGTATTGCCACATTCTAGTTCCTCCTAATGCAGGACCTAAAACTGTGTTATGAATTCCGATAATGGCACGTAATCCAGTATCTTTGTCATTACAAAAAACAATTTGTTCATGATTATTAAAGGAAACCTGTCCAAAAACGGGATCCTGTTGAATCATTTCTTCAACGCTTGTATAGTCTTGTGACATATTGAAATTTTAATTGCCTGTGTTGTTTAGAAAAGGCGTGCAAAAATAACGTGATTTTAGCACATGGACAATATACCAAATGTAAATTACACCCATTTTACAACAGGCCTGTTGTTGGTCACTTTTTTATTACATGAAAGAACTACAAAAGCTCAATAAGCTCTTTGCAAAATACAAATGGCAACTTATAGGTGGAATCCTTGTCACCATTGCCGCCAGACTGTTTTCACTAGTATTACCTCAATACGTAGGTAAAATCATTAACCTCCTTAATGATTATGGATCTGGTAAAATTACAGACAAAGAATTTTTAAGAAGTGAATTGTTAATTAACATTGCATGGATAATCGGTGCGACTCTTCTCGCTGCTGGATTAACTTTTGTCATGAGACAACTTATTATAGTTGTATCAAGACATCTAGAATACGACTTAAAAAATCTAGTGTATGAGCAATATCAAAAACTTTCTCTAGGATTTTATAAGCAAAATCGTACTGGCGATTTAATGAATCGTATAAGCGAGGATGTATCCAAGGTAAGAATGTATATGGGACCATCGATAATGTATAGCATTAACATGATCACATTATTTGCAGTAGTTATACCTAGAATGTACTTTACAGCTCCTACCCTAGCATTGTACACTCTTATACCACTTCCTTTTCTGGCAGTAGCCATCTACGTTATCAGCAGGGAAATCAACAAAAGATCTACGCTAGTACAACAATACCTATCTAATTTAAATACGGTTTCACAAGAAGCCTTCAGTGGTATTTCTGTAATAAAAGCCTACAATCTATCTGGTCAAATGTTTCAACAGTTTGAAGAAATTGCAAATGAAAGTAAAGCAAAAAACATAGACCTAGCACGTGTGCAAGCCCTATTTTTTCCATTAATGGTATTATTAATTGGATTGAGTAATATCATGGTCATATATATTGGTGGTAAGCAAGTTATCGACGGAGTTATTGATGTAGGGACCATCCCTGAATTTCTTATCTATGTAAACATGCTTACATGGCCAGTAGCAGTAGTTGGCTGGGTAACTAATATGATACAACAAGCTGAAGCTTCCCAAAAAAGAATTAATGAATTCCTAGATATTGAACCTGCCATTCAAAATTTACAGCCACAGCGATCGCCAGTAAAAGGAAATATTGAGTTTGATCAAGTAAGTTTCACTTATGATGATACTAATATTACCGCACTTAAAGAGGTTTCCTTTAAAGTTCCAGCAGGAAAAACACTTGCCATCTTAGGTAAAACAGGTAGCGGTAAATCAACCGTACTAGAACTTTTAGGAAGGTTATACGACATTGAAAAAGGCTCTATAAAAATTGACGGAACTCCTATTAAGGAACTTAATCTTGAAGATTTAAGAGCAGCCATTGGATATGTTCCACAAGACGCATTCTTATTTAGCGACTCAATTAAAAACAACATAGCATTTGGTAAGGTAGATGCAACAGAAGAAGAGATTATAACAGCAGCAAAAAATGCAGCCGTACACAAAAACATAACCAACTTCACAAAAGGTTACGATACCGTTCTAGGAGAACGAGGAATAACCTTGAGCGGTGGACAAAAGCAGCGTGTCTCAATAGCTAGAGCAATTATTAAGAAACCACAAATCTTACTATTTGATGACTGTTTGAGTGCGGTGGATACCGAAACTGAAGAAAAGATTCTAAGCAATTTAAAAAGGGTTACAAAAGATACCACTACAATCATCGTTAGTCACCGAGTAAGTAGCGCTAAAAACGCTGATCTAATTCTCGTACTAGACAACGGTAGAATCATAGAAAAAGGAACGCATCAAGATCTAGTAAACGCGCAAGGTTATTATGCTGAATTATTTGAAAATCAAATGTTAGAAAAACAAGATTAAAGCCCAGTTAATCTCACTGTACAGACTACTCGTTTCCCTTTAAAGTTGTTAAAAGAAAAATAAGTCTTCTTGTTATTAACATAAATCAACATTAACATCAAAAACAAAGTGCTGTTTATCAATATTTTAGACACTTAAAAAGCATAAAGCTTTTGGCTTAAACATTTTTTTATATTTTTGAGCCATAAACCATGAAAAACTCAAATGAGCGATAGAGATTACAAAGAGCAGGAAGATATTTTTTCAAAAGTTGTACGCGCAGGTCGTCGCACGTATTTCTTTGATGTTCGTTCTACTAAAGCAGATGATTATTATCTAACCATCACTGAAAGTAAAAAATTTACCAATGACGACGGTAGCTATCACTTCAAAAAACACAAGATTTATCTTTATAAAGAAGATTTTGCTGAATTCACTGAAACCTTAAATGAGGTTACTAATTTCATAGTTAAAGAAAAAGGTGATGAAGTTATAAGTGAGCGCCATCAATCAGACTATAAAAAGGAAGATGTAGTTGCAGCTCATGATAACGCTGCAGAGCCTAATCACCCTGCAAGTTTTACTAATGTAGAATTTGATGACATATAAAACTTATCGTCTTAAATATATCTTAAAGCCTTTCTCTACGGAAGGCTTTTTTTATTTTTAAAAAAATTTCCCATTCACATGAAAATTACTCGCCATATACTAGTTATAGTAAGCTGTGTTTTTAGTATCGCTTTCGCGAAAGCGCAATCAAATCCTACACTAGTCAACCCAGCCTTAGATTATTACTTACCCCAAGACATCTCTTATGATTCCAAAATCTCTAAACCACAAGACGTTTTAGGATATGTTCCAGGTAAGTGGCATGTGACACACGACAAACTTGTAGAATACATGCGTGTACTAGCCCAACAATCAGATAGAATTACCATAGAAAATAGAGGTTACACCTTTGAGGATAGACCTTTATTACTACTTACTATCACGTCTCCTGAAAATCATGCTAACCTAGACACTATTCAAAAAGAGCACCTAGCTCTTTCCAACAGCGATGGAGCAGATGTGAGCAACATGCCTATCGTAGTATACCAAGGTTTTTCTATACATGGTAACGAAGCTAGTGGATCAAATGCAGCTTTACTACTAGCTTATTATCTAGCAGCTGCACAAGGTGATGAAATAAACAACCTCTTAAAAAACACAGTTATTTTATTTGACCCAAGTTTTAACCCAGATGGCTTACAACGTTTTGCAGGTTGGGTAAATCAACACAAAAATAAAAATGTAACTCCTGATGGATATGATAGAGAATACAGTGAAGCATGGCCAGGTGGACGTACTAATCATTATTGGTTTGATATGAATCGCGACTGGTTACCAGTTCAACTTCCAGAATCACAAGCCCGTATCGAAACTTTTCACAACTGGATGCCCAACATTCTTACCGACCATCATGAAATGGGAACCAATGCTACTTTCTTTTTTCAACCTGGAATTCCATCGCGCACGCACCCATTAACACCTGCAATGAATCAACAATTAACGCGTGAAATAGGAAATTATCACGCTGCCGAGTTAGACAAGATAGGATCCCTGTATTATACAGAAGAAAGTTATGACGACTTTTACTACGGTAAGGGATCTACATTTCCAGATGTAAATGGGTCAATAGGAATACTTTTTGAACAAGCTAGCTCGCGTGGTCACGCTCAAAATTCTGAAAATGGTGTACTTACATTCCCATTTACGGTGCGCAATCAATATACCGCTGGAATAAGCACGTTGAAAGCTGCGGTAAGTATGCGAGAAAAGATATTGAATTACCATAAGGACTTTTATACAAACGCTAGAAAAGAAGCAGATAATGGCGCGATAATTTTCGGTGATCATACTGACGCTGGCAGGACTGATGCTCTTGCTGATATTTTACGCCGTCATAAAATTGAAGTAAAAAGCCTTAAAAATGACGTGAACAGAAACGGAAAAACCTTTAAAAAAGGATATGCTTACATCGTTCCTAAAAATCAAAAGAACTCTCGATTAATCAAAGCGATGTTTGAAAAGCGTACACAATTTCAAGATAGTTTATTCTATGACATAAGCGCGTGGACCTTTCCACTAGCATTTGATATGGATTATGACGAAAATGCGAGTTTAAACAATGCAGCAGATAGAATGTCAAATTCCAACACCTATGAAATGCAAATATCAGATTACGCCTACCTAATGCCATGGAATGAGTACAAGACCCCAAAGGTTCTTAACTCTCTATTATCAAAAGGTATTCGGTCAAAAGTTGCTATGGAACCATTTTCTATTGAAGGACGCAACTATGATTATGGAACAATTTTAATTCCAGTACAAAATCAATCATTGAGTAAAACTGCTCTTGCTGAGTTATTGTTTGAATTACAACAAGATAATAAAGTAGACATATACCCAGTTCAATCTGGCTTAACTACAGGAATTGATTTAGGCTCACGTCAATTTAGAGCGCTTAAACTACCTAAAATTGCTTTATTAATAGGCAATGGTATAAATCCATACGATGCAGGAGAGATATGGCATCTGTTTGATCAACGCTATGACATCCCATTAACTAAGATCGACATCAATGAACTTAATCGTAGAGACTTATCTAAATACAACACCATTATCGTTCCTAATACCTACGGCAGTCCAGAAAATGAGGTGATCGATCAATTAAAGGCATGGACTCGTGACGGAGGAACGCTTATCGGTTATAGAAGTGCCTTAAGATGGATGAGTAGTTCAAAAATGTTACCTCTTGAATTTAGATCAACGGAAAACCCAGCAGAAAACATTTCTTTTGAACAGCGATCTGCTTTCTATGGAGCGCAAAATATAGGTGGTGCTATTTTTGAAACTAAATTAGATCGCTCACATCCTATTGCTTTCGGTTTTAAAGATGATCAGTTACCTATGTTTCGCAATACCAGATTATTCATAGAACCACATAAAGATTCTTTTAGAAACCCTATTACTTACACCAATTCACCGTTAATGAGTGGTTATATAAGTGATATTAATCTAGAAGCATTGAAAAACAGTGTTCCATTTAGACATAATAATTATGGCCGTGGTGATGTAATTGGTTTTACAGACAATACTCAATTCAGGGCATTTTGGTATGGTACAAATAAATTATTAATGAACGCTATATTCTTTGCAGAACAGATGTAGTAAAATCTAAATCAAAAAAAATATCCTTATTCATAAACATCTAATCTAGTGAATAAGGATATTTTTATTAATTCTTATCTGTGATCTTTTATGAATGCGGTAGGGTTCAAATAGCCTTCACTATTTGATGAATAGCCATCCCCTATTCCCATATTTAAGCTGTCACGTATCTCAAAATGAAGGTGCGCTTTATACAATCCATTTACATTACCTATGGTACCTATTTGCTCGCCTTTTTTAACGATATCATTTCTATTTACCATCATTCTTCTACAGTGAGCATATAAAGATTCGATTATCGCTCCATTCTTAAGCCTATGCTTAATAACAATAACGTTTCCCCAACCACCTGAATAATCCTTTGCCACAACCACTTGACCGTTTCCTATGGCAAAAATAGGATCGCCTAAATCAGAATTACCACCAGTGACGGCATTCCAATCATCTCCTAAGTGATAATTCTCTCCAAAAGGTTGAGCATTATAATAACCAATTGCGTCAGGTTTCCCAACTGGATAATCAAAATGAAAAGCTACAGGAATGCTACCATCTGATACAAGCTGTTTATTATTAAATAAAAAGTCCTGTTTTCTTGTGACGTCTTGAGAAGAAATGTTGCTTTCCTTACAAGAAGAGAAAACAATCAAAACTCCAAAAACTAATGGCTGTAATTTCATGGTTTAGAGCACTTGGTTTTATTTTTATAGTATTTTTTGCTCAACCTCAATTGTAAAAAATTAATAATCCTCGCAGTAACACGGTAATCACTTCTATCCTATTCTATCACCATTTTTTGCATGAGCACTTGGTTGAAGTAATATTACATCTTTATCAACTCCTACTACTCCTAGCACTAGACATTCACTCATAAAATTTGCGATTTGTTTAGGTGGAAAATTCACAACGGCAATCACTTGTTTACCAATAAGCTCTTGTAATTCGTAACGATTTGTAATTTGAGCACTGGTTTTCTTAACTCCTAAATCACCAAAATCTATATACAACTTATAAGCTGGGTTACGAACTTCTGGAAAAGGCTGCGCATCTATAATAGTACCTACACGCATATCCACCTTTTCAAATTCAGACCAAGTAAGTTTATCCATTCATTCTTAATTTTTCAATCATTTCACGCGAGATTTCGATGTCTGCTCCATAAGCATCTAGTAATATACCTTTTTGATCATCCTTTGTTTCAATGGCGTATAAAATCATGTTATCTCCAGGATTAGTCATTCCTTCAAAACGATGAAACTCCACTACCTCTAATTCACCAGCCTTCCACTCTTTTTTAAGTTCTTTACTATGAACACCATCTTCTACAAGATCAAAATCTATTGAAAATCCTCTGTCTTTTAAGTCCTGTGTAGCTTCAACTACGGTATCGTATGATTTTTTCATTTTTTATTTTCAAGATAATAATGTTCTAGGACAAGCCCGTGGGATTTAATAGGGTTTTAAGATATGAGATAACAATTCTGTTTAAATGATTAACATTCACCATTAAATTTGTAACCAAATATTAATAAATTACTTTAAAGATTGTAGTTATTCCGCTTTCGCGAAAGCGTAACAAACCGACATACTTTACTACTTATAAATAAAAACAAATGGCTCTTACACCTTCTAACATGTTACCACTGGGCACAAAAGCACCAGATTTCTTTTTATTAGACACAGTAACTGAAAATCACATGAATTTTACAGACATAAAAGGAGAATACGGGACTGTTGTCATGTTCATTTGTAATCATTGTCCTTTTGTAATCCATGTAAATGATGAGTTAGTTCGTGTGGCAAATGATTATCGTGTTGCTGGTTTTGGTTTTGTAGCGATTTCTAGCAACGATATAGAAAACTATCCACAGGATGGTCCTAATTTTATGAAAGAAGTTGCAGATCGAGAAAACTATCCTTTCCCTTACTTGTATGATGAGACGCAAGAGGTAGCTCGTAATTATGACGCTGCTTGCACTCCTGACATTTATGTATTTGACCGAAATGAAAGGCTTGTATACCGTGGACAATTAGATGATTCAAGACCTGGAAACGGCATACCACTTACTGGCAGATCATTACGAGAAGCTCTAGATGCTCTTCTAGGTAACAAAGTGGTTTCACCAGAGCAAAAACCTAGTATAGGTTGTAACATCAAATGGAAGAAATAAGGTCATTAAATTAAGAGGATTACCTTAACTTAGTCCCAGAAAATATTCTACATGCAATCATTATACATAGTCTGGAATCCACTTGAAGGAATAGATTTAGGATTTTTTAAATTACATTTTTATAGCTTAAGTTATGTTATTGCCTTTATTCTAGGCTGGTATATTATTAAACCTATTTTTAAAAGAGAGGAACTATCCACTGAAAAGCTAGACCCATTATTCATGTATACGGTTATTGGTTGTATCGTGGGTGCTCGGTTTGGCCATTTTTTATTTTATGAACCAAAGGTGTTTTTCAATGACTTTTTACATGTAATACTACCTTTTAGATTCGAACCTGAATTTGAGTTCACAGGCTTCATGGGAATGGCTAGTCATGGTGCTGCACTAGGAATTATCATTGCCATGTACTTTTATAGTCGCAAACATCTGAATCGTAAAACGCCTTTTTGGATTTTGGATCGTATTGTAATACCTACGGCAATTGGTGGAACTTTTGTGAGATTAGGTAATTTATTTAATAGTGAAATAAATGGTGATGTAACCAACGGTTTTGGATTCAAATTTGTAAGAGAGAGCACCGATAAGATGAACTCGTTGTTACAGCAAACTCAAATTCCAGATAGAGATAAAGCTATTGACGAATTGGTGAACAACCCACAATTTGCAACATTACTGGAACAAGTTCCCGTGAAACATCCTGCGCAGCTGTACGAGGCTATTTGTTATGTTTTCGTATTTATAATTTTGTACTTTACTTACTGGAAAACAGACAAAAGGAATAAACAAGGATATCTTCTAGGAATGTTCTTTGTACTGTTATTTACAGTAAGATTCTTTATAGAGTATATTAAAGAGGAGCAAACAAGTCATGATGGCTGGGAAATGTTTGGAATATTCTTAAACAATGGACAGCTTTTAAGCATTCCTTTTATTCTTATTGGTTTATACTTAATGTTTAGACCACAGCAAACACTGGTTAAGGATAGATAGATATTGATGAAAAAGACCAAAATCTTCCTGAGTGCAATGTTATTTTGTATGATAGGTTGTAAAAAACCATTTAATCAACAGTTTTCTGAAGAAGATTTAACATTCAAATACCAAGCAAAGGCGTATATAATTGATCAAAATACGTTGGATACTTTGAGCTCTATAAAACTGCAAATAGCAGAAACTGACCTTCAAATTGCCAAAGGTTTAATGTGGCGTGATAGTTTGTTGCCTAATCAAGGTATGTTATTTTTATTAAAGCACAACTATCAAGCGGGATTCTATATGAAAAACACGTCCATTCCTTTGGACATAGTTTATGTAGATTCAACCAATTCAATTACGCAGATATATGAGAATACTACACCCTATTCTGATTCTATTTATCAAAGCTATTATGTAATTGATAAGGTAATTGAAGTTCCTGCTGGAACAACATCTAAAAATAACTGGAAGGCCGGAGATCAACTTATATACAATCGTATTAAATAGTCAATATTAACTAAGTAATTATAGTTGACATTCTATCAAACACAGTCATTCAAGTCTAGTCAATAAAAAAACCTCTTTGAATTGATTCAAAGAGGTTTTTTCATGAGAGACTAAAGACAGTTTAAAATCTATCTATAGGTAAAGTTTAATAATTAATGTACAACCATCTAGCTACATCTTCAACTTCGCTATCATTAAATTGAATCGTATAGAAGTAAGTACCTACAGGTAATAAACCATCACCTGCAAGCGGTCCTTTATTAGGTATACCTGCAAACTCCTGGTAGTTTTGAGCTCTGGTTTCATAAATAACCGTACCATAACGGTTAAAGACCTTAAGTTCAAAATTTGCAAACTGTTCAATATTTGGTATAACAAAAGTGTCATTTATAGTATCTCCATTTGGAGAGAAACCTTCTGGTAAAATTACCTCACATGTCTCAACTTCTACATCAAAGGTTGATACATTGAAACATCCTGTATTAGCATCTGTTAATCTAGCGTATATAGTAGATCCATCATTGATATCATCTGTATCTGATAATGGTCCTGATCCTGCCTCGGCATCCGTTAAAGAAAGGTGGTAGGTAACAGAATAACTAGCAGGGCTTAAACCATTCAAAATTGCATTATCTTGAGCTGATAATACAAATGCAGTTCTTAAGTCCAGTGGCGCATTATCACACTCTGTAAGATCAGACGCTGTTCCTATATTCGGTAAATCAAGAACAACTAGATCAAACGTACCTGTTGCATAACAATCTTGATCTTGTGCGTTAGAAACTCTTACATAAATTGTTTCTGGATTGGAAACATTATCATAAGATTGTGGCGTCGTGATAGCATTGGTATTTGCGTCAGCATCAGCTTGGGTATTAAAATAAGAAACTACATAATCAGCAGGATCTTGAGAACCTAGAATACCAGCTTCTTGACTTGTTAAATCAAAATTTTCAATACCGTCTGCCGATAGATCGTCACATGCCTCAAGGTCATTTACTGAATTAAATGCTGATGTGTTATAGGTAACATCAAGTGTTTCCGTATTAAAACAACCAGAAGTATTATCAGTTATTCTCACAAAAACAGTTTCGTTTGTTGTTACATCATAAGCCGTACTGTTTAAAATAGGATTAGAATCGGCATCTGCATCGGCTTGTGAATTATAAAAAGTCACATCATACAAAGTTGCATCAAGCCCATTAAGGACATCTGTATTTCTTACCGTAAGATCAACAGTTGCAGCACCAGAGGATTGACAAACTATAATATCATTAGGAGTAGTCGACGTAATTTCAGGAGCAACATCTATACAAATAGTTTCTGTATAAGTACATCCGAAATCATCTGTAAAATCAATACTGTAACAATTTTGTCCGGCAACGCTAGGCGTTACTGTAATATCATTTCCAGTTTGAGCAGTGATATCTGCATTGGTTTGCCATTCAGTAAGCACCTCAGAAGGCTCATAACTACCAGCAGCTGGAATAATGGCAGGATTAAAGTTAATTCCCCATTCAAAAATATATCCATTATCAATAGATAAATTATCAACGATATCTAAACACCACAAACCATTAAGAGGTGTACCTATAAAGTTAGAGAATGGATCCTCTGGAGAGTAACTACCAGCAGGCATAGGAGTTCCAAATGCAACTGGTCCAGTTGATTGATCCAAAGTTTGAGTTGCAGCTTCAGTAAATGTATAAACAAAACCTACACCTGGAGTTGTAGTACCATCGTCTAATGCATTACCTAGAAAGCGCCCACCACCGGAATTAGGATAGGTTAAAAACTTTACTTGAGATCCGTTTGGAGCCGTCAAAGTAATATCTAAATCGCCCATGTAGGAGTGCTCAATATCTATAAATACATTAACTAAATCACTAGCGCTTGCAAATGTAGAACCTGCAGGAAATCCTGTAACATCAATACAAGTTTGGTAGGCTACACCGCTTCCGTCCGGAAGAAAAGTCTGTCCCGTTATTGGAGGAGCAACATCAGCAAAAAATTGAGTAGTTGATACGTTACCAGTTATAGTCGTGGACTCTCCAAAACAAAGGGAAGTATCTGCAGCTACAACACCAGAAAAATCAGGTGTAGTACTTACTATTACAGTCGCATCGATAGTTTGCCTATCACGACAGCCTAATTGATCAAACGCAACATAATCAATCTCATAAATTCCAGGTGAATTATATACCTCTGAAGCAGATTGACCAGAAACTACAGTTCCATCTGCAAGTCTGAATTCATAGGTAGCTCCAGTACTATCTTGACTGAATTGTGTAGTCCCAGTAAAAGATACTGTATCACCTTGACATACTCTAATAATACCGTCACCGTCTGGGGCAGGCGTAGTAGTAACGGTGTTGCTAATAGATTGACAATTAGTTACACATTGAATAGTACCTTCCCATCCTGGAGCTGTATTGGATGAATCGGATATAAATCTAAAAGTTAAACAACCTGATGGATTTGTAGCAGGTGGTGAAGCAATCACCGTACCTGGTGAATTAGTACCTAAAAACACCCCAATGATTGGACTTGTAGCGGTGTCTCCATCATAAATGATAAGTAAATCTCCTGAGGCTAAATCAAAAGAATTAAAGGATACTTGAATAGCGTCCAATGGAAATGGAGAACATATTGTTGTTACAAAGGATTCTCCGTTAGAATAATTACCTGTTAAATCACCAGAATCGGTAAAACTTCCGGAACAGGAAGTGTAATTAGCATCATTCATTATAAAGGTGTTCTGAGCACTTACCCCAACGCTTATAAATAAAAATGCAAGAAAAGTTAAGATGTTAAGTTTCATAGGTTTTGGTTTACTATGTATTGAAACTGCAAATTAATCATTTTGTCGCATTTATTTAGTAATTTTTCTAAATTGAATTAACATAATATTTACAACGATCAGTCATACTATTGAACTGATCATATAAAGAAAAAAGCCTCTTAATTAATTAAGAGGCTTTTCTTACTATTATCTAATTCAATTTATTCTTCATCCTTTTTATCGGCTTCAATTTTACCATTTGATTTTTTGATTGTGTCATACATTACCGGAGTCGCAATGAAAACAGAAGAATATGTACCTACAACCACACCTACAATTAAAGCAAACATAAATCCTCTAATAGACTCACCACCGAAAGTAAAAATAGCAAGCAGTACAATTAAAGTAGTTAACGAGGTATTCAATGTACGCGATATAGTACTACTAATCGCTCTATTCACCGTTTCACCAAATGCCATGCCAGTTCTTTCATTGATAAATTCCCTAATTCTATCAAATACTACAACCGTATCATTAAGTGAGTAACCAATTACCGTAAGAATAGCTGCAATAAATGCTTGATCGATCTCCATATTGAAAGGTAAAACTTTGTACAACGCAGAGAATACACCAAGAACTATAGCTACATCGTGGAAAACAGCAACAACAGCTCCTAAAGAGAATTGCCATCTCTTAAAACGTATTAGAATATATAAGAATACAACTGCCAATGAACCTAGAATCGCATAGATAGACCCTTTAAGGATATCATCGGCGATAGTAGGACCTACTTGGAAGTTAGACATAATTCCTGATGTTTTTACTTCAGAACCTACATCTGCAAATTGCGCTTGAGTCATATCAGCCGGTAAGAAATCTTTAAGAGCCACATACAACTTGTTTTCAATCTCTTCACTTATAACACTGTCGTCTTGATCAATACCATACTTTGTACTGATTTTAAGCTGATTTGCATCACCATAAGTTTTAGCTTCGGCAGAACCTAAGAAATCCTCTGAGCTTAATATTTTAGTAATCTCAGTAGCATTTACTTCTTGATCAAATCGAACGACATACGTACGACCACCAGAGAAATCAATTCCTAAGTTTAATTTGTTGATTGCCAAAGAAGCAATAGAACCTATAACAACCACCAATGAAATTAAATAAGCCACCTTTCTCTTCTTCAGGAAGTCAACATTTACATTTCTAAACCAATTCTTTGTTACACCAGATGCAAACGTCAACGTTTTACCATTCTTAACGTAACCATCAACAAATAATCTAGTAATAAATACAGCTGTAAATAACGAAGTAAGAATACCAATCATTAAGGTAGTTGCAAATCCTTGAATAGGACCTGTTCCAAAAATGTAAAGTATGATAGCGGTTAACAATGTAGTAATGTTCGCATCTAAAATGGAACTTAATGCATTATTAAATCCATCTTTAATACTATCGGCTTGTGATTTACCCTTAGCAAGTTCTTCACGTATACGTTCAAATATAAGTACGTTAGCATCAACCGAAATACCAATTGTAAGTACGATACCGGCGATACCAGGTAAAGTAAGAACTGCTTTTAAAGATGCTAATGCTCCAAATATGAATAAGATGTTTACCACAAGTGCTATATCAGCATACAAACCTGCTCTACCATAGTAGAAGAACATCCATATAAGAACTAAAATAAGTGCCAGTGCAAATGACATTAAACCACTATCAATAGCTTCTTGCCCTAATGATGGTCCAATTACATCACTTTGAATAATTTCTGCTTTTGCAGGTAATTTACCAGCTCTTAAAACTGTAGCAAGATCTTTAGCTTCTTGAACAGTAAAGCTTCCTGAAATTTGAGTACTTCCACCAGAGATTGGACCTGTTGTTACACTAGGCGCACTGTAAACGGTGTTGTCTAAAACAACCGCAACTTGTGAACGATTGTTAAAGGCATATCCAGTCATTTCTTCCCAAACCTTTGAACCTTCGCCGTTCATCGTCATACTCACGATCACTTTTGCACCAAGATCATAATCTTGTTTAGCATCCGTTATAACACCACCAGCAAGTGGCGCTTCATCTTCTGCGTTACCAACAAGAGCAAATAAATCTGATACTTCAAATCCTAAATTTTCATCAAGGGTAGGTAAAGTAAAAGCAAATTTTGCATTACGAGTTTCAGGAGAAAGTCTAGCTCTTGATTGAGGATCATTTAAATAATCTAAAATAAGATCAATATCGCTTGCGCGGAAAACTCCCAAACCACCAATAAATGATGGACGAACTAACCTTCCTAAAATTGGATTTTCGTCTAAATTAGTTTCTGCTACCTCTTCGATTGTCTCATCATCACCATCTAAAAGCGCACTTAAGTCAGCAGGATCTTCTTCTTCAACAACTGTTGAATCTGCTGCAACAGCATCAGCCTCAACTACATTACTAGTAGCCGCTAATTTTTCTTTCCAATAATTATTAGAAGCAACAATATAATCACTAATCTCACCTTGCTTGTAAACATGCCAAAACTCTAACTGAGCAGCTTTAGTAAGAATATCTTTAATACGTTTTACATCGGTTTCTCCTGGTAATTCAATTAATACACGACCCGATGTCCCTAGTTGTTGAATATTTGGTTGAGTAGTACCAAATTGGTCAATACGTTTTCTAATTACATCAAGAGCACTAGTCAAATAGTCTTTTAATTCCTCTTTAAGTACAGCAGCTACATCTGCATTAGAAGATTGAAAATCAATTTCAAATGCATCTTCCATTTCTGGTGTTCCGAAAATATCTGGAGATGCTAGTTGCGCTCCTTCAATCTTATTAAATTCTTCCAGGAAATAATTAATGTAGTCATCTTGTCCATCCTTAATACGCTCGTCTGCAGCAGCAAGAGCTTTTCTAAATGCAGGGTCATTTGACTCATCTGCCATTCCGATAAGAATGTCTTTTACTGAAATTTGAAGAATTACGTTAATACCACCTTTTAAATCCAGACCTTTTTTAAGCTCTTGCTTTTTGGCACTTTCATAATCGGTATAACCACCCCAAACGTCTTTCTTAGCTACTGAATCTAAGTAACTTTTTACTGCTTCGCTTTTAAGTTGTGATTTGTTCTCAGCATCTGCTGGAACTACGGTAGCTGCGTATGCTTCTGCATCGTCTTCTACCTTGTTTGTAATAAATGTGTAGGTAAGTTGGTAAATACTTACTACAGCAAAAATGATCGCAAAAAATCTGATCAATCCTTTGTTTTGCATGATTTCTATAAATTAATTGATAATTGGTAACAGATTTTAATCTGTTAAGTGATGGTAAGAATAAACTATTACTACCATCATCGTAATAGTTTAAACGATTATACAAATGGGATAGGTCCTGCGCGACTATCGGGTAGTTGATCTATAAAAGATCCCGAAATACCTGAATTGTAATTATTAAATGTATGTGCTGTTAATCTATAATTACTGCTTAGAATCCAGGCCTCTACCTCAATGGCATGAAGCACGCTTTGAGGAGTTCTCTCTAAAGAGTTTTTCATTTCAAAGACTACAACATCATCGCCTAAACCAGAAGAAGGAATCTCATTTTCAAGAACTTGAGCTACAGAAACATCTACAGATCCCTCATAGCCTTGTAATCGAATAGTAAAGTAATTCTGAACAACCTGAGCAACCTGAGCTCGCCACTTTTCCGCATTTTCCGAATCACTTCTTAGCTCAATTTTGATAGAATTACCACTTTTAATAAGTGTAATGTCCTCGTTAGTAGTTTTTAAATATTGTGCTACCTCTTCAAAAACAGCATTTTGAAAATCTCTGGTAACATTACTAGTAAATCCTATCTCCACTTTATACTCAACCTCTTCAGGTGAATAATAAGCACACGCGCCTATTAAAAACAGGCTAGCGATAATTGATAAGATCCATTTCATTCTCACGCGCCAAATATAACACTTTCCAGCTCTTTATTTAAGTATACTCTAACAGCTATTCACCACAACCTACTTTATTAGTAATTCATTACATACAAGGCGATTACACAAGATTTAGGATTTCAAAAACGGAATTTATTTAAAAAACGATATTGTTAAGTACGCTTTCGCGAAAGCGATAAAACCAACATCAATCCTTACTTAAGAATCGCATAAAGTTTAAAAATGGTGATAAAAAAAACCGCTTCAACATTGAAGCGGTTTATATAGTAATATGTAGATAGTTTAAGCCAACAATCCATTTGTTTTCTTAACACCTTCTGCACTTTCGGTTAATGCACTTCTTTCTGCATCACTCAATTCAATTTCCACGATCTTTTCTATTCCATTTGCACCTAAAACAACTGGAACACCTATACAAAGATCAGACAATCCATATTCACCTTCTAACAAAGCACTACAAGGGAAGATTTTCTTTTGATCACAAGCAATAGCCTGTACAAGACCAGATACTGCTGCACCTGGAGCATACCAAGCACTAGTACCTAATAATTTTGTAAGAGTTGCTCCACCTACCTTTGTATCCTGAAGAACTTGCTCTAGTCTTTCCTCAGAAAGAAATTCACTTGCTGGCACAGAATTACGAGTAGCTAATCTTGTTAATGGGACCATTCCTTTATCAGAGTGCCCACCGATTACCATACCATCAACATCGCTTATTGGCGCTTCAAGAGCTTCAGCTAGACGATACTTAAATCTAGCACTATCTAGGGCACCACCCATACCTATAATTCTATTTTTAGGTAGACCAGTTACTTGGTGTGCTAGATAAGTCATGGTATCCATAGGATTAGAAACCACAATAAGAATTACATTAGGTGACTGTTCTACTAGACTAGCTGCTACAGATTTTACGATACCTGCATTAATTCCTATTAATTCCTCACGAGTCATTCCTGGTTTTCTAGGAATACCCGAAGTAATTACTGCGATATCACTACCTGCAGTTTTTGAATAGTCACCAGTAGTTCCTGTGATTTTTGTATCAAAATTATTAAGAGATGCGGTTTGCATTAAGTCCATAGCTTTACCTTCGGCAAAACCTTCCTTAATATCAAGTAACACTACCTCACTTGCAAAATTTTTAATTGCGATATACTCTGCACAGCTGGCACCTACTGCTCCAGCTCCTACTACGGTAACTTTCATTTATGTATGATTTTAGTTAAATTAAATGTATTTTTCAATAGTCCTACAAAAATAACCTATGAAACTTAATTGTGTTCATAATTCCTTGTAAAAGTAGGTGGTACACGATTATAATCGAACAAAAATAGACGCAGTAGCCGTATTGAATTCACCAAAGGTATAATCTGCATGTAAATTAAATGCTCCCAAAGTTAATTTTGCACCTACAGTTCCTAATAACCCTGTTGTATCAGACTCTACTGTCACAGGATCACTTACCGTGGTACTTACAGGGAAAATAACAGTATTGCTTGTAAAAGTATAATCACCTAGTAGTCTTGTCTCTGTACTTCCAGAAATGTAATTGATTCCACCATATAAATTAAAAACGTCCCAGTTTGTACCTGTGATTAAACTTACATTAAAAACGTCGACTTGAGTTTCAATACTTTGATCTCTTCCATCTACAATTGCACCATCTTCAAAATCATAAGAAGCATCTAACCTACTGTAGCCTACAAGGGCCGATATAGTGATGGGAGCACCATTAATTACACCATTACCATCTTCTCTATCAAAAAGTTTAGTAAACTCCCATTGTAAAGCACCACCGTAAAATCCAGTTTCAAATTCATCTGTTTTTACCTTTGGAACAAATCTGGCTTTAAGTTCAAGACCTGCGCCTAATCCCACTCCTGCTTGTAAGAAAGCAGTAGGAACAAATTCTAATCCTTCTGAACTTAAACCTTGAGCTAGATCAATCTCATCTCTTTGTAACAATGCTCCTGTATTGGCTTCTCTAGATTCCACAACAAGTTGTTGTGGCATTTCATTTTCTCCTAACGCGGTTGCGATTAACCTAGGAGTTGTTGAGCCATCGCCAAACGAAACATTAATATTGGCTGCAGGTCCATTGGTATTATTATAACTTTCTTGAATAATGCGCTCATATTCTGTAGGATCCAGTAAAAACGTCTTTTTCTCATCTGGGGTAAATGTTGCCTGTGCTCGTAATTGAATTTTGAATTTACCTGGTTTCAACACTCGAGCATCATCGTACCATCCAGATGCTATATTAAAGGTAAGAGATTCTGCTGCAGGTGTAGCATAATCTTTTGCGTATAGATTTGCAGCATCAACACCGGCTGCAAGTATTTCTGAAAAATTATCTTGTGATTTTGCTTTCGCGAAAGCGAACAAAACACATAATATGAATATCGTATTCTTCATAACATAAATATTTAATCGCAAAGAAAGACAAAATTACTTAAAACGGTCTTTTTAGTAAACAAAAACGCCCTTACCATTCGGTAAAGGCGCTTAATTAAGTTGAAATGTTGTTATGCATCAATGTTAGCATAAACCGCATTTTTCTCTATAAACTCACGACGAGGCGGCACCTCATCACCCATTAACATTGAGAAAATACGATCAGCCTCTGGCATACTATCAATTGTAATCCTTCTTAGAGTTCTGAATTCTGGATTCATAGTGGTATCCCACAACTGATCTGCATTCATTTCTCCAAGACCCTTATAGCGTTGAATGTTTGCTCCACCACCGAAACTTTCGGCGATTTCATCACGCTCTTTATCATTCCAGGCATAACGTTTTTTAGCTCCTTTTTTAACTAGGTATAGTGGCGGTGTTGCGATATACACGTAACCGTTCTCAATCAACTCCTTCATGTAACGGAAGAAGAATGTCAAAATTAATGTAGAAATGTGAGATCCATCAACATCGGCATCACACATGATGACAATTTTATGATAGCGTAACTTTTCTAAATTTAAGGCTTTAGAATCTTCTTCAGTACCTATAGTAACACCTAGTGCTGTAAAAATGTTACGGATTTCTTCGTTTTCAAAGACCTTATGTGACATCGCTTTTTCAACGTTCAAAATCTTTCCTCGTAATGGCAGTATAGCTTGAAAATTACGGTCACGACCTTGTTTTGCTGTTCCACCTGCAGAATCTCCCTCAACAAGGAATACTTCACATAAAGTAGGGTCGGTTTCAGAACAGTCAGATAATTTACCTGGCAGTCCACCACCACTCATTACGGTTTTACGCTGTACCATTTCGCGAGCCTTGCGAGCAGCATGTCTTGCTTGTGCTGCAAGAATCACCTTTTGTACAATTACCTTGGCATCATTAGGATGCTCTTCAAGATAATCTTCTAGCATTTGAGATACCGCTTGCGAGACAGCACTTGTAACTTCCCTGTTACCTAATTTAGTTTTTGTTTGACCTTCAAATTGAGGTTCGGCAACTTTAACAGAAACGATAGCTGTAAGACCTTCACGGAAGTCGTCTCCTGTGATATCGAACTTCAATTTATCCAACATTCCCGAGTTGTCGGCATATTTTTTAAGTGTTCCTGTTAATCCACGACGGAAACCACTTAAATGAGTACCACCTTCGTGCGTATTAATGTTATTCACATAAGAATGTAAATTCTCTGCATAACTATCATTATAAATCATAGCTACTTCAACAGGAATACCATTTTTCTCGCCTTCCATAGAGATTACATCCTCGATTATTGGATGTCTGGTATCATCTAGGAAACGTATAAATTCTTTAAGTCCTTCTTTAGAATGAAATGTCTCACCTTTAAAGGAACCATCTTCCTCGGTTTCTCTTTTGTCGGTAAGTATAATTGTGATTCCTTTATTAAGGTATGCTAGTTCTCTTAAACGATTTGCAAGAGTATCATAACTATAAGTTGTGGTTTGTTGAAAAATACTGCGATCCGGCAGGAAGGTTACTACTGTACCTGTTTTATCAGTATCGCCAACTGCTTTTACGGGATAAAGAGATTTACCTCTCTCGTATTCTTGCTCCCAAATTTTTCCATCACGATGCACTGTTGCCTTCAAGTGATCAGAAAGTGCGTTAACACAACTTACACCTACACCATGCAATCCACCAGAAACCTTGTAGGAGTCTTTATCAAATTTTCCTCCGGCACCTATTTTAGTCATTACAACTTCAAGTGCACTTACTCCTTCTTTTTTATGAATACCTACAGGAATACCACGACCGTCGTCAGTTACAGTAATACTGTTGTTTTCATTAATAATAACTTCGATATTATCACAATGACCAGCTAGCGCCTCATCAATGGAATTGTCTACCACCTCATAAACTAAATGGTGTAAACCTCTTACTCCTACATCTCCAATATACATAGAAGGACGCATGCGCACGTGCTCCATTCCTTCAAGTGCCTGAATAGAATCGGCACCATAATTCTTCTTGTTTTCTTCGCTCATTTGTCTGTATAAAATTTGCTACAAAAACAAAGATAACAACCAATTAAAGTAAATAATTGATTTTAGAGCTTTTAATAAACGAAGTTATCAACAGTATTAATACACTTGTGTTTGAAAAAAGTGTTTTAAAACTGCTCTAAATACGCTTTTTAAGGAATATTTAAATATTTATGTGTTTGTAAAGAGACTTGCCATTCAGGATTTTGCATCACAAAATCTGTAATTAATGGAATCATTTTTTCTCTCACCGACCATTCTGGTTGTATGTATAATTTACAACTTGAAGAAACTTTTTCTGCTTCCGCTTTCGCGAAAGCGAAATCATGTTTATTGTATACAATCACTTTTAGCTCATGGGCTTTAGGATATATTTCAGGAACAGGCATTTTTACCTTTTTAGGAGATAAACAAATCCAATCCCAATCACCCGTTAACGGATAGGCTCCACTAGTTTCAATATGCACCTGCATTTGTCTTTCTTTAAGACCTTGGGTCAATGGTCCCATATCCCAAGTGAGCGGTTCTCCACCAGTAATCACAATTGTTTTACTGTATTTTGAAGCGTTTTCTATAATTTGATCTATAGCAGTAGGTGGATGTTTCTCTGGATCCCAACTTTCCTTTACATCACACCAATGACAACCTACATCACAGCCGCCTACTCTTATAAAGTAAGCCGCTCTTCCTGTATGTGATCCTTCTCCTTGAATCGTGTAGAATTCTTCCATTAATGGCAACATAAGGCCTTTTTCTACTTGATCCTGCACTACTTCTTGATTCATGCAACAAAAATACAATATATTGGTAGGTAACATGAGTAAATCACGATAACTTATATTGATAGAATCATCTTATTTCCACAACCACATATAGATATTATCCTTTTTATAGACTTCCTTTTTTTCGTAGTTAAACAAATGATTATATTTTTACCTCAATCATATATACTGTAATAGATGAGTAATAGAGAAAAATTTATTGAAGTAATTTCTACTGGTTATAATCCGAAAGGTGAAAGCATTGTAATGGGCGCCGCCATGTTAGATGGTGAAGCGATTACAGGATCACATGTAAAAATCCCTCTTAAAACAATGAACCGCCATGGCCTGATCGCAGGAGCTACTGGTACAGGAAAAACTAAAACATTACAAATCATTGCAGAGCAGCTTTCTCAACAAGGTGTTCCTAGTCTACTAATGGATATCAAAGGTGATTTATCTGGTATAGCCGCAGAAAGTCCAGGTCATCCCAAAATTGACGAAAGACATGAAAAGATTGGGTTAGATTTTAAAAAACGTAAGTCGCCAGTCGAAATAATGACCATATCAGAACAAGACGGAATTAGACTAAGAGCGACAGTTAGTGAATTTGGACCAGTATTGCTCTCTAGAATACTAGATGTTACTGAAACCCAAGCAGGAATTATCTCTGTAGTTTTTAAATATTGTGATGATAATAAATTGCCTCTATTAGATTTAAATGATTTAAGAAAAGTCTTGCAATATGCTACTGGAGCCGGGAAAGCAGAATTTACTGAAAATTACGGCCGCATTTCAACTTCATCAACTGGAGCAATTCTAAGAAAATTAATAGAACTGGAGCAACAAGGTGCTGATAGGTTTTTTGGCGAACGCAGCTTTGAGGTAAAAGACTTAGTTCGCAAGGATAAAAACGGACACGGATATGTCAATGTAATTCGACTTACTGACATTCAAGACAGACCAAAGTTATTTTCTACCTTCATGCTTTCATTACTTGCTGAGATTTACTCTACTTTTCCAGAGCAAGGTGATAGCGACAAACCTGAATTAATTTTATTCATTGATGAAGCTCACCTCATATTTGACAATGCTAGTAAAGCATTACTAGATCAAATCGAAAGCATCGTAAAATTGATTCGTAGTAAAGGGATAGGTTTGTACTTTGTGACTCAAAATCCTACTGATATCCCTGATGGTGTATTAAGTCAACTGGGATTAAAAGTCCAGCATGCTTTAAGAGCATTTACCGCTAAAGATCGAAAAGCGATAAAACTGACTGCACAAAATTATCCAGAAACCGATTTTTATGACACTGCAGAGGTTTTAACCTCACTTGGAATAGGAGAAGCTTTAATAAGTGCTCTAGATGAAAAAGGAAGACCTAGTCCACTTGCCGCTACCCTATTAAGAGCTCCTGAAAGCAGAATGGACGTACTTACCGATAGAGAGTTATCGGATTTAATTGCAGATTCGGAGTTAACAGACAAGTACAACGAGGATATTAATAGAGAAAGTGCCGAAGAAATTTTACAAGCTAAAATAGAACGAGCCCACGAGGAAGACATAAAAGAAAAAGCTAAAAAAGAAAAGGAAAAAGCGAGTAGATCGAGCTCGAGAAGAAGCACAAGGCAAAACCCAATTGTAAAAGTTCTTACAAGCGCTACATTTATAAGGGGCGTTTTAGGAATTTTAGGTAAAGCGCTTAAATAATCTTAAAAACCAATTAAGTAACAACTCAAATTCCTACTTTTGCGGTAGAATGAAAATTATGAAGAAATTACTTTTTATTGCTGTAATAGCTGCCGTTTTAACTAGTTGTGGTAAAACACAAGATCCTTTTGAATGGAATAAAGATCGCGTAGGACACATCACAAAAGATACTAAAGTGTACCAACTTGACAGCTTGTTCGCAAATGATAGTATTATTAACCCTATTAAAGGAGATGAATTTTCTAATGGAGCAGCTGATATTGAGGTATATGAGAAAGGTGGTAAGCACTTGTTATCCATCTCTCCTTTACAAGCTCTGGATAGCACATCAACTATAGCCAATATTAGAATACACGATGATCGCTATAAGACTGAAAAAGGAATAACAATCAACAGTACCTTTAAGGAAATCGCTGCTGCTTACAAAATCTCTAATGTAGATAATATGATTGACGATGCGGTAGTATGGGTCAATGATCAAAATTTTTATTTTACAGTAAGCAAGGATAATTTACCGGTAGAAGTTAAGTACGATATGAGTGCCACGGTAGAAAAAACAATGATTCCTGATAATGAAAAACCGGTTCACGTATTTGTAAGCTGGTAAAAAGAGTACCATGAAAAAATTCTTATCTAAGGCCATACCAAAGTTGTATGGCTTTTATTTTAATATACTTGCGGTAATAGCACCCAAAAAAGCAGCTCAACTTGCACTAGACGTCTTCAGCATCCCTAGAAAGGGATTTATAACATCACAACAGCAAGAATTTTTAAATACCGCTCGTCAACAACGTGTTGCGTATGAAGATGGTTTAGTAATGCTTTACCATTGGCAAGGAAATGGACCTACGATTCTATTACCTCATGGATGGGAATCAAATAGCGCAAGATGGCGCTATTTAATAGAACCCTTACAAAAAAAAGATTACAACATCATCGCCATTGATGCACCGGCTCATGGTAAAACTACTGGTAAATTTTTTAACGCGATTAAATACTCTAGGGTTATAAGAAGTATTATCGAGTTATATGAACCAGAAGTTGTAATAGCTCATAGTGTAGGTGCCATGGCTACTGTATTACAAGAAAGCGAAACACCTCACGATTTCATAAATAAAATAATTCTTTTAGGCAGTCCTGATGAGCTAGAGGTTATCATGAAAGGTTATCAACAAGTAGTAGGATTCAACAAGCGAGTATGGAATCTTCTCGATCAACTTTTAAAAGAAAAATTTGGATACCACATTGCTGAGTTTAAGACATCTTCCTTTGCAAAAAGGATTCAAACGCCTGTACTTTTAATTCACGACACAAAAGATTTAATCGTGCCCTATGAATCGATGGATAATATTGCTACCGGCTTTACTAATAGCACTGTTTACACATCAAAAACTGGTGGTCACAGCCTACATACTCCTGAAGTCATTGAACAAGTCCTTAAATTCTTAGAAAAATCCTAATTGCAGCTTTTTTAACTCTAGCTAGTGTAAGGTCATAGTATCTTTAAAATAAAAATGTCAAGACCTAGCATTAAAAACGAAGAGCAGTATGAAGCCTTAAAGGATCAAGGCTACAGTAAGGAAAAAGCTGCAAGAATAGCAAATTCTGAAAATAGTGGTAAAAAAGGTGGTAAAGCAAAACCCTATGAAGAAAGAACCAAGGAAGAGCTATACGATCAAGCAAAAGAAATAGGAATTGAAGGACGTTCCAAAATGGATAAGCAGGAATTAATTGAAGCCTTAAGAAATCACTAAATGAGCAACCGCATTCCGCCAGAAACCATAAGACAGTTATTCATACTTACCGTCATTGTTGCTTTACTTATTCTTATAAGCAAGGAAATGATGGTCTATATAGGTGGAATAATGGGAGCAGTCACCCTATACGTTATTCTAGAGCCATTACAAATTAAGCTAGAGAAAAAAAATTGGAATGCGAGTCTTACAGCAGGACTGTTGCTTCTCCTTACATTCATTGCATTGGTAATACCACTAGCTGGTATGTCCTACCTTTTAAGCAGTCGTGTAAAAACCGCACTGGATAACAGCAACAAAATAGCCGAAACTATTAAAAGTGAATTAGTAAAGCTTGAAGAACTAACGTCGATGAGTTTATCAGACAGCATTAATATGGAAGCTATCCAGGATTGGATCGCAACACATATTCAAGACATTGCAAGTTCAGGTTTTCAAACCATTTTCTCCATTTCGGTAATGTTTTTTATACTCTATTTTATGCTTATTAATCGCAAAAAATGGAAGGAAGCTATACTCATTTACCTACCACTTAAAAAAAGAAATATTGAATTACTAGGAAAAGAAAGCAACAATCTTGTAAAATCAAATGCTATAGGAATTCCACTGGTAGCGCTTTTACAGGGAATAGTGGCACTTATTGGCTATTTTATATTTGGAGTAGAAAATCCATTTTTTTGGTTTGTCATAACTGTAATTGGTAGCATGATACCTTTCGTTGGTACGGCTTTAGGGATTATACCTGTTGCAGCACTTCTCTTTGCCAAGGGTGATACAGGAGCAGCCATAGGAATCTTAATTTATGGAGCAGCGGTTGTAGGTGCGACGGACAACGTATTTAGACTAATTGTTCAACAAAAGCTAGCTGACATCCATCCTGTTGTTACCCTAATCGGTGTTCTGGTCGGTGTTCCACTGTTTGGGTTCATCGGATTAGTTTTTGGTCCACTATTAGTAAGCTTGTTACTTTTAATTATTAAAATTTATAAAAACGAATATGGCAAAGACGAAGGAGTGATATAGCGGTAAATTTTTGTTATATCTCGCTTTCGCGAAAGCGTAATTACGTATTTTTAGCCTAAATAAATTTCATACATGAGTAAAACGATCAAACTTCAAGATAGAATAGACGACAATTTTATAGAACAACGTAAAGTTTTTCTTTGGGGAATGGTAGATGACAAGTCGGCGAGGCACTGTGTAGACCGATTACTTTTATTAGACTCAATAAGTAATGAAGAAATAACATTTGTAATCAATAGTCCCGGAGGCTATGTTACGGCTGGATTTTCAATATATGATACTATGCAAGAAATAAAAAGTCCTGTAAGTACCGTTTGTAGTGGTCTAGCTGCTAGTATGGGATCTCTTTTACTTTCTGGTGGTGAAAAAGGAAGACGTTTTATCCAAAAACATGGTAGAGTGATGATTCACCAGCCTAGTGGTGGTGGAAGAGGTACTAGTGCCGATATTGAAATTACAGCACAAGAAATACTTAAGACACGTGATATCCTTGCTAAAATTTACGAGGCTAATTGCGGTCAACCTTATGAAAAGGTTATGAAAGACTTTAATCGCGACTATTGGATGGGCGCAGATGAGGCTGTGGATTATGGAATTGTAGATGGAATTTTATAATAAACCTAAAAATTACATGATAAACCACCTGTAAAAAGGTGGTTTTTTTGAATAGAACTTATAGGGCACAAAGAAATTATTCAAAAAAGGATGTAGCTAACTGCTGTTCAACTTCTTATTAAATAAATAGTAAATAAAGCAACGAAAAACTTATAAAAATGAAACTCACTCCTTTTCATCTAGCAATTCCTGTAAAAGAAATAACAACAACTAGATCCTTCTACCGTGATACTTTAGGATGCAAAGAAGGTCGTAGCAGTGATCATTGGGTAGATTTTGATTTCTTTGGACATCAATTGGTTATTCATATATCAGACAATGCTCCAGGATTATCTCACAATGCTGTCGATGGTAAGTCTGTCCCTGTACCTCATTTTGGTGTGGTACTAGAATGGGATATTTTTCACACTTTTGCGCAAGCATTGCAAGAAAAAAACATCGAGTTTATTATTGAACCTTATATAAGATTTGAAGGCTTGCCAGGTGAACAAGCTACCATGTTTTTTCTAGACCCTAGTGGGAATGCTCTTGAGTTTAAAGCCTTTAAGGATATGAATCAATTGTTTGCTACAGAATAAACTTTTTCACCATTAATATAGGTAGCATTTACTTTAAAATCTGGAATTTGTTCTACTGGAATAGTCATTAAATTCTTTTCAGTGATTATAAAGTCTGCTGCCTTACCTTTTTCAAGACTACCTTTTTCATTTTCTTCAAAATTGGAATAGGCAGCCCATATAGTCATACCCCTTAAAGTTTCTTCTCTAGTCAAACTTTGTTCAGGTAAAAAACCATTTTCTGGATAACCGCCTGTATCCTGTCTAGCAACTGCTGCATAGAATGTTAAGAAAGGATTCACTTGTTCTACAGGATAATCAGTTCCAAGAGCGACTATTCCTGATTGCTTTAATAAGGTTTTATAAGCATAAGCACCTTTAATACGCTCAGCTCCTACTCTATCTTGTGCCCAATACATGTCACTAGTGGCGTGAGTAGGCTGCACCGATGGTAAAATATTATCTTGATTAAAGCTGTTAAAATCATTGGGATCTACTATTTGAGCATGCTCGATGCGCCATCTTCTATTAGAACTACCATTCAATAGTTCCTTATAAGTCTCTAGAACAACATAGTTTGCGCTATCACCAATTGCATGGGTATTCATTTGATAATCGCTTGCTGCTATACGAGATGCAATTTCCTTTATTTTTGAAATAGGACTAAGCAAGGCTCCATAATGATCATGTTTATCGCTGTAGGGTTCTTTTAGGGCTGCTCCACGACTTCCCAGCGCTCCATCGGCATAGAATTTAACAGATCTAACATTAAGTCTATCGGTCTTAACGATTCCTTTGTTTAGGTAATAATCTAAATTTTCAGGAGTATTGCTAATCATGACATACATTTTCATTTTTAGTTCACCAACTTGTTGTAAACTATCAATCACTTCAATAACATCTTTATGAAGACCAGCGTCATCTACGGTAGTAAGTCCATATTTAAAGTTCTCTTTTTGAGCAGTTAAAAGAGCGTCAACCATATCTTGAGTAGATGGTTTAGGGTATACAGCCTCAACTAACTCCATAGGATTGTCTACAAGTACTCCTGTAAGTTCACCATCACTCATGATAATTGCTCCACCATCTGCTGGAGTATTAGAATCTATTCCCGCAGCATCGAGAGCTGCTTGATTTGCTAGCATTGCGTGACCGTCAATTCTGGTGAGTGCAACAGGTATATCTGGAAAAAGCTCGTTTAATTTTTCATTACTTGGAAATTCTTTAATCTCCCAATCGTTTTGATCCCAACCACGACCTATTATAAAATCACGATTATTTTCATTTTGAAAAGTTACTACTCGCTGTATTACGTCTTCAAAACTAGTAGTCCCCATAAGATCTACTCGCTGTGCTTGCTGTCCTAGACCAAAAAAGTGACAATGCGCATCTATTAATCCTGGATAGATAAATTTACCCGAGGCATCTAGAATAGTTTTACTTTCATACTCTTCAATCAAATCTTCACTATCACCAGTAGCTATAATTTGACCATTTGAAATAGCCATAGCCTCAACGGTAGAAAAATTATCGTCAACGGTATAAATGGTTCCGTTAGTTATTAATAAATCTATTGATTGCTTTTTTTCACAGGCTATTAAACTTATAGCTAGCAATAAAGGTAGTATTCTTCTCATGGGTTAAAAATAATACAGAGTTATCAAAGTTTCATATAATGAATAGCTATATCCCACGATTCAATTCACATTGTTTGATGTTTTAAAACAAATAAAGCACTGAAAAAATCAGTGCTTTATTTATGGTATTACTCAGTCGCTTTCGCGAAAGCGAAAATTAAAAATCAAACTTATAGACGATTCCTCCTAAGACCTGTAAATTTTGAACTGGATAACCGTTAAAATATTGGTAGTTACCACCGGTAAGATTATTCCCTCTTAAAAAAGCGGTTAACTTAGGGTTGATTTTATAATTGACGTCTAGGTTTAAATCAACAAATCCATCAATGGTCTCTTTTCCAACTCCTATCCTATAGGCATCTCTCTCTCCAACATAATATAAAGTTAGGCCTGTACTCCATTTTTCATCAATTTTATAATTAGCTGTTAGATCTGCAGTTAGTTCTGGCAGATTGGACGCTATATTTTCAAAAGCATCTCCTTCACTCACATCAAAAGATCTTCCTGTAACATTTAAAGTAACATCGAGCGCTGTATTTAAGGTCACTCCTAAAGAAGCTCCATATAATACTGTATTCAAATCTCCATAGGAAGTATAAAAAACATTCCCGTAATCATAAGATTGTAAATCACCAATAGTAAAACGTGAACCGTCATCGGTGATATAAAAATTACGATTTTTCTCAATTCTATAACCTCCAAATACTTTGTAACCAAATACTCCTAGTTTTCCTTTGAATCCAGCAATTGCATCTAGCTGTCTGTCTGTAGGCGCAATAGTGAGTGCCGGAGCTATGAACACGTTTTCATCTGCAAATTGTTGTAAGGAGTTTACGTCAAATCCACCACCAATCTCGGTAAAGGCAACTACGGTTTCTTCTGCGAGGATATAACTTGCTGTTATGTCTGGATAAACATAAATATCACTTTCTGAATTTTCAATATCGGTAGCATAGTTCACGCGTGCTCCTAGTTCTACCTTGTAATTATCACCGTATAAATTGACACTAGGGTATAAACCAGCGTTGAATAATCCGTAATCAAGATCTTCTTCCTGAGCAAAAATTGTTCTCTCTCCAAACGAACCGCTTAAATAATCCAATTCCACACCTAGACCAACTTCAGTATCCATAATATCAAAACCTAGTTGTGGTCGCAATCTTGCTCTAAATTCACTCGCATCATTTCCTGAACTCACTCCGGTCAATTGTACATCAGCTTCCTTAAATACACTATCAAAAAAGCTAGCTCGTCCTCCTATTCCATAACTAAAATAAGACGTTGCAACATCTAGATCTTCTTCTGGTTGAGTAGGCACGTTATCATAAACACCATACCAGTTTGCAGTTTGATACCTACCACCAGCAGTAATGCTCCAGTTCATATCTCTAGATCTAGTTCCGTAAGATACGTCTAGACCGGTATCAGAAAACGAATCATCCAGTCGCACCTCATCAATACCACCTTGAGAAGAATTATGGTTAAAAAACACACTTACATCACTATCTCTATCAATTTCAAAATTAGTTGCAAATTCACCAAGTATATTTACATAATTACCTAAACCTAAGCGAGCGTAATTACGATAAAATTTTTCTTTACGTTTAGGTTTTAAACGATCTAATTTTCCTGTGGCAGGTGTAAACGTACTGGCTACTGGCACAGAGAATATACTGTAGGTAACAGGCTTTTTCTTGACTTTGGTAGTATCATTTACACTAGGAACGCTTTTCACCTTAAATGCATCGCTTATGGTAGGATCATAAGGTTTAACTACAGTAATGGTACCACCGTTAAGCTGGTTTTCCTCTTCTTCTTGAGCTATAGCAACACTAGTCCCTAGTATTACAGTCGTGATTAAAAATGATATATAAAATTTCATATGATTCAATTTTTTAAGCAATTCAATAACTATGTTTCTCACTTTAGTTTTGACTCGCTGGCACTACAGATGAGTTTGTTTTTGCTTCCTTCGTTTTAATAAAATCTAGTTCCTTTTGAGCTTCTTCCACCACTTCTGGATACTTAGTAAAATTCTTAATGACAGCTTCTAAAATAGTAGTAGCGTTTAATGTCTCACCTTTGGCGTAATAACTTTTTGCCATAACAACCAGTCCTTTGGCACTCCACAATTTATATCCAGCATAGTTTTTACTCAGGCTGTTTGCCGTTGCAATTGCCTCATCGTGATTACCATCCTTATTTTCAAAATAAGCTTTAAAATAAGTTGCTTCTGCCGCTAGATTTCCAGTCGCATTCTGTCTTACGTTTTCATAAGCGGTTCTTGCATCAGATTCCTTGTTCTGTTTCCATGAAGAACGAGCGATAACAATTTGAGCATCGTTTTTCACAGCAGTTTCTGCAGTTGCATCATTCAACACCTGATTTGCATAAACGATGGCTTGTGAATAATCTTCAGTTTCGTAAAAAGCCCTCATTAAATTGGACCTTGCATAAGAAACATTTTGAGGAAAATCTGCTAGTTGTTCCAATTGTTTAAGTACTGGAATCGCTTTCGCGAAAGCGTTATCACTTAAATGTATCTCACTTAATCGAGCCAAAGCTTGTTCGGTAAACTGACTGCGTTCTTTAGAAATCACATACTCATAATGAGGTATACTTTCATGTTTTTGATCTAAAGAGAACTGTGCCTGTGCTAAATAAAAATGAGCTTGAACGGCATGTTTACCATTAGGAAACTGGTCTAAATACTTTTTCATTTCACGAGCAGTACCTTGCATATCACCTCGTACGAAAGGCTGTTCGGCACTTTCATAGGCTGTATCATCAAGTTCACTGTCTGTAATTTCAACACCTTCTAAACTTCTTACCCAGGTAGCATACTCTACCGTTTTACCTTGATCGATATATACTTGTCTGGCGCTGCTAATTGCTTCTGCAGCTTGCGGTGTACCAGCATATTTACTTGCTACTTGTTTAAAAACGCTGAGAGCTGCATCTAATTTACCATCGTTATAAAGTTGCAAGCCTTTTCTCATCATGGCTGGTGAGGTAAATGAACTACGTGGAAACTCACTAATTAACTCATCATAGGTTTGTAATCCATTATTAACCTGATTATTGTTGATATAGGTATTACCTAATTCATACAACACATCGTCTCTATAAGGTGATCTTTTAAATTTATTCAAGAAGGTTTTAAGATCTTCAATTTTTCTATCTGGCTTACCTACAAATCCATAAGAAATGGCTTTTTGAAATGCGGCATAATCTGCATTTCTTCCATTCATTGAAATAGCTTTGTTATAAGCTTCCATTCCTGGCCAGTATTTCTTAGTCACAAAATTAGCATCTCCTATTCTTAAGTAAGCATCGTTCAATCTTACTTGATCTACATTTGATTTATTTGTAAATGAAGTAAATGCTGTTATCGAATTATCGTATTCCTTGAGCTTAAAATAGGTGTAACCTAAATCGTAGTCAATAAGATCATCCTCGATAATACGAGAAGAGGATGCCTTTGCCATTTTATAATTATCAAGTGCTGCCTGATAATTGTTTACCATATAGTAAGAAGCTGCTCTCCAGAAATAAGCACGTTTTTTAAGCTCATCCTGATTTGTATACTTTACAGTTTTATCTAGTTGATTAACTGCATCGCTATATTTGGAATCATTGTATAAGTTGATAGCATGGTAAAAGGCAACCTTTGCATAAGTTGCTTCGTTTCCTTTGATTCTGCCATTTTCTAGAAGGTCTAACGCCTCGGCATAATTTTTTGAAGAGAAATAAGAATCGATTAAAAACTCATTCATTTCATCAGAATGCTGGTTGTCGGGATATGATTCCAAATAACCTAATATTACAGATGGCACACTATCGTAAGGATTCCCGTTTTCATAACTAAGTTTTGCATAGTTATAAGAAGCATCTTCTGTAATTTTTTCATCAAGATTCATTTCACTTGCTTTTTTAAAAGCATTAAGTGCATCCTCGCGACGATCAACTTTAATATAACTTAATCCTAAATGATAGTAGGCATTTTGTGCTGTAGCATTAGTCCCGTCAACTATTTTATTAAAAGTCTCAATGGCCATAGAATAATTGCCCATTTTATAATAAGCGTATCCCAATTGATAGTAGTCGTTGTTATTCCATTTGCCACGAGTACCTTCATATTTTTCTAGATAGGGCAATGCCTCGTTATACTTTTCTTGATTGAATAAGGATTGACCTATAATACGATTAAGCTCTGATTGTTCCTTGCGGTTAGATTTGGGTAATTGCTCTTGGGCTAGTTGAATAGCTTTATCAAAGTTTCCTAATTTATAATTAAGATCGGCTTGATAATAAGATAGCTTTTCATCAACTTCTGGTGACTCTTCAACTTGATCAAACAAATCACTTGCTTCTTGCAGTTCATTGCCTTCATAAGCGATGTAACCCAAATAATATTTTGCTTTGCTTCCATAGGTGGGATCATCGCTCACTCTGTTTAAATACTTTTTTGCTTCATCGTATTTTTTTGATTGTACGAGAGTATATCCTGTGTTGAAATAGTATCTAGTCGTTTGTTTTTGCGAAAGCGTGCTTTTATCAACCCTAGTATACCATTTTGCTGCGCGATTGTAATTACCGTTATCAAAGTAATAATCGGCCACATCAATAATGGCGTTATTTTTCTTAGGATTAGTCGGGTATTTCTCGACAAACTGCTCTATGAGTTGGTCTGCGTTTTTTTGATTAAGTCTGACTGCGCAATTTGCGATGTAATAAGCGGCATTAGACTGTATACTTTCATCATCTACCTCGCGTGATACTTTCTCAAACAGCCTTTGCGCTGCTAGGTATTGATTCTCGTCATATAAATCTAGCGCTTGATTATACATCGCTAGATCATCAATATAAATTTTAGATTGTTGAGCCTGCAACGGCATGGCGATTCCCATGATTAGAATAGCCGCGATAGCAATTTTCTTTAACATAAATACTTTTTTATGGTAAGGTAAAATTAGACACTTACTACAATACAACGCAGGAAAGACTGTTTAATTATTCATAATGTTTTCCACATCAATGATTAACTTTGTAAGAAACTGTTTTTTATGTCAAACCCTGTTTTATCTTTAAATGAAGTTGATATTTTTCAACGAGACACTATGATTCTCAAAAACATCAATTTAAATATTGAAAAAGGAGAATTTGTATACCTAATTGGTAAAACGGGAAGCGGTAAAAGCTCCTTAATGAAAACCTTATACGGTGATCTACCTTTAAAAAAAGGATCTGGTACTATTGTCGATTTTGATTTAGCTCGCTTGCGCGAAAAAGAAATACCACACCTGCGTCGTAAGCTAGGAGTTGTTTTTCAAGATTTCAAATTACTTACCGATCGCAACATCAATGAAAATTTAAAATTTGTGCTCAAAGCAACAGGCTGGAAGGACAAAAAAGCAATGAACGATAAAATTGAAGAGGTTCTTAATAAAGTAGGTATGAAAACCAAAGGTTTTAAATACCCTTATGAAATAAGCGGCGGAGAACAACAACGAGTAGCTATTGCCAGAGCTTTGCTTAATGATCCCGAACTTATCATTGCTGATGAGCCAACCGGTAATCTAGATCCACAAACAAGTGTTGAGGTGATGGAAGTTCTACAAACCATAAATAAAAATGGTAATACTATTCTCATGGCCACACATGATTATGCACTTATTCTAAAATATCCCTCAAAGACATTGAAATGTGACAATGGGGAAATATTTGAAGTGGTTCAAAAAGCGGTTTAATATTGAAAATCACCATAGGAATACCAACCTTCAATGATGATCCTAATAGATTAATTGATCAATTAGTACGTTATTACAGCAACGATATTCATGAAATTATCATTTATAACGATGCATCTACTATTCCTATAAATGTAAGCTCCCACAAACTAGTAACCTATTTAAACGGTATTCAAAATATAGGTGATGTAGAAAGCCGTAGAAAAATAGCAGAAGCTGCCACTACCGATTGGGTTTTATTTATTGATGCTGATATACAAATACCAACTATTAATTTTACAAGCTCGTTCCTCGTTCATCTTGATGAATTTGAATTAGCATACGCTACGGTAACTTACCAAAAGACCCTTAATAATCCCAACCATTCTTTAAGATGGAAATATGGTATTTCAAGAGAACAGCGTAAACCTAGTAATAATTATGAGGTCTATAAATACTTCGTTTCTGCTTGTTTCATTATTCAAAAAAAGCAGTTCTTAGATATTTCTAAAAATGTACCTAAGGGTTATGGGCTAGATATCTGGCTCGCAAAACGATTTAGAGAAGAGCAAATTAAAATCAAACATGCGTCCACTCGCATTATACATTTAGGCTTAGAAGAAAACACGATTTTTTATAACAAGTCCATTGAAGGAATTAAAAACACCGCTTTACAATATAAAAATGGTCAACTGGATGGAGCATCTAGACCGGTCATAACTCTTTATGAACGGATTAACTCATTAGGTCTAAGCAGCGTTTTCACAAGCGTGGTTACAATTTTTAAACCTAGATTAGAACAAAATATTCTAGGAAAAAATCCTAATCTTAGGTTTTTTGACATTTTAAAATTATACCATTTTATAAAGTCAATAAAAGCATGAATTGGATAGTTGCAATACCACTTTATAACAAATCAAGCACGATAGAAAGATGTTTAAAAAGTGTATTATCTCAAAGTCTAACAGAGTTTGACTTGTTGATAGTAAATGATGGCAGCACCGATAATAGTATTGCGATCGTTGAAGAACGTTTTTCCGATTCACGAATTAATATCGTAACTACAACGAATAAAGGTGTAAGCAATGCAAGAAATATCGCTATTGACTATGCTGTTGATCATGAACACCAGTATATCGCCTTTTTAGATGCAGATGATTACTGGGAAAACAATCATTTGGAACTTCTGGATCAGCTTTTAAAACAATACAAAGACATTCAAGTTGTCGCGAGTAATTATATCACTCACTTTAACAACTATATTAAATCAAACGTTTTTTCAAAACCCATAGTAACAACACAAATCCTAGAGGATTTGTTTACTTACTCATTTAAAAGTTTTCCTTTGAGTAGTTCTAGCTTTGCCTGTAATGTTGAAGTTTTTAATAAAACAGGTAACTACAACACACAGCTCACTCATGGTGAGGATACAGAATTATTTATTCGTCTAGGAAAACTCTATAAAATTGGCTTTAACACCTCGATTACAGTTCACATAGATAGAACCTTATCAGGAAGCTCGTCTATTGCAATAAAAGATAGAAAGTACCCAGAATTCATCCATCTAGATGATAGTAATAACTTACCCTTGCATGCTTTTATACACACCAATCTTTGGCGAATTGCTATAGAACACAAAATGTATGGGCAATTTGATTCCTTTGAAGAGATCAAAAAGAAAATTGATAAAAACTCGCTTACCGTAAAGCAATTATTTCTACTAAACTTACCTGGCAAATTACTTTACTACTTACATCAATTTAAAACCAGAAAAGACTAGTATTCATATAACTAGCTATCACCTGCAACAGCTTTGACAAAGTCTTTTTTTACTCTTATGTAATCTGCCTCACTATACTCATGCGAGGCAAGCACCAGGCACATAGAACCACTCGAAAAATCTTTAAGTTCTCGCCACATCATGGTAGGAATCAAAAGCCCTTTATCTGGTTTGTTTAAAACAACCTCTTGAGTAGTTTTACCGTCAAATAAAGTAACAGTAAAGCTACCACTTACTGCAATCAACAATTCCAAACATTCTTTATGCGCGTGCCCACCGCGGTATGAATCACTAGGAACATCATACAAGTAATAAACCCTATTTATTTTATAAGGAATAGAGTCTTTTTCAATTACCGCTAGATTTCCTCTAGGGTCAGTTATTTTTGGTATGTCTAATATTTCTAACTTCATTACTTGGATGATTTAAGATAGGCATGGGCTCCTTGAACAAACACCTGATACTTTTTGAGTAACACAGGCAAATTAACAACATATCCTTTACGTAGTAAGAAAAACATATATTTCAATGCCATTAATTTAATCGGTCGATTATCAAAAGCCGCTAAAGCACCTCTTGCCTTTATAACCCTATCTGTGACAACCATGTCACTACTTGTTGTTTTAGGATGCTTAACAACGAACTTGGGATCAGACATCAACGAGACACCTTTATCTAGAGCCTCTTTTAAGAATATATAATTCTCTGAATCTTCAAACGCACTTCCTAGACCAAATCTTTCATCATAACTCAATTTATTGATAATCTCTTTATGCTTGAAAGTAATTTCTGGAGAAAGCACTTTTCTTATACTTTTCCTATCATGCAGTTTACTAACATCACCCAGCGTATAATACGGCTCATTATCATCACTCCTTGTTTTAAAAGTTATTATAGCTGTATAGTTTGTGTTATGCGACTCAATGACTGATTCAATTGCGCCTGGCAATAGCTGTACGTCATCATCTAGAATCCAACACAAGGGTTTACTTGCATTTTGAATTGCTATATTCCTACTGCGAGATAATCCTAATTGCGCATTATTGATTACTTGAATGTTGGAGTATTCACTTTCCAAAACTACCGTGCCTTGATTGACAATAATGATATTCTCAGTAATTTCACTTATTGGCTTTGAAAAAATACGTTCCAAAAAACTAAGATCACCGCGATTCATAGTCGCAATGAGAATCTCTAAATCATCAATGGTGTATCTATTCAAGCGTGTTATCTTTACCTCAAAGATAGTTTTTTATGCGCATCTTACTCATAGGCGAGTACAGCGGTTACCACAATGCCCTTAAACACGGTTTACAATCTCTAGGTCACGAGGTTGTTATTGCTGGTGATGGTGATGGGTTTAAAAAATTTCCCGTAGACATCGACTTAGGTAGCGATTATTTTAGGCGCAATTGGTTTAGAGAAAAAATAAAAGTAGCGTGGTGGAAACTTACTGGTAACAATCTAGAGGACTATTTGAGATTAGCTCGCTTTCGCGAAAGCGAAAAAAAACTAGCAAATTTTGATATAATTCAATTCATCAATTCAAACGCATTAGGTTGTGCACCCAACATAGAATGGCAAATGATGCAACGATTACTGGAAAACAACAGTAAGGTTTTTTTAATTGCCTGTGGTGATGATTGTGAATACAGCAACTACTTAGTAAATCAACATAAAGGCTATTCAATTCTTAAGGCAGCCGAAAATGCTCCAACAGGAAAAGCAGTTCTTGATCACACCTACAAATATTTGGGTAAAGGATATCGCGATAATTATAACAAATTGATGAAGCGTTGTGTGAATATCGTTCCCAGTAATACGGACTATGCCATGGCACTCACTGATCAAAATAAGGCAACTAGTATCATTGCTGCTCCTGTAGTCGTTGAAAATATCCCAGACGAGATAAACCACGATCTTAGTGTGATTGAAATATTTATGGGTATAAATCGCGGTAATTACTGGAAAAAAGGTATTAATTATTTTGAGAAAGCTCTAGAGATTGTAAAAGAGAATTACAAGAGTAAAGTGAATATTACCATTGCTGAAGATTTACCCTATACCGATTACATTACAAGTTATAAAAAAGCACATATTTTACTGGATCAAGTACTATGCTTTGATCAAGGATACAACGCCCTGCAAGCCATGTTACGAGGCAAAGTTGTTTTTGCAGGTGCAGGTGAACCCTATTTTAAATTTCATAACATTGATAAAATTCCTGTTATCGACGCAACGCCAGATGTGATGGATATTGTAGATAAACTGAGCGAACTTATAGAAAATCCCACCACCATAATTGAACTAGGTAAAGAAGCAAGAAAACACGTCATTCACTATCACGATGCGGTAAAAATAGCTAGACAATTTGAGCATTTCTATAAATAATGATGTAATAAACAACCATGCTCTTTTTACATATAATTGAAAGGCACTAGGTTATTAATAAGATAGATTGATTACAAAACTGATAGTGAATTGATAGAGTTTAATTAACTTATTTTGAGGATAGATTATTTATTTTTCCACTGTATATCGATACCTGAAAAATCTGTTTTGGCTTGTTCTTTAGCTTGTGAAGGAATCATAAATTCAAACTCTACATTCACTTCTAGACCATCGTCTAGGTAGAACAGCATTGTTTCTTCACCTTCATAGTCACATATGACCAAAGCATGAACTTCTTTTATGGTAAAAAACTCTGGATCTTTGTATTCCTGAGGTTCAACAAACTCAAAATAGTGAAGTACTCGTGCTCCTTTAAAAAATTCTATCTGCGGCAAATACAAGTCTTTTTCCATGTTGCAAAAGTAATTCTTTCTATAAGGGTTATATCAAGATGATTAAATAAAAAACCACCTAAATACTTAAGTGGTTTTTTAAAGTCTAACTATTATTTTCAAGAACTTAAATAGTTCTATTAGAATCAAAACTTTCTAGTAGCTGCGCCACTCGTTGAACAAACTGTCCACCTAGAGCTCCATTTACTACTCTATGGTCATAACTGTGGGACAAGAACATTTTCATTCTTATACCTATAAAATCACCATCTGGAGTTTCTATTACTGCCGGCACTTTTCTAATCGCACCTAGTGCTAGAATACCAACTTGTGGTTGATTAATGATTGGTGTTCCTAGTACAGAACCAAAGGTACCAACATTGGTCACCGTATAGGTACCACCTTGTGTATCGTCTGGTTTTAATTTACCATTTCTAGCTCTATTTGCAAGATCGTTAACCGATTTTGCCATTCCGACCAAATTAAGCTGGTCTGCATTTTTGATTACCGGAACAATAAGGTTTCCATCTGGTAAAGCAGCTGCCATACCTAGGTTAACGTTCTTCCTTTTTATTATTTTATCACCATCAACTGATATGTTCATCATTGGAAATTCCTTAAGAGCTGTTGCTACAGCTTCCATAAAGATTGGTGTAAAGGTTAAATTCTCGCCTTCTCTAGCTTTGAAAGCATCCTTATTCTTTTTACGCCAGTTCCATATTGTGGTTACATCTGCCTCTATAAAACTTTGTACGTGTGCACTAGTTTGCACACTAGCTATCATGTGATGAGAGATTAGTTTACCCATTCTACTCATTTCAATGATCTCATCTTCTCCATTGACTGATACTGGAGCTGCCTTAACTGGAGCAGCAGCAGGTTTTGAAGCTGCAGCTGTTGGAGCTGCTGCAGGTGCTGGAGCTGTTTTACCAGCTTTTTTATCTTCTACGTAAGCTAGGATATCGTTTTTAGTAACGCGTCCATCCTTTCCTGTCCCATTAATCGCCTCTAATTCTTCTAATGAAATGTTCTCCTCTTTGGCAATATTCTTAACAAGCGGAGAGTAAAAAGAATCACTGTTTGCGTAGTCGTTATCCGCCTTACCAGCGGTAGCCATTCCTTTATCAACTTGTGCCGTAGCGGCTTTTACAGCCTCAACAGGTTGTGCAGTTGCCTCGACCGGCGTTGAATCGTTACTAGAGGATGATGCAGCATCTGTAGCTGAATCTCCGTCAGTTTCTATAATAGCAATAGTTTGTCCTACTTGAACTACATCATCTACTTGAAATAGGATTTCTTTAAGAACACCATCTACCTCACTAGGCACTTCACTATCTACCTTGTCGGTAGCTATTTCTAGTACAGGTTCATCCATTTCTATGGTGTCACCTACATTTTTAAGCCATGTGGTTATGGTAGCTTCTGCTACCGATTCTCCCATTTTAGGTAATTTTAATTCAAATGTTGCCATGATTTTACAGCTACTATAACGTTTTCAATTAGTTTACAAAAGTAAGCAATTAAATAGAGCGTTTAGTGTATTCACAACAAATTAAGAATTCGATAAGTATCAATTACGATATTCTCAATAAATCAAGATTAATTTTAAAATATTTCTATTTTTCCTTGACTGTTTTTGTCGTCACTTCCTACCGCTGTACTCCTATCCAAACTTAAAAATCTATACAAGAATGACCTAGGGTTATCTTTCATATAGTGAAGGACATCTTCTATCAACAAGGAATTAATGTCCCAATATAACGCAGTATTGCTACAAGAAGTCGCAGGCAATGTATCCATAGAACACACCTCATCAAAACTAGACAACCCTTTATTAACCTGATTTGTCACCAGAATCTTACTCTTAATTTTTGGATTATGCTGAGTATTTTTTATAGGCTTAATGGATAAAATTTTTACTGCTATTTTAACAACCAGCTTTTCAAATAAATTGCGTTTGAAATATTTGTCGTAAAACAATTCCATCGCGCCGTAAAAACGCTTTAGGTATTTTTTATCCTTTACAGTACTCTCACCTTTAAAATGAACAACGAGAGCGTCACCTAGATAATAATTTTGCAAATTATTGGTTAATGCGGTGTATGACAGATCTATATCCTCGCCATACATAAAATATCGTTCATCAAATCCTCCTAAATCTTGGTAAACTTTCTTCCTACAAAACATAAAGGCTCCTACCAGGATCTCAACAGGACCTCTTGAATCTTTATCAATTTCATTAAAATAATACTTGTCGTCGTGACCTAAAAATTTTGCTCTTGCTACTTTTGGAGTAGGTAAATGCCTTTTGCTTTCTGGTAAAAAGGTGCCTGATCCATCAATGAGTTGGGTCCCTACAAATCCTAAATTTGAGTTCGCTTTCGCAAAAGCGAGACAATTTAAAAACACATTTTCACCAACTATGGTGTCGGGATTGAGAATACATAAGTAAGTACCACGAGCTTGTTTAACGGCTAGATTATTTCCTTTGGAAAAACCATAGTTTGAACCAAAAGGTAATAAGGTTACCTGCGGATATTTTTCTCTAACCAGTTGAACACTATCGTCAGTAGAACAGTTATCAGCAACTATAATCTCACTAGTAATTTTTTGTGTAGCTCTTATGACACTATCCAAACATAAGCGTAAGAACGGTGCTGCATTATAATTGAGAATTACTACACTTAACTCCATCTAGCTTTTCATAGAGTTTTCATAGGGCACTCGATGCAATATACTGCGACCTAGGGTAACCTCATCGGCAAATTCTAACTCGTCTCCTACTGCGATACCACGTGCGATGGTTGATGTATTCACATCTAGATCTGACAGTTGTTTGTAGATATAAAAATTAGTAGTATCTCCTTCAATAGTAGGACTAAGCGCAAAAATAAGCTCCTGTATTCCTTCTTCCTTTATACGGTTAATCAAGCTAGGAATATTAAGATCTTGTGGTCCTACACCATCCATGGGACTTATTTTTCCACCTAAAACATGATATAAACCTTTATACTGACTAGTATTTTCTATGGCCATTACGTCGCGTATATCTTCTACCACGCAAACTAAGTTTTGATCACGATTATGACTAATACAAATTTCACAAAGGTCGTTGTCACTTACATTGTGACACTTTTTACAAAATTTGAGGTCGTTGCGCATACTCAATAAGGATTGAGCGAGCGCATCGGTCTGTTGTTCTGGCTGTCGCATTAAGTGCAGGACTAAACGCAATGCTGTTCTCTTACCTATTCCTGGTAATTGAGACACTTGGTTAACAGCCTCTTCTAATATTTTTGATGAGAAATTCATGTATTATGAGTCTCCTAAATGTATCATAGCAAACACAGAATAATTGATCATATCTTGATAATTAGCATCCAAACCTTCAGAAACAAGGGTTTTACCTTTATTATCCTCAATTTGCTTTACTCGTAACAGTTTTTGCAGTATAAGGTCGGTAAGCGAGCTTACTCTCATATCACGCCATGCCTCACCATAATCGTGATTTTTGTCCATCATTAATTGTTTAGTAATTGAAGCATGATGGTCGTAAAGCTCTAGTGCCTGTTCCAGATTTAAGTCTGGTTGATCCACTACACCTTTGTCTAATTGTACGAGCGCCATTAATGAATAATTGATAATTCCAATAAACTCACTTTCTTGACCTTCGTCAATTTTTGATTCGGTTAATGTTTGTAAACCTCTTATACGTTGCGCTTTGATAAAAATTTGATCAGTAAGCGATGGAAGCCTGAGAATGCGCCATGCAGCTCCATAATCTTTCATTTTATTAGAAAACAACTCGCGACATTGTGCGATAACGGCATCGTATTGCTTACTTGTATCTGACATAAAGGTTTAAATTTGGTGTAAATTTAGTTTCAATTTTTCACATAACCCTATTTCATGTCGACTATCAATTGTGCTGGCACACTAATCAATCTTTCAAAAGCTCATACCATGGGTATTGTAAACGTTACTCCAGACTCGTTTTATGATGGTGGTAAGCTCAAGTCTGATAAAGATGTACTCACCCAAGTGGAACGCATGCTCGATGAAGGAGCCACTTTCATTGATATCGGTGGTTACAGCTCTAGACCTGATGGGACTGATATTAGTGAGCAAGAAGAGATTAAAAGAGTTGTTCCTGTCATCGAACTTGTAGCAAAACGCTTTAACATCAAAGGGTTGAGTTGTGACAGCTTTCGCGGAAGCGTGATTAAAAAGGCCCTACAACACGGCGCAAACCTAGTCAATGATATAAGCGCAGGACTTATTGACCAATCGATACTACCCGTGGTAGCAGAAGCACAAGTACCTTATATTATGATGCACATGCGCGGCACACCACAAACTATGAAAACTCTTACTGAATATGATGACCTCATTCATGAGATAAATTATTATTTTTCTGATAGAATCGCTGCAGCACGCGCACTAGGAATTAATGATATTGTAATTGACGCTGGATTTGGTTTTGCTAAAACTAGAGAGCAAAATTTCACTTTGCTTAAAAACATGAGTTTATTGCAAGCGCACCAAGTTCCTATTCTAGCAGGAGTTTCAAGAAAGTCAATGATTTATAAAACATTGGATACAACCTCGGACAAAGCGTTAAATGGAACTACTGCCCTACACATGATTTGTTTACAACAAGGTGCTAAAATTTTGAGAGTACATGATGTTGCGCCTGCCATGGAATGCATTAAACTATTTGAAAAACTGCAAGAAAATTAATTTCTATTTTTACAACTTATGGGCCTACCTGATTTTAGAATTGTAGATTTAATTGATATTGTATTATTTGCCTTTTTGGTTTACTACATATACCGGTTAGTTAAAGGAACTGCTGCAATCAATATTTTCATCGGGATCATTATCTTTTTGGTGATTTATCAAATCACGGTTACTCTTGAAATGAAGCTTTTAGGGTTAACACTAGGTGCCTTTGTAGGTGCTGGTTTTATTGCTCTAGTTGTAGTTTTTCAACAAGAAATAAGGCGTTTCTTATTGATGATAGGAACAACAAACTTCACTAGCAGAAAAAAGTTGCTACGCCAATTGAAGTTTTTTAGAGAAGATTCAACAGCACAACATCATGTTGTAGATGAAATTGTAAGCGCCTGTTTTACATTAAGTAAAACTAAAACAGGCGCGCTTATCGCTATTAAACGGGACGTTTCTATGGATTTTGCAAAAAACACAGGAGACAATATGGACATTCTTGTCAATGCTCCGATACTACGTAGTATCTTTTATAAAAACAGTCCCTTACATGATGGCGCCGTGATTGTAGAGGATAATAAAATCACTGCCACTAGAGCCATCTTACCGGTAAGCAATAGTAAACAAATACCTAGTAGATTTGGCCTTAGACATAGAGCAGCTCTAGGAATTACTGAAAGGACAAATGCTATAGCGGTTATTGTAAGTGAAGAAACAGGCCAAGTATCTCTAGCTCATGAAGAGGAATTAGAAACATTTCAAGACGAGAATAAACTCGCCGAAAAAATGAAGACTTTATTATCCTAATTTATGGAACGCAGCTGTAGAAATTGCAATCAAATGCTATATCATGGACATGACTACTGTCCAAAATGTGGCTCAAAATGGATTACAAAACGGCTTACCATCAATACGATTACCAGAGAATTTTTTGATCGATACCTGGGTACTGACAATGTATTAATATCAACTTTCAAGGCTCTTATACTTCAACCAGAAATTGTAATTGACAACTACATAAAAGGTCAACGTAAGAAATTTGTAAATCCCATTAATTGGTACTTAATAAGCCTGACACTCATCGGTCTTCAAATGTTTATTCTTAAGAACTTTTTCCCAGAATTATTAAACCTAGTCGATATAAGTGAAACGAACAAACTCGAGTTATTCAACTATTTCTATGACTATTTGGGTGCATTAACTTCTTTATTCTTGCCCTTGTACGCGTTTACTGGCTGGCTTGTATTTTTTGATATACGTAAGTATAATTTTGTAGAACATCTTATATTATTTGTATATGCTTTTGGGCTACTCAATATGGTTACTGTAATTTTTACACCTTTAATGATTGTACTTGATATTAGCTATGGAGCAACATCCATCCCAATATCTCTTATTAGCGTCATTCAAATAGGCTGGTATTACAAAAGAATTTTCAAATTAAGTTTAGGACAAACAGTACTCAAAGCCATTATATCGAGTATCATCTTTAGTACACTTCAAATAATATTTATCATTATTACAGCGGTTTTTGTTCTAGGCGGCATCTATTTGATCAATCCAGAATACTTAAAAGCATTTAAAACAAATTAATGGAACGAGTTTGTAAAAATTGTAACCACATCTTCTACGAGAAGCACAACTATTGCTCTAATTGTGGTTCAAAATGGATTGAAAACAGAATTACGATGCGCAATGTAGCAGCTGATTTTGGCGATATGTATTTAGGGATAGACACAAAATTTGTGAGAACTTTTTTAGATATGTTTACCAAACCTCGTGATGTCATCAATGGATACATTAAGGGACGTCGCATGAATTATGTAGACGCTATCAGGTATTTATTTATAAGCTTGTTTTTCACTGGAATTACGGTATTTGTAATGAAACATACCGAAATAGAATTTTTAAATACGAGCGATTTAATTGATATGTACAAAAGAATGGGCATTCCTGAAAAAGACGCTATAACTCAGGCAAATGCTTTTTCTCAATCAACTGAGTTTACTCAAAACTACATGTCTATAATAGTCTTGTTATCGATACCTATATATGCTCTTTGGGGTAGAATAACATTTTGGGGAAAGAAGAATTACAATTATACCGAACAGCTGGTCATTCAAATGTATTCCTATAGTCAATATGCCATCGCTACTACACCTATTGCTATAGCTATTTTAGTACTTGCACCAGATTATTATGGAGTATACACAATATTTACATTGCTCACGCTTTTTTTGTACAACGTTTATGTGTACCAACAATTATTTAAACTAGATCTGGCCCAAACCGTAATGAGAAGTTTACTATTCTTTGTAGTAGCTATAGTTTCTTATATAGGTCTTATTATACTTGTTGTTCTAGCGATGATTATAGGAATGATTGTATTTAAACTCCTGATTTAGGCTACTTCTTGCTGTAAAAATTGAACCTCATATAAATTGCGGTAATAGCCATTTTCTTTTTGCAGCAATTCTTTATGTGAACCTATCTCGACTATTTCACCAGCATCCATTACAATTATTTTATCTGCTTTTTTAATAGTAGCTAATCGGTGCGCAATAACTATGGACGTACGTCCTTTGGTAATGATGTCTGTGGCGTCTTGAATTAATTGTTCACTATAAGCATCAACAGAACTTGTAGCTTCGTCTAAAACTAAAATACTAGGCTTACTCACGTAGGCTCTCAAAAAGGCGATTAATTGACGTTGACCAGAACTTAACATAACGCCACGCTCCTTTACATTGTACTGATAACCATTAGGCAAAGACATAATAAAGTCGTGAACTCCAATTTTTTTAGCAGCTTCAATTACGTCTTCTTCGGTGATGGATGGATCTTGCAGTGTAATATTGTTAAAAATAGTATCAGCAAAGAGAAAAACGTCTTGTAAAACAACTGCAATTTGTGACCGCAATGAGTGTAGTTGGTACGCTTTCGCGGAAGCGGAATCAATCTTAATCACACCACTGTTAATTTCATAAAATCTCGATAACAAATTAATGATTGTGGATTTACCAGCACCTGTCGCTCCTACTATAGCTACTGTCTCGCCTGGATTAACTGTGAATGACAGATTCTTTATAACTGGTTCATTTTCTACATAACCGAAATTCACATTCTCAAATTCAATAGCACCTTTAAGGTTTTCTGCCAGCATGGTACCTTCGTCTTCAATCTTAGAATCGGTATCAATTATGGTAAACACACGATTTGCTGCTACCATTCCCATTTGTAAGGTATTGAATTTATCGGCTATCTGCCTCAAAGGTCTAAATAGTTTTTGAGATAAATCTATGAACATGACAATGGTACCTATCTCCACTAAAAGAGAACCTCGGTCCAAATTAACCACAAATCCTATGTAAACGATAAGAGCAATGGTAATACTTGAGGCCATTTCGGCAATTGGGAAAAAGATGGAGTTGTACCATACGGTGCGCACCCATGCGTTGCGATGCTTGTTATTGATTTCCTTAAAACGTTCGTATTCTATTTTTTCGCGATTGAAGATTTGAACAATTTTCATACCGGTCACCCTTTCTTGAACAAAACTGTTAAGATTACTAACCTGAGTACGCACCTCTTCAAATGCCTTTTTCATCGCTTTTTGAAATACTCGTGTGGCATACAAAATAAAAGGCATTACTATTAATGCTACTAGGGTTAATCGCCAACTATAAAAAAACATAAAACCTAAAACCACAACCATCTTAAGTAGATCGGATATCATCACAAATAAACCTTGTGAAAATATACTTGCAATGGTTTCAATATCACTTACTGCACGTGTTACCAATTTTCCAACTGCACTAGTATCAAAATATTTCATTTTGAAACCCATCATGTGGTCAAAAAGCTTCAAGCGTAAATCTCTAATAACCTGCTGGCCCAACCAGTTTGCATAAAAAATAAAACTGAGCTGCAACAGCACCTCTATCATTAAAGCACCTATCATCATTGCGAGCACAGTGGTAAAACCTTCATACTCTTTTGGAACTATGTGCTCGTCGATAGCCACCTTGAACAAATAAGGCATAGCGATTGAAACTGCTGCAAGTAAAATTGCGCTCAAGGCTACAAAGTAATACGTAAAACGATAAGGTTTAGTATAGGCTAGGATGCGTTTAAATAAACGCAGGCTAAATGCATTTCCTGTTGTTTTATCTGCCATATGATTTTAGCTTCTTTAAAGCTTCAAATTTTATTTTTTAAAAGTAAGACAATAACCCTTTTAAGCGCTGATTATTCTATCGATTTTAACGATATCACAATTTAATCTTCTATTTTGAAAATATGATCCGGATAATGAACCCTGCTCAAGTAAAGTCCTTGGGCTGGTGCACTAGGACCTGCCATGGATCTGTTTTTGGATTTAAGAACCTCGTGCAAATGATCAACCGACATTTTATCATATCCTATTTCCAATAAGGTTCCTACAATAGCTCTTACCATATTTCTCAAAAATCGGTTAGCTTTAATATGAAAAATGACATGGTATTTTTGATGCTCAAATGATACATTCATTAAATCACACAAATACGTGTGTACGTCACTGTTTGACCTAGAGAAGCATTCAAAATCGTTATACTTTAGTAACAATTGAGCTGCTTGATTCATTTTATTAAAATCAGGCAATCTATATAAAATGTGTGAGTTGTGATTGAAAAAAGGATCTGGTCTTAAGTGAAAATGATACTCATAACTGCGCGCAGTAGCATCAAATCTTGCATGAGCTGTTTCATTCACATTAACAACGGTAAAGACCGATATATCATCTGGCAACCATCTATTTAGTTTATAAACGATATTATCCAATTTGTTAGGATCATCTAGTTCAAAATGCGCAAACATTTGTTTTGCATGAACACCAGCATCAGTTCTACCAGCTCCTACAAGTGATATAGACTCACGCAACAGCAGCTGCATACCTTCTTCCAGTTTTTCTTGAACGGTAATAGCATCTGGCTGTCGTTGCCAGCCGTGATAATTTGTTCCATTATAGGCAAATTCTATAAAAAATCGATTCGATTTCATACTGCAAAGATAAGCGGCTGTTTGAGGAAAACAGGTAACTATTGACTGCTTTACTCCTTACTTTTGTGATAAAGTTAATTTCATGAAAATCCTATTACTTTCTGACACACACAGCCATATTGATGATTTCATACTAAAATATGCGCTCGAGGCAGATGAAATATGGCACGCAGGAGACATTGGTGATTTAAAGGTGACCGATCAGTTGTCCCAAATAAAACCATTTAAGGCTGTGTATGGTAATATTGACGATGACAAAGCGCGATTACAATTTCCAGAACACTTACGGTTTAAATGCGGTGGTATGGACGTATGGATTACTCATATAGGTGGATATCCAGGCCGTTACAATATGCGAGTAAAAGAGCAGATATACCATAATCCACCAGATATTTTTATCTGTGGTCACAGTCATATTCTTAAAGTTATGATGGACAAAAAGATCAATTGCCTGCACATGAATCCTGGCGCCGTAGGTATTCATGGATTTCATAAAAAACGAACAATGTTGCGATTTGAAATTAATGCTGGTAAGATTAGTAATCTTGAGGTTATTGAGAAGGACAGGTAAATCGTTCTAGATGAATCGTGATTTTTCTATTACGCTTTCGCGAAAGCGAGCTTTAAATTGTTTTAAAACAAAAAACCTGCAAGGTGGCGCCTCGCAGGTTTTTTCACTAATATCACTAAGATAAAATCGTTATCGTAATCGGTCCGCTGATTTTACGAGTTGTTCATCCTTCCGTATGGCCTTGTTTGCCAAGGCAAGTAAAACGATAGATAATACAGGAAGGAACATCCCAAGGCCTTTCTCAGAAACCGCCGTTCCTCCAGACCAAGTTAGGGCTCGATATACAAAAACTCCTAGCAAAATAAGATTAATCAGTATATTGAGTCTATTGATAACAAATTGTAACTGCCTATTTTTAAATAGGAAGATTGCAAATATAGATAAAACAGCACTTACCATAAAAGTACCAAAGTAAACTGAATCATCTACACCTAGAAATTCATTACTATCGCCATTAAGATAAGCATCTACTACCCAAACTAATACACCAGAAACTAGTGCTGCCAGTATTAAGTAAATAGATTGTATACGTTGTATCATTACATATTTTCTATTGAGCAAAAATAAAACTTAGCCATTAAAAACAGTAGTTAATATCATTTTTTTAAGTATACTTGCAGTGTATTAGGTGTTAAACTACTGTTTTCTAGACCACCTAGACGCGTCAATTTTTTCTGATAAAATTGATTTAGTTCCCTTATAATCTTATCATTTAACAAATAATGTTTCAAATAGCTGATTTAAAATCAAAGAAATTACCTGAATTACAGGAAATTGCCAAGGATTTAAACGTACCTAAGTATAGATCCCTGCGCAAGTTGGATTTAGTTTACAAAATTCTAGATGTTCAAGCAGAAAACCCAAAAGCTCTAGAAAACCTAGACCTAGACAACAAAAGTGAAGATTCACCTAAAAAGGAGTCTAAACCAGATTCAAAAAAGGAGTCAAGGACTGCGCCTACTAAAAATAACGAACAAAAGAAAGAACGTAGACCAAGAAAAAACAATAATCCAAAGTCAGCAGAAAAGGATAAGGAATCTAACACTTCTTCTAATAAAAGTCAGCCTTCTAAAAAAGAGAATAACACAGAAGAAACAAAAACCAACGATTCTAATAAGAATAACAAAAAGTCTAATGACAATCGTAACGATAATCGTAATGAAAATCGTAACGATAATGACACTAGAAATAAGAACAACAATCGCAATAAGAACAATAACCGAAACAACAATAGCGGTAACAATGTTCCTAAAGGAAATAAAGACAACCGTAATCGCTATCGTGACCCAGATTTTGAATTTGATGGAATCATCGAGAGTGAAGGTGTTCTTGACATGATGCCTGATGGTTATGGATTTTTAAGAAGCAGTGATTACAACTACTTATCTAGCCCAGATGATATTTATGTTTCTCAATCACAGATAAGATTATTTGGATTAAAAACAGGTGACACAGTATTGGGTATGGTACGACCACCTAAAGAAGGTGAAAAATACTTTCCTTTAATTAAAATTTCTCAAATCAATGGATTAGATCCAAAGGTTGTTAGAGATAGAGTATCTTTTGAACACCTCACTCCATTATTTCCAGATGAGAAATTCAATATAGCCGAGAGACAATCCAGTATTTCAACTAGAGTAATGGATCTATTTGCCCCTATAGGAAAAGGGCAACGTGGTATGATTGTGGCGCAACCTAAAACGGGTAAAACAATGCTACTTAAAGATATAGCAAACGCTATAGCAGCCAATCATCCTGAAGTATATCAACTTATATTACTTATAGACGAACGTCCTGAGGAAGTAACAGACATGCAACGCAATGTAAGCGGTGAAGTAATTGCTTCAACTTTTGATAAAGAGGCGCATGATCATGTAAGGGTAGCTAACATTGTTCTAGAAAAAGCAAAAAGAATGGTTGAATGCGGTCATGATGTTGTTATCCTATTAGATTCAATTACCAGGCTGGCACGAGCTTACAACACTGTTCAACCTGCCAGCGGTAAAGTGCTTTCTGGTGGTGTGGACGCTAATGCTTTACACAAACCTAAAAGATTCTTTGGAGCTGCTCGTAATATAGAAGGTGGTGGATCATTATCTATCATAGCAACGGCATTGACAGAAACTGGTTCAAAAATGGACGAGGTAATCTTTGAAGAATTTAAAGGAACCGGTAACATGGAACTACAATTAGATAGAAATATTTCCAATCGTAGAATATTCCCTGCCATTGATTTAACCTCATCGTCTACACGTAGAGACGACTTACTTCTTAATGAAAGCGTATCACAACGTATGTGGATTATGAGAAAATACCTAGCTGATATGAATCCGGTTGAGGCTATGGAGTTTATATCACAACGAATTAAACAGACAAGAAACAATGAAGAGTTTCTGATAAGTATGAATGATTAAACATTCTTCCCTATTAGATAAAGCCTCAATTCACATTGAGGCTTTATTTTTGCACTTCATCTTGATTTAATCACTTTGGTCGATTGGCTAACACCCACATTTAATCAAATGTGAAATATTTTAAAAAAACACACTTCAAAAGCGTCATTTCCCTGATAAATAGGAACTTTTAAAGAATAAAAAAATCACCTTTTTATCAAAACATTCAGTTTAACGTTTATAAAAGAGTCCTAATCGAAAAATCATAAATTAAGACTTGTTAAGTATTTTGTAATTGTACTTTTGGGCCACAAATTACAATCGTGATGAAAAAATTATACTATTTATTTGCTATCGTTTTACTAGCTGCTTCTTGTTCACAAGTAGAAGATGCAAACGCTCTAGAAGGTCAAAATGATCAAATAGAAATTGCAAAATTAAGCGAGCAAGAATTTATAGATCATGTTGAGAATATTGCTCTTGCAGACAATTTAATCTCACAACATATTAATCCTGAACAATCAGTTTCTCCTGTTCCTTATGAAGCGATGACTACACAAGTGGAAGAAGGGAAATTTGGAATCATTGGTGGTTCTAACTCTGGAGCTTGTTTTGTAGGAGAAGCTCTTAAAGTTTCTAACTCAAAAAGATACGGTGAATTCACTGTAAATATGGACTCTAATAAAACATATCTTGAATTAGAATTGAACGATGGATGGTACTTACACTCAATCTATATGAATGTAGATTCTACTTGTGATGCCTTACCTAGAGACAGTAACAACTTAATCAACCCATGTTTCTATGGAATCCGTAACTGTTTTAGAGCTTATACAGAAAGTGTAAAGTATAGATTCAACAATAACCATTTCGGAGATTGTTACTGTACATCAGTTTACGCTGTAATCTACAGTGTAAATGAGCACGGTTGTATAGATCAAACTCACGGAATATGGGTAGACGGTGCTGAAGTTCAAGATCAGTTCAACATTCGTACTAACACACACTGTATGTCTGACTGTGGTAATGGAAACCCAGACAACTAAAAGATACAACAACAAACCAATAATTAAAGACGCCTAATTAGGCGTCTTTTTTATTTAGAATAATATTAAAAATAGTTCGTTGTAATACTGCGTATTTTTGCAAAATCTTTAAAACAAAACTTTTAAGTATCCCTAAATATGAAATTCTATTTCTTTTTACTAATACTGATTATTACACACACATCCATCCTAGCACAGGATTCCATCGCTACCCATGAAAAATTGAATAATAAGTTCAATGAAGTTATAGAATCCTCTAACAGATATCAAGAATATAGAGTCATTGAAATTGATAAGATTAACAAGCTTAAAAAAGAAGTCACAACAACTGTCGAAGAACAAGATATTGAAATTAATAACTTAAATAAGCGTATCGAAGATCAAGTAATCCAGATACAAGAATTGAACGACCAAATGGAAGCTAGTAAAATTGACATTGCCGCCCTGGAAAAAGGACAAGATAGTATGGAATTGCTAGGTATTCAACTAGAGAAAAGTATGTATAATATTATTCTATGGTCAATAATTGGGATTTTAACCTTATTACTGATAAGCTTTATCTATAAATTCAAAAACAGCAACACTTTAACATCCACTGCTCAAGAACAATTGGCTCAAATCGAAGAAGAATATGAGAATTACCGCAGAAATGCACTTGAAAAAGAGCAAAGGCTTAATAGACAATTATTAGATGCAAAAAAAGCTAACAAATAATTAAACAAGATGTAATCCTTTGTTAAACCAGTTGTTATACTCTTATTACTTCATAAACTTCTTTATCTTTAAAAGAAAAGATTATGAATACAGAAGGAAAAACGCCGGAAAAAACGAGCAAAAAAGAACAAGCCATTAATCTAGAAGAAACGCATGGCAAAAAAATTAATCATCAGGTTAAGGACAAGAAAGAATACACGCAACCTAGAGATAATTTAAACGCTAATAAAGAATAAAAAGAAAAATCCCGCACTTGCGGGATTTTTCTTTTTATATAAGCTCAATAGTGTAATAGTATCCAAAATGAATTTTCTTCTTCTTGGGCTCTTTTATATCACCATAAACATTTAATATACGCTTACCATTTTTCACTTCAATTTTAAAGTGATCAGGACTATCTGGAATTCTGAATCTACCATTACTACCACGAGCATAATTGCTTTCACTAGTTTTACCTGTTAACAAATCAATAACCGCTTTCATATCAATATTTCTTTTTGATCTAAAATCACTGCGTTTGAGAGCTCTAAGACTTTCTATAAATACAAACTCATTTGCCATAGATATTTTGGGTAATTGTTTTTCATAAACGTTGTAAACAAAGTAACCGCTTGTATTAAATAATTGTCCTTCTGGATAGTTATTGATATCATTACTACTGTACCATTGACGCCAGTGAATACTTTTTAAGATCCAAGAATCCCTTCCTGTATTCTCTCTTTTTTCATAATCTTGTAGGTTACTTCCCATCTTTAATTGATTTCTAAAACCTAAAAAACCACGTTCTCGTTTTCTTAAATTGTCTGAATTCCAACATTTAAAACCATTTAGGGTAATTTTAATCTTATACTCCTTTCCTAGATTTGTTCCTGTTCTTACATCAGAATTTGGTAATTGTATACGGTTACCATTCCAACTTCCATATTCCAAATTATCGTATTTACCTTTGAATGAACTGTTAGAAAAAATGAAGGAACATGGCCTGATTTTACCTGATTCTTTATTTTTAAACTGACCCTTAAAAATTCGGGTCGATGGATTTTTCTTACCCCAAATCATTCCTCCCTTATCTCCATAATGAGCGACCATAAATCCAGACTTACTATCAATAAAGTCTAGGGTACCGAATTTAGTGTTCCACTTTCCTTTATGGTAATTTTGTTGCGCATCGCTTACTTTTTTCCCGTTCCAATCTCCTTGTACTACACCTGTACTCCATTTCCAAGTGCCTTTAAAACCTAACACAGTTTTTTCTAAGTATGCGTAACCTAAGGTTCCATTGTTATCAAAAACAACGTTTAGCTTTCTTCCGCTTTTTCTGATAGACCTTATAGTTCCTCGATCACTATATGTGCCTACCACATAATTACCTCTTTGCAAAAGGATAATTTGACCAAAATTAGTCTCATAGGTTCCTGTCCAATTGAGAACCGTAGTAGGTTCCATGTTTGATGTTGTATCTGATTCTGCTTTCGCGAAAGCGATTCCAAAAAGTAATATCGCAATTGCAATTAATCTTGAAGTTTTCATATTGATTTAATTAAGTTGAATTGTATAGAAGTACGCCCATTTATCATTATTGCCGTATTTAATAAAGGCATAACCGCGTACCTTGCGTTTACCGTTAGATTCTGAAAGCCAAAAAGTGTGATCAGAATTTGAGATCTTCTTACGACCATCGGAAGCGTTTTGAAAGCTATTAGAATTTCTTTTGTAGGTCAAATAATCCAATATATCCTTCATAGGTATTGAATGAGCCACTAAACGATCTGAAGCATTACTAATGCTACGTAATCTTTTATGCGTGAAGTTTAAATTGAGAATTGGATTTTTGTAATATCCTTTACCACCATTATAGTAATTAACAAGATTGCTATATTCTTTATCAACCTGCTTTTCTTTATTTTCTTTATAGGTAATATTAGATTGATCTTTATATAATGTGTGGGTCCAATGCCTTCCTTTTTCATCAAATAAAGAGGCGCTTACTGTGACCTTACCCCTTTCCTCACCATGCATTAAACCGCGATTTTTATAATTCTTAATGGTTTGTAGTGTAATATTTACAGTCTGACCGTTCTCACTTCCTCGTATATTGGTATGCTGCCTGCCTTTAGAAGTGATAGTTCCATAAAGGCCATAATCCCAATCCATTATGATATCAAAAGGACCGCTGGTCTTTATTATGTCTTCTGAATTTGAAATATAGGCGTAGAACTTCATTTGAGATCCACCACTAAAACCACCGTGAACAAAGTACTCCTGACCATCCTTATATAAGAAACCAGCAACTTTACCTTCTGGATTATGAATGAGGTCTAGTGTGCCAAAATCTGTTTTAAAGGTGTTCCACATGTGTAATCCTTTGAGTTTTGAACTAGTTTTAAAAGTTCCATCCCATTTACCATCCCATTTATTTCTTCCCGTGGTTGTTTTCCATTTCCAATCTCCTTTCCAAGCTTGATTAGATTGTGGAGTGAAAGAAACTTGTCCTATTTTTTTACCATTTGAAAAGCTACCAGTGTAGACTCTTCCTCGACCTGAAATGGTAAAATTGGATAGTAACAGATGACCTACTCCTTTGTAAAGGCCTACCGTTTTCTTATTTGATCTTGAGTTTAAAATGTGAATATCTCCATGATCTGATGTGTAAACTCCATCCTTAATTTTAGCATTAATTACTTCATTTCCAGCCATAGCTAGGGCTGTGACAACCATAAATACGGCTGCCGTTATTATTGTTTTTTTCATGATTGATTGATTAAATTTTTCTTATTTCTACGCGACGATTTATTGCTTTGGCCGTCGCTGTTGTTTCATTTGTAAGTGGTTGCGCATCACCAACTCCATCTATTGACAAGATATCTGGCGTAATATTAAAATCATTAATGAGGACATTATAAACTGATTCTGCACGCTTTCGCGAAAGCGTGATGTTATCATCATATTGCCCATCACTGTCAGTGTGACCTATAATTTGATATGAATTCTCAGGATTATTCTCAATCTCTCGAGCAATTGCCTTTATAGTAGCGTAGGATTCTGGGTTTAAGCTTGCGCTTCCTGACTGGAATGTTATTCCATGAGCTTGATAAGAGTCGGTATGAAACAAACTTGTAGGAATTTCAACCTGTCCAGCATATTTAATGTTACTGATATAAAAATGTTGATTTGCCGGTGAAACATTACTAGCAAATCGGATTGTATGATACAGCACATCCGGTTGCACCGCTTGGGTCATATCAATTACTTTTTCACTATTGATATACATTTTTATACGAGTATCCTTTTTTACAATTGAAACGTGATGCTTTTGATAAGGTTGTGCAGTTTTATTTGATAATACCGCATGAGGTTGTTTTGTAGATGCGTCTGTAGATCTACTTGTTGTTTTTTTATATAGTATCGCTCCTTTACCACCACCGCCAGAACCTGCGCCTATACGCAAATAGGTGTAAAAATTACCTTTATAAGGTTTTGACAAATAACTATATGGATCTTCAAGATCACTAAGTATGACATCAAAGTGTCGCTTAAATGCATATTCGTCCATTTTAAAATCATAAACAAAGTCAAATTCCAGTGTAAAATCGGATTGTAAATTATTGGCGATCTCACTTATAACGATAGTCCTTGATCCTGCCCCAATTTTTAGCCATTTTTCATTGAATTCCTCGAGCTTTACTACTTCAGTTCCTGCGTTTGTATGCCAGCTAGTGGGAAAATCTCCAATAAGCACATTAGAAAAATCTTCAAAGTAGAGAAGATTCTCTCCTGGTGTAAAATCAAATTTTGAATATGTTTTAAAAGTAGATTGATTGTCATAATACATTGAGTCTTTAAACTCAACCATTTCTGATTCTTCCTTCACTATAGGTGTAGCATCATTAACACTATCGTTTCCAAATAACAGGTCTTCTACTCCTTTATCTACTTTATTTTCTATTTTCTTTTCAGTCTGCTGGACTTTTTGATCAATTTTCTTCTTTAATTTTTTAAAGAATTGAGCTTGACCATTAAAGGCTGTTAACATAAATAAGCACGTTAACAGGGTACAAAGGTTTTTCATGATTAGAGTTTTTAATTGATTTACTCCTTAATGAAGAGCAGGAATAAAAGGTTAACAAAAACTAAAAATTTGTAACTTTAATTCCTCTAACCAACGGATAATGAATCATCAACAAGAAGAGACCATTTACCTTCTAAAATCTGGAGATCGATCCTATTATGAAAAAATCTATTTGCATTACAAGCAAGATTTTAAAGGATACGCTCTTAAACGAGGTATTCCACTACATGATGTTGATCAATTATATCAAGACAGTTTTGTTCAACTGTATCAAAATGTCGCTGCCGGTAAATTAACTACACTTACTAGTAGCTTAAAGACCTATTTATTTGGAATAGGGAATTATAAGATGATGGAATACTATAAATCTAAAGGTACTTATGTTAACCTTGATACTGATAATGACATTAAACAAGAAAACCCCATGATGTTCTTTGAAGAACAACCATTGACTGAAAATCAAAATAAATTAAATACCGCATTAAACAAAATAGGCACTAGATGCAGAAATATTCTTGAGTTATTTTATTTACAAGGTTTGAGTATTAAAGAAATACTAGCAACCGAGAATTATAGTAGTGAAAATACAGTCAAAGCACAAAAAAGCAGGTGTTTAAAACAACTTAAAGAATTAGCAAACAAAGCAGATGGATAAAGAACAGCTCATACAATTAATTATACATAATAAGGCTAACGATAATCAGAAAAATAAATTTGAAAAACTCGTTAATACTGACCTAGAGTTCAAAAAATCCTATCAAGAGGCACTTGATATGCGTGCTGCATTAATTAAATCAAAATCTGCAGAATTGAGAAATTTGTTTGACAAACTCGAAAGTACACATAGAGATAAAAAGCAATTTTCTAGAAAATTATCTATAAAAACAATCATTCCTTTTGTTGCGGCGGCTAGCATCTTGCTTTTCATATTGTTATGGAATAGTTCTCCTTCAAATGACGAAATTTATAATCAATATTACACTCCTTATCGCAATGTAATAGTAAATATAGAAAGAGGCGAAACAATAGGAGATGATCAAGTGAGTCGAGCTTTTTACAATTATGAAAGTAAAAATTATGCAGTGGCATATAAACAATTTGATAGCATATATAATCAAGATAATCAAAGCTTCTATTTGTTTTATCAAGCTAATGCCGCGCTGGGAAATGAAGATTATTCTTCTGCAATTGAGCTATATAAAAAACATCAAAAATTACAAGATGACTTCTACGCAAGATCAGGTTGGTACCTAGCCCTTTCTTACGTAAAAATTGGTGAGAAAGAAAAAGCAATCTTGGTACTTGATAAAATAATTGATAATCAAAGCTATAACTACAAAAAGGCTCAATCTCTATTACAAACTTTAAAAGAATAAATCCTTAATTTTTTAGGCTATGAGAACCAACCAAACAAGCAGAATCATCTCTTACCTTTTGACATCTAGTCTTATGCTTTTCTTATTGGCTTGTAAAAAAACTGAAGACAGCAGCTTTAACAAACAGATAAATACTCACGTTGAGAGTATTATTGAAACCGATAGAATTAATGACTCGTTGAGTAAAAAATTCTATCAACAAGTTCAGGATAGTATAGCTGTTAATAATATTAATCCATCACTCATTTCACTTTTAGACAGCACAACCTTTTATTATGACAAGGTAAAGGTTAAAGACTTAAATTATTTAAATGAAATTTATAAACTTAATTACTCATTTAGATATTACCAAAATGATGTAGAAAATGCGGTACTGAAAATAAAGCAGTTCTTAAAGATTTATAATTCTTTAGAGAATAAAGATTATAAAATAGAATTACCAGCAATTGATTACTTGGTAAATGGATTGCTTAGAACTAGTGACTGTAGTGTTGCGCTTGATGATTACATAAAGCCCACCGTAAGAAAAATTGACTCTTTAATCAAAATAGAATCTACCCCAGAAAATCTTGAATTTTTAGAAACAGCAAAATTATCTCTTTATCAAAACCATCTTTCCTGTACACAAGTAATGGATAACGGATTTGAAAAAATTAAAGTCCTCAAAGAAATCGAACCTCTTTTAACCCCAAAATACAAAGGAAAGGATTATCTGTTTCAAATTCTAGATTTAATCGATAACGTATCAGACACTTATCATGCATTAGGTGATTACGATAAATTTCAACTTTATCTACACATGTATGAAAACCTACCTGCAGAAAGAGATGCAATAGATAAACAAATCCTCATGGACAGGTACATGATGCATGCAACAAACGTAAAATCTGATTCCCTATTCTTTAAATATTATGATGAATCCAGTCGTATTTATCAAACTTCTAGAAATGAATATCCTGAATTTTCTGATGAATACATTACTATTGCTCATTGGCAAAGGATAGCCCACGAGCGCAAGGCAAGATACCTTTTAAAACATGTTGACTCATCCGATAAAGAAATAGCAACTCTATTACATAAAGCTATTAAACTAGTTAGTAATTTTCAATATGATAATTACATCAACCCTATTAATGCGTATAAAAACCTTGTCGAATACCATCTTGCAAACGAAAGAATAGATAGTGCTGAATTTTATTTGAATAAGCATTTAGAAAAATCAAAAACTCTTGAAGACAGTTACCATATAAGAGATAACTATTTTCTAAACACTTTGGTTAAAATACAATCAAGAAATAAAGATTCAATTATTAGAAGTCTAAATGATTACTATGAACATTTAGGCATTTTAAATATCGATTCGTTTATCAATAAACCTGAATTACTTAAAGAAACCTCTTTAAGCGAATCATCTGTAAAAAGGTTTATCAAGCTTGCCCATTCTCTTCATAGAACAGCGACTAACAATCAGGACGACGTATTACTACAAAAAAGTAAAGAGCTATTTCTATTAAGTACTGGATTAATAAATCAGATGAATTTAATCGTAAATAATAATAGTAATTATGTAATACAAATTGACAAAATCAATAACGCTCTGGTTCAAATCGATGATAAACTATCTCAATTAAATGCCTTAAATGAAGACGATATTTTTAAAACGGTAATAGCTTTAGAACAAAACCATTCCGTTGAAATAAAATTAAAGTCAAGGTTGTATAAGAATGTAAAAAACGATTCCGTTCTCCTCAGTTGGCTTTCGCAAAAATACTCTCTCGAAAAAAGGATAAAGAAAATCTCTCAAGAACAATCTAAGGACTCTATAAGTCAATTTAGTTATCCAACACTGGTTAATGATCTTAATAACGTTAATCAAAACATAGAAGAGAACTATCCTTACCTATCTACTAACAAGCAAGGTCAAATTACCATTTCATCTCTTAAAAGTTTGGCAAGCAAGCAAACCTCTCATGTATACTATAATGGTGACGATGGCCTTTATTTATATTCTGTAAGTCAAAATCCTTATACCATTAGACTACTTAACAACGAGGAGTTTAATAATATAAATAATAGAACCATCCAGTCAATCGCTAATAAAGAGCCGTTACTACCCACAATTAATATTGGCAACAAACAATTTACTAACGTCACAATTACACGATATGGCGCTACTCAAAACCTACCGCTCCATTACTTAGTCTCAAATTATGCTGGTAAAAATATAAGCTATTCATTGCAACTTCAAAGTCATCAATTTGATGGCGATCAAAGACCATCATCTTCGCTCATTATTACACCATCCTACACAAATGTAAGCAACAGTCTAGCAGCTGTTATTGAACGATCTGGCTCCTATTCATTACCCTTTGCACGTGACGAAGCAACCTATATTTCTAAATTATTTGACGGTACTCTTTTTATTGATGAAGATGCTACTAAAGAGAAATATATTGAGAACGCACCCAACCACAATGTTCACCATCTCGCTATGCATGCTGTAATTGACGAAGATAATGATTATGATGCAAGGTTATTATTTCAGGGTGAAAACGATGAGGATTTTCTAAACCTAGAAGAAATTTACAAATTGCATTTAAATGCAGATTTAGTGACATTAAGCGCCTGTAATACTGCTTATGGTAAAATAGATCCTATTGAAGGTGCAATGAGTCTTTCTCGAGCATTTCAATATGCAGGTGCAAGAGCAACCATAACTAGTTTGTGGCGTGTTCCTGATAGAGAGACATCGATTATGATGAAGAGCTTCTATTCTCATCTTAAAAAAGGTCAACCCAAAGATGTTGCACTTAGACTAGCTCAGGAAGAATATGTATCTAATCAAGTAGAAGAAGAATTTAAACATCCCTATTATTGGGCTGGTTTCATACTTACTGGAGACACTAATCCTATAATTTATTCAGATTCACCGTTGGAAAACCTATGGTATGTGATTCCTTTCATACTATTATTGATAGTTATCTATATCACGCTTTCGCGAAAGCGAAAAAAACAATAATCCCTTGTTAACCTATTTCATAGAGATGCCATTAATGGTAAACTAATCTCATGAAAACATTTTACATTTTACTATTTACCACCTTCATTTGTCAAGCTCAATTCTATGGTCCCGATGACTTTAGAATAAGTGATGCTGGAGGATTTGGAAACACTACATCAAGTGTTGACTTTCCAGACATAGCCTACAATTCTAACAACCACACTTACCTTGCGGTATGGGAAAGCGCCGATACAGATTTCAATGGAGTTGTAGCAAATAACAGTCAAATAATTGGACGATTTATCGATTTAAACGGAAATGTATTAGGGAATGATATTCTCATTTCATCTTTAAATCTAGGACAAGCTCCATTGGAGAATCGTTTCCCTCGAGTAGCTTTTAATTCCTCAAACAATACTTTTCTTGTGGTTTACCAAGGACAACTTAACGCCAATAAAAGTGAAATTTATGGTGTGGTATTAGATCAAAATGGTTCAATAATATCGAGTGATTATAGAATAACAAATTCCAGCTCTAGTGGGAATTCTTCAAACGATGCACGTACACCAGCTCTTGTATATAACTCCTTGTTAAATGAATATTTTATGGCTTATATAATGGTAAGTCAAGCAACAAGTACTGTTAATGGATCATTGGAACTTTATGGTCAAAGACTTGATCAAAATGGCTTACAAATAGGCACAAGTTTTCCTATAACCAACTCTGCCAACGGTATACAAACCAACGGATCCATACCCGATGTGATCTTTAATCCTAATGCAAGAGAATATGCTGTTACCTATGTTGCATCACCTATTAATAATCAAGAAGAGGCTTTTGTTACCACTGTTAGTGAAAATGGTAATCTAGTTAACCAATATCAATTAAGTAATAGAGGAAGTATAAACAGCAACAGTTTTGGTAATAAATGGGTAAGAGCTGCATACAGCACGACAGACAATCGGTACATCTTTGTTTATGAAGCTGATAATTCTCAAGCAGGAGAAATAGATGTATTTGGAGTTATATACGATGATTCTATGAATATTCTAGTTCCTGAGTTTGAAATTAGTCAAGTAGGTGCTCAGGACACTAGGCACGATGCAGCAACTGCAGATGTTGATTGGAACCCAAACGACAATACATTTTATGTCGTTTTCAACGCAAATCCTTTTTTCTCAAACAGGTTCGAAAGAGAAATATTCATGAGAACTGTAACCACTACAGGAGTGACAGGAAATTCATTGTTGCGTGTATCTGCAGCACCAGTTAATGCTGATGGAAGTGCATTTTTACCCAGAATAGTTAGTAACGGTCAAGCGGCACTTTTAATTGTGTACAAAGCAGAGGATACTTCAAGTGGAAGTATGATGGTAAATCAAGAATATGAAGTTTATGGACAACTATATGGTAGTAGTACCCTTAGCTTAGATTCAAATCAACAATCTCAAATTGAGTTTTACCCTAACCCATCCAAAGACTATATATTTATTGAAGGAAATGGTGATGTAGAAAAATCGGTTACTATTTCTAGTCTATCTGGAACACTATTACTGCACCATCAAGAAATAAATCAAAACCTCACCAAAATTGACATTTCAAACTTGGCTACTGGTGTATATTTCTTAACGGTTACGACTAATAATGACATCATTACTTGGAAGTTTATTAAATCGCAGTAGCTTAGACAAACTATATAAATAAAAAAGCTCGCTTAAAGCGAGCTTTTGATTTTTTTAAATAGCTACTAATTAAAGTGCATTAACGTGCTTAGCAAGTTTAGACTTTAAATTACCTGCTTTATTAGAATGAATAATATTCTTTTTTGCTAATTTATCAATCATAGATGATACTTCAACATATAATTTTTCAGCAGCTCCTTTATCAGAAGTCTCACGTAATTTTTTGATAGCATTACGAGTTGTTTTGTGCTGGTGCTTATTTCTAAGTCTAGCTGTCTCGTTTCTTCTAATTCTTTTTAAAGCACTTTTGTGATTTGCCATAATCTTTGTAAAAATCGTCTATTTAAAGACTTGTTTTATTGTAGCCCGTAGGGGAATCGAACCCCTCTTTCCAGGATGAAAACCTGGCGTCCTAACCGATAGACGAACGGGCCATTGAGTTTTGCTCGTTTAGCGGATGCAAAAATAAGAGCTTTTTACGATTTGCCAAACTATTAAGTAAAAAAAATGAATAAATTTTTCAAATTATTTTTACTATTCTCAATTTCAATTAATTAGATCCCTAATAAGCCTTAGCAAACAATACCCTTCTTGTACTAGGTTTCCCAGAGAATACGCAAGTTCCTTGTTCTTCCTTAGCATCAAGAGGGATACACCTAATCGTGGCCTTAGTCAGTTCTTTAATTTTATCTTCTGTCTCTGCCGTTCCATCCCAATGAGCACTTATAAAGCCCGTTTTGTTTTCTAAAACGTTTTTAAACTCATCAAATGTTTCAACTTTAGTAATGTGATTATCTCTAAAATCTAATGCTTTATTAAACAATGACTCTTGAATTTCTTTGAGCAATTCTTTCACACGCATGGCTATTCCTTCAGAAGGAACCACTTCTTTAGTCAGGTTATCTCTTCTAGCGAGTTCTACCGTGCCATTTGCTATGTCTCTTGCGCCAATCGCAATTCTTAATGGAACTCCTTGTAATTCATGCTGTGCAAACTTTGCTCCTGGTCTTAAGGTATCTCGATTGTCATATTTAACAGTTACTCCTAGTGACCTAAGATCTTTCATCATCTCAACTGCAACGGTTGTAACTTCCTTGAATTGATCTTCTCCTTTATATATAGGTACTATGACAACTTGATTTGGTGCCAGATTTGGAGGTAATACCAAACCTTTATCGTCACTGTGAGTCATAATCAAAGCACCCATTAATCTAGTAGAAACTCCCCAAGACGTTGCCCATACATAATCTTGCTTCCCTTCTTTAGAGGTAAACTTAACATCAAATGCCTTGGCAAAATTTTGACCTAAAAAGTGACTAGTACCTGCCTGTAAAGCTTTACCATCCTGCATTAGAGCTTCAATACAATAAGTCTCATCGGCGCCGGCAAATCGTTCACTTTCAGTTTTCAAACCTTTAACCACTGGAATCGCCATGAAATTTTGAACGAAATCAGAGTAAACATTATTCATTAACTCTGCTTCTTGAATCGCTTCTTCTTTAGTTTCATGAGCAGTATGACCTTCTTGCCACAAAAACTCTGCAGTTCTTAAAAACAGCCTTGTTCTCATTTCCCATCTAACAACATTGGCCCATTGGTTTATTAATAAAGGTAGATCCCTATAACTTTGAATCCATCCTTTATAGGTATTCCATATGATCGCCTCACTGGTAGGTCGCACAACCAACTCCTCTTCCAATTTAGCTTGAGGATCTACTCGTAATTTTCCTGGATTTTCAGGATCATTTTGAAGTCTATAATGAGTTACTACAGCACATTCCTTAGCAAAACCTTCAGCATTTTTTTCTTCCGCTTCAAACAGGCTTTTAGGAACAAATAAAGGAAAATAAGCATTTTGATGACCTGTTTCTTTAAACATACGATCTAACTCTGCTTGCATTTTTTCCCAAATAGCAAATCCATAAGGTTTGATAACCATACATCCTCTTACAGCACTGTTTTCTGCAAGATCAGCCTTTACCACTAGTTCATTATACCATTTGGAGTAATCCTCTGCTCTACTTGTTAGGTTTTTAGACATTTATTAATTTTTTGGCACAAATATTGCGCTTAGATTAGAAGTTTGTTAATCCTTATTATTAGGATAGCAAAACTACTTATTTTTATCAAATGCTATCAAAAAAATCAAAAGTTATGAGAATCAATTACAATTTTAGAAAAAAATGGATTTCTGCGAGCATGCTTATTGCTCTTAGTGTAATCATGTCTTCATGTGGTACCTATGACAATGTTTCTTATAATGATGGCATTTATGGTGAATCAGAATCGGCAAAAGTTGATAACACTCCTACATATCAAGATGACAGCGCAGGCTACTATCAAAGACTTTTTGAACAAGAAGGTGAACAATTTGGGAATAACTTTGAAGTCGACAGTGTATTTACTGATGTGGAATCATATTCTGGAGGCAGTTATGATTCTTCAAACCCAGATGCTACAGCTACCTATGGTGGCGGTAATCCTGCATGGGGAGAAAATCCATCTCAAATTAATATAAATTATATAGATAACGGATGGGGTTTAGCACCTGGTTGGGGTTGGAACAATTGGGGATACAACCCAGGATTCGGTTGGGGTTCAGCAAGGTGGGGAATTTTTGGTGCTCCTGGCTATAGGTTTAACAACTGGGCCTGGGGTGGATTCGGGTATTGGTCACCTGTTTGGGGTTGGAATAACTATGCTTGGCTCAGCTGGAATAATTGGGGATTTTTTCCAGGCTGGGGCTACGGAAATGGTTGGTATACCAATAACTCTGGCTGGGGTTACAACCAAAATAATTTCGCTTATGTCAATAGAGGTAGATCTTCAAGAGGTTACAGCCTAAACTCAAATACAAGAGGTAGAGCCGCTTATGGAAGTCGCAACTCCACAAATGGTAGATACTATTCTGGCCGAAGCACCTCAAATAGAAGAAGTAGTTCGATATCTAGAAGTAGTAGAACCTCTCGAAATAGTAGTATTTCAAGAACATCAAGAAGCTCTACTCGTAGTACCAGAGTAGGAACAAGAAGTTCTAGTTCTCGTAGTAGCGGAATGAGATCTGGTAGCTCTAGAACAAGCCGTTCTTCAGGTATGAGAAGCAGTGGTAGCTCTTCAAGATCCTCAGGAATGAGAAGTGGAGGATCTAGTGGTAGATCTTCAGGTGGTGGACGTTCATCAAGCTCGAGAGGTCGTAGAGGATAATTAGAAAGTTAAATTATATGAAAAAGGCAATAATTATAGGCGCGCTCGCACTGGGTGCGCTTTTTTCAAACGCTCAATCTGTTCAAGAAGGACTTACTTACACTCCACAAGATATATATGGAACAGCTAGATTTAGAGCTCTTAGCGGAGCAATGGGATCATTAGGAGGTGATTTATCTGCAATTGGAGTAAATCCTGCTGGTTCAACAGTATTTGCAAATAATTACGTTTCATTAAGTTTAAATGTATTTAATCAAGATGCCGACACAGATTACTTTGGAAGCACTTCAAATGATGGCAGTACTGATATAACTATCAATCAAGTAGGCGGTGTTCTAGTATTTGAAGGCAACAATGAATCTGGCGTTACTAAATTTTCTCTAGGTATCAATTACGATGCTTTAAGAAATTATGATACTAGGCTCTTTTTTAATGGCGTAAGTGACACTTCTATCTCTCAATATTTTTTGAATAACGCTAACGGTATTACTCTTGACAATTTACAGTTACAAAATGGAGAAACAGTAAGCGGTCTTTATAGGTTCCTTGGGGAAAATGTAGGTTTTGACGCACAACAAGCCTTCTTAGGATATGAAGCTTTTATAATAAACGCTATTGATGATACCGACCCAAATAATATTGATTACGTATCAAACACTGGTAATGGTCCATACAATCAGACATATTTTGAAGACTCTAATGGGTATCAAAACAAAACATCTTTCAACGGAGCTTTAGAAATTGATAATAAATTTAGCTTAGGTCTTAATGTAAATATTCATTACTTATTTAATGAAAAGTTTACTCGCGCAACCGAAAACAGCAATGGCAATGTTTCGAGAACTAGATTTGACAATGTATTAAGAACAGACGGTAGTGGTGTAAGTTTTCAATTAGGTACGATAGCAAAGGTTACAAAGCAATTTCGTCTAGGTTTGTCTTATGAGTCACCAACATGGTATACTATTGAAGATAATTTAGTTCAGGAGATCGAAGCATCAGGAGCTAACATTAATGCTATAGTTGCTCCTAGAGTAGAAAACTTATTTGCCCCTTACGATTTAAGGCTTCCAGGAAGTTGGACGGCAAGTGCTAGTTATGTTTTTGGCAAAAAAGGGCTTATAAGTCTGGACTACGGTATAAGAGATTACACGAATATGAAGTTTTCTCCAGAAAACGATTTCATTTTTTCTCAAAACAACCAATTTATTTCCAACAATCTAGACACAGTTACCACTTTGAAAATAGGTGGAGAATATCGCGTTAAAAATTGGTCACTGCGTGGTGGTTATAGAATGATTGATTCGCCTTACAAGGATAAAAGTATTATGGATGATCTTACAGGTTATAGTTTAGGTTTGGGATATTCATGGGGAAATACGGTTCTAGATTTGTCTTATGATTACTCCGAACAAGATTTCTCTCAAAACCTTGCTTCTGGAGGATTAGATACCTCTGGGAACGTACAAAACAGTCTAACTAATATCGTATTAACCTTAGGATTTAATTTATAAAAGGTTAACTCTTAACAAGAAAAAAGCTGCATTTCCGATAGATGCAGCTTTTTTTATGCCTAGGATTAAAATATTTTTAATTATTGTGCTTGGTAGTGTTTAGTTATTACGCTTTCGCGAAAGCGTAATCAAATAAATAACAAGCCGTTTTAAAACCTAGTAAGCAAAAGCCCGCATTTAAAATGCGGCTTTAATAATGTATACGATGAAGAGATTATCTTTTTAAAGCAAAGTGTCCAGTAGCCTCTGCGGATTGTCCTTCAAATTGATATTCAATTTTAAACCAATAATCAGAACTTGGTAGAGGCTCTCCATTAAAAGTTCCGTCCCAACCAGGACCATCGGTTGCTATTTGTTTTAGGAATTTCCCATAACGATCAAAAATGTATACCTGTGTTCCTGGTAGTCTATCACCTCCAATAATATTCCAAGTGTCGTGATAGCCGTCTGCATTAGGAGTAAAATAATCAGGATATCCATATACAAACACCTCTACAACTACTTCACCACAACCAGTTCGTTCTGCAATTGCCATTGTGTGAGGTCCAGGACTTACATCATTAAAGTATGGTGAATTTTGGTAAGGTCCACCGTCTAAACTAAACCAATATTGATCTGGACCTTCTGTAGTTACAAAAATATTATGTGAAAAATCAAAAGGGTCTGTGGTAACCTCAACATCATAGGAAAGAGGAATTCCCGAAAAACGTACATTAGTATTTTCAGTTTGTTGACAGCCAGTAAACAAGTCTGTCACTAACACTTCATAATCTCCATCTTCTGTTGCATTCAAAAAGGAATCAGATGCACCAGCTATGATTGTACCATTTCGAGTCCATTCAAAAGAATAATCTTGATTATTAAGACCTGTATCAAGTAATTCAGGTCCATTTATAAGAACTCCGTTTTCATCTCTACACAAAATATATTGCGGCAGTAATTGTGGATCTGGTAAATCATTAAACAATAAATCTAAGGTGGTAAATCCTTCACAGCCTAAACCTGGGATTTCAACCCTAACGAATACAGTTGTATCACCGCTAAAATCATAATTAGCATTCAATGGGTTAATGCCATCCTGGGCGTCTTGAGAGGTTTCATGGAAGGTTACATCACTTGTTTGTCCTCCTGTTATCTCTGGGATAGCAGTAGTTAAATCTACCGTAGCTATTCCAGTTCCATCATCACATGATTCAAGTGGTGTTGCAACAAACGCATTAGGCGCTGCAAGTGCCTCTATTTCAAAAGTACCCACAGCAAAACAACCGGTTGAAGCATTTTCTAATCGATAATGAATGGTTTGTGGATTAGAAATATTATTGTAACTGTTACCATCCAATGGGTTTGTTTGTGAAACAGCATCGGCTTGTGACTCATAAAATGTTACTACTGCCGATTGACCGTTAATTATTTCTGCAGTGCGATCGCTTAAAGAAAACATACCTACACCATCATTATCATCGTCACATACTTCAAGATCTGAAACCGTAACCGTTTGTGGAATTGGATTTACGGTGATGCTGAAACTTGATGTATTTGAACAGCCTGTTGTATTATTCACTACACTAGCGTAAATCGTTTCAGAAGTGGAAGTATTTGAATAATTGGTATTTAAAGGATTAATAGCTGAATCTGCATCGGTTTGAGATGCATGATAAGTTATAGTATAATCAGCAGGATTTAAACCATTCAATATCACGGCATCGTTTTGAGATAAGTCAAAAACTTCTATACCATCTCCTGATATATCATCACACAATTCCAAATCATTACCATTAATAATAGAAGGAGCTGGATTAACAATTATATCAAAATTTACTGTTGAAAAACAGGTCGCATTCACTACACTTTCCATTCTTACATA